>NZ_SCMO01000013.1:0-132877 GCF_005503735.1 Pseudomonas sp. 2FE | reverse complement strand
GAAACGACGCATCGCCGATGGTAGTGTGGGGTCTCCCCATGTGAGAGTAGGTCATCGTCAAGCTTAAATTCCAAACCCCTCACTCGCGCAAGCGAGTGGGGGGTTTGTCTTTGCGCGCCGAAAAACCAGCGACGGCGCGCGGTCGGGCTCACCACGGCGTTAGCCTGAAACTGCTCGGGTCGATAAAGTCCAAGTAGGAGCTTTCTATGCAATCGAGATGCGCGCCGATATGATGCCACCCTCGTTGTGAGGTGATATCCGCATGCTGACGTTGTTGAGGCTCTTGCAGGATGGGCGCTTTCATTCTGGACAAGCGCTTGGGGCTGCTCTTGGGATCAGTCGAAGTGCTGTGTGGAAGCAATTGCAGCAATTAGAAGCTGAATTGAGCTTGCCTGTTCATAAGGTGCGTGGCCGAGGTTATCGGTTAGCTAGCCCATTAGTGTTGCTGGATGCGGAGCGCTTGGCTGTGCTCGGTGGAGCACCGGCCTGGCCATCGTTCCTTGTTGAGTCGATTGACTCCACAAATGCTGAGGCGTTGAGGTGTTTGGAGCGTGGAGCGCAAGCGCCATTCTTCGTTTTGGCGGAGCGTCAAACAGCTGGGCGTGGTCGTCGAGGGCGCAAGTGGGTGAGTCCGTTTGCGGAGAATCTTTATTACAGCCTGGTATTGCGTGTCGAGGGTGGTGCTCGCCAGCTCGAGGGGCTTAGCCTGGTTGTTGGCCTTGCTGTGATGCAGGTGCTGCGGAGTGCGGGTGTGGCCGATGTTGGCCTGAAGTGGCCAAATGATCTTCTTGTATCGGGCCGCAAGATCGCAGGGATCCTGTTGGAGTTGTCTGGTGATCCGGCGGATGTTTGTCACGTGGTCATAGGCATTGGGGTCAATGTGAACATGCGGGCTATCGATGAAGGTATTGGTCAGCCTTGGACCTCGATGCGAATTGAGATTGGTGAGTTGATAGATCGTAATGTATTGGCCTGTCAGTTAAACGAACGCTTGCATGATTACCTGGCGAGGCATCGTGAGCAGGGCTTTGTGGGGTTGCAGGCTGAATGGGAGGCTGCCCACCTGTGGCAAGGGCGTTCAGTCGTTCTGACGGCAGGGGCGCAGCGGATTGAGGGTGTTGTGTTGGGTATTGACCGGCAGGGTGCTCTGCGATTGCGGGTGGATGGTATTGAGCGGCAATACAGTGGTGGTGAGCTCAGTTTGAGGTTGCGCGATGATTCTTGAGCTCGACTGCGGCAATAGCTTTATTAAGTGGCGTGTGCTGGTGGGCGCCGGTTCGGTTGTGCTGTCTGGTGGCGTCGTCGATTCGGCTGAACAGCTGCTTTCGGTGCTGCAACTTATCCCTGGTCTGGCATTGCAGCATTGTCGCCTGGTCAGTGTGCGTAGTGATGATGAGACGGCACAGCTCGTAGATCTTCTGGCGCAGCGGTTTGGGATTGCTTCTTGCCGTGCGCGCTCCGCCGCTGTGGCCGCTGGAGTGCGCAATGGCTACAGCGACTATGAGCGGCTTGGTTTGGATCGCTGGTTGGCGGTATTAGGTGCTTATCATCTGGCTGGCAGAGCATGTCTAGTCTTGGACTTGGGTACGGCGGTTACTTCTGATTTCGTGGCTGCCGATGGCGAGCATCTGGGCGGTTTCATTTGTCCTGGGGTGCCGTTAATGCGCAATCAACTGAGAACGCATACTCGGCGTATTCGTTACGATGATGTAGCTGCCGAGCAGGCCCTTCATGCGTTGACGCCGGGGCGCTCGACTGTTGAGGCGGTTGAGCGCGGTTGCTCGTTAATGCTGCGTGGTTTTGTTCATACGCAGCTTGAACTGGCTAAAGAATACTGGGGGGAAGATTTCCAGGTGTTCCTGACGGGGGGGGATGCTCTGCTGGTGAAGGAGATTCTGCCTTCTGCGCGCGTGATGCCGGATCTGATTTTTATTGGTTTGGCAATTGTCTGTCCGTTGTCCTGAGGTTTTTATGCGCTGGCTATTTCTTCTGTTGCTGGTACTCAATCTTTTCTATTACGTCTGGCACCAGCAGCAGGCACCCTTGCGTGCGAAGGAAGTGGCCCCACTCTCTCTGTATCAGGGGGCGCGGCAGGATATTCGCCTGCTCAGTGAGTCGGACGGGGCTCAGGTTCGTCGCGAGCCGTCGGGCGGAGTTGCGGCGGGGGGCTCCGAGGTCTGTCTCTTTCTTGGTGGGTTTGAGCAGGAGGATGCCGCTCAAGTGGTAGAGCAACGCCTGCTCAGTCTGGATATTCAATCACAGGTAAAGGCTGTTGATGCACCGGCGGGACTGGACTACTGGGTCTACCTGGCGCCTCTTGCCTCTCGGCAGGCTTCGCTGCGTCAACTAAAAGAGTTGCAGGCGCGGAAAATCGACAGCTACATCATTACCCAGGGGGATTTGTCCAATGGCATTTCGTTGGGGATCTTTCCGCGCGGCGAGTCTGCAGAAAGTGTCATGCAGCGCCTGCGTGAGGCGGGGTATGAGCCGATGATGCGTGAGTTATCGCGAGCTCACCGTGATTTCTGGGTGCGCATTGCGCCTCAGAGTCGGCGGCTTGCCGATGACGCGCTGCTGCGGACTTTGGCGCAGGACTTCAATGGGTTGCAGCATCAATTAATGCCTTGCGAAAGCGTTGCAACGCCTCGTTAGTTTGAATAGAATGGCGCCCGCTTTGCAGGGTTGCTTTCTAAGTGAGTCTGAAAAGTTGCTGTCAATGAAGCTAACCTCAAGTTTTTTATGAGGAAATGCTTGACAGTGGGATGGCATGCTACGAAAATGCCGCCTCACTTTGGAGGGGTTCCCGAGTGGCCAAAGGGATCAGACTGTAAATCTGACACGCGAGTTTCGAAGGTTCGAATCCTTCCCCCTCCACCAAATTAAGCGTGAGCTGCAAGCTCCGCGGGTATAGTTCAACGGTAGAACCTCAGCCTTCCAAGCTGATGGTGCGGGTTCGATTCCCGCTACCCGCTCCAAGTTTGTTGTTTGTGCAAAGTGTTCGCTCATGTAGCTCAGCTGGTAGAGCACACCCTTGGTAAGGGTGAGGTCAGCGGTTCGATTCCGCTCATGAGCTCCATTATTAAGAAGGCAGATATGCAGATATCTGCCTTTGTTTTAATGGTGGCGTGACTAGCTCAATTTATCGATGGGAGACGGTCTGATGGCTAAAGAAAAGTTTGAACGGAAGAAGCCGCACCTCAACGTCGGCACTATTGGTCACGTTGACCATGGTAAAACGACTCTGACTGCTGCTCTGACCAAGGTCTGCGCTGAAGCCTTCGGTGGTTCCGCGCGTGACTTCGCCCAGATCGATAACGCTCCGGAAGAAAAGGCTCGTGGTATCACGATCAACACTTCCCACGTTGAATACGATTCGGCTGTCCGTCACTACGCACACGTAGACTGCCCGGGCCACGCTGACTATGTGAAAAACATGATCACTGGTGCTGCGCAGATGGATGGCGCGATCCTGGTTTGCTCCGCTGCTGACGGCCCGATGCCGCAGACTCGCGAGCACATCCTGCTGTCCCGTCAGGTAGGTGTTCCGTACATCGTGGTCTTCCTGAACAAGGCTGACATGGTGGACGACGCTGAGCTGCTGGAACTGGTTGAGATGGAAGTGCGCGATCTGTTGAGCACTTACGACTTCCCGGGCGACGACACGCCGATCATTATCGGTTCCGCGCTGATGGCGTTGAACGGTCAAGACGATAACGAAATGGGTACCTCTGCCGTGCGCAAGCTGGTTGAGACTCTGGACAGCTACATCCCGGAGCCTGAGCGCGCCATCGACAAGCCGTTCCTGATGCCAATCGAAGACGTGTTCTCCATCTCCGGTCGCGGCACCGTGGTAACCGGCCGTGTCGAGCGTGGCATCGTCAAGATTCAGGAAGAAGTGGAAATTGTCGGTATCCGTGATACCACCAAGACCATCTGCACCGGCGTTGAGATGTTCCGCAAGCTGCTGGACGAAGGCCGTGCTGGTGAGAACGTCGGCGTACTGCTGCGTGGCACCAAGCGTGACGACGTCGAGCGTGGTCAGGTATTGGCCAAGCCGGGCACCATCAAGCCGCACACCAAGTTCGAAGGCGAAGTGTACATTCTGAGCAAGGAAGAAGGCGGCCGTCATACTCCGTTCTTCAAAGGCTACCGTCCGCAGTTCTACTTCCGTACGACTGACGTGACCGGTAACTGCGAGCTGCCAGAAGGCGTTGAAATGGTAATGCCGGGCGACAACATCAAAATGGTTGTCACCCTGATTGCTCCGATCGCGATGGAAGACGGTCTGCGTTTTGCCATCCGTGAAGGCGGTCGTACCGTTGGCGCTGGTGTAGTTGCCAAAATCATCGAGTAATCGTTGATCTGCCCTCATCAGGCCGGCATAATGGTCGGCCTGATTTTGTTTTAGGTCAGTAGCTCAATTGGCAGAGCGACGGTCTCCAAAACCGTAGGTTGGGGGTTCGATTCCCTCCTGACCTGCCAGTTTTACACAGTAGTTAAAACTGGCACGTCTTTCACAGGATCCTCGTAAATGACTGTTAAGGCTGAAGCCAAAGATTCTCGCTTTGATCCGCTTAAGTGGCTTTTGGTTGCCGCTTTGGTGGTGGTTGGCGTGGTCGGCAATCAGTTCTTCTCTGGTGAGCCGATTCTGTATCGTGTCCTGGGTTTGTTGGCGCTCGCGGCTGTTGCTGCGTTCGTAGCGCTGAAAACCACTAAAGGGCAAGCATTCTTCGGGCTGGCAAAAGAAGCTCGTGTTGAAATCCGTAAAGTCGTTTGGCCGACTCGCCAGGAAACCACGCAAACCACGTTGATTGTCGTGGCTGTTGTGTTGGTGATGGCGTTGTTGCTGTGGGGGCTCGACTCCCTGCTGGGCTGGCTTGTTTCCTTGATTGTTGGTTGAAGGTGTCCCGTGGCTAAGCGTTGGTACGTTGTGCATGCTTACTCGGGTTACGAGAAGCATGTCATGCGCTCCTTGATTGAGCGCGTCAAGCTGGCCGGGATGGAAGATGGGTTCGGCGATATTCTGGTCCCCACTGAAGAAGTGGTGGAGATGCGTAATGGCCAGAAGCGCAAAAGCGAACGCAAATTCTTTCCGGGCTATGTTCTGGTGCAGATGGACATGAGCGAAGGTACTTGGCACTTGGTCAAGGATACTCCTCGAGTCATGGGCTTCATCGGTGGTACTGCCGACAAGCCTGCGCCTATCACTGATAAAGAGGCTGATGCAATTCTGCGTCGCGTTGCTGATGGTAGCGACAAGCCGAAGCCGAAAACACTGTTCGAGCCGGGTGAGATGGTCCGTGTTGTTGACGGTCCTTTCGCTGACTTCAGTGGTGTGGTCGAAGAAGTGAATTATGAAAAAAGCCGGATTCAGGTTGCTGTGACCATCTTTGGTCGCTCTACCCCGGTTGAATTGGAGTTCAGCCAGGTCGAGAAGGCATAGCTGACAAGGCGTCCCGTACCCCGCAGTCCTAGGCTGTGGGGTTTTGTCGTCACTGGGATAAACACGCAAGTAACCGGGGAGCCGCAAGGCGCTAGAACCCGTAATTGGAGTAGCTCATGGCTAAGAAGATAACGGCTTATATCAAGCTGCAAGTAAAGGCTGCACAGGCCAACCCGAGTCCGCCCGTTGGTCCGGCTCTGGGTCAGCATGGTGTGAACATCATGGAATTCTGCAAGGCGTTCAACGCCAAGACTCAGGGCATGGAACCTGGTCTGCCGACTCCAGTGATCATCACCGTTTACAGCGATCGCAGCTTCACTTTTGAAACCAAAAGCACCCCGGCTTCAGTGCTGCTGAAGAAGGCTGCTGGCTTGACTAGCGGTTCCGCGCGCCCGAATACCGTCAAGGTAGGCACCGTGACCCGTGCTCAGCTCGAAGAGATCGCCAAGACCAAGAATGCCGATCTGACTGCAGCTGATATGGATGCGGCCGTGCGTACTATCGCAGGTTCCGCTCGCAGCATGGGCCTCAACGTGGAGGGTGTGTAATGGCTAAGTTGACCAAGCGCCAAAAAGCTATCGCCGAAAAAATCGTGCCGGGCAAGGCTTATGGTTTTGAAGAGGCGGCAAACCTGCTCAGCGAGCTGTCCACCGTCAAGTTCGCCGAGTCGGTTGATATCGCTGTGAACCTCGGCGTCGACCCGCGTAAATCCGACCAGGTCGTACGTAGCGCTACCGTGCTGCCGCACGGCACTGGCAAGACCGTTCGCGTTGCCGTGTTCACCCAAGGCCCGGCTGCTGAAGCTGCCCTGGCTGCCGGCGCTGACCGCGTTGGCATGGACGAGCTGGCTGCTGAAATGAAAGCCGGCGATCTGAACTACGACGTTGTCATTGCCTCCCCGGACGCAATGCGTGTCGTCGGTCAGCTGGGTCAGATCCTCGGCCCGCGCGGCCTGATGCCTAACCCGAAAGTCGGCACCGTAACTCCAGACGTAGCTACCGCGGTGAAAAACGCGAAAGCTGGCCAGGTTCGTTATCGCACCGACAAGAACGGCATCATCCACACCTCCGTTGGCAAAGTCGGTTTCGACGCCGTCAAGCTGAAGGAAAACGTTGAAGCCCTGATCGCTGATCTGAAGCGCATCAAGCCTGCTTCCTCGAAAGGTATCTACGTTAAGCGCGTGACCCTGAGCACCACCATGGGTCCAGGCCTGGTCATCGACCAAGGTTCGCTCGACGCTTAAGCTGTTGTTGTAAACAAATAGGGGTTGGCGGGAGATATCTCGCCAGCCTGCAAAATTGGGGTCCCTGCCTGGCGGGGGCTATCCAAGACCGTAGGCGACGCAAGTCTTAAACCTCAAGCCTACGCAGATGGTGCTCCCGATTCCTTACCGAATCAGACACCAAACGACATCCGACCTCGGTTGGATGAAACGGTAACAAGCAGGAGTTAACCCGTGGCAATTAAACTCGAAGACAAGAAGGCCATCGTCGCTGAAGTCAACGAGGCTGCCAAAGCCGCTCTGTCCGCTGTCGTGGCTGATGCCCGTGGTGTGACAGTAAGCGCAATGACCGGACTCCGTAAAGAGGCCCGCGAAGCTGGTGTATACGTGCGTGTCGTACGTAACACCCTGCTGCGTCGCGCCGTTGAAGGCACTCAATATGACGTGCTCAACGACGTGTTCAAAGGCCCGACCCTGATTGCGTTCTCCACTGAACACGCTGGCGCTGCTGCCCGTCTGTTCAAGGAATTCGCCAAGGGTCAGGACAAGTTCGAGATTAAGGCAGCTGCGTTCGAGGGCAAGTTCCTCGCAGCTAACCAGATCGACGTACTGGCAACTCTGCCGACCTACGACGAAGCCATTTCCCAGCTGATGAGCGTGATTCAAGGCGCTACCAGCAAGTTGGCTCGTACTTTGGCGGCCGTTCGCGACCAGAAAGAAGCTGCCGCCGCTTAAGGCTAAGCAAGTTCTTTCAAGTTTATTTGTTTATTTCGATGGCCGCGAAGGCTGTCCCCCAATACAGGAATTTGAGTCATGGCTCTGTCTAACGAAGACATCATCGAAGCAATCGGCCAGAAAAGCGTTCTGGAAGTTGTTGAACTGATCAAAGCAATGGAAGAAAAGTTCGGCGTTACCGCTGCTGCTGCTTCCGCAGGCCCAGCTGCCGCTGCCGCCGTTGTTGAAGAACAAACCGAGTTCAACGTTAAGCTGATCGAAGCTGGCGAGAAGAAAGTCAACGTGATCAAGATCGTTCGCGAGCTGACCGGTCTGGGCCTGAAAGAAGCCAAGGCTGTGGTTGATGACCTCGGCATGGTGAAAGAAGGCGTGTCGAAAGACGAAGCTGAAGCTGCCAAGAAAGCCCTGGAAGAAGCAGGCGCCAAAGTCGAGCTCAAGTAAGCGACGACCTTGCGTCTACAGCCCAAGCGTTAAGCGAAAGGCTGATGGCTGGTGGCTTTTGCCACCGGCCTTTTTCCGTTATAGGCCGCCTGCCTCGGTGGGTGGTCTTTAACCGAAGTGCTACCCACCCTGTGCGGTGGCGCAAACCATGGGTTTGCAAGATTTTCTGGCTGCTCCCGTCGGGAGGAGCCAAATAAGCAGGTGACCAAGCTGGGGAACGCTGATGGCTTACTCATATACTGAGAAAAAACGTATCCGCAAGGACTTTAGCAAGTTGCCGGATGTCATGGATGTGCCGTATCTCCTGGCCATTCAGCTGGATTCGTATCGCGAATTCCTGCAGGCGGGAGCGACGAAAGATCAGTTCCGCGACATCGGCCTGCATGCGGCCTTCAAGTCCGTTTTCCCGATTATCAGCTATTCCGGCAATGCTGCTCTGGAGTATGTCGGTTATCGCCTGGGCGAACCGGCATTTGACGTGAAAGAGTGCGTGCTGCGTGGCGTGACATTCGCCGTGCCGCTGCGGGTAAAAGTCCGTCTGATCATTTTCGATAAGGAATCGTCGAACAAAGCGATCAAGGACATTAAAGAGCAAGAAGTCTACATGGGGGAAATCCCCCTGATGACCGAGAACGGTACTTTCGTTATCAACGGTACCGAGCGTGTCATAGTTTCCCAGCTGCACCGTTCCCCGGGTGTGTTCTTCGACCACGACAAGGGCAAGACTCACAGCTCCGGCAAGCTGCTGTATTCCGCGCGGATCATTCCTTACCGCGGTTCCTGGCTCGATTTCGAATTCGATCCGAAGGATGCGGTATTCGTTCGTATCGACCGTCGCCGCAAGCTGCCGGCGTCCGTTCTGCTGCGCGCGCTGGGTTACACCACCGAACAGGTGCTCGACGCTTTCTATGCGACCAACGTATTCCACGTGAAGGGCGAGAGCCTGAGCTTGGAGCTGGTTCCGCAGCGTCTGCGTGGTGAAATTGCCGCCCTCGACATCAAAGACGAGAAGGGCAAGGTCATCGTTGAACAGGGCCGCCGCATTACCGCGCGCCACATCAATCAGTTGGATAAATCCGGCATCAAAGAGCTGGAAGTGCCGCTGGACTACGTGATCGGTCGCACGACTGCCAAGGCCATCGTGCATCCGGCCACCGGCGAGATTCTCGCCGAGTGCAATACCGAGCTGAACACTGAGATCCTGGCAAAAATTGCCAAGGCTCAGGTGGTGCGCATCGAGACGCTGTACACCAACGACATCGATTGCGGTCCGTTCATCTCCGATACTCTGAAAATCGACTCCACTACCAATCAGTTGGAGGCGCTGGTCGAGATCTACCGCATGATGCGTCCCGGCGAGCCGCCGACCAAGGATGCTGCCGAAACCCTGTTCAACAACCTGTTCTTCAGCGCCGAGCGTTACGATCTGTCCGCTGTCGGCCGGATGAAGTTCAACCGTCGTATCGGTCGTACCGAGATCGAAGGTTCTGGCGTGCTGAGCAAGGAAGATATCGTCGAAGTCCTCAAGACTCTGGTTGATATCCGTAACGGCAAAGGCATCGTCGACGACATCGACCACCTGGGTAACCGTCGTGTGCGTTGTGTTGGCGAGATGGCCGAGAACCAGTTCCGCGTTGGCCTGGTGCGTGTTGAGCGCGCGGTCAAAGAGCGTCTGTCGATGGCTGAAAGCGAAGGCCTGATGCCGCAAGACCTGATCAACGCCAAGCCGGTTGCGGCGGCGGTGAAAGAGTTCTTCGGTTCCAGCCAGCTCTCGCAGTTCATGGACCAGAACAACCCGCTGTCCGAGATCACCCACAAGCGCCGTGTTTCTGCGCTCGGCCCAGGCGGTCTGACTCGTGAACGTGCCGGCTTCGAAGTTCGTGACGTACACCCGACCCACTACGGCCGTGTGTGCCCGATTGAAACGCCGGAAGGTCCGAACATCGGTCTGATCAACTCCCTGGCGGCCTATGCTCGCACTAACCAGTACGGCTTCCTGGAAAGCCCGTACCGTGTAGTGAAAGACACCTTGGTCACTGACGAAATCGTCTTCCTCTCCGCTATCGAAGAGGCTGATCACGTTATCGCTCAGGCATCGGCAACGATGAACCAGAAGGGACAGTTGGTCGACGAGTTGGTAGCCGTACGTCACCTCAACGAGTTTACCGTCAAGGTGCCGGAAGACGTCACTCTCATGGACGTTTCACCGAAGCAGGTTGTGTCTGTCGCCGCTTCGTTGATCCCGTTCCTCGAGCACGACGACGCCAACCGTGCGTTGATGGGTTCGAACATGCAGCGTCAGGCGGTACCGACTCTGCGTTGCGATAAGCCGCTGGTCGGCACCGGAATGGAGCGTAACGTAGCGCGTGACTCTGGCGTATGCGTTGTGGCCCGTCGCGGCGGCGTGATCGACTCGGTCGATGCCAGTCGTATCGTGGTGCGTGTGGCGGATGATGAAGTTGAAACCGGCGAAGCCGGCGTCGACATCTACAACCTGACCAAATACACCCGTTCCAACCAGAACACCTGCATCAACCAGCGTCCGCTGGTGAGTAAAGGTGACAAGGTCGAGCGTAGCGACATCCTGGCTGACGGCCCGTCCACCGACATGGGTGAACTGGCTCTGGGTCAGAACATGCGCATCGCGTTCATGGCCTGGAACGGTTACAACTTCGAAGACTCCATCCTCCTTTCGGAGCGTGTGGTTCAGGAAGACCGTTTCACCACGATCCACATTCAGGAACTGACCTGTGTGGCGCGTGACACCAAGCTTGGACCAGAAGAGATCACTTCGGACATCCCGAACGTGGGCGAAGCGGCGCTGAACAAGCTGGACGAAGCCGGCATCGTTTACGTTGGTGCTGAAGTTGGCGCTGGCGACATCCTGGTCGGTAAGGTCACTCCGAAAGGCGAGACCCAGCTGACTCCGGAAGAGAAGCTGCTGCGCGCGATCTTCGGTGAGAAGGCGTCCGACGTTAAAGACACCTCCCTGCGTGTGCCGACTGGCACCAAAGGTACGGTCATCGACGTGCAGGTCTTCACCCGTGACGGCGTTGAGCGTGATGCTCGTGCTTTGTCGATCGAGAAGATGCAACTCGACGAGATCCGTAAGGACCTCAACGAAGAGTTCCGTATCGTTGAAGGCGCAACCTTCGAGCGTCTGCGTTCCGCCCTGGTTGGCAAGAAAGCCGAGGGTGGTGCCGGCCTGAAGAAAGGCGCCGAGATCACCGACGAGTTCCTCGACGGCCTCGAGCGAGGTCAGTGGTTCAAGCTGCGTATGGCTGAAGATGCTCTGAACGAGCAGCTTGAGAAGGCGCAGGCTTACATCATCGACCGTCGCCAGATGCTCGACGACAAGTTCGAAGACAAGAAGCGCAAGCTGCAACAGGGCGATGACCTGGCTCCGGGCGTACTGAAGATCGTCAAGGTCTACCTGGCAATCCGTCGCCGCATCCAGCCGGGTGACAAGATGGCCGGTCGTCACGGTAACAAGGGTGTGGTCTCGGTGATCATGCCGGTCGAAGATATGCCGCACGATGCCCATGGCACTCCGGTCGACATCGTCCTCAACCCGCTGGGCGTACCTTCGCGGATGAACGTCGGTCAGATCCTTGAAACCCACCTGGGCCTCGCGGCCAAAGGTCTGGGCGAGAAGATCAACCGCATGCTCGAAGAGCAGCGCAAGGTCGCCGACCTGCGTAAGTTCCTGCACCAGATCTACAACGAGATCGGTGGCCGTCAAGAAACTCTGGCAGACCTGTCTGACCAGGAAATTCTCGACCTGGCGAAGAACCTGCGTGGCGGCGTGCCGATGGCGACTCCGGTGTTCGACGGCGCCAAGGAAAGCGAAATCAAGGCCATGCTGAAACTGGCAGATCTGCCGGAAAGCGGCCAGATGCAGCTGTTCGATGGTCGTACCGGCAATAAGTTTGAGCGTCCGGTGACCGTTGGTTACATGTACATGCTGAAACTGAACCACCTGGTGGACGACAAGATGCACGCGCGTTCCACGGGTTCCTACAGCCTGGTTACCCAGCAGCCGCTGGGTGGTAAGGCGCAGTTCGGTGGTCAGCGCTTCGGGGAGATGGAGGTGTGGGCGTTGGAAGCCTACGGCGCCGCTTATACCCTGCAGGAAATGCTGACCGTTAAGTCGGATGACGTGAACGGCCGGACCAAGATGTACAAAAACATCGTGGACGGTGATCACCGTATGGAGCCGGGCATGCCCGAGTCCTTCAACGTGTTGATCAAAGAGATCCGTTCGCTCGGTATCGATATCGATCTGGAAACCGAATAACAGGTGACGCGCATCGGGAGCGGGGCTGTCTAGCCCGCTCCTTGCTCCGCCAGGAGGAAAGGCCTTGAAAGACCTACTGAATTTGCTGAAAAACCAGGGTCAAGTCGAAGAGTTCGATGCCATCCGTATTGGGTTGGCCTCGCCAGAGATGATCCGTTCGTGGTCGTTCGGTGAAGTTAAAAAGCCGGAAACCATTAACTACCGCACCTTTAAGCCAGAGCGTGATGGCCTGTTCTGCGCCAAGATCTTTGGCCCAGTCAAGGACTACGAGTGCCTGTGCGGTAAGTACAAGCGCCTCAAGCACCGCGGTGTGATCTGCGAGAAGTGCGGCGTTGAAGTGGCCTTGGCCAAAGTCCGTCGTGAGCGCATGGCGCACATCGAACTGGCATCGCCGGTTGCCCACATCTGGTTCCTCAAGTCGCTGCCGAGCCGTATCGGCCTGCTGCTGGACATGACCCTGCGGGATATCGAACGCGTTCTCTACTTCGAGAGCTATGTCGTTATCGATCCGGGCATGACTACCCTGGAAAAAGGCCAGCTGCTGAACGACGAGCAGTACTTCGAAGCCATCGAAGAGTTCGGTGATGACTTCGACGCTCGCATGGGGGCCGAGGCTGTGCGCGAGCTGCTCAGCGCTATCGATCTGGAGCACGAGACTGCCCGCCTGCGTGAAGAAATTCCGCAGACCAACTCGGAAACCAAGATCAAGAAGCTGTCCAAGCGCCTGAAGCTGATGGAAGCCTTCCAGGGTTCCGGCAACCATCCCGAGTGGATGGTGCTGACCGTTCTGCCGGTTCTGCCGCCAGATCTGCGTCCGTTGGTTCCGTTGGATGGCGGCCGTTTCGCGACCTCCGACCTGAACGATCTGTATCGTCGGGTGATCAACCGTAACAACCGTTTGAAGCGCCTGCTCGACCTGTCCGCGCCGGACATCATCGTGCGCAACGAAAAGCGCATGCTGCAGGAAGCGGTCGACGCCCTGCTCGACAACGGCCGTCGCGGTCGCGCTATCACCGGCTCGAACAAGCGTCCGCTGAAATCCTTGGCCGACATGATCAAGGGTAAGCAAGGTCGTTTCCGGCAGAACTTGCTCGGTAAGCGCGTGGACTACTCCGGTCGTTCGGTAATTACCGTCGGCCCGACCCTGCGCCTGCACCAGTGCGGTCTGCCGAAGAAGATGGCCCTCGAGCTGTTCAAACCGTTCATTTTCGGCAAGTTGGAAATGCGTGGCCTGGCCACCACCATCAAAGCCGCGAAGAAAATGGTCGAGCGCGAGCTGCCTGAGGTGTGGGACGTTCTCGCCGAAGTGATTCGCGAACACCCCGTCCTGCTCAACCGTGCCCCGACCCTTCACCGTCTGGGTATCCAGGCGTTTGAACCGGTGCTGATCGAAGGTAAAGCCATCCAGCTGCACCCGCTGGTCTGCGCCGCGTACAACGCCGACTTCGACGGTGACCAGATGGCCGTACACGTTCCGCTGACGCTGGAAGCCCAGCTGGAAGCGCGCGCGTTGATGATGTCGACCAACAACATCCTGTCGCCAGCCAACGGTGAGCCAATCATCGTGCCGTCGCAGGACGTGGTCTTGGGTCTGTACTACATGACCCGCGAAGCGATCAACGCCAAGGGCGAGGGCCGCGTATTCGCTGACCTGCAGGAAGTCGACCGCGTATTCCGCGGTGGCGAGGCAGCGCTGCACGCCAAGGTCAAAGTGCGCATCAACGAGGTCATCAAAGACCGCGATGGCAGCATCACCAAGAACACCCGTATTGTCGACACCACTGTCGGCCGTGCGCTGCTGTTCCAGGTGGTTCCGGAAGGCCTGTCGTATGACGTGGTCAACCTGCCGATGAAGAAGAAGGCGATCTCCAAGCTGATCAACCAGTGCTACCGCACCTGTGGCTTGAAAGACACCGTGATCTTCGCTGACCAGCTGATGTACACCGGCTTCGCCTACTCGACTATCTCCGGCGTTTCCATCGGCGTGAATGACTTCGTCATTCCGGATGAGAAGGCGCGCATCATCGATGCGGCCACCGAAGAAGTTAAGGAAATCGAAAGCCAGTACGCCTCCGGCCTGGTAACCCAGGGCGAGAAGTACAACAAGGTGATCGACCTGTGGTCCAAGGCCAACGACGAAGTGTCGAAGGCGATGATGGCGAACCTCTCGAAAGAGAAGGTGATCGACCGTCATGGCAAGGAAGTCGATCAGGAGTCCTTCAACTCCATGTACATGATGGCCGACTCGGGTGCGCGGGGTTCTGCTGCGCAGATCCGTCAGCTCGCCGGTATGCGGGGCCTGATGGCCAAGCCGGACGGCTCGATCATCGAGACGCCGATTACCGCGAACTTCCGTGAAGGTCTGAGCGTACTGCAGTACTTCATCTCCACGCACGGTGCGCGTAAAGGTTTGGCGGATACCGCACTGAAGACCGCGAACTCCGGTTACCTGACCCGTCGTCTGGTTGACGTGGCCCAGGATCTGGTAGTGACCGCGATCGATTGCGGTACCGAACACGGTCTGCTGATGACTCCGCACATCGAAGGCGGCGACGTGGTCGAGCCGCTGGGCGAGCGCGTATTGGGTCGAGTGATCGCCCGTGACGTGCTTAAGCCGGGCAGCGAAGAAATCCTGGTTCCGGCCGGTACTCTGGTGGATGAGCAGTGGGTTGAATTCATCGAGCTGAACAGCATCGACGAAGTGATAGTGCGTTCGCCGATCAGCTGTGAAACTCGCTACGGCATCTGCGCCAAGTGCTACGGTCGCGACCTGGCTCGCGGTCACCAGATCAACATCGGTGAAGCGGTCGGCGTAATCGCTGCTCAGTCGATTGGTGAGCCGGGTACCCAGCTGACCATGCGTACCTTCCACATCGGTGGTGCGGCCAGCCGGACCTCGGCTGCCGACAGCGTCCAGGTGAAGAACGGCGGTACCATCCGCCTGCATAACCTGAAACACGTCGAGCGTCTGGACGGCAACCTGGTGGCGGTATCCCGTTCCGGTGAGCTGGCGATTGCGGATGACTTCGGTCGTGAGCGCGAGCGTTACAAGCTGCCGTACGGTGCCGTGATTTCCGTCAAGGAAGGCGACAAGGTCGATGCCGGCGCGATCGTCGCCAAGTGGGATCCGCACACCCACCCGATCGTGACCGAAATGAAAGGTACCGTGACCTACGTGGGCATGGAAGAAGGCATCACCATCAAGCGTCAGACCGACGAATTGACCGGTATGACCAACATCGAAGTACTCGATGCCAAAGACCGTCCGGCTGCTGGCAAGGACATCCGTCCGGCCGTGAAGATGGTCGGTGTCGATGGCAAGGATCTGCTGTTGCCGGGTACCGACGTACCGGCCCAGTACTTCCTGCCGGCCAACGCCTTGGTCGGTGTGGCGGATGGTGTGCAAGTGGGTATCGGTGATGTTATCGCCCGTATCCCGCAAGAGACCTCAAAGACCCGCGACATCACCGGTGGTCTGCCGCGCGTTGCCGACCTGTTCGAGGCGCGTCGCCCGAAAGAGGCCTCGATTCTGGCTGAAGTCAGCGGCACCATTGCCTTCGGTAAAGAGACCAAGGGCAAGCGTCGTCTGGTCATCACGCCGAACGATGGTAGCGATCCGTACGAGGAGCTGATTCCGAAGTGGCGTCACCTGAACGTCTTCGAAGGCGAACAAGTGAATCGCGGCGAAGTGATCTCCGACGGCCCGAGCGACCCGCACGACATCTTGCGTTTGTTGGGTGTCAGCGCGCTGGCCAAGTACATCGTCAACGAGATCCAGGACGTTTACCGCCTGCAGGGCGTGAAGATCAACGACAAGCACATCGAGACCATCCTGCGTCAGATGCTGCGTAAAGTTGAGATCACCGAATCCGGTGATTCCAGCTTCATCAAGGGCGACCAGATGGAGTTGACTCACGTACTGGTCGAGAACGAGCGTTTGAGTGCAGATGATAAATTCATCTCCAGGTTCGACCGCGTTCTGCTGGGTATCACCAAGGCGTCGCTGTCCACCGAGTCGTTCATCTCTGCGGCCTCCTTCCAGGAGACCACCCGCGTCCTCACCGAGGCGGCGGTTACTGGCAAGCGTGACTTCCTGCGCGGCCTGAAAGAGAACGTGGTCGTGGGGCGTCTGATCCCGGCCGGTACTGGCTTGGCTTACCACAGTGAGCGCAAACGCAAGCGTGATGCCGGCAAGCCGGTTCAGGTGAGCGCGAGCGAGGCGGAAGCCCAGTTGTCCGAAGCGTTGAATAATCTGTAATTGAGCGTGGAGCCCCGGTGAGCCGTTCAGTGATGGATGGGGCTCCGGGGCCTCGCCTTGACGGGGTGCCAGAAGCTCTTTAGACTCTTGTACCCCTAAATTTGGCGGGACTCACGTCCTGCCATTTTGCTTATGTTGAAATACAAATAGTGTCGAAAGACAACAGTGGAGCTAGTAGATGGCAACTATCAACCAGCTGGTACGTCAGCCGCGTAAGCGTATCGTCGAGAAATCCGACGTGCCTGCGCTGCAGAACTGCCCGCAACGTCGTGGCGTGTGCACTCGCGTGTACACCACTACGCCGAAAAAACCTAACTCGGCACTGCGTAAAGTATGCCGTGTGCGTCTGACCAACGGTTTCGAGGTTTCCTCGTACATCGGCGGTGAAGGCCACAACCTGCAAGAGCACAGCGTGGTACTGATCCGCGGCGGTCGTGTAAAAGACTTGCCAGGTGTTCGTTACCACACCGTTCGCGGCTCCTTGGATACTTCCGGCGTCAAAGGCCGTAACCAGGGTCGTTCGAAGTACGGTACCAAGCGTCCGAAGTAATCGGTCGTTTGAACAATTGCAGATTTCTATTTTTCTGAGTCGATAAGAGTAAGGTCGGGCGTAACCGCAGGATTGTCATCCCTCCAAGGGTTCACAATCAGGGCTTATTGTTCCCGGGCTAACCTGAAGACCGTTTGAGGGCTTATCCATGCCAAGAAGACGTGTAGCAGCCAAGCGCGAAGTGCTTGACGATCCAAAATACGGTAGCCAAATCCTGGCCAAGTTCATGAACCACGTGATGGAAAGCGGCAAGAAAGCCGTTGCCGAGCGTATCGTTTATGGCGCGCTGGAGAAGGTTAAAGAGCGTAAGAACAGCGATCCCCTGGAAATCTTCGAGAAAGCTCTCGACGCCATCGCTCCGCTGGTCGAAGTGAAGTCGCGCCGTGTTGGCGGTGCTACTTACCAGGTTCCGGTCGAAGTTCGTCCGTCCCGTCGTAACGCCCTGGCCATGCGCTGGTTGGTGGATTTCGCCCGTAAGCGTGGCGAAAAATCCATGGCCCTGCGTTTGGCTGGCGAGTTGCTGGATGCCGCTGAAGGCAAAGGTGCTGCTGTTAAGAAGCGTGAAGACGTGCACCGCATGGCAGAAGCCAACAAGGCCTTCTCGCACTACCGCTTCTAAATTCGGCGCTTCTAAATTTGCGAGGGCTTTATGGCTCGTACTACACCGATTAACCGCTACCGTAACATCGGTATCGTCGCGCACGTGGATGCTGGCAAGACCACGACGACGGAGCGGGTTTTGTTCTACACGGGCGTCAACCACAAAATGGGCGAGGTGCATGATGGCGCCGCGACCATGGACTGGATGGTGCAGGAGCAGGAGCGTGGTATCACTATCACCTCCGCTGCCACTACTGCGTTCTGGGCGGGTTCTTCCAAACAGTTCGACAAGTACCGTTTCAATATCATCGATACCCCCGGTCACGTGGACTTCACCATTGAAGTAGAGCGCTCCTTGCGCGTACTCGATGGCGCGGTCGTGGTGTTCTGCGGTACCTCGGGTGTTGAGCCGCAGTCCGAAACCGTATGGCGTCAAGCCAACAAATACGGTGTTCCGCGTCTTGTTTACGTCAACAAGATGGACCGTGCCGGTGCCAACTTCCTGCGCGTGATCGGTCAGATCAAAGAGCGTCTGGGTCACACTCCGGTGCCGATCCAGCTGGCTATCGGTTCTGAAGAGAACTTCGTCGGTCAGATCGATCTGATCAAGATGAAGGCTGTCTACTGGAACGATGACGATCAGGGTATGACCTTCCGTGAGGAAGAGATCCCGGCCGAGCTTCAGGGGCTGGCTGAAGAGTGGCGCAGCAATATGGTTGAGGCGGCCGCCGAAGCCAACGAAGAGTTCATGAACAAGTATCTCGAGGGTGAAGAGCTCACCATCGCAGAAATCAAGGCTGGTCTGCGTCAGCGCACTATCGCTGGCGAAATCGTACCGGCTGTTTGTGGTTCTTCCTTCAAGAACAAGGGCGTGCCCCTGGTTCTCGACGCCGTTATCGATTACCTGCCTGCTCCGGTTGATATTCCGGCGATCAAGGGTAGCGATCCGGATGACGAAACCGTTGAGATGGAGCGTCATGCCGATGACAGCGAGCCGTTCTCGGCGCTGGCATTCAAGATCGCTACAGACCCGTTCGTCGGTACTCTGACCTTCGCGCGCGTTTATTCGGGCGTGTTGAGCTCTGGCGATGCGGTGATCAACTCGGTCAAGGGCAAGAAAGAGCGCGTTGGTCGTATGGTGCAAATGCATGCGAACACCCGTGAGGAAATCAAGGAAGTGCGCGCTGGCGACATCGCTGCACTGATCGGCATGAAAGACGTCACCACTGGCGACACTCTGTGCTCCCTTGAGAAGCCGATCATCTTGGTGCGCATGGACTTCCCGGAGCCGGTTATCTCGGTTGCCGTTGAGCCGAAAACCAAGGTCGACCAGGAAAAAATGGGTATCGCTCTGGGCAAGCTTGCTCAGGAAGACCCGTCTTTCCGCGTCAAGACCGACGAAGAGACTGGTCAGACGATCATCTCGGGCATGGGTGAGTTGCACCTGGATATCCTCGTCGACCGCATGAAGCGCGAGTTCGGTGTGGAGGCCAACATCGGTAAGCCGCAGGTTGCTTACCGTGAGACCATTCGCAACAAGTGCGAAATCGAAGGCAAGTTCGTGCGTCAATCCGGTGGTCGTGGCCAGTTCGGTCATTGCTGGATCCGCTTCGAGCCGGCTGACGAAGGTCAGGAAGGTCTGCAGTTCGTCAACGAAGTAGTAGGTGGTGTGGTTCCGAAGGAATACATCCCGGCTATTCAGAAGGGTATCGAAGAGCAGATGAAAAACGGCGTTGTTGCCGGTTATCCGCTCATCGGCCTAAAAGCTGCGGTCTTCGATGGTTCTTACCATGATGTCGACTCTAACGAGATGGCATTTAAGATCGCTGCTTCCATGGCGACCAAGCAGCTGGCCCAAAAGGGCGGCGCTGTACTGCTTGAGCCGATCATGAAAGTGGAAGTGGTAACGCCAGAAGACTACATGGGTGACGTGATGGGCGACCTGAACCGTCGTCGTGGTCTGATCCAGGGTATGGAAGATACGGTTGCCGGCAAAGTGATTCGTGCCGAGGTTCCGTTGGGTGAGATGTTTGGTTATGCGACCGACGTCCGCTCCATGTCTCAGGGTCGCGCCAGCTACTCCATGGAATTTTCGAAGTACTCAGAAGCTCCGTCGAACATCGCCGAAGCTATCGTCAAGAAACAAGGCTGATCCAGCCCTTTAGGCAAGAGGTTTACTGTCGTGGCTAAAGAAAAATTTGAACGTAAAAAACCGCACCTCAACGTCGGCACTATTGGTCACGTTGACCATGGTAAAACGACTCTGACTGCTGCTCTGACCAAGGTCTGCGCTGAAGCCTTCGGTGGTTCCGCGCGTGACTTCGCCCAGATCGATAACGCTCCGGAAGAAAAGGCTCGTGGTATCACGATCAACACTTCCCACGTTGAATACGATTCGGCTGTCCGTCACTACGCACACGTAGACTGCCCGGGCCACGCTGACTATGTGAAAAACATGATCACTGGTGCTGCGCAGATGGATGGCGCGATCCTGGTTTGCTCCGCTGCTGACGGCCCGATGCCGCAGACTCGCGAGCACATCCTGCTGTCCCGTCAGGTAGGTGTTCCGTACATCGTGGTCTTCCTGAACAAGGCTGACATGGTGGACGACGCTGAGCTGCTGGAACTGGTTGAGATGGAAGTGCGCGATCTGTTGAGCACTTACGACTTCCCGGGCGACGACACGCCGATCATTATCGGTTCCGCGCTGATGGCGTTGAACGGTCAAGACGATAACGAAATGGGTACCTCTGCCGTGCGCAAGCTGGTTGAGACTCTGGACAGCTACATCCCGGAGCCTGAGCGCGCCATCGACAAGCCGTTCCTGATGCCAATCGAAGACGTGTTCTCCATCTCCGGTCGCGGCACCGTGGTAACCGGCCGTGTCGAGCGTGGCATCGTCAAGATTCAGGAAGAAGTGGAAATTGTCGGTATCCGTGATACCACCAAGACCATCTGCACCGGCGTTGAGATGTTCCGCAAGCTGCTGGACGAAGGCCGTGCTGGTGAGAACGTCGGCGTACTGCTGCGTGGCACCAAGCGTGACGACGTCGAGCGTGGTCAGGTATTGGCCAAGCCGGGCACCATCAAGCCGCACACCAAGTTCGAAGGCGAAGTGTACATTCTGAGCAAGGAAGAAGGCGGCCGTCATACTCCGTTCTTCAAAGGCTACCGTCCGCAGTTCTACTTCCGTACGACTGACGTGACCGGTAACTGCGAGCTGCCAGAAGGCGTTGAAATGGTAATGCCGGGCGACAACATCAAAATGGTTGTCACCCTGATTGCTCCGATCGCGATGGAAGACGGTCTGCGTTTTGCCATCCGTGAAGGCGGTCGTACCGTTGGCGCTGGTGTAGTTGCCAAAATCATCGAGTAATCGTTGATTCTTGAAAAAAGCCCCCGCTTGCGGGGGCTTTTTTATTGAGTTGACACCTGGGGGGGGCGTCTATAGAATTGCGCCTCCTTTTAACGGGCGTATTGCGCCCGCTGGGAATAGCAGCTGGGAGTCTGAGGTCAATGCAAAATCAACAAATCCGGATACGGTTGAAGGCTTTTGATCATCGCCTAATCGACCAATCCACCCAGGAAATCGTGGAAACCGCGAAACGTACTGGTGCTCAGGTGCGTGGTCCGATTCCTCTGCCTACTCGCAAAGAGCGGTTTACTGTTCTGGTTTCTCCGCACGTCAACAAGGACGCGCGCGACCAGTATGAAATCCGTACTCATAAGCGCGTGCTGGACATCGTTCAGCCAACGGATAAAACCGTTGATGCTCTTATGAAGCTCGATCTTGCGGCTGGCGTGGAAGTGCAGATCAGCCTCGGCTAAGACCTGTAGGGTTTTAGTCGTGTAACGCTCTGAAATGGGCGGCCATAGCGGGTGAAAGCCCCGTACACTCATGAGGTTTACAACATGACTATTGGTGTAGTCGGTCGTAAATGCGGTATGACCCGTATTTTCACCGAAGAAGGTGTCTCCATTCCGGTTACGGTCATTGAGATCGAGCCGAATCGCGTCACTCAGTTCAAAACCGAAGAAAGCGATGGCTATCGTGCAGTGCAAGTCACTGTCGGTGAGCGTCGTGCTTCGCGCGTGACTGCTGCTCAAGCGGGTCACTTCGCTAAAGCAAACGTAGCTGCCGGTCGCGGCGTCTGGGAGTTCCGTCTTGAAGAGGGCGACTACCAGGCTGGCGATGTGATCAACGCAGAAATTTTCCAAGCAGGTCAGCTGGTGGATGTCACCGGTCAGTCCAAGGGTAAAGGCTTCGCCGGTACCATCAAGCGCTGGAACTTCCGCGGTCAAGATAACACCCACGGTAACTCCGTCTCCCACCGCGTCCCTGGCTCTATCGGCCAGTGCCAGACTCCTGGTCGTGTATTCAAGGGCAAAAAAATGTCCGGTCATATGGGCGCTGAGCGCGTGACCGTGCAGTCCCTGGAAGTTGTGCGCGTCGACGCTGAACGCAATCTGCTGCTGGTGAAGGGTGCTGTTCCTGGCGCTACTGGCGGCAACCTGGTTGTGCGTCCGGCAGCCAAGGCTCGCGGTTAAGGGGAAGCTGACATGCAATTAAATGTAAATGACGCTCAGGCGATCGAAGTTTCCGAGCTGACCTTTGGCGGCGAATTCAACGAGACGCTGGTACACCAGGCAGTCGTGGCCTATATGGCTGGCGGTCGTCAGGGCAGCAAGCAGCAGAAGACTCGTTCCGACGTTTCCGGTGGTGGTAAGCGCCCGTGGCGTCAGAAGGGTACTGGCCGTGCTCGTGCCGGTACTATCCGTAGCCCAATCTGGCGTGGCGGTGGTACCACTTTCGCAGCGCGTCCGCAGGATCATTCGCAGAAGCTGAACAAGAAGATGTATCGCGCAGCGCTGCGCTCCATCCTTGCCGAGTTGGTGCGCACCGATCGTCTGGTTGTGGTTCAAGACTTCGCTGTCGAAGCGCCGAAAACCAAAACTCTGCTGAACAAGCTGAATGGCATGGGTCTGACAGATGTTCTGATCGTGTCTGATGCTGTTGATCAGAATCTGTACCTGGCTGCTCGTAACCTGCCGCACGTCGATGTGCGTGATGTACAGGGTTCCGATCCGGTCAGTCTGATCGCATACGACAAAGTGTTGATCACTGTGTCGGCCGTGAAGAAATTCGAGGAGCTGCTGGGATGAACCAGGAACGCGTATTTAAAGTGCTACTTGGCCCGCACGTCTCTGAGAAAGCCACGGTTTTGGCTGACAAAAAAGGCCAGTTCGTTTTCAAGGTTGCGACCGATGCAACCAAGCTGGAAATCAAGAAGGCCGTCGAAAGCCTGTTCAGCGTGAAAGTAGAGCGTGTGACTACCCTGAATGTTCTGGGTAAGAGCAAGCGTACTGCTCGCGGTCTGGGCAAGCGTAATGACTGGAAGAAGGCAGTAATCTCCCTTCAGCCGGGCCAAGATCTCGACTTCAGCAGCAGTGCTGAGTAAGGAAGGGGTGCATCATGGCAATCGTTAAATGCAAACCGACTTCCGCTGGCCGCCGTTTTGTGGTCAAGGTGGTCAACCAGGAGCTGCACAAAGGCGCTCCTTACGCACCGCTGCTCGAGAAGAAGTCGAAGTCTGGTGGTCGTAACAACAATGGTCGTATTACCACTCGTCACATCGGTGGTGGCCATAAGCAGCATTACCGTCTGGTCGATTTTCGTCGCAACGACAAAGATGGCATTCCGGCCACTGTCGAGCGCATCGAATATGACCCGAACCGTACCGCGCACATCGCTCTGCTGATGTATGCGGACGGCGAGCGCCGTTACATCATTGCCCCTAAAGGCGTGAGTGCAGGCGACCAGCTGATCGCAGGCGCTCTTGCGCCGATCAAGCCGGGTAATGCTCTGCAGCTACGTAACATGCCGGTGGGTAGCACTGTGCATGGTGTTGAACTGAAGCCGGGTAAAGGTGCTCAGATCGCTCGCTCCGCTGGTGCTTCGGCTCAGCTGATCGCTCGTGAAGGTGCTTACGTGACCCTGCGTCTGCGTTCCGGTGAAATGCGTAAAGTGCTGGCTGAGTGCCGTGCGACCCTGGGCGAGGTCTCGAACTCCGAGCACAGCCTGCGTTCGCTGGGTAAAGCTGGCGCCAAGCGCTGGCGTGGCGTTCGCCCGACCGTTCGTGGTGTTGCCATGAACCCAGTCGACCACCCGCATGGTGGTGGTGAAGGTCGTACCTCTGGTGGTCGTCATCCGGTGTCTCCATGGGGCTTCCCGACTAAGGGCGCGAAGACTCGTGGTAACAAGCGCACCGATAAAATGATCGTCCGTCGTCGCAAGTAAATAGAGGGATACGACAGTGCCACGTTCTCTGAAAAAAGGTCCTTTTATTGATCTTCACCTACTGAAGAAGATCGAAGTGGCGGTGGAAAAGAACGATCGCAAGCCGGTGAAAACCTGGTCGCGCCGTTCCATGATCCTGCCGCAAATGGTTGGTCTGACCATTGCTGTGCATAACGGTCGTCAACATGTCCCAGTTCTTGTGAACGAAGACATGGTCGGTCACAAACTGGGCGAGTTTGCCGGTACCCGCACTTATCGTGGGCACGTGGCTGACAAGAAAGCCAAGCGTTAAGGGGTAAGGAACGATGGAAGTAGCCGCTAAGTTGTCGGGCGCTCGAATCTCCGCCCAGAAAGCCCGCTTGGTCGCCGACCAGATCCGCGGGAAGAAGGTGGGCGAAGCGCTCAACCTGTTGGCTTTCAGCAGTAAGAAAGCCGCCGAGATCATGAAAAAAGTGCTGGAGTCGGCTGTAGCCAACGCCGAGCACAACGAAGGCGCAGACGTGGATGACCTTAAGGTTTCCACCGTTTTCGTCAACGAAGGGCGTTCGCTGAAGCGCATCATGCCGCGTGCCAAAGGCCGTGCTGATCGCATCGTCAAGCGGTCTTGCCATATCACTGTCAAGGTTGCTGACAAGTAACGGAGTCGAAGAGATGGGTCAGAAAGTACATCCCATTGGCATTCGCCTGGGTATCGTCAAGGAGCACACCTCCGTCTGGTACGCCAGCGGTCGGACTTATGCGGACTATTTGTTCGCTGATCTGAAGGTGCGTGAGTATCTCCAAGACAAATTAAAAAGCGCGTCCGTCAGCCGTATCGATATCCATCGTCCGGCTCAAACAGCACGTATCACCATCCACACCGCTCGTCCCGGCATCGTGATCGGCAAGAAAGGTGAGGATGTTGAGAAGCTGCGTCAGGACCTGACCAAGCAAATGGGTGTGCCTGTGCACATCAATATCGAAGAGATCCGCAAGCCGGAGCTCGACGGTATGCTGGTTGCGCAGAGCGTAGCTCAGCAGCTGGAGCGTCGTGTGATGTTCCGTCGCGCCATGAAGCGCGCTGTACAGAACGCCATGCGCATTGGTGCCAAAGGCATCAAAATCCAAGTGAGCGGTCGTTTGGGCGGCGCAGAAATTGCCCGTACCGAGTGGTATCGCGAAGGTCGTGTGCCGTTGCACACCCTGCGTGCCGATATCGACTATGCCACGTACGAAGCGCACACCACTTATGGTGTGATCGGTGTCAAGGTTTGGATCTTCAAGGGCGAAGTAATTGGTGGTCGCCAGGAAGAACTGAAGCCGCAAGCACCTGCGCCTCGTAAAAAAGCTGCTAAGTAAGGGGTACGCCAAATGTTGCAACCAAAGCGTACGAAGTTCCGCAAGCAGATGACTGGCCACAACCGTGGCTTGGCTCAGCGCGGTAGCAAAGTCAGCTTCGGCGAGTTCGCGCTGAAGTCTGTTGCTCGTGGTCGTCTCACCGCCCGTCAGATCGAGTCCGCTCGTCGTGCTCTGACTCGTCACGTTAAGCGTGGCGGGAAAATCTGGATTCGTGTGTTCCCTGATAAGCCGGTCACCAAGAAGCCTCTCGAAGTGCGGATGGGTAAAGGTAAGGGTAGCGTCGAGTATTGGGTTGCCCAGATTCAGCCAGGCAAAGTCCTGTATGAAATCGAGGGTGTTTCCGAAGAGCTGGCGCGTGAGGCTTTCGCCCTGGCTGCTGCAAAGCTGCCGCTCGCCACCTCCTTTGTTAAGCGGACGGTGATGTGATGAAAGCGAATGAACTTCGTGAAAAATCAGCACAGCAGCTGAACGAGCAACTGCTCGGCCTGCTGCGCGACCAGTTCAATCTGCGTATGCAGAAGGCAACTGGCCAGTTGGGGCAGTCTCACCTGCTCTCGCAAGTTAAGCGTGACATCGCTCGCGTGAAGACTGTGCTCAACCAGCAGGCAGGTAAGTAATCATGGCTGAAGCCGAAAAAACCGTCCGTACGCTGACTGGCCGTGTCGTCAGCGACAAGATGGACAAGACCATCACCGTCCTGATCGAGCGTCGCGTTAAGCACCCGATCTACGGTAAATACGTGAAGCGTTCGACCAAGCTGCACGCCCACGACGAAACCAATCAGTGCCATATCGGCGACAAGGTCACTATTCGTGAAACTCGTCCGCTGGCCAAGACCAAAACTTGGGCACTGGTTGAAGTCGTTGAACGCGCAGTGGAAGTCTAAGGACTAGGGGTCGGAGAAATTATATGATTCAGACTCAATCCATGCTCGATGTGGCCGACAACAGCGGTGCACGCCGTGTTATGTGCATCAAGGTGTTGGGCGGTTCGCATCGCCGTTACGCTGGCATCGGCGACATCATCAAAGTCACCGTCAAGGAAGCGATTCCGCGCGGTAAAGTGAAAAAAGGCCAAGTGATGACTGCTGTCGTAGTCCGCACTCGCCACGGTGTTCGTCGTCCAGACGGCTCCATCATTCGCTTTGATGGCAACGCTGCTGTTCTGCTGAACAACAAGCAAGAGCCGATCGGCACCCGTATCTTTGGGCCCGTGACCCGTGAACTTCGCTCTGAGAAGTTCATGAAGATCGTCTCGCTCGCCCCTGAAGTGCTGTAAGGAGATCCGACATGCAAAAGATTCGTCGTGACGACGAGATCATCGTGATCGCCGGCAAAGACAAAGGTAAGCGTGGCAAGGTGCTCAAGGTTCTCGCTGACGACCGTCTGGTCGTTGGTGGGATCAACCTGGTAAAGCGCCATACCAAGCCGAACCCGATGTCGGGCGTTCAAGGCGGTATCGTCGAGAAAGAGGCGCCGCTGCACGCCTCTAACGTCGCCATTTTCAACGGTGAAACCAGCAAGGCTGACCGCGTTGGTTTCAAAGTAGAAGACGGCAAAAAAATTCGTGTCTTCAAGTCGACCCAAAAAGCGGTTGATGCTTGAACACTGCTAGGTAGAAGACCATGGCACGACTAAAAGAGATTTATCGGAAAGAAATCGCTCCGAAGCTTAAGGAAGAACTTAAGCTGTCGAACGTGATGGAAGTTCCGCGCGTTACCAAAATCACCCTGAATATGGGTCTTGGCGAGGCGATCGGTGATAAGAAAATCATCGAGCACGCGGTAGCGGATTTGGAAAAAATCACCGGTCAAAAAGTCATTGTGACTTACGCTCGGAAATCCATCGCTGGCTTTAAAGTCCGTGAAGGTTGGCCGATCGGCGTTAAGGTTACTCTGCGTCGCGATCGTATGTATGAATTCCTGGATCGTCTGCTTTCGATCTCCCTGCCGCGCGTGCGTGACTTCCGCGGCCTGAATGCCAAGTCCTTCGATGGTCGTGGCAACTACAGCATGGGCGTCAAAGAGCAGATCATTTTCCCGGAAATCGATTACGACAAGATCGATGCTCTGCGCGGTCTGGACATTACCCTGACCACCACTGCTAAGAACGATGATGAAGGTCGCGCTCTGCTGCGCGCTTTCAAATTCCCGTTCCGCAACTGATTGGAGTAGGAACATGGCCAAGCAAAGCATGAAAAACCGCGAGCTGAAGCGTCAGCAAACGGTAGCAAAGTTCGCTAAGAAGCGTGCCGAGCTGAAAGCTACCATCGTGAATCCGAACACCAGTCCGGAAGCTCGTTGGGAAGCGCAGATCGCTCTGCAGAAGCAGCCGCGTGACGCCAGCGCCTCGCGCCTGCGTAACCGCTGCCGCCTCACCGGTCGTCCGCATGGCGTGTACCGCAAGTTCGGCCTCGGCCGTAACAAACTGCGCGAAGCTGCCATGCGCGGTGACGTACCGGGTCTGGTGAAAGCTAGCTGGTAAGCGGTCTGTCAGGATTCGCGGCTGCCCGGCCTGCAGAGATCGTGCAGTTGCGTTGAGCGATATTGAATCAAGCCCCTTTTGGGGCTTGATTCATTTTTAAGCAGTCTCTAGAATGATCGGCTCGCCTGAGCCTGGGTTTTGGTTTGCCCGGAATTTTTCTAGCGACTGTAGTAGCCGGAAGGCTAATTCTTTTTGTATCAGGAGCGTCTAGCCCATGAGTATGCAGGACCCGTTAGCGGACATGCTAACTCGTATCCGTAATGCCCAGATGGCTGAAAAGTCCGTCGTAAGCATGCCTTCCTCCACGTTGAAGGTGGCTGTAGCCAAAGTCCTCAAGGACGAAGGTTACATTGCGGGTTTTCAGATCAGCAGCGATATCAAGCCGTTGCTATCCATCGAGCTGAAATATTTCGAAGGCCGTCCGGTCATCGAAGAAGTGAAGCGCGTTAGCCGTCCAGGCTTGCGCCAGTACAAGTCCGTCGATGATCTGCCAAAAGTTCGTGGCGGTCTTGGCGTATCCATCGTCTCCACCAACAAAGGTGTGATGACGGATCGTGCTGCGCGCGCTGCCGGTGTCGGCGGTGAAGTGCTTTGCACAGTGTTCTAAGGGGGGATAAGCATGTCTCGCGTTGCTAAGAACCCCGTTAAGCTGCCAGCTGGTGTTGAGATCAAACTCGCCGGCCAACAGCTTTCGGTGAAGGGTGCTAAAGGCGCTCTAGAACTGAACGTTCATTCGTCCGTTGAAGTGGTTGAGGAAGCCGGTGAACTGCGTTTTGCAGCTCGCAATGGCGATCAGCAAACTCGTGCAATGGCCGGTACCACCCGTGCGTTGGTTAACAACATGGTGATCGGCGTCAGCCAAGGCTTCGAGCGTAAGCTTCAGCTGGTTGGTGTGGGTTACAAAGCACAGGCAAAAGGCGAAGTGCTGTCCCTGGCGCTGGGCTTCTCGCATCCGGTGGAATACGAACTTCCGCAAGGCGTCACCGCCGAAACCCCCAGCCAGACCGATATCCTGATCAAGGGCATCGATAAGCAGCTGGTTGGTCAAGTGGCCGCTGAGATCCGCGACTTCCGTCCGCCAGAGCCCTATAAAGGCAAAGGTGTGCGTTACGCAGACGAAGTCGTCCGCCGTAAAGAAGCCAAGAAGAAGTAGGGCATAGCAAATGACCGACAAAAAAGTTACTCGACTGCGTCGCGCTCGCAAAGCACGCCTGAAAATGCACGAGCTAGAAGCCGTGCGTCTCTGCGTGTATCGCTCTTCGCAGCACATTTACGCCCAGGTCATCTCGGCCGACGGCAGCAAAGTCCTGGCAAGCGCCTCGACTTTGGACAAGGATCTGCGTGATGGTGCCACCGGCAACATCGATGCGGCCACGAAAGTTGGTCAGCTGGTTGCTGAGCGTGCGAAAGCCGCTGGCGTCACTCAGGTGGCATTCGACCGTTCTGGCTTCAAGTACCACGGCCGTGTTAAGGCACTGGCTGATGCTGCTCGTGAAGGCGGGCTGGAGTTCTAAGTTATGGCAAATGATCAAAGACGCGACAGCCGCGACGAAGGCCGCGACGAAGGCTACATCGAGAAGCTGGTTCAAGTTAACCGCGTTGCCAAGACCGTAAAAGGTGGCCGTATTTTCACTTTCACCGCGTTGACCGTGGTGGGTGATGGTAAGGGTCGCGTAGGTTTCGGTCGTGGCAAGTCTCGCGAAGTGCCGGCTGCTATTCAGAAGGCAATGGAAGCTGCTCGTCGCAACATGATTCAGGTGGACCTCAATGGCACCACTCTGCAGTACGCGATGAAGTCTGCCCATGGCGCCTCCAAGGTGTACATGCAGCCTGCTTCTGAAGGTACTGGCATCATCGCGGGCGGCGCTATGCGTGCCGTTCTCGAAGTTGCTGGCGTGCAGAACGTATTGGCCAAGTGCTATGGCTCGACTAACCCGGTGAACGTGGTTCACGCCACATTCAAGGGTTTGAAGGCTATGCAATCTCCTGAGTCTATTGCGGCTAAGCGCGGCAAGAGCGTTAAGGAGATTTTCTAATCATGGCTAATGCAACTGTCAAAGTTACGTTGATCAAAAGCGTTAGCGGCCGTATCCCGAACCACAAACTTTGTGTGAAGGGTCTGGGTCTGCGTCGCATTGGTCACACTGTAGAAGTGCTGGATACTCCCGAGAACCGCGGGATGATCAACAAGGCTTACTACATGCTGCGAGTCGAGGGTTAACACATGTACCTGAACGATTTGAGTCCTGCGCCGGGTTCCCGTCGCGAGAAGCACCGTCCGGGCCGTGGTATCGGTAGCGGTTTGGGTAAGACTGGTGGCCGCGGCCACAAAGGTCAGACCTCCCGCTCCGGTGGCACCATTGCTCCGGGCTTTGAAGGCGGTCAACAGCCGCTGCACCGTCGTCTGCCGAAGTTCGGCTTCGTCTCCCTGAAGGCTATGGATCGCGCCGAAGTGCGTACCTCGGAGCTGAATAAAGTGGAAGGCGATGTCGTGACTCTGCAGTCCCTGAAGGATGCCAACCTGATTAATCAACACGTGCAGCGCGTGAAAGTCATGCTGTCCGGTGAGATTACTCGTGCGGTCACCCTTAAAGGTATCGCTGCCACCAAAGGTGCGCGTGCGGCTATCGAAGCAGCTGGCGGCAAGTTCGAGGACTAAATGGCTAAGCAAGGTGCTCTCTCAGCGCTCAGCAATGGTGGGTTATCCGAGCTCTGGGCTCGACTGCGCTTCCTCCTTATGGCGATTATCGTCTATCGGGTAGGTGCACACATCCCAGTGCCGGGGATCAATCCCGACCGGCTGGCTGACCTGTTCCGACAGAATGAGGGGACTATTCTTAGCCTGTTCAACATGTTTTCTGGCGGCGCGCTGGAGCGGATGAGTATCTTTGCGCTGGGGATCATGCCGTACATTTCGGCGTCGATCATCATGCAGCTCATGACCGCTGTCAGCCCGCAGCTGGAGCAGTTGAAGAAGGAAGGTGAGTCTGGCCGTCGCAAGATTAGCCAGTACACCCGCTACGGCACCTTGATCTTGGCTTTTGTGCAGGCGACCGGCATGTCCGTTGGCCTGGCGGGTCAAGGTGTAGCGTTCTCGGTTGATTTCGGCTTCCATTTCGTGGCTGTCACCACCTTCGTGGCGGGTGCCATGTTCATGATGTGGCTGGGCGAGCAGATCACTGAGCGCGGTGTCGGTAACGGCATCTCGATGCTGATTTTTGCGGGCATCGTGGCCGGTCTGCCGAGTGCCGTCGGGCAGTCTTTCGAGTCTGCTCGTCAGGGCGATATCAATATTTTTGCCCTGGTCGCCATTGGTTTGCTGGCGGTAGCGATCATCGGTTTTGTGGTGTTCATTGAGCGTGGTCAGCGTCGCATTGCGGTGCATTACGCCAAGCGTCAGCAGGGCCGTAAGGTCTTCGCGGCGCAGACTAGCCACTTGCCGCTGAAGGTGAACATGGCCGGTGTCATTCCGGCTATTTTCGCCAGTAGCCTGCTGTTGTTCCCGGCTTCGCTGGGTGCCTGGTTCGGTCAGTCTGAAGGTATGGGCTGGCTCCAGGATATTTCACAGGCTATCGCTCCTGGTCAGCCGTTGAACATTTTGCTGTTTAGTGCAGGGATTGTTTTCTTCTGCTTCTTCTATACGGCGCTGATGTTCAATCCGAAAGACGTAGCGGAAAACCTGAAGAAGTCCGGTGCCTTTATTCCGGGTATCCGTCCGGGTGAGCAGTCCGCGCGCTATATCGATGGCGTGTTGACTCGTTTGACCATGTTCGGTGCTTTGTACATGACGGCCGTTTGTTTGCTGCCCCAGTTCCTGGTGGTGGCTGCCAACGTACCGTTCTACCTTGGCGGGACCTCGTTGCTGATCGTGGTAGTGGTTGTGATGGACTTTATGTCGCAAGTACAATCGCACCTCGTTTCACACCAGTACGAATCCCTGATGAAGAAAGCCAACCTGAAGGGTTACGGCAGCGGCATGCTCCGCTGATGTCCCATAAGGTTCGAGGAGTTGGTGATGAAAGTTCGTGCATCGGTGAAAAAGCTGTGCCGTAACTGCAAAATTATTCGCCGTGAAGGTGTCGTGCGAGTGATCTGTAGTGCTGAACCGCGTCACAAGCAGCGCCAAGGCTGAGTGTGATCAAAAGCTATAAGCCCGGCAGCTAGTGCGCTGCCGGGTTGCTTATTTGTTATTACAGCGTTAATATCTCGCGCCCTTTTCTTGGCTTCCCGGGCGTAGGTAGCTGTCAATTGGAGTCTCACTGAATGGCCCGTATTGCAGGCGTCAACATTCCAGATAACAAGCATACTGTTATCTCGCTGACCTACATCTTCGGTGTTGGTCGCACTACTGCGCAGAAAATTTGCGCAACCACTGGGGTTAACCCAGCGGCAAAGATTAAAGATCTGAGCGATGAGCAGATTGAACTCTTGCGTGGCGAAGTCGCGAAGGTAAACACCGAAGGTGACCTTCGTCGTGAAGTCAACATGAAAATCAAGCGCTTGATGGACCTGGGTTGCTACCGCGGCCTGCGTCATCGCCGCGGCCTTCCGGTCCGTGGTCAGCGTACCAAGACCAACGCACGTACCCGTAAGGGTCCGCGTAAGCCGATCCGCAAGTAATCGCACCCGCGAATCGACAGGAATCTAGTCATGGCAAAACCTGCTGCTCGTCCTCGTAAAAAAGTCAAAAAGACAGTGGTTGATGGCATCGCCCATATCCACGCGTCTTTCAACAACACCATTGTGACCATTACCGATCGTCAAGGTAACGCCCTGTCCTGGGCTACCTCTGGTGGCTCGGGTTTCCGCGGTTCACGCAAGAGCACCCCGTTCGCCGCCCAGGTGGCTGCTGAACGTGCTGGTCAAGCTGCGCTGGAATACGGCCTGAAGAACCTCGACGTTAACGTCAAGGGTCCCGGTCCGGGTCGTGAGTCCGCTGTCCGTGCATTGAACGGCTGCGGTTACAAGATCGCCAGCATCACCGACGTGACGCCAATCCCGCATAACGGGTGCCGTCCGCCGAAGAAGCGTCGCGTGTAATCAGGAGACAGTAGAAAATGGCTCGTTACATTGGTCCCAAATGCAAACTGTCCCGTCGTGAAGGCACTGACCTCTTTCTGAAGAGCGGTGTTCGCGCTATCGAATCGAAGTGCAACATCGAGGCAGCCCCTGGTATCCACGGTCAACGTCGTGGTCGCCAATCCGATTACGGTACTCAGCTGCGTGAAAAACAGAAAGTTCGTCGTATCTACGGCGTACTAGAGCGCCAGTTCAGCGGTTACTACAAGGAAGCTGCCGGTCGTAAAGGCGCAACCGGTGAGAACCTGCTGCAACTGCTCGAGTGCCGTCTGGATAACGTCGTATACCGTATGGGCTTTGGCGCTACTCGTGCCGAATCCCGTCAGCTGGTTTCGCACAAAGCGATCAGCATCAACGGTAAAACCGTAAACGTACCGTCCTACCAGGTTCGTGCTGGTGACGTGGTTGCGGTTCGCGAGAAATCGAAGAATCAGCTGCGCATTGTTCAAGCTCTTGAGCTGTGTGCCCAGCGTGGCCGCGTTGAGTGGGTCGAAGTGGACACTGAGAAGAAAACTGGTGTGTTTAAAAACGTACCGGCTCGCAGTGACCTCTCCGCCGACATCAACGAAAGCCTGATTGTCGAGCTCTACTCCAAGTAAGGGCTAGAAAATAGGTGCATCCATGCAGATTTCGGTAAATGAGTTCCTGACCCCCCGCCATATCGATGTGCAGGTGGTCAGTCCGACCCGCGCCAAGATCACTCTCGAACCTCTCGAGCGTGGTTTCGGCCATACCCTGGGCAACGCGCTGCGTCGTATTTTGTTGTCCTCAATGCCTGGCTGTGCAGTAGTCGAGGCCGAAATTGACGGTGTACTCCATGAGTACAGCGCCATTGAAGGTGTTCAGGAAGACGTCATTGAAATCCTGCTCAACCTGAAAGGTCTGGCTATTAAGCTGCACGGTCGCGACGAAGTGACTCTGACACTGGCGAAGAAGGGCTCGGGCGTAGTTACCGCTGCCGATATTCAGCTGGATCATGATGTCGAGATCGTCAATGGTGATCACGTTATTGCCAACTTGGCTTCTAACGGCGCACTGAACATGAGACTCACTGTGGCTCGTGGTCGCGGCTATGAGCCGGCTGACTCGCGTCAGAGTGATGAAGACGAAAGCCGCAGCATCGGTCGCTTGCAGCTGGACTCTTCTTTCAGCCCGGTACGCCGCGTAGCGTACGTGGTTGAGAACGCCCGTGTTGAGCAGCGCACTAACCTAGACAAGCTGGTTATTGACCTGGAAACCAACGGTACCCTGGATCCGGAAGAGGCTATCCGCCGTGCCGCGACCATTCTGCAGCAGCAGTTGGCCGCGTTCGTGGACCTCAAAGGTGACAGTGAGCCCGTGGTGATTGAGCAGGAAGACGAGATCGATCCGATCCTGCTGCGTCCGGTTGACGACCTGGAACTGACCGTACGTTCGGCCAACTGCCTCAAGGCGGAGAACATCTACTACATCGGCGACCTGATTCAGCGCACCGAAGTAGAGTTGTTGAAGACTCCGAACCTGGGCAAGAAGTCCCTGACTGAGATCAAGGACGTCCTGGCCTCCCGTGGTCTGTCCCTCGGCATGCGCCTCGACAACTGGCCGCCGGCAAGTCTTAAGAAAGACGACAAGGCTACGGCCTGATCGTCGTAATCACCGAACGTGAGTTTGGTAAGGAATTGAACCATGCGTCATCGTAAGAGTGGTCGTCACCTGAGCCGTACCAGCGCTCACCGCAAGGCCATGTTTCAAAACATGGCGGTGTCGCTGTTTGAGCACGAGCTGATCAAAACTACCCTGCCTAAGGCCAAGGAACTGCGTCGCGTCGCCGAGCCGCTGATCACCCTGGCTAAAGAAGATAGTTTGGCTAACCGTCGCCTAGCTTTCGATCGTACCCGTTCGAAAGCCATCGTCGGCAAGCTGTTCAACGACCTGGGCAAGCGCTACGCCACCCGTCAGGGCGGTTACCTGCGTATCCTCAAGTGCGGTTTCCGCGCTGGCGACAATGCTCCAATGGCTTATGTTGAGCTGGTTGACCGTCCGGTCGGCGGCGCAGTAGAAGCTGCTGAGTAAGTCGTAGGTTGTAGAAAAAACCGGGCCATTGGCCCGGTTTTTTTATGCGCGTAATAAAGCGTCGAGAGTTGTGCTTGTTTCTGTCTGCGGTAGGTATGTTTTTAGACGCGGCGGTCTGTGGTTTCTGCCATTAGGCATGCGGGAGGCCGGGGCGGCTGGTTGTGAGTGGGGAGGTGGTCTTGGGCGATGAGCTGGGGTCTTCTGCTTTGCTTATCTTAATTCTGTAAAAGAATAAGACTATCGAGAGCTTTTACTTAATAAATTGGCTCTGTTGCTCAGGGGGTTCTAGCCTTTCATCCATTGCCGGACAGCACCGGTTGTATAACTGATGAGGAGAGCCAGGATGAGCCAGAAGCCTATTCTTACTACCAGTAGCGGTAGCCCGGTTGCCGATAACCAGAATTCTCGTTCCGCCGGGCCGCGTGGTCCGTTGCTGCTGGATGACTTTCATCTGGTCGAAAAGCTTGCCCATTTCAACCGTGAGGTGATCCCTGAGCGCCGTGTGCACGCCAAGGGGTCGGGTGCTTACGGTACCTTCACCGTCAGCCGCGATATCACCCAGTACACGCATGCCAAGCTGTTCGAATCAGTGGGTAAACAGACGCCCGTATTCCTGCGCTTCTCCACTGTGGGTGGTGAGCGCGGTTCGGCGGATACCGAGCGTGATCCGCGTGGTTTTGCCTTGAAGTTCTACACCGAGGAAGGCAACTGGGATGTGGTCGGTAACAACACCCCGGTGTTCTTTATCCGTGACCCGTTGAAGTTCCCTGACTTCATTCATACCCAGAAGCGTTTGCCGCAGAGCAACCTGAAGAGCCCGCAAGCCATGTGGGACTTCTGGTCGCTGTCGCCGGAGTCGCTGCATCAGGTCACTATCCTGTTCTCGGATCGTGGCATTCCGGACGGTTATCGTTTCATGCACGGCTTTGGCAGTCACACCTTCAGCCTGGTCAACGCCAAGGGTGAGCGGCATTGGGTCAAGTGGCACTTCAAAACCAAGCAGGGCATCAGGAACCTGGCGCCAGCCGATGCGGCACGTTTGGCCGGTACTGACCCAGATTACGCCCAGCGTGACCTGTTTGGCGCGATTGAGCGTGGCGACTTCCCGAAATGGCGGGTGTGCATTCAGCTGATGACCGAGGCCCAGGCGGCAGCGCATCATGAGAATCCGTTTGATGTGACCAAAACCTGGTCGCAGAAAGAGTACCCGCTGCTCGAAGTGGGTGAGCTGGAGCTCAATCGCAACCCGCAGAACTATTTTTCCGAGGTTGAACAGGCGGCTTTTGCCCCGAGCAATATCGTCCCGGGTATCGGCTTGTCGCCGGACAAAATGCTGCAAGGCCGGGTGTTTGCTTACGCCGATGCGCATCGCTATCGCGTGGGAACCAATCACCAGCAATTGCCGGTTAACGCGCCGAAGTGCCCCTATCACAACTATCAGCGTGATGGCTCGATGCGCTTTGATGGCAATGGTGGGGCGACGCCGAACTATGAGCCGAACAGCTATGTGGATGCGCCCAAGCAAGCGCCCGAATACCGCGAGCCGGCGTTGGCGCTGAGTGGTACGGCGGATCGCTTTGATCACCGCGTCGATGATGATTACTACAGTCAGGCAGGTGCGCTGTTCCGCTTGATGGACGCAGGGCAAAAGGAGTTGTTGATCAACAACATCGCGGGCGCTATGAAAAGTGTCACGCACGACGTTCAACTGCGCCAGATCGGGCATTTCCTCAAGGCCGATCCGGCCTATGGTGAAGGCGTCGCCAAGGCCTTGGGTATTGCCCTGAGCTAGCTGGGGCCCGGTATGAAAAAACCGCCCGCGTTCGAGGGCGGTTTTTTATGCGCGTAGATTTTTGCCGAGCGAATGGCTCGGGGCTAAAACCGTGATCCGCCAGGGTTGTTCGGTCAAACTTGGCGTTTTGCTCAGGGAGAAACGGGCGGATGAAAGGGCACCCGGAAGTCATCGACTATCTCAACACATTGCTGACCGGCGAATTGGCGGCTCGCGACCAATACTTCATTCATTCGCGGATGTACGAAGACTGGGGCTTCAGCAAGCTGTATGAGAGCATCAATCATGAGATGGAGGAAGAGGCGCAGCATGCGGATGCGTTGATCCGCCGAATCCTGATGCTTGAGGGCACACCGCGCATGCGGCCTGACGACGTGGATCGCGGAGCCACGGTGCCGGAGATGCTGGCCAGCGATCTGCGCCTGGAATACAAGGTGCGGGCCGCGCTGTGTAAGGGCATTGAGCTCTGTGAGCGGCACCAGGACTACATCAGTCGCGATATTTTGCGCGTACAGCTGGCCGACACCGAAGAGGACCACACCTACTGGCTCGAACAGCAGCTCGGCCGGATCAAGCTGATCGGTTTGGAGAACTACCTGCAGTCCCAGGCTTAAAAGCGAAGCCGTGCTGGAGACATAAAAGAATCCCCGAAGGCTCGGGGATTTTTTATGCGTGTTTGCATGACTCGGCAATGGCGGGCTGCCGCTTCGCGGCGAGGCCGCCCTACGCCCGGTCGCGTTCCAGCAAGGGTTTGAGGAAGAAGCCGGTGTGCGATTGCGGCATCTCGGCCACTTCTTCCGGCGTACCGCAGGCGATGATCTGCCCACCTCTGGAGCCGCCTTCGGGGCCGAGGTCCACCAGCCAATCGGCGGTCTTGATCACGTCGAGGTTGTGCTCTATCACCACAACGGTGTTGCCGTGGTCGCGCAGGCGGTGCAGCACATCAAGCAGTTGCTGGATATCGGCGAAGTGCAAACCGGTGGTCGGCTCGTCGAGGATATACAGGGTCTTGCCGGTATCGCGCTTGGACAGCTCGCGCGACAGCTTGACTCGTTGGGCTTCACCGCCGGACAGCGTGGTCGCCGACTGGCCGAGCTTGATATAGGACAGCCCGACGTCGACCAGCGTCTGCAGCTTGCGCGACAGGGCCGGCACCGCGTCGAAGAACGGCCGAGCCTCTTCGATGGTCATCTCCAGCACCTCGTGGATGCTCTTGCCCTTGTACTTGATCTCCAGGGTTTCGCGGTTGTAGCGCTTACTCTTGCACACGTCACAGGGCACGTAGATGTCCGGCAGGAAGTGCATCTCCACCTTGATCAGACCGTCGCCCTGGCAGGCCTCGCAGCGTCCGCCCTTGACGTTGAAGGAGAAGCGCCCGGGGCCATAGCCGCGTGAGCGCGACTCCGGCACGCCGGCGAACAGCTCGCGGATCGGTGTAAACAAGCCGGTGTAGGTCGCCGGGTTCGAGCGCGGCGTGCGGCCGATCGGGCTCTGGTCGATATCGACGACCTTGTCGAGGTGCTGCAGGCCGTCGCAGCTGTCGTGGGCGGCCGCTTCCAGTGTGCTGGCGCCGTTCAGGGCGGTGGCGCTGAGCGGATAGAGGGTGTTGTTGATCAGCGTCGACTTGCCCGAGCCGGAGACGCCGGTCACACAGGTCAGCAGGCCGAGCGGAATCTCCAGGTCGACGTTGCGCAAGTTGTTGCCGCGCGCGCCCTTGAGTTTCAGCGAACGCTTTTTATCGCGCTCGGTGCGCTTGCCTGGCACCGGGATTTTCACCCGGCCGGAGAGGTATTTGCCGGTCAGCGAATCCGGGTGCGCCATCACCTCGGCCGCCGTGCCTTCGGCCACGATTCGGCCGCCATGCACGCCCGCGCCCGGGCCGATATCGACCACATAGTCGGCCATGCGAATGGCGTCCTCGTCGTGCTCGACCACTATCACCGTGTTACCGATATCGCGTAGGTGCCGTAGGGTGCCGAGCAGGCGCTCGTTGTCGCGCTGGTGCAGGCCGATGGACGGCTCGTCGAGGATATACATGACGCCCACTAACCCTGCCCCGATCTGGCTGGCCAGACGAATGCGCTGCGCCTCGCCGCCGGAGAGCGTGTCGGCGCTGCGATCGAGGGTCAGGTAGTCGAGGCCGACGTTGACCAAAAACTGCAGGCGTTCACGAATTTCCTTGAGGATCTTCTCGGCGATTTCGCCGCGGCGGCCGGTTAGGCTCAGGCTACCGAAATATTCCGTGGCGTCGCCAATTGGCAGGCCGGTGACGGCTGGCAGGGTCCTTTCCCCCACCCAGACATGTCGCGCTTCGCGGCGCAGGCGGGTGCCGCGGCAATCCGGGCAGGGCTGGGTGCCGAGGAACTTGGCCAACTCCTCGCGCACCGTGGCCGATTCGGTCTCGCGGTAACGACGTTCCAGGTTCGGCACTATGCCTTCGAAGGGGTGGGCGCGTTTGACGATATCGCCGCGGTCATTCAGGTAGCGGAACTCGACGTTGGCGCTGCCGCTGCCATAGAGAATGACTTTCTGCTGTTCGGCGCTGAGGTCGTCGAAGGGCAGCTCCAGGCTGAAACCGTAGTGTGTGGCCAGCGAGCCGAGCATCTGGAAGTAATAGACGTTGCGCCGGTCCCAGCCACGAATCGCGCCTTCCGCCAGGGTCAGCTCGCCGTTGACCAGGCGCTTGATGTCGAAGAACTGCTTCACGCCCAGGCCGTCGCAGGTTGGGCAGGCGCCGGCGGGGTTGTTGAAGGAGAACAGCTTGGGTTCCAGCTCGCTGATCGAGTGGCCGCAGAGCGGGCAGGCGAAGCGCGCGGAGAAGATGATTTCGTCGCCTTCCTCGCCGTGCTCCTCATCAGGGAGTGGCGCGACGAAGGCCAGGCCGTCTGCCAGCTTGAGGGCCGTCTCGAAGGATTCGGCCAGGCGCTGCTGTAAGTCGGCGCGTGCCTTGAAGCGGTCGACTACCGCATCGATCGAATGCTTCTTCTGCTTGTCCAGCTTGGGCAGCTCGTCCAGTTCATGAAGCTTGCCGTTAATCCGCACGCGGACGAAGCCCTGGGCGCGCAGCTCATCGAATACCGCCAGGTGCTCGCCTTTGCGCTCGCGCACAATCGGCGCTAGCAGCATCAGTTTGCGCCCTTCAGGCAGCGCCAGGACTTGGTCGACCATCTGGCTGACGGTCTGGGCTTCCAGCGGCAGATCGTGGTCCGGGCAGCGCGGAGTACCGACGCGGGCATAGAGCAGGCGTAGGTAGTCGTAGATTTCGGTGATGGTGCCGACGGTGGAGCGCGGGTTGTGCGAGGTGGACTTCTGCTCGATGGAAATCGCTGGCGACAGGCCCTCGATGGTGTCGACGTCAGGCTTTTCCATTATCGAGAGGAACTGCCGGGCATAGGCCGACAGCGACTCCACATAGCGCCGCTGGCCTTCCGCATAGAGGGTGTCGAAGGCCAGCGATGACTTGCCGGAGCCAGACAGTCCGGTGATCACGATCAATTTATCGCGCGGCAGGGTCAGGTCGATGTTCTTCAGGTTGTGGGTTCGTGCCCCACGAATCAGGATCTTGTCCACTGCGGCCTCGCATGGCGGGCGGAAACCCGCGAGTATACGGCTCGCAGCGACCTAGCGGCAAAGCGTCGCGCCTGTGCGAGGGTGAGACGGGGCTGGTAGAATCGCTGCGCATTTTCAAGAGGTTCTTCCATGCACGATCCGCACAGCGAACGCATGAGTGGTAGCGAGACCCGCGCGGCAAGCGGGCTGGCGCTGGTGTTCGCGTTCCGTATGCTCGGGATGTTTATGGTGCTGCCGGTGCTGGCCACCTATGGCATGGATCTGGCGGGCGCCACGCCAGCGCTGATCGGCCTAGCGATCGGCGCCTACGGCCTGACCCAGGCGTTCCTGCAAATCCCCTTCGGGGTGATTTCCGACCGTATCGGCCGGCGCCCGGTGATTTATCTCGGCCTGCTGATTTTCGCCGCCGGCAGTGTGCTGGCGGCGAATGCGGATTCCATCTGGGGGGTGATCGCCGGGCGCGTGCTGCAAGGCGCCGGGGCGATCTCGGCCGCAGTCATGGCGCTGCTCTCCGACCTCACGCGCGAGCAACACCGGACCAAGGCCATGGCCATGATCGGCATGAGCATCGGCCTGTCCTTTGCGGTGGCGATGGTGGTGGGGCCGTTGCTGACTCGCGTCTTCGGCCTCTCCGGGCTGTTTTGGGCCACTGCGGGCATGGCGTTGCTGGGGTTGGCGATTGTCGCCTGGCTGGTGCCGCGCTCAGACGGGCCCTTGCATCATCGCGAGTCTGAGCTGGCGCGCGAGGCGCTGGGCGCGACACTGCGGCATCCGGACTTGCTGCGGCTGGATCTCGGCATCTTCGTGCTGCACGCGATTCTGATGGCCAGCTTCGTCGCGTTGCCGCTGGCGTTGGTGCAGGAGGCCGGGTTGCCCAAGGAGCAGCACTGGTGGGTGTATCTGACGGCGCTGTTGATCAGCTTTTTCGCGATGATCCCGTTCATCATCTATGGCGAGAAGAAGCGTCAGATGAAGCGCGTCCTGCTGGGGGCGGTCACGGTGTTGCTGCTGTGTGAGCTGTTCTTCTGGCAGTTTGGCGGCAGTTTGCGCGCGCTGGTGCTGGGCACCGTGGTGTTTTTCACCGCGTTCAACCTGCTGGAAGCCTCGCTGCCCTCGCTGATCAGCAAGGTGTCGCCGGCGGGCGGCAAGGGCACCGCGATGGGGGTGTACTCCACCAGTCAGTTCCTCGGCGCGGCGGTGGGCGGCATTCTCGGTGGCTGGTTGTTTCAGCATGGCGGGCTGGGGGTTGTGTTCCTGGGTTGCGCTGCGCTCTGCGCGCTCTGGCTGGCCTTTGCTGTTACTATGAACGAGCCTCCGTATGTCACTAGCCTGCGCTTGCCATTGTCATCTGTAGCTGTGCGTGATGCTGGTTTAGTCGAGCGTTTACTGGCGGTGGCCGGAGTAACGGATGCTGTGGTGGTGGCCGAGGAGGCTGCCATCTATATCAAATTGGATACCGAACAATTGGATCGCACGTCCCTTGAGCGCCTGATCGAAGCGGCGCCGGCACGTGCTGAAGCCTAGGAGAACGTTATGGCCCGTGGGGTTAACAAAGTCATCTTGGTCGGAACCTGTGGCCAAGATCCAGAAACGCGCTACATGCCAAATGGCAATGCCGTCACCAACCTGAGCCTGGCTACCAGTGAGCAGTGGACCGACAAGCAGAGCGGGCAAAAGGTCGAGAAAACCGAATGGCACCGTGTTGCGCTGTTCGGCAAAGTCGCCGAGATTGCCGGTGAATACCTGCGCAAAGGTTCCCAAGTGTACATCGAGGGCAAGCTGCAGACCCGCGAGTGGGAAAAAGACGGGATCAAGCGTTACACCACCGAAATCGTCGTCGACATCAACGGCACCATGCAATTGCTTGGCGGCCGTCCAGACAACAGTGGCGACTCCGCCCCGCGTCAGCAGCGCCCGCAACCGCAGCGCGAGCCGCAACAGCAGGCCCCACGGGAGTCGCGTCCGGCACCGCAGCAGCAACCGGCGGCGCAACCGGCGCCGAACTACGACAGCTTCGACGACGACATTCCGTTCTGATCGACGGAGCTAGCCGGACCTTATGCGTATGCGCCTGATGCTACTGGGCGGTGGTAATGCTCTTGGGCAGGCGCTGATTCGCCTGGGCGCCGAGGAAGACATTGGCTTCCTCGCGCCGCGCCCACCGGAAGGGGGCTGGGATGCCGCCAGCCTGACCCAGTTGCTCGATGAAACCCGCCCCGATGCGCTGATCAATCTCGCCTACTACTTCGACTGGTTCCAGGCCGAAGTGGTCAGCGAAGAGCGCTTTGTGGCCCAGGAACGGGCGGTCGAGCGTTTGGCTGAACTGTGTCAGCATCACGCTATTCGCCTGCTGCAACCGTCCAGCTATCGGGTGTTCGACGGCTCGCGCGCCACCGCCTACAGCGAGAAGGAAGAGCAGGTTCCGCTCGGGTTGCGTGGGCAAACGCTCTGGCGGATCGAGCAGAGCGTGCGCGCGGCCTGTCCGCGGCATGTGTTACTGCGCTTTGGCTGGTTGCTCGACGAAAGCGTCGACGGTCTGCTCGGGCGCTTTCTCAGCCGCGCCGAGCAGGATGCCGAGTTGTTTCTAGCGGACGACCGGCGTGGTAATCCGACTCCGGTCGATGATGCCGCGCGGGTGATTATCGCCGTGTTGAAACAGCTGGACTGCTTGGCGCCGCTGTGGGGCACTTACCACTACGGTGGCTACGAGGCGACCACGTCGTTGGCGCTGGGCCAGGCCGTTCTGGCGGAGGCCCGGGCCTTCCGAAGCTTACGGGTGCAAGAGATCAGCCCGCAGGCCCATGCGGCCCGCCCAGATGCCGCCGATGAGCCGCAACATGCGGTGCTGGCCTGCAAGAAAATTCTGCATACCTTCGGCATCAAGCCGCGTGCTTGGCGGGCTGGGCTGCCGAGCCTTCTGGATCGTTATTATCGTCATGTCTAATTCTGGCCCTATTTTGGTCACTGGTGGAGCCGGCTTTATCGGCTCGCATCTGGTCGATGCGCTGCTCGCCAAGGGTTATGCCGTGCGCGTGCTGGATGATCTGTCGACGGGCAAGTCGGGCAACCTGCCGCTGGGAAACCCGGCGCTGGAGCTGATAGTCGGTGATGTCGCCGATGCGGCGCTGGTGCTGCGGGCGGTCGCCGGCTGCCAGGCGGTGGTGCATCTGGCGGCGGTGGCCTCGGTGCAGGCTTCGGTGGACGATCCGGTCAGCACCCACCAGAGCAATTTCGTCGGCACCCTGAATGTGTGCGAGGCGATGCGCCAGCACGGCGTCAAGCGGGTGCTGTTCGCCTCCAGCGCGGCGGTGTATGGCAACAATGGTGAAGGCCAGGCGATCGATGAAGACACGCCCAAGGCCCCGCTGACGCCTTATGCGGTGGACAAGCTGGGCAGTGAGCAGTACCTGGATTTCTATCGTCGCCAGCATGGCCTGGAGCCGGCGATCTTTCGCTTCTTCAATATCTTCGGGCCGCGCCAGGATCCGTCCTCGCCCTATTCCGGGGTGATCAGCATCTTTATCGAGCGTGCGCAGCAGGGCCTGCCGATCACGGTGTTTGGCGATGGTGAGCAGACTCGCGACTTCGTCTATGTCGGCGATCTGGTCGGGCTGCTGTTGCAGGCGCTGGAGTTGCCGACGCTCGAGGGGGGCGCGGTGAACGTCGGTTTGAACCGTGCCACTAGCCTCAACCAGCTGTTGGCCGAGATCGCCGGAGTGCTCGGTGGCCTGCCGCAAGTGAGCCATGTGGCGGCCCGTGCCGGCGATATTCGTCATTCGCGGGCGAACAATCGGCGCCTGTTGAGCCGTTACCGCTTCCTCGAGCCGACGCCTATGAGTGTTGGCCTGGCGCGCTTGCTGGGGCGTGACTAAGCCTTAATGCAGGCAGCAAAAAAGCCGGCGCGTGATTCGCCGGCTTTTTTATCCACATCAGAATTTGTAACCGAGGCCAACCATATACACCCAGGGGTCGACATCCACGTTGACCTTGACCTGGGTGTCGCCCAGATAAGCCGTGGCCGTGGTGTCGATATCCACGTACCAGACCGCGGCGTTCAACAGCAGTTGCTCGGTCAGCATCAGGTCGAGCCCGGCTTGCAGGGCCAAGCCCATCGAGTCGTCCAGGTCCAGGTTATTGAAGCCTTGCGACTTGCGTGCGCTGGTCAGGTCTTCGTCGAAGAACAGCGTGTAGTTCAGGCCGGCGCCGACGTAGGGCTGGACCTGGGACTTTGCAGCGAGCGGGTAGTACTGCAGGGAAAGGGTCGGCGGCAGTTGTTTGAGGTCGGCCAGTTTGCCGTCCAGTGCGCCGAGACCTTTGACGCCGACGCTGTGCTGGAAGGGTGTGGCGGCCAGTAGTTCGACCGCAACATGGTCGCTGAGCATATAGGCGGCGGTCAGGCCGAGCTGGGTGTCGCTATCCAGCGTGGCCTGGCTGCCGACGACCTTGGCGCCGGCGATGGCCAGGTTGGAGCTGTCCTCATGGGGATCGGTGCTGGCGGCGCCGGCGCGGATGATCAGGTCGCCCGCTTGATGGGCCTGGGCCATGGGGGTGGCGAGGGCCAGTGCGAGCAGCGACGCGGCAAAGAGAGACTTGTGCATTAAGGGGTCCTTAACATTGAACGGGTTGGCTGAGTTCAATGTTAAGGAGCGCCTGCGGCGCCATCTTGATCCAGAGCAAGGCTTGCCGAATCTGCGTGCTAACGGGCTCTTACTTTTCGGCAATGCTCAGCGTTAGCTGTCGGGCATCTCGTAGGGATAGATCTTGCTGGCGTCCATCTGATAACCGGCCTCCGCCAGTTCGCTGCTGCTGGCTTGCACTTGCAATGGGCCTTCGATCCAGAACGGTTGATACAGGGCATCCATCAACACGCCCAGTTCGCTGGTGACGTGGACGATCTGATTGGACGGCGGTGGCGGCACGTGGATGCAGGCGCCGAAATAGGGCACCAGGAGAAACTCGGTGACGCGGCCTTCTTCGGTGACATCCAGGGGCACTATGTAGCCGGGCAGTTTCACGTCCTGGCCATCCAGGGCTTTGACCACCGGTGCGGCAGGCGACTGTTGCGTGGCCGCCGGAGCGGACTCGGCAGCCAAGGCATCGGCCAGTTGCGAGAGGTCATGGAGCGGCGCTTGCGCTTGGGGGGCCGCCGGTGCGTCCGCCGGAATCAATTCCGACCAGGTCAGCTCGCGCACCTGCGCCGCCTCGACGTGCAGGGCCAGTGGGGTCGCCAGTAACAGCGCAAGGGTCAGTGAGCGGCGCAACATCAAGCGATCCTCATATGCGTATGGACAGGCCATCGGCCAGCGACTGCCGATAGGCGCGCCAGGCCGGCACACAGCCCATCAGCAGGGCAGTGGCCAGAATAGCGCCGAGCAGCGTCCACTCATAGCGGCTCGGCAGCGCCAGCGGCAGATAAAGGCCGTAATTGGCCTGCACATAGCCTTGGGCGCTGGCGATGCCGACGTAGAGCAGCAGCGTACCGAGCAGCACGCCAACGAAGGCCAGGGCAAACGCTTCCAGCACCAGCAGGCTAGCGATATGCCAGGGCCGCGCGCCGACCGAACGAAGGATCGCCATCTCGCGGCGCCGCTCATTCAGGCTGGTCAGAATGGCCGTGAGCATGCCAATCAGCCCGGTGATCACCACGAACAGCGAGACCACGAACAACGCCTTCTCTGCGGTGCCCATCAGGCTCCACAGCTCTTGCAGGGCTACGCCAGGCAGGATCGCCAGCAGCGGTTCGCCACGAAACTCGTTGATCTCGCGCTGCACGCTGAAGGTGGCGATCTTGCTGTTCAGCCCCAGCATGACCGCGGTGATGGCTTGTGGAGTCAGGTCCATGGTGCGCGCCTGCTCGGCGCTGAGCCGCCCGGCGCCTTGCGCCGGCACACCGCCCTTCCAGTCGATATGCAGCGCCTGCATGCCGCCCAGGCTGATATGCAGGGTGCGGTCTACCGGGGTGCCGGTGCGTTGGAGGATGCCGACCACGGTGAAGGGTTTGTCGTCATGCTTGACCAGGCTCACCGTCGCCACGCCGTGGGCCAGCACGATCTGCTCGCCGAGCCGGTACTTGAGGGCGGCGGCCACTTCGGCACCGAGGACCACCTCGAAGGGGTCGCTCGCGAAGGCCCGGCCCTGCGCCAGCTGCAGGGCTTGCCCGCGGCCGTAATGGTAGTGCTCGAAGTAGGCCGTGCTGGTGCCCATCACCCGGTAGCCGCGATGGGAGTCGCCGAGGGACAGCGGAATGGCCCATTTCACCCGCGGGCTGTGGGCGAAATGCTCGAAACTGTCCCAGCGAATATTGTTGGTGGCGTTGCCGATCCGGAACACCGAATACAGCAACAGGTTGATCGAGCCCGAGCGGGCGCCGACGATCAGGTCGGTGCCGCTGATGGTGCTGGCGAAGCTGGCACGCGCCTCGCTGCGCACCCGCTCGACGGCCAGCAGCAGGCAGACCGACAGGGCGATGGCGAACACGGTGAGCCAGGCGGTAAAACGCCGATTGGCCAGGCTGGCCATGGCCAGGCGAAACAGATACATCTCAGACCTCCACTGGCATGGCTGCGCGATTGAGTTCGGCCAGCGACAGGTGGCGATCGAACAGCGGCGCCAGACTCTGGTCGTGGCTGACGAACAGCAGGCTGGCACCGGCCTCGCGACATTCGGCGAACAGCAGCTGGAGGAAGGCTTCGCGGGCGTCGGCATCCAGCGCCGAAGTGGGTTCGTCGGCGATCACCAGTTCCGGCTGGCCGATCAGCGCGCGGGCGGCGGCAACCCGCTGCTGCTGGCCGATGGACAGTTCGTCGGCGCGGCGCGCCAGCAGGTTCGGGTCCTTCAAGCCCAGGTGCGCGAGAAGGGTGGCGGCGGCCTGATCGACACTGCCGTGGCGCTGCTTGGCGCGGCGGGCGCGGAGTTTGGAGAAGTGGCAGGGCAGCTCGACGTTCTCGCGTACCGAGAGAAACGGCAGCAGGTTGAATTGCTGAAAGATGTAGCCGGTGTGATCGACGCGAAAGTGATCGCGCGCGCCCGCGGACAGCGCCGTCAGCTCCTGCCCGAGCAGGCGGATGCTGCCGCGATTGGGCTTCTGCACGCCGCCGAGCAGACCGAGCAGGGTGGTCTTGCCGCTGCCGCTGGGGCCTTTGAGGAACAGGGTTTCCCCGCGCTCCAGGCGGAACGCCGGAATATCCAGAAGCTCCGCGTGGCCAGGCCAGGCGAAGCCGAGGTCGGAAAGCGCTATCAGGGCTGGGGTCATGGCTGAGGTCATCAATAAGTGGCCGGATTGCCCCGGCCGATCTTCAGGCGTTGAGTAGTAAGAAAACGCAGTACAGGTTCTTTTGATTCGGGCTGTTTTAAGCGCCTAAGTCTAATAAAGGACAGTGCCTTTAAAAACTCAGGGTGGCGTGTTCTGCCGTGGCTTCAACGCCCTGCTGGCCCTGTGGGCCGATCAGTTGTACCTGAATCTTGTGGGTGGCGGGGAAGCGTTTGAAGACTTCGCGCAGATCGAGGGTTTTCAGCGCCGCCGGCTCGGTGCAGCTGAACCGATAGTGCGCGTGAATCTCGCTGTGCTGATCTTCGTGCTGGTGCTCCGCCGCTTCACCTTTGGCGTGCTCGTCATGCTCATGCTCATGCTCGGCATCCGGCTGGTCGCCGAACAGCGGGCTTTCCAGTTCCTGTCTGGTCACTGTGCAACCGGCGGCGGCCGGCAGGCTGAACAGGGTCAGCGGCTGTTCCAACTTGGCACGGGCAGCGGCGACTGTGGCTAGGTCGGCCGGGCTTTCGGCCGCGTGTTCGAAGCCCAGCAGATTCATTGCGGGGTTTTCCAGTTCCAGCTCCAGGATCTTGCCATCCAGCGCCACATTCAGGTGGCCGGCGCCATGCTCGTGGGCGCCCAGGCTGGCGTGTTCCGCATGTTCGTGCTCATCGTCATGGGCGTGAGCGCTGGCCTGGGGCAGCAGGGCAAAAGGCAGGGCGAGCAGCAGGCGGCGCATGAACAATCTCCGGGGCGGACAAGGCGAAACGGCAACGTTGTTACGTTATAACAACTTTTATATGCTGACTAGCCCTGCTTGGCGGCGAGCGATGCGCGTGGGAGCATGACGACAGTGAATTCGAGGGTGTTTCTATGCTGCGCATTCGTGGACAGATCGGCGAGTGGCCGGTCGATCTGACGCTGGAACTGGGAGACGAGGACTGGGCGCGCCTGGCCGAGTTACCGCGCAAGGCTGCAGCCGTCGAGCCGCCCGGCGCGCAGGAGCCGCAGGGCGAGGGGTTCTGGCCGACGGCGCAGGAGTTGCTGCGCAACGCCGGGCAAATGGAGGGGCCGGATTTATTGGCGGAGTTGCAGGCACTGACTGGCAGCGCCGCGGCCAGCAAGCGCCTGCTGGTGCGGCTGCGGCATTGCCCGCAGGTGCAGTTGGAAAACGGCGCGGATGCGCCGCTGTATCGCTGGGTGGGGTAGGGCACTCGGGTTCGCTTTTGCCTCTGTGCCGCGGCCTCGCCTCGCTTGGGTCGATCAATACAACGCCTGGTACAGCTTGCGCCGGTAGTGGGCGACCAGCGGATGCTCGTTACCCAGCAGGTCGAACACCTGCAGCAAGGTCTTGTGCGGCAGGCCCTCGGCGTAGCCGCGGTTGCGGATGAATAGGCGCAGCAAGCCGTCGAGTGCCGGCTCGTATTGCTGGCGGGCCAGTTGCTGCACGGCCAGCTGATAAACCGCTTCATCATCTTCGGCGTTTTGCGCCAGGCGGGTTTTCAAGCTGGCGACTTCCGGCAGATCGGCGGCTTGGCGCAGGAAGGTCAGTTGCGCACGGGCGCTGGCCAGGGCTTGTTTGTGCCCATCGCCTTTCACTGCGTCCAGCACGTTTTGCGCTTCGCTTAACTCGCCACGTTCGGCCAGGCAGTGCGCGTACAGAATCAGTGCGGCGGGCTGCTCGCTGTCTTCGCTCAGCAGCTGTTTCAGCAGGCTTTCGGCGTCGCCGATGCGGCCTTCGGCGAATAGCGCCTGGGCGCTTTCCAGCGGATCGGCGGCGGGCGGCGGCGGTGCCTGGACGTGCGGCTCGAGGATCGCGCGGATCGCCGACTCCGGCTGGGCACCGGTGAAGCCATCGACCGGCTGACCATCCTTGAACAGCACCACGGTCGGCAGGCTGCGGATGCCGAAACGGGCGACGACGTCGGGCTCGAGATCGCAATTGACCTTGGCCAGCAGCAACTCGCCGCGGTAACCCTCGGTGATCTGCGCCAGCAGCGGCATCAGCGCCTTGCAGGGGGCGCACCAGTCCGCCCAGAAATCTACCAGCACCGGTTTGTGAAAGGAGTTCTGGATTACCAGTTGGTCGAAGCTGGCCGTGCTGACGTCGAAGATGTAGGGCGTGTCCTGGCTCATCGGAATTCTCGAAAACGCGGAAAGGGTTGGCGCGCAAGGGCGCTCACTGCTGAGTGGCTGCAACTATAAGTGGGGATTGCGTGGCGCGAAAGCCAGCGCTTCAGTCGCGCGAAGCGTGATACAGGCTGACCTGGCGGAATTCGGCGGGCTCTTGCCAGGTCCGGCCAGGTGCAGGCTTCGACTATATCCAGGCGCCGATACCGCGGGTGCTGAAAGTCGCGCACTCGCGAGTCGGCCACCAGCGCGTGCTTGCCGCGCGTGAGGAACTGATCCAGCAGCGGCAGATTGGCGCGGTCGTAGAGCACGTCGGCGACCAGAATCAGGTCGAAGCGGTCGGCCTCGGCAAAGAAATCCAGCGAGTAGCTCAACTCCACGCCGTTCAGTTCGGCATTCGCCCGACAGGCCGCGATGGCCAGCGGGTCCAGATCGCAGGCCACTACTTCGGCGGCGCCGGCCTTGGCCGCGGCAATCGCCGCGACGCCGGAGCCCGCGCCGAAATCCAGCACGCGTTTGCCGCGCACCCACTCCGGGCGTTCGGCCAGCCAGCGCGCCAGCACCAGGCCGCTGGCCCAGCAGAAACACCAGTACGGCGGCTCTTCGAGGATGCGTCGGGTTTCCTCGGGGCTGAAGGCACGATCCATATTGGCGGCGTCGATCAGCCAGAGTTTCAGGGTGGTGCCGGGCAAGGTTTCGGCGACTAGCTGGGCATCGCCGAGCAGTTCGCCGAGGGCCGCTTGCAGCGTGCTGGGCGCCTTCATGGTGCGCTCTCGAAGCGCAGTTCGCCGAGCGCCTGGCTGGTCGCGGACTGAATGCGTAGCGGCGGCAGGCGCAAGATCAGTTGTGCCGAGCGGCTGACTCTGCCGCGCAATTCGACGCGCGCGCCGGGCGGAAAAGACTCGGGGTTGAAGCGCAGGCTGAAGCGCAGCGTCGCGCCGTTACCGCTCAGCGTGATATTGCCGAGCAGGCGCTGTGGGCGGTTGCGCTCATCGATCACCAGCAGTGCCAGTTCCACATCGCCGCCGGCCGGTACATCGAGCAGGCTGCCGCTCAGTTCGCGCAGGTGGGCCGGCAGCGGTGTCGCCGTGGCGGCTGCCTTGGCGGGTGCTGGCAGCGGCGCGGGCGCTTTACTCGTGCAGGCGGCGAGCAGGCCAAGGGCGATGAGCAGAGCAAGCGGGCGCAGCAGCATGGGGCGGTTCCGTTACGACAAGAGCAATTTAAGGTGCGGGCGCCTATATACCGCAAAGCACGTGGCTTGTCTTGCCAGTGGGATGCGCTACCATGGGCCTCCTTTTTTCTGCTGCCTGCTATCTATGCACTGTCCCTTCTGCGGCGCCAATGACACCAAGGTTATTGACTCGCGTTTGGTCGCCGAGGGCGAGCAAGTGCGCCGTCGGCGCGAATGCCTGGCCTGCGAAGAGCGCTTCACCACCTTCGAAACCGCCGAGCTGGTGATGCCGCGCCTGATCAAGCAGGACGGCAGCCGCCAGCCCTTCGACGAAGACAAGTTGCGCGCCGGCATGCAGCGCGCGCTGGAGAAGCGCCCGGTCAGTATCGAGCGCCTGGAAGCGGCGATCGCCCATATCAAGCACAAGCTGCGCGCCGCCGGCGAGCGCGAGATCAAGTCGCTGGTGCTGGGTGAGCTGGTGATGGGCGAGCTGCAGAAGCTCGATGAAGTCGCCTATATCCGCTTCGCCTCGGTGTATCGGCGCTTTCAGGATCTCAACGAGTTCCGCGAGGAAATCGACCGGCTGTCCCGCGAGCCGTCGAAAGAGTGATGAGCCCTCCCGATCCGGCCGTTCTCGACCCGCAATTTATGGCCCGCGCCCTCGAACTGGCCCGCAAGGGCCTGTATTCCACCCATCCGAATCCGCGGGTCGGCTGCGTGATAGTGCTCGACGGGCAGATCGTCGGCGAAGGCTGGCATGCCCGCGCCGGCGAGCCACATGCGGAAGTGCATGCCTTGCGCCAGGCGGGTGCTAGAGCCCGTGGCGCCACCGCCTACGTCACCCTGGAACCCTGCAGCCATCACGGGCGTACGCCACCCTGTGCCGCTGCCCTGGTGGAGGCCGGTGTTACGCGGGTGGTGGCGGCCATGCAGGACCCCAATCCGGAGGTCGCCGGGCGTGGCCTGCTGCGGCTGATGCAGGCCGGCATCGCGGTGCAGAGCGGCGTGCTGGAAAGCGAAGCGCGGGCGCTGAATGCCGGTTTTATCAAGCGGATGGAGCACGGCCTGCCGTTCGTGCGGGTGAAGCTGGCGATGAGCCTGGACGGGCGCACCGCCATGGCCAACGGTGAAAGCCAGTGGATTACCGGGCCCGCCGCGCGTGCCGCGGTGCAGCGCCTGCGCGCCCGCGCCAGCGTGGTGCTGACCGGTGCCGATACGGTATTAACCGATGCGGCGCGCTTGACCGTGCGCCCGGATGAACTGGGTCTGAATGCGGAATTGACCGCGCTGGCCATGACCCGCCCGCCGCTGCGGGTGCTGGTCGACGGGCGCCTGCGCGTGCCGCTGACGGCACCGTTTTATCAGGCCGGTGCGGCCTTGGTGGCGACCTGTGCGGCGGCCGCGGCGCGGGAGCGCTTCCTCGAGGAAGGCCACGAGTTGCTGGCAATCCCGGGCAGCGATGGGCATGTCGATCTGCGCAAGTTGCTCACCGAGCTGGCTGCGCGCGGGGTCAACGAAGTGCTGGTGGAAGCCGGTCCGCGCTTGGCTGGGGCGTTTGCCCGGCAAGGGCTGGTGGATGAGTATCAGTTGTTCGTCGCGGCCAAGTTTCTCGGCTCCAGTGCGCGCCCCTTGCTCGATCTGCCCTTGGCGCGGATGGCCGAGGCGACGCCGTTGAAAATCATCGAGATGCGTGCGGTCGGCGACGACTGGCGGATCATTGCCGTGCCGACAGCGGCAGGCAGCGTATAATTCCCGGCCCGCGCCCGGCGTGGGTTAAGTGCTCGTGGAGGATCTTATGTTTACCGGCATTATCGAAGCCCTCGGCACCATCCGCGCGCTCAGCCCGAAAGGCGGCGATGTGCGCGTCTATGTCGAGACCGGCAAGCTGGATCTGGCCGACGTCAAGCTGGGTGACAGCATCGCGGTGAACGGCGTGTGCCTGACCGCGGTGGAGCTGCCGGGCGATGGCTTCTGGGCCGACGTCAGTCGCGAAACCCTGGCCTGCAGCGCGTTTATCGACCTCAAGGCTGGCAGCAAGGTCAACCTGGAAAAAGCCCTGACCCCGAGCAGCCGCCTGGGCGGTCATCTGGTCAGTGGCCATGTCGATGGCGTCGGTGAAGTGCTGTCTCGCGAGGATAAGGCCCGCGCCGTGCAGTTTCGCATTCGTGCCCCGCGTGAACTGGCCAAGTACATTGCCCTCAAGGGCTCGATCACCGTCGACGGCACCAGCCTGACGGTGAACGCGGTGAATGGCGCCGAGTTCGAGCTGTGCATAGTGCCGCACACCCTAGGCGAGACCATCATGGCCGACTACCGGCCGGGGCGGCAGGTCAACCTCGAAGTGGATTTGCTGGCGCGTTATCTGGAGCGCTTGTTGCTGGGCGACAAGGCTGCCGAACCCAAGGCCTCGGGCCTGACCGAAAGCTTTCTGGCCGAACACGGCTACCTCAAACACTGAATTGAAGGGACGCCCCATGGCTCTCAATAGCATCGAAGAACTGCTTGAAGACATCCGTCAGAGCAAGATGGTCATCCTCATGGATGACGAGGATCGCGAGAACGAAGGCGACCTGATCATCGCCTCCGAGTGTGTGCGAGCCGAGCACATCAACTTCATGGCCAAGCATGCCCGCGGCCTGATCTGCATGCCGATGAGCCGCGAGCGCTGCGAGCTGCTCAAGCTGCCGCTGATGGCGCCGCGCAATGGCTCCGGTTTCGGCACCAAGTTCACCGTCTCGATCGAGGCGGCGCAAGGGGTCACCACCGGCATCTCAGCCGCCGACCGGGCGCGCACCGTGCAGGCGGCGGCGGCACCCGGCGCGAAAGCCGAAGACATCGTCAGCCCCGGGCATATCTTCCCGCTGATGGCCCAGCCCGGTGGCGTGCTGGCGCGTGCCGGGCATACCGAGGCGGCCTGTGACCTGGCGCGGATGGGCGGTTTCGAGCCGTCCGGGGTGATCTGCGAAATCATGAACGACGACGGCACCATGTCCCGGCGTGCCGAGCTCGAGGCGTTCGCCGCCGAGCACGGGATCAAGATCGGCACCATCGCCGACCTGATTCACTACCGCCTGATCCACGAGCGCACGGTCGAGCGCATCGCCGAGCAGCCGCTGGACAGCGAGCTGGGCCACTTCAACCTGGTCACCTACCGTGACTCGGTGGAAGACGCCGTGCACATGGCGCTGACCCTGGGCAAGATCTGCCCGGAAGAGCCGACCCTGGTGCGCGTGCACAACATGGAGCCGCTGCGCGACCTGTTTATGGTCAAGCAGCCGGGCCGTTGGAGCCTGCGTGCGGCCATGGCCAAGGTGGCGGAAGCCGGTAGCGGTGTGGTGCTGCTGTTGGGTAATCCGCTGACCGGCCCGGACTTGTTGGCGCACCTGGAGCGCCAGTTGGGTAGCGAACCGAAGATTACCAATCCGACCACCTACAGCACTGTCGGTGCCGGCTCGCAGATTCTGCGCGACCTCGGCGTGCGCAAGATGCGCCTGCTGAGCTCGCCGATGAAGTTCAACGCGATATCCGGTTTCGACCTGGAAGTTGTAGAATATCTGCCCTCTGAATAAAGGCTGCGCTACGGCTACACCAAGAGGTGTGGCTTTGAGAGAGATCGTGAGGGTCTTTCTCGCCAAGCTCAGCCCCGACAGGGCGCCGATCCGCGCCCTGGCTCTTTAATAGATTTGCTCTTTTAAGACGAGAACGCCCATGACCCTGAAGACCATCGAAGGTACTTTCATCGCCCCCAAAGGCCGCTACGCCCTGGTGGTCGGCCGCTTCAACAGCTTCGTGGTTGAAAGCCTGGTGAGCGGCGCCGTTGACGCGCTGGTTCGTCATGGTGTGAGCGCAAGCGACATCACCATCATCCGCGCGCCGGGTGCCTTCGAGATTCCACTGGTCGCCCAGAAAGTCGCCCAGCGCAGCGAATATGACGCGATCATCGCCTTGGGCGCGGTCATTCGTGGCGGCACGCCGCACTTCGAATACGTCGCCGGGGAATGCACCAAGGGCCTGGCTCAGGTGTCCATGGAGTTCGGTGTGCCGGTGGCCTTCGGCGTCTTGACCGTCGACTCCATCGAACAAGCCATCGAACGTTCCGGCACCAAGGCCGGCAACAAAGGCGCCGAAGCCGCACTCTCCGCTTTGGAAATGGTCAGCCTGCTGGCGCAGTTGGAGGCCAAGTGATTAACGACGAAGACGACACCTTCAACCCGCCCGCCGAAAAAGGCCCGAACGCGCCCACCGGCAAGATCGCGGCGCGCCGACTGGCTCGCAGCCTGGCCATGCAGGCGTTGTATCAGTGGCAGCTAGCCGGTCAGGCGATCAACGAAATCGAGGCGCAATTTCGCGTCGACAACGATTTTACCGCGGTGGATGGTGCGTACTTCCGGGAGATCCTCCACGGCGTACCGGCGCATAAGACCGAGATCGACGAGGCCTTCGCGCCTTGCCTGGATCGTCCGCTGGAAGAGCTCGATCCGGTTGAACTGGCGATTCTGCGCCTGTCGACCTTCGAGCTGCTCAAGCGCGTAGATGTGCCGTACCGCGTGGTGATCAACGAAGGCATCGAGCTGGCCAAGGTCTTCGGCGCTACCGACGGACACAAGTTCGTCAATGGCGTGCTGGACAAGTTGGCGCCGCGCCTGCGCGAAGCTGAAGTCCGCAGCAACAAGCGCTAACTCGTGTGCAGCCTGCCGCGTGGGTGAATTCGAGCTGATCCGCCACTACTTCGCCGCGGCGCCCTGTGCGCAGGCCGGCGAAGGCGTGGTGCAGGGCATTGGCGATGACTGTGCCTTGTTGGCCGTGCCGGCGGGCGAACAGCTGGCGATTTCCACCGACACCCTGGTTGCCGGGGTGCATTTCCCTGATCCTTGCGATCCTTTCTTATTGGGCCAGCGCGCGTTGGCGGTAGCGGCCAGTGATCTGGCGGCGATGGGCGCCACGCCTATCGGCTTCACCCTGGCCTTGACCTTGCCGCACGCCGAACCCGTTTGGCTGGAGGGTTTTGCTCGCGGTCTCGATCATATGGCGCAAGGCTGCGGCCTGACGCTGCTGGGTGGCGATACGACCCGCGGCCCGCTGAGTTTGACCCTCACCGTGTTCGGCCGGGTGCCGGCCGGTCAGGCGCTGACGCGCAAGGGCGCTCAGCCGGGTGAATTGCTCTGTGTCGGCGGGCCGCTGGGCGATGGCGCGGCGGCTTTGCCGCTGGTGCTCGGTCGGCAGCAGGCGGCGGCGGAGATCGCCGCGCCGTTGCTGGCGCGCTATTGGTCACCGCAGCCGCAGCTGGGCCTGGGGCTGGCCTTGCGCGGTAAGGCCTCGGCGGCGCTGGATATTTCCGACGGCCTGCTGGCGGACTGCGGGCATATCGCCGCGGCCTCCGGCGTCGCGTTGCGGGTCGAGCGGGACCAGCTGCCATTGTCCTCGGCCGTGCGGGCGTTGCTCGATGAGGCGGCGGCTTGGCAGTGTGCGCTCAGTGGCGGTGATGACTACGTACTGGCCTTCACCTTGCCGGCGGAACACCTGTCGGCATTGCAGGCGGACGGCTGGCCGATCCAGGTGATTGGCCGGGTCGACGTGGGGCAGGGCGTGCAATTAGTGGATACGGCCGGTCAGGCCATCACCCCGCCGGCGCGCGGCTATCAACATTTTGGGAGCGGCGGTGACTGATTCAATCAGCAAGGCGCCGCCTTCGGTATGGCGCAACCCCTGGCATTTCCTCGCCTTTGGCTTCGGCTCCGGCACCTTGCCGAAAGCGCCGGGGACCTGGGGTTCGTTGGTGGCGCTGCCATTCATTCCGCTGTGGCAACTGCTGCCGGATTGGGGCTATTGGCTGATGCTCGGGGCAACCATGCTGTTCGGCTTCTGGCTGTGCGGCAAGGTCGCCGATGACCTGCGCGTGCATGACCACGAAGGTATCGTCTGGGACGAAATGGTCGGCATGTGGATCACCCTCTGGCTGGTGCCGGAAGGCTGGCAGTGGCTGCTGCTAGGCTTCCTGGTGTTTCGCTTTTTCGACATCATCAAGCCCTGGCCGATCCACTGGATCGACCGGCATGTGCATGGCGGCGTCGGCATCATGCTGGATGACGTGCTGGCCGGGGTCTTCGCCTGGCTGACGATGCAGTTTGTGATCTGGGGCGTGGCCTGAGGGAACGGCTTATGCGTGACTTCTGGCTATGCTCGGCGCTCAAGAGCTGTTTGCTCGGCGCCTGGCCCAGTTGGTAAACACCGCTAATCGGCGTCGGCTGTACGCCCGTTGGCGGCAACCCTAGCCCTTCTAAGGATCGAGAGGAACCCGATGCGTAGCCTGAATCTGCTCTGTGCCGCTGTATTGCTGGCGACTGCTGGGAGCCTCTGGGCTGCTACTCAGGTGCGGGTGGTCGGCCTGTTCCCAGGAGCCGCCGTGCTGAATGTCGATGGCCTGCGCAAGCTGGTGAAAGTCGGCCAGACCGGCCCGGGCGGAGTGCTGGTGGTCAGCGCCGACAGCCACGGTGCGGTATTGCGGGTGGATGGCGTGGAGCGCGCCTATAGCCTCAGCCGCGAATACAGCGAAGGCTTTGCCGCGCCGACTAAGACGCAGCTGAGCATCGCCAAGGGCGTCGGTGGGCATTATTGGATTGCCGGCGCGGTCGATGGTCATCCGGTGCAGTTTCTCGTCGATACCGGCGCCACCTCCGTCGCGCTGAACGATGCCCAGGCCAAGCGCCTGGGGATCGATTATCGGGTGGAGGGCCAGCCGATGATGGTCAGCACCGCCAGCGGCACGGCTAAGGCCTGGCGCATCACGCTCAAGCGGGTCAAGGTCGGCGGCCTGGAAGTGCTCGGGGTGGAAGCGGTCGTGCTGGAAGGCGCTGCGCCGACCGAGGCGCTGCTCGGCATGAGCTTCCTCAATCGCGTCGGCTGGCGCGAGGAGCAGGGCGTGCTGGTGCTGGAGTCCAAGCTCTGAGCTAAAAACCACAAGCGCGGATCTAAAGATCAAAGCCTTTGATCTTTATGGCCAGCAATTCAGGCTGACTCGCTGGCGGATGCTGCTGTTACAATGCCGCCCTTGCGAATTTTCCGCCCTCTTATCTACAGGAGCATTCGGTGCCTGTCGTCTTCGTCGCCGCCTCCCAGCTGCCCACCCCTTTCGCAGTGTTCACCATGCATGGCTTTCGCGAGGAGGCCACCGGGCGAGAACATGTGGCGCTCACCCTGGGCGATGTGGCGGATGGTGCGCCGGTACTCGGTCGTCTGCACTCCGAGTGCCTGACCGGTGATGCCTTGTTCAGCCTGCGCTGCGATTGCGGCTTTCAGCTGGAGGCCGCGCTGCGCGCCATCGCCAAGGAAGGCCGCGGTGTGCTGCTCTACCTGCGGCAGGAAGGCCGCGGGATTGGCTTGCTGAACAAGATCCGCGCCTATGAGTTGCAGGATGGCGGCGCCGATACCGTCGAGGCCAACGAGCGTCTGGGGTTCGGTGCGGATCAGCGCGACTACGGCATTTGCCTGCCGATGCTCAAGCACTTGGGGATCGGCTCGCTAAAGTTGATGACCAATAATCCGCGCAAACTGAAGGCGTTGGCCGACATGGGCATTCCGGTCGCCGAACGTATGCCGCTGCAGATCGAGCACAACCCGCACAACAAGCACTACCTCGCGACCAAGGCCGGCAAGCTCGGCCATCTGCTGGGCAACCAGCACCAAGGCGAGGCCGAGGACAGTCTGTGACCCGCAATGCGGTGCGGCGGCGTCTGGCTCTGGTCTGGTGGCGGCAGCTGGCTCTGACCCTGGCGCCGCTGTTGCTTCTCAACCTGTTGTTCGGTGCCGACCAGGCGGTCTCGGTGTTGGCGATGCCGTTGTTCATTGCCGGGTTGGCCTCGATGTTCGTCAGCCTGCCGCTGTTCGGCGCCTACAAGCGCGCGCTGATCGCCACCGAGAAGGCCCTCGATACGCCAGCCGAGCCGGATGCCTGGCGGGAACTGGCGAATCGGCGGCGCCTGGCGTTTCTCGGCGCCGGGCTGCCGGCCTGGATCGCGGCGCTCGCGGTGTTCGCCGGGCTGGAGGCGATCCCGCTGATCCTGCTGGCGTTGTCCAGTCTGGTGCTGTTGTACCTCTACCGCATTCCCCGCCAACTCGGCTGATGCGCCCACTACTCGTCTGTCTGCTGCTGGCGCTGGCTTGGCCGGCGGCGGCGTTCGAGCGGGTGGTCAGCCTGGCGCCGTCCCTCAGTGAAATCATGCTGGAGCTGGATGCCGCTGGCCTGTTGGTCGGCGTGCTGGATGGCGGTGAGCGTCCGGCCGCGCTGGCGCATCTGCCTTCGGTCGGGCGTTATGGCCAGCTGGAATTGGAAAGCCTGCTGGCGCTTAAGCCCGATCTGGTGCTGCTCTGGCCAGGCAGCATCAGCGCCAGCCAGCGTGAGCAGCTAAAGCGCTTCGGCATTGCGTTGTATGAAGCCGAACCGCACAGCCTGGAGGCGCTCGGCCAGCAAGTGCTCGAGCTCGGCCGCCGCCTCGATCGTGCCCAGCGCGCCGAGCAGTTGGCGGCCGACTTCCAGGCGCGCCTGAGCGAGCTGCGCCGGCGTTATCGGCGCGCAGTGCCGCTGCGGGTGTTCTATCAGATCTGGGACACGCCGCTCTATACCATAGGTAACCGGCAGATCATCGGCGATGCGCTGCGGGTCTGCGGCGCCGAGAACCTGTTCGCCGATTTGCCCCTGCCGGCGCCGCAGGTCAGCGTCGAGGCGGTGCTGGCGCGTGATCCGCAGGTGATTCTGCTCAGCTCGCCGGGTTTGGCTGCCGCCTGGCAAGCCTGGCCGCAACTGACGGCAGTGCAACGCCGGCAAGTCTGGGCGATTCCGGATAAGGGCCTGGAGCGCCCCAGTTTGCAGATGCTCGGGGCGACCGAGAAGCTCTGCCAACTACTAGCTCGCGCCCCCTAGGCCAGCAGCGCCAGGCGTGCGCGCACGGACGCTTCGATGCCGGCGGCATCCAGGCCGCACTCGGCGAGCATGGCCGCCGGTTTGGCGTGCTCGACGTAATAGTCGGGCAGACCCAGGTGCAGGATCGGCTGCAGCAGGTTCTCACGGGCGAGGAATTCGCTGACGGCCGCACCGGCACCGCCCATCACCGAGTTCTCTTCGATGGTCACCAGCAGGTCGTGGCTGGCCGCCAATTGGCGAACCAGCGCCTCGTCCAGTGGTTTGACGAAACGCATGTCGACCACGGTTGCATCCAGGTTCGCGCCGACTACCAGGGCCTCGGCCAACTGTACGCCGAACACCAGCAAGGCGACTTTCTGGCCTTGGCGACGAACCAGGCCCTTGCCGATTTCCAGTGGTTCGAGTCCCGGCTCGATCACGGCATTCGGGCCACTGCCGCGCGGGTAACGCACCGCCGCCGGGCCTTGAAACAGATAACCGGTGCTGAGCATCTTGCGCAGTTCGTTCTCGTCGCTCGGGGTCATCAGCAAAATGCCGGGGATGCAGCGCAGGTAGGAGAGGTCGAAGCTGCCGGCGTGGGTCGGGCCGTCTTCACCGACCAGACCGGCGCGGTCGATGGCGAACAGCACGTCGAGGTGCTGCACCGCCACATCGTGAATCAGTTGGTCATAGCCACGCTGGAGGAAGGTCGAATAGATCGCCACCACCGGTTTTGCGCCTTCGCAGGCCATGCCGGCGGCGAGGGTGACGGCGTGTTGCTCGGCAATGGCGACGTCGAAGTAGCGCTGCGGGAAGCGCTCGCTGAAGGCCACCAGATCCGAGCCTTCCTTCATCGCCGGGGTGATGCCGGTCAGGCGCGGGTCCGTCTCGGCCATGTCGCACAGCCACTGGCCGAACACGCTGGAGTATTTCGGCCCGGCGGCCTGCTTGGGAATAGAGAGGGGGGCGCTGGCCGGGGCGTTGATCGGCTCCAGCTTGGTGATCGCGTGATAGCCGATCGGGTCCAGCTCGGCCGGGGCGAAGCCTTTGCCCTTCTTGGTGATCACATGGAGGAACTGCGGGCCTTCCAGGTCGCGCATATTGCGCAGCGTGGTGATCAGGGTCGGCAGGTCGTGGCCGTCGATCGGGCCGATGTAGTTCCAGCCCAGCTCCTCGAACAGGGTGCCGGGCACCAGCATGCCTTTGGCGTGCTCTTCGGTCTTGCGGGCGATTTCCCAGGCGCCGGGCAGGCGCGACAGCACTTTCTTGCTGCCCTCGCGCATGCTCGCATAGGTGCGGCTGGAGAGGATTTTCGCCAGGTAATTCGACAGGCCGCCGACGTTGTGCGAGATCGACATGTCGTTGTCGTTGAGCACCACCAGCATGTTGGCTTTGACGTCCGAGGCATGGTTCAGCGCCTCGAAGGCCATGCCCGCGGTCAGCGCGCCGTCACCGATGACGGCCACCGATTTGCGCTTGCTGCCTTGCAGCTGCGCGGCGATGGCCATGCCTAAGGCGGCGCTGATCGAGGTGCTGGAGTGGCCGACGCCGAAGGTGTCGTACTCGCTCTCGCTGCGCCGGGGGAAGGCGGCGATGCCGTCCTTCTGGCGCAGGGTGGTCATCTGCTGGCGGCGGCCGGTGAGGATCTTGTGCGGGTAGGCCTGATGGCCGACATCCCACACCAGACGATCTTCCGGGGTATCGAAGACGTAGTGCAGGGCGATGGTCAGCTCGACCACGCCGAGGCCGGCACCGAAATGCCCGCCGGTCTGCCCGACCGTGTAGAGCAGCTCTTGGCGCAGTTCGTCGGCGAGCGTCTCCAGCTCCGCCTCGCCCAGCCGGCGCAGCCCGGCTGGCGTCTCTACGCTGTCGAGCAGGGGCGTTACGGGGCGTTCGCGGGGAATCTCGTGAAACGTCGTGGGCATCAGGCAGATCGTTATAGGTATAAAAGATGCGGCAGTTTACCCGAATCGCCGCAAGCTACCCAAGTTGACCGTCGCTCCATGATTCGAGGTTGCCCGCGGCCCTGATGCGGCGGTGCTTTTGCCGCCATCCTGAGCACCGCGCCTGGCGGTTCACCAAGTATCGACAAACGCCCGCTTCTTGCCTTCGCGCCTGGCCGGACGCGGCGCAGCGTTGAGGCCACGCAGCAGCCAGCTGCGGGTGTCCTGCGGGTCGATCACCGCGTCGATTTCGAGGAAGCTGGCCATGTTGATGCCCTTACCGCTCTGGTAAGCCTTGGCGACCAGCTTGTCGAACAGCTGTTGTCGCTCGCTGAGATCCTCGAGCGCCGCCAGCTCTTTGGCAAAACCCAGGCGCACTGCGCCTTCCAGCCCCATGGCGCCGAATTCGCCGCTCGGCCAGGCGATGGTGAACAGCGGCGAGTGGAAGCTGCCGGCAGCCATCGCCTGGGCGCCGAGGCCGTAGCCCTTGCGCAGTACCACGGTGAAGAACGGCACGCTCAAGCTCGCCGCGGCGACGAACATGCGCGACACGTGCCGCACCGTGGCCTGTTTTTCCGCCTCTGGGCCGACCATGAAGCCGGGGGTGTCGCACAACGACAGCAGCGGTAAATCGAAGGCATCGCACAGCTGCATGAAACGCGCGGCCTTATCGCCGGCCATAGCGTCTATGGCACCGCCCAGATGCGCCGGGTTATTCGCCAAGAGGCCGAACGGCTTGCCCTCGATGCGGATCAGCGCGGTGATCAACCCCGGCGCGAATTGCCGGCGTAGTTCCAGCACCGAGCCGCTGTCGGCCAGGGTTTCGATCACCTGGCGGATGTCATAGACGCGCAGACGGTTTTCCGGGATCAACTGGCGCAGCTCGCGTTGGTCGGCGCACTGCCACTCGGCCAGCGGCCCTTGGAAATAAGCGAGGTACTGCTTCGCCACGCGCACGGCGGCGGCTTCGTCCGCCACCAGCACATCGATCACCCCATTGGGGCCCTGCACGGCAACCGGGCCGACCTGTTCCGGGGTGAAGCTGCCGAGGCCGCCGCCTTCGATCATCGCCGGGCCGGCCATGCCGATGCTGGCGTTCTCGGTGGCGATGATCACGTCGCAGCAGCCAAGCAGTGCGGCGTTGCCGGCGAAGCAGCGGCCGGAGACCACGCCCACCAGTGGCACCAGGCCGGACAGCTTGGCCATGCCGACGAAGGTGTGGCAATCCAGCCCGGCCACGCCGACAAAATCGCTATCGCCGGGCCGGCCGCCGCCGCCCTCGGCAAATAGCACCAGCGGCAGACGCCACTGCTCGGCCAGTTGCAGCATACGGTCGGTCTTCTTGTGGTTCATCACGCCCTGGGTGCCGGCGAACACCGTGTAGTCGTAGGCAATGGCCATGCAGCGCGCGTGCTCGGCGCCGAACTGCGCGGCGTTGACCGTGCCGATACCGCTAACCAAGCCATCGGCCGGGCTCTGCTGGATCAGTTCTGCCAGCGAATTGCGGCGGCGGCGGGCGGCGATGGCCAGGGCGCCGTATTCGATAAAGCTGCCGTCATCCAGCAGGTCATCGAGGTTTTCCCGGGTGGTGCGCTGGCCGGTCTTGCGCCGTTTCGCCACCGCGTCCGGGCGGCGTTCGTCGCGGGTGAGGGCGTGGCGTTCGAGCACTTCGGCAAGGTCGGCGCGGAGGTAGTCGAGGTCGCTGCTTTCCTCGTGCTCGACCGCGTAGTGGCCGACTTCGGCCGGCTCGATAAACAGCAGCGGCTGGCCTTCGAACAGGCTATCGCCGGGCTTGGCTACCAGCGCGCGGACGATGCCGCTGTGCTGGGCCTTGACCACCAACTCCATCTTCATCGCCTCCAGCACGGCGATGCTTTGGCCGACGGCCACGCTATCCCCTGGCTGCACGTCGAGGCTGACCACTACACCGGCAGTCGGCGCCTCCAGGGCCAGGCAGCCGACAGGAGCATCCATAGCTTGTCGGGTTTTCTCTGTCGGCGCCGCGGCTTGCGGGAAGAACAGGTGGGGATGGGCTTGCGTTTGCGGCGCCAGCAGCAGGTCGATCTGTTCTTCAACAAAGCGCGTGGTGACGCTGTTGCTGGCGACCTGCGGTTGGCGCAGCAGGTTTTGCAGGAAGTGGATATTGCTCGCCACCCCTTCCAATCGGAATTCACACAGCGCGCGATAGGCCCGTCGCAGCACGCCGGGGAAGTCGCTGGCGGCGTGGACGATCAGCTTGGCCAGCAGCGAGTCATAGCTGCTGCTGGCGCTATAGCCGGCATAGCCACAGCCATCGACCCGAATCCCCGCGCCGCTGGGCGGTTCGTAGGCGCTGAGCACGCCGGCGGCCGGTTGCACGCTGCCATCGGCGGCCATGCTTTCCAGGTTGATCCGCAGTTGTACGGCAAAGCCGCGCGGGGCGGGGATTTGCGCTTGCTGCAATCCCAGCTGGGCCAGGCTGGCGCCGCCGGCGACGCGCAATTGCGCCTGTACCAGATCAACTCCAGTCACCGCCTCGGTCACCGTGTGCTCGACCTGCAGGCGTGGGTTGGCTTCCATAAAGACGAAGTCGCCGTTGTCCTCATCGACGAGAAACTCGAAAGTGCCCAGCGTCTGATAGTCAACGGCCGCGGCCAGGTGCAGCGCGGCCTGGAGGATGGCCTCGCGCAGCACCGCCGGCAGGTTCGGGCTGGGGGCGATTTCCACCAGCTTCTGGTTGCGCCGTTGCAGGGTGCAGTCGCGCTCCCACAGGTGGCTGACCTCGTGGCCATCGCCGATCACCTGCACTTCGATATGCCGGGCGTTGCGGATCAGTCGTTCGACATACAGGTCGCCATTACCGAAAGCCGCGGTGGCCTCCGACTGGCAGCGCGCATAGGCCTCGGCCACGTTTTCGGCGTTGTACACCGCGCGCATGCCGCGCCCGCCGCCACCGGCCAGCGCCTTGATCATCATCGCGCCGCCGGCGCCGAGGTCACTGAAGAAAGCCTGGGCTTCGGCCAGGCTGGTCGGTTGGTTGGTTCCGGCCGCCAGCGGCACGCCGCAACGCAGGGCCAGGGCGCGGGCTTGGGTCTTGTCGCCGAACTGCTCCAGCACGGCGGCCGTCGGGCCGACGAAGCAGAGCCCCACGGCTTGGCAGCGGCGGGCGAACTCGGCGTTTTCGGCGAGAAAGCCATAGCCCGGATGAATCGCGTCGCAACCCTGGGCCAGGGCGGCGGCGATCAGCTGATCCATGTCCAGGTAAGCGCCGACCCCGCGACCGCGCAGCGCAACCGCCGCGTCGGTTTTGCGAGTGTGCAGTGAGGTCGCGTCGTCTTCGGCGTAGACCGACACGCTGCGGATGTCCAACTCGGCGGCGGCGCGGGCGATACGGATGGCGATTTCGCCGCGGTTGGCAATCAGCAGGGCTTTGAACATGGCTCGACTCATTTGATAAAGGGCGGATGAGCACTTTGGGAGTGCGGGTTAAAGCGCTGGGGTTTGGATTTCTTTCTGCAGGGTGATCAATGTGTTCGCCAGGTGCTCATAGGCGCAGCGCCAGGCGTGAATGGCGGCTTCAGAAATGGCCTCTGTTCCCAGTGCCTGCCGAAATGCCGAAAACAGTGCGTTGGCAACCATTTCGAAATGCTCTTCCTGCAGGTTTATTCGATGGTGCATGCGGGCAATCTTGGGCGCGTGCTTGAGGAAGGGTTCAAGGTTGTCGATGCTGGCGGCGTAGCTGGCCACAATGCCCGCCAGGGACGGCAGCCCTGCTCGCTGCAATATTGCATAGGCAGGTTTGTGGTCCTTGGATAGGTTTTCGTAGACCAGTTGGTTTATTTCCTGAGACTTTTCCCTGATGGCGCCAGCGGTTTGCTTGATCAGCTGAACTGCCGTGTTATCGATAGCCATGCTCACTCCTTGATGCTTGGTTGCGTTGGGCTTCTGACGAGAGCCTGCAGTTACAACAGTGCTTCCAATTCGTTCTTCTTCACCCTGGCAACTGCTGTCATCGGCAGGCAGCCAGGGGGCCTTGCACCAGCTCAGCAGGTTCTTGACGGGCATCCTGAACGCCGGCTTTTTATTCTTCCGTATAGCGCTTTCCCCTAGCTTAGGCAGCCTGCGCCGCGCAGAGGAAGCTTGCTGCTCGGGGCGAATGCTTGGCCACAGGCCGCGCTGATAATGCCGTCTGTGCCTGCTCGGCTTGCCAAGTGGTACGGCGGTGCATTAGAAGTGGCGAGCGCTGCCCACCCATAATCCCTAACCAGCGGTTGCAACCGCTTAAGGCCCCGCGATGCTCGACCTGCTGCACAATCTCGACTGGGTGTTGCCCCTGCGCAGCGACTGGCTAACGCCGCTGATGCGACTGTTCACGCTGCTCGGCTACGAAAAATTCATCCTGTTCTTCTTGCCGTTGGGCTACTGGGCCTGGAGCAAGTCGGTGTTTATGCGCTTGTTCGTGCTGGTGGCTATCACGGCGGTGTTGAACGCCTACCTGAAGGATCTCTGGCAGGACCCGCGGCCGGATCTGGCCTTGCGCATGGACCATGAGGTAGGCGATAGCTTCGGCATGCCCAGCGGCCATGCGCAGATCGCCGTAGTGCTCTGGCTGTGGCTGGCCTATGAAGTGCGCCGCCCTTGGTTCTGGCTGTTGAGCGGAGTGGTGGTGACGGGGATTATCTTCAGCCGGCTCTATCTCGGCGCCCATGACCTTGAGGACGTGCTGGTGGGGGCGCTGCTTGGCGGCGTGACCCTGCTGCTGTTCGCGCGGGTCAAGGACTGGCGCTGGTGGCGGCAGGCCAATGGGTTCTGGCATCTGGCGCTGATCACGCTGGTGGCGCTGCTCTGCTCCTTCACCTGGCAGGGTGTGGCGCCGAACTATGTGCCCTTGCTCGCGGGCTTGTTGGTCGGGGTGTTGTTCGGTTACCGGCAGGTCGGCTTTGCCACGGCAACGCTGTGGTGGAAGCGGGCGTTGGCGGCCGCGTTGGGCGCACTGGCGTTTATCGGCTTGCAGGCGCTGCTCAAATGGCTGGGCCCGCAGTTGGCGCTGCAACCGCTGTTCTGGCAGGGCATTCGAGGCCTGACCATGGGGTTGTTCGTGGCGGCGTTGATGCCCTGGTTGTTGCTCAGGCTGTGGTTGTTGCCGGCGCGCGAAACGCTCTAAGAAATAGGGCAATAAAACAACGCCGGGCAGTGCCCGGCGTTGTTTTATTGCGGCTCAGCTGCGCCGTTCGACGATATAGCGCGCCAGTTCGCGCAGCGGTTCGGCGGCTTCGTCGAAGGGGCGCAGAGCGTGCAGTGCCTGGTCGCGCAGCTCCAGGGCATAGGCCTTGGCGGCGTCGAGGCCGAGCAGGGCCGGGTAGGTCGGTTTGTCGCGTGCGATATCGGCGCCTTGGCGTTTGCCCAGGGTGGCGGTATCGCTTTCCACGTCGAGGATATCGTCCTGCACCTGGAACGCCAGGCCGACCGCCTGGGCGTAGCTCTGCAAGGCTTTCAGCGTCCGCTCATCCGCGCGGCCACTGGCCAGGGCGCCGAGACGCACGCTGGCCTCGATCAGCGCGCCGGTCTTGTGCCGGTGCATGACTTCCAAGGCGTGCCGATCGAGCTTGCGGCCCACCGAGCCGAGGTCGATGGCTTGGCCGCCGACCATCCCGGCGGGGCCGGCGGCAACGGCCAGGCTGGTGATCATCGTCAGGCGCAGGTCGGCGTCCTGCGGGTTGCGCTGCGGGTCGGCGAGCACTTCGAAGGCCAGGCTCTGCAGGCCGTCACCGGCGAGGATCGCGCTGGCCTCGTCGAAGGCCTTATGGGTGGTTGGCTGACCGCGACGCAAGTCGTCATCGTCCATCGCCGGCAGGTCGTCATGCACCAGCGAGTAAGCGTGGATCAGCTCGACCGCGCAGGCCGCGGCGTCGGCGCGGCCGATGTCGCCCTCCAGCGCTTCGCAGGCGGCGTACACCAGTAACGGACGCACGCGCTTGCCGCCGTTGATCACGCTGTAGCGCATGGCCTGATAGAGCCGCACCAGTTCGCTACGTGGGGCCTTGAAGAGGTCCTCCAGCGCCGCGTCGACGCGCAACTGGCAGCTTTTCTGGTAGGCCGCGATCATGCGGATTGCTCCGCGTCGAAGGGGGCTTCCTCCAGCTCGCCATCGCGTTCGAGGAGGATCTGCACCTTCTGCTCGGCTTGGGCGAGCGCCGCTTGGCAGTCACGAGTCAAGCGGATGCCTTGCTCGAAGGCGGCCAGCGAGTCTTCCAGCGACAGCTCGCCATTTTCCAAGCGCTCGACCAGATTTTGCAAGTCGGCGAGGGATTGTTCGAAATCTAAGGCGGCTTTTTTGCGGGCCATGGGCAACTCGGCGGGGGTATGCGGATGCCCGCGACACTAGCAGAGCCAAGGCCGCTCGGGCAAATTGCGGGCATAAAAAAGCCGGCTTGTGGCCGGCCTTTCGGGGGTGGGTTTGGCTTATTTTTGGTAAGCCGCAACCGCCTTAAGAATTTCGGCGCGGGCCGCGTCGGCATTGCCCCAGCCTTCGACCTTGACCCATTTGCCTTTCTCGAGATCCTTGTAGTTCTCGAAGAAGTGCTTGATCTGCTCCAGCAGCAGGGCCGGCAGGTCGGTGTATTCCTGCACGTCTTTGTACAGCACGGACAGCTTGTCGTGCGGTACGGCGAGCAGCTTGGCGTCGCCGCCGGCTTCGTCGGTCATGTGCAGGATGCCGACCGGGCGTGCGCGGATCACCGAGCCTGGGGCCACCGGATACGGGGTCACCACCAGCACGTCGAGGGCGTCGCCATCGTCGGCCAGGGTGTTGGGGATGTAGCCGTAGTTGGCCGGGTAGAACATCGGCGTGGCCATGAAGCGGTCGACGAACAGGCAGTCGCTGTCCTTGTCGATTTCGTACTTGATCGGCGCGTGGTTGGCCGGAATCTCGATGGCGACGTAGATGTCGTTCGGCAGATCAAGGCCTGCCGGGATCTTGCTGTAGCTCATGGGTGATGTTCCCTGGGTTGGCCAAACAGGCTTTGACCTCTGTGGCTCAGGTCAAAAAGTGGGCGCGATTATAGGCATATTCCCCGGCCGTTACCATGTTTGGGCGCTTAGCCTTTGGTCGCGTGCGGGTAGCCCGGCCGGCTGGCCTGCAATTGGCGCAGCCGCGCCAGCGGGTCTTGCCGGTAGAAGGCTTTCAGTTGCGCGTACACCGCGGGGTACGCGCTTGCCAGCACATCCGGGGCGCTGAAGAAGTATTCGCTGGTGACGGCGAAGAACTCGCCGGGGTCTTCCGCGGCGTAAGGATCGATCGGCGTGTGCGCATCCGGATGCCGGTCGAGGCGGGCATTCAAGTCGTCATAGGCGCTCTGCATGGCGCTGGACCAGTCGTCGAGGCGCATATCGCTGTGCAGCGGCGGCAGGCCATTGGCGTCGCCGGTGAGCATGTCCAGCTTGTGCGCCAGTTCGTGGATCACCAGGTTGTATGCCTCCCAGCCGCCGCTGTTGAGCACGCCGGGCCAGGCCAGAATCACCGGGCCGCGCAGCCAGGCTTCGCCACTGTGCTCGCCCTGCCACTCATGCACCACGCCGCTGGAGTCGCGATGGCGCTGCGGGCTGACGAAGTCATCCGGGTAGAGCACCAGTTCGTGAAAACCCTGGTACCAGTCCAGGTCGGCCAAGTGCAGCAGGGGTAGTTGGGCTTGGGCGGCCAGCAGCAGGCGCCCCTCGGCATCCAACTCGACGCCGGGCAGCGCGGTCAGGTGCTTGGCATGCAGAAACAGCACGGCACGCTGGCGCAGGCGTTGATCCTCGGCGCCGCTCAGGCCGTCGAGAATCGGCAGGCGTTGGTGTACGCGGGCCCAGAGGGCGGGATCAAGCGGATGTTTGGCGAGGATGCGGCGGTGGCGCCAGGAGCGGAGAAACCACATGGGCGCCGGCTCGTCAGTTGGGTTGCTTGGCGTGGTTGCTGGACGCTGTCGGGTGCAAGCGATGGTTCAGCCAGCCGATCAGCATAGGCAGCAGGGACAGGCCGATGATGGCGATGATCGCCAGCGTGAGGTGCTGCTTGATAAAGGGCACATTGCCGAAGAAGTAACCGAGCGTGACCAGGCCGCCGACCCAGGCCAGGGTGCCGGCCGCGCTGAAGGCGAGGAAACGCGGGTAGGGCATCTTGCCAACGCCGGCGACGAAGGGTGCGAAGGTCCGTACTATCGGCAGAAAACGTGCGAGGGTCACGGTTTTGCCACCGTGGCGATCGTAGAAGTCGTGGGTGCGTTGCAGGTAGTCGCGGCGGAAGATTTTTGAGTCCGGGTTGCGGAACAAGCGTTCGCCGACGGTGCGGCCGATCAGGTAGTTGGTGCTGTCGCCGCTGATCGCCGCCAGCATCAGCAGCCCGGCCAGCAAGAGCGGGTCCATGCTGCCGCTAGCGCAGACGGCGCCGGCGATAAACAGCAGGGAGTCGCCGGGCAGGAAGGGCGTCACCACCAGGCCGGTCTCGCAGAAGATCACCAGAAACAGGATGGCGTAGATCCAGGCGCCGTAATTCGCGACCAGCAAGTCCAGGTAGACGTCGAGGTGCAGGATAAGGTCAAGCGGGTTGAATTCCATGTAACGCCTGTTTCGCTGCGCGGGGAGTCGATGCACGGGCCTGGAGGGCGCCGGCGCTGAAGTCGGCATTATAAGGGCAAGGGCAAGTCGTGGCGCTTCAGTTTGTTGCAGCGGTTGTCCGAGCTTGCGACGAAGGGCTGCTGGCGCGGGCGACGGCTCGCCAAGCGCGGTAGTTCTTAAGCGGCCGGTTAGCCGTACTCACGGCTGGATTAGCGTTTGTGCAGCTGACGCCGTTCCGCACCAAATGGATGCGTTGGTGCGGCACGGCGAGCCTCTCGGGCTGCCCGCTCAGTCGCCGTTGATCGGTAGCACGTAGTTCTTGAACTGAGTGTCTTCGCGAAAGCCGATCGACTCGTAGACCTTCTGCGCCACTGCGTTGTTGCTGCTGGTGGAGACGCGCATCCGCACGGCCTGGGTCTCTTTGGCCATCTTCTTGGCGGTTTGCAGCAGCCGGTCGGCGACCAACTGGCGGCGGGCGTCTTCGGCGACGTAGATGTCGTTGAGGATCCACACGCGCTTGAGCGACAGCGAGGAGTAGCTCGGGTAGAGCTGACAGAAACCCAGCAGCTTGTCGTCGTCATCGGCCAGCGCCAGGTAGATCACCGATTCTTTGCGGCGCAGGCGCTTCTCGAGAAATTTTTTCGACGAGTCGGGATAAGGCAGCTCGCCATAGAACTCGCGGTATCTGACGAACAACGGAGCCAGCAGATCCAGATGCTCCAGAGTGGCTTGGACGATGCGCATGGTGGGCCTCGGCTGCAATTGAATGGGGCGGGGCAGGCAAGGCAGGTGCTATGCCAGCGGTCGAAGCGATGCTGCCTAAAGCTTATAGAAAGCGCAATCCAAGCAAGCGTTTGATTTTTTCGGATGAATCAACAGCCTTTTGCCTGGTTTCGCCCTGCCCGGCCTGCGGCACTAAGGCGAGAGACGGTATTTAGGTTGGCAATCAGCTCGGGTTCTTTGGCCTCTGCGGCTCCGCGAGGAGGAAGTTGGCCGTTAGGCCCTGGCCTTCTCCGGACTCCAGGGTCTGCACTTCGGCCTCATCCTTGAGGTTGACCCCGGACAGCTGGCGCCGACAGGCCTCGCGCATCAGGTAGAGCAGGCGGTGCGCGGCCATGCCATAGCTCAAGCCTTCCAGGCGCACGTTGGAGATGCAGTTGCGGTAGGCGTCGGTCAGGCCGACCCTGGGCGCATAGGTGAAGTACAGGCCGAGGCTGTCCGGCGAACTCAGGCCGGGGCGTTCGCCGATCAGGATCACCACCATGCGGGCGCCGAGCAGTTCGCCGATTTCATCGGCTACCGCGACCCGGCCCTGTTCCACCAGCAGCACCGGCGATAGCGACCAGCCTTCGGCCAACGCCTGCTCTTCCAGGCGCGCGAGAAACGGCAGGCTATGCCGATGTACGGCGAGCGCCGAGAGACCGTCGGCCACCACTATCGCCAGGTCGACGCCGCCGGGATTGGCCTGGGCGTAGTCGCGCAACTGCTGTGCCGAGGCGTCATTCAGGCGGCGGCCCAGATCGGGGCGTTGCAGGTAGCTGTGGCGGTCGCCGGCGGCACTGTGCAGCAGCAAGCTGGCACGGCCGCGCTCGGCCAGTTGGGCGCTGAGGCCGGGGTGATCGAACGGCAGGTGCACGGCGTCGCGCGCCTGCGCGTGGGCATATTGAAAGTCCAGCTGCGCGCCGGTCGGCAGGCTGGTGCCGGCGCGCCCGAGGGCAATCCGTGCCGGGGTCAGGCGGCGCAGCTCCTGCCAGGGATTTTCGCTGGTGCCGGAGATAGGGTTGTCGTTGTTCATATGGGGTTTCCTCGAAGCCGCGGGGCTTTTGCGGTTCGCTGTCAGGCCAGCTGTGCCAGCGCCTGGCGGAACGCCGGCGGCAGCTTGTCGCCGAAGCGTACACGGCCATCGGCCTGGGTGAAGATGCCCATGTTGTGCAGCCAGGCCTCGAATTCCGGCGCCGGCTTCAGGCCGAGCGTCTGCCGCGCATAGAGCGCGTCGTGGAACGAGGTGGTCTGGTAATTGAGCATGATGTCGTCGGAGCCGGGGATGCCCATGATGAAGTTGATGCCGGCCACGCCGAGCAGCGTCAGCAGCATGTCCATGTCGTCCTGATCGGCTTCGGCGTGGTTGGTGTAGCAGATGTCGCAGCCCATCGGCACGCCGAGCAGCTTGCCGCAGAAGTGATCTTCCAGCCCGGCGCGGATGATCTGCTTGCCGTTGTAGAGGTATTCCGGGCCGATGAAGCCGACCACGGTGTTGACCAGGAACGGCTTGAAGTGCCGGGCCACCCCATAGGCGCGGGTCTCGCAGGTCTGCTGGTCGAGGCCATGGTGGGCGTTGGCCGACAGCGCGCTGCCCTGGCCGGTCTCGAAGTACATCAGGTTGTTGCCGAGGGTGCCGCGCTTGAGACTCAGCCCGGCTTCGTAGCCTTCCTGCAGCACCTTCAGGTTGATGCCGAAGCTGGCATTCGCCGCCTCGGTGCCGGCGATCGACTGGAACACCAGGTCCAGCGGCACGCCGCGCTCGATCGCGGCGATCGAGGTGGTGACGTGGGTCAGCACGCAGGCCTGGGTCGGGATCTCATAACGCTGGATGATCGCGTCGAGCATCTCCAGCATGGCGCAGATCGAGGCGATGCTGTCGGTAGCCGGGTTGATGCCGATCATGGCGTCGCCGTTGCCGTACAGCAGGCCGTCGAGAATGCTCGCGGCGATCCCGGCCGGTTCGTCGGTCGGGTGGTTGGGCTGCAGGCGGGTGGACAGCCGGCCACGCAGGCCGAGGGTGCCGCGAAAGCGGGTGACCACGCGGATCTTCTGCGCCACCAGGACCAAGTCCTGCACGCGCATGAGCTTCGACACCGCGGCGGCCATCTCCGGGGTCAGGCCGGGAGCGAGGGCGCGTAGGCTGGCCTCATCGGCATGCTCGCTGAGCAGCCAGTCACGCAGGCCGCCGACGGTCAGGTGGCTGACGCTGGCAAACGCCTGGGCATCGTGGCTGTCGATGATCAGCCGGGTGACTTCGTCCTCTTCGTAGGGGATCAGCGCCTCGTCGAGGAAGTGTTTGAGCGGGATGTTGGCCAGCGCCATCTGCGCGGCGACACGCTCGCCATCGTTGCTCGCGGCCACGCCGGCGAGAAAATCGCCGGAGCGGGCGGGGCTGGCCTTGGCCATGACTTCTTTGAGGCTGTCGAAGCGGTAGGTTTCCACTCCGACGGAATGGGAAAAACGGGCCATACGCGGGGTACTCCTGAAACGGCTCGTCATCTCTATATAAAGGCAAACCGCACGACGCTTATAGCATGGGCGGTTGCCTGCACCCGAATGGAGCCTCTGTCGGGCCAGGGCCCGGCAGAGGTGCAGCTTAGAACCTGTTCAATATCTACTGCGCTGGGTCATGCTGCGTTGAAAACAGGCTCAAAATGCTCATTTACCATGTGTAAACTGCGCTTTTTCGCCTGTTTTCGCCTTGCCTAACCTGCGCTCGCAACGATCTTGAACAGGTTCTTAAGCGCCGGTCAGCATGGCGTCGACCGGAGCGCTGGAGCGCTGATGAGCGGTCAGTTGGAAGTAGATGAAGCCCGCAGCCATGAAGCCGAGGAAGATCAGGCCGATCAGTGTGTTGAACCAGGCCATCGCCACCAGGCAGACCACCGCCAGCAGCAGCGCGATGCCCGGCACAATCGGGTAGCCCGGTGCGCGGAAGCTGCGTTCCAGATGCGGCTCGGTTTGGCGCAGTTTGAACAGGCTGAGCATGCTGATGATGTACATGACGATGGCGCCGAACACCGACATGGTGATCATCGCCGCAGTCAGGGTCATGCCTTGCAGATTGATCAGGCCATCGCTGTAGATGGCCGCGATGCCGATCACGCCACCGGCGATGATCGCCCGGTGCGGGGTCTGGAAGCGGTTCAGCTTGGCCAGGCCGGCCGGCAGGTAACCGGCGCGGGCGAGGGCGAAGAACTGCCGCGAGTAGCCGAGGATGATGCCGTGGAAGCTCGCCACCAGGCCGAACAGGCCGATCCACACCAGCATGTGCATCCAGGTCGAATTGTCGCCGACCACGGCTTTCATCGCCTGCGGCAGCGGGTCGTTGATATTCGACAGTTGGCGCCAGTCGCCCACGCCGCCGGCCATGATCATCACGCCGAGCGCCAGGAACACCAGGGTCAGAATGCCGCTGACGTAGGCTCTGGGGATGGTGCGTTTCGGGTCTTTGGCTTCTTCGGCGGCCATGGCGGCGCCTTCGATGGCGAGGAAGAACCAGATGGCGAAGGGAATCGCCGCGAAAATCCCGGAAATCGACGCGCTGCTGAAGGTGTCGGAGCCGGCCCAGCCGTTCAGCGCGAAGTTGCTGAAGCTGAAGCCTGGCGCGACCACGCCCATAAACACCAAGAGCTCAGCCACCGCCAACACGGTGACCACCAGCTCGAAGGCGGCGGCAATGCTGACGCCAAGGATATTCAGGGTCATGAACACGAAGTAGGCGCCGACCGCCGCGTGCTTCGGGTCGAGCTCCGGGAACTGCACGTTCAGATAGGCGCCGATGGCCATGGCAATCGCCGGTGGCGCGAAGACGAACTCGATCAGCGTGGCGATCCCGGCGATCAGTCCACCTTTTTCACCAAAGGCGCGGCGGCTGTAGGCGAACGGGCCACCGGCATGGGGAATGGCGGTGGTCAATTCGGTGAAACTGAAGATAAAGCAGGTGTACATCGCCGCCACCATCAGCGCGGTGATGAGAAAGCCCAGCGTACCGGCGGTGCCCCAGCCGTAGCTCCAGCCGAAGTATTCCCCGGAAATCACCAGGCCGACGGCGATACCCCATAGATGCAGGGTGCCGAGTGTAGGTTTGAGTTGCGTTGCCGTAGTCATTGAGTACCCGCCCTGAGAGTTGAACAGACCAAGAGACTTGCGGATGCACGCAACGCCCATGCCAGCTGCAACAAGATGTTACGGCTGGCGCGGACGGTTGCGTTTTTAGCTATGTGGAAGGCGTTTTCAGACTCTTTCCGCTTGTGCGCAGAGAATTCGAGTCTTAGAAAAAGCCCAGCGGGTTGGTGTCGTAGCTGACCAACAGGTTCTTGGTCTGCTGGTAGTGTTCCAGCGCCACTTTGTGGGTTTCGCGGCCGACGCCGGACTTCTTGTAACCGCCGAACGCGGCGTGCGCCGGGTACAGGTGGTAGCAGTTGGTCCACACCCGGCCGGCCTTGATCGCCCGGCCCATGCGGTAGGCGCGGTTGATGTCGCGGGTCCAGAGGCCGGCGCCGAGGCCGAACTCGGTGTCGTTGGCGATCGCCAGGGCTTCGGCTTCGTCCTTGAAGGTGGTGATGCCGACCACCGGGCCGAAGATTTCCTCCTGGAACACGCGCATCTTGTTGTGGCCCTTGAGCAAGGTCGGCTGGATGTAATAACCGCCGCCCAGGCTGCCGGCCAGTTGTTCCACGCCGCCGCCGGTGAGCAGTTCGGCGCCTTCGGTCTTGGCGATCTCCAGGTAGGAGAGGATCTTGTCGAACTGCTGCTCGGAGGCCTGGGCACCGACCATGGTCTCGGTGTCCAGCGGGTCGCCGCGCTTGATCTGCGCGACCTTCTTCATCACCTCTTGCATGAACGCCGGGTAGATCGACTCCTGCACCAGCGCCCGCGACGGGCAGGTGCAGACCTCGCCCTGGTTGAAGAACGCCAGCACCAGGCCTTCGGCGGCCTTCTCGATAAAGCTCGGCTCGGCCTGCATGATGTCTTCGAAGAAGATGTTCGGCGACTTGCCGCCCAGCTCGACGGTGGAGGGGATGATGTTCTCGGCGGCGCACTTGAGGATGTGCGAGCCGACCGGGGTCGAGCCGGTGAAGGCGATCTTGGCGATGCGCTTACTGGTCGCCAGCGCTTCGCCGGCTTCCTTGCCGAAGCCTTGCACCACGTTGAGCACGCCGGCCGGCAGCAGGTCGCCGATCAGCTCCAGCAGCACGCTGATGCCCAGCGGCGTCTGCTCGGCCGGCTTGAGTACCACGCAGTTGCCGGCGGCCAGGGCCGGGGCCAGCTTCCAGGCGGCCATCAGCAGCGGGAAGTTCCACGGAATGATCTGCCCGACCACGCCCAGCGGTTCATGGAGGTGGTAGGCCACGGTGTTGCCGTCGATCTCGGCGGCGCCGCCTTCCTGGGCGCGCAGGCAGCCGGCGAAGTAGCGGAAGTGGTCGGCGGCGAGCGGGATGTCGGCATTCAGGGTCTCGCGCACGGCCTTGCCGTTGTCCCAGGTTTCGGTGACGGCCAGCAGTTCGAGGTTGGCCTCGATGCGGTCGGCGATCTTCAGCAGGATGCCCGAGCGCTCCTGCACCGAGGTCTTGCCCCAGGATTCGGCGGCGGCATGGGCGGCGTCCAGCGCGCGCTCGATGTCTTCGGCGCTCGAGCGCGGGAACTCGGCGATCGGCTGGCCGTTCACCGGCGAGAGGTTGGTGAAGTACTGGCCGTTGACCGGCGCGACGAATTCGCCGCCGATGTAGTTGCCGTAACGGGCCTTGAAGGCAACGATGGCGCCGTCGGTACCGGGGTGGGCGTAACGCATGGTGAGGTTCTCCTGGCTTTTGTGCTTGTTCTATTAATGCAGGGGGAGGACGCGCTGTTGCGCTGGTTAAAGCCTAGAGCAAGGGCTGGGCCAGACTGCGGAAAGGGGCGGACCAGAGCGGTTTATCGATATTCGAGGGGGCGTGGATAAGCAGCTTTGTGGCGGATCTGGAACAGCGGCGGGTGACACTTTGTCCCAGTCTTGATACAGCCCATGACTGGCTGCTCAGCCTGCGGTTGCAATGCCCATGACCCTGGAGGATGCTGCCGGACTACGGGTGCCTCAAGAATCCGGAACTGCCGCCCGTCTCCCCACACCGGAGAACAATAACAATGCAGGACCCCCAGAGCCGCCACCTGCAGCAGGTACTGACAGTGGCGCAAGGCAAGGCCCAGTCCAGCGGGCCGGCCGCCGACCCCTCGATCGCCCGCTCCTGGCTGCGCTGCCTGGAGGACTATCACCTCGATCCGGCGCAGAGCATGGCGCCGACGGTGCTGGAACACGGCCGCGTACTCGAGTGCCGCGAGCGCTTGCAGCAGGTGCTGGAAATCGCCAGCGGCGAGATGAGCAGCCTGCATCAACAGCTTTCCGGCTCCGGTCACGCGGTACTGCTGACCGACGCCCGCGGGGTGATCCTCAACAGCGTCACCGCCTCCGCCGAGCGCAAGACCTTCGAGCGCGCCGGGCTCTGGCTCGGCGCCGATTGGAGCGAGGCCTGCGAGGGCACCAATGGGATCGGCACCTGCCTGGTCGAGCGGCAAGCGTTGACGATTCACCAGGACGAACATTTCCGTGGCCGGCACACCGGGCTGACCTGCTCGGCGAGCCCGGTGTTCGATTCCCAGGGCGATTTGCTGGCCGTTCTGGACGTCTCCTCGGCGCGCCATGACGTCTCGCGGCAGAGCCAGTTTCACACCATGGCGCTGGTCAATCTGTCGGCGAAGATGATCGAGAGCTGCTATTTCCTCCGGCGCTTCGAAGGGCAGTGGCTGCTGCGCTTTCACCTGCAGGCCGAGTACGTCGGGCTGTTCAGCGAAGGCCTGCTGGCGTTCGACGGCGACGGGCGGATTAGCGCGGTCAACCAGAGTGCGATGAATCTGTTGAGCCGTACGCGGGCGGACTTGCTCGGCCAGCCGGTCGAGGGGGTTTTCGATTGTCGGCTGGATGAGCTGCTCGGCCGCGCCAGCCCGCAGCCGAGTGCCAGCTGGCCGCTGCGTGCGCGCAATGGCCGGGCCTTGTTCGCCATGCTCCGGGGTGTGCCGCGCAGCGTGCCGCTGCCGATCGCGCGGCCGACTCTGGCTGCGCCGGCCGCGGCGGCGCCGGCGTCGACCCTGTGTCTGGGCGATGCGGCGCTGCAAAGCGATTTCCGCCGGGCCTTGCGCGTCTTCGAGCGCGATGTGCCGTTGCTGATCAATGGCGAGACCGGCTCCGGTAAAGAGGCCTTCGCCAAGGCCGTGCACCAGGCCAGCTCACGGGCCGACAAGGCGTTCGTCGCGCTGAACTGCGCGGCGATTCCCGAGACGCTGATCGAGAGCGAGCTGTTCGGCTATCGCGGCGGCAGTTTCACCGGTGCGCGCAAGGACGGCATGCGCGGCAAGTTGCAGCAGGCCGATGGCGGCACCTTGTTCCTCGACGAAATCGGCGATATGCCGCTGGCGCTGCAAACCCGCTTGCTGCGGGTGCTGGAAGATCGTCTGGTGGTGCCGATCGGCGGTGAGCCGCAAGAGGTGAATGTGCGCATCATCAGCGCGACTCACCGCGAGCTGGGTGAGCGGGTGCAGGCCGGCACCTTCCGCGAAGACCTGTACTACCGGCTGAATGGGCTGGTGCTCGATCTGCCACCGTTGCGCGCGCGCACCGATCGGTTGGAGTTGCTCGAGCATCTGCTGGCGCAAGAGGCGCGCGGGCAGAACATTTATCTGGAGCCCAGCGCCCGTCAGGCCCTGCTCGACTATGCCTGGCCCGGCAACGTCCGCCAGTTGCGCAACGTGCTGCGCACGCTGACGGCGCTCTGTGAAGACGACTGCGTGCGCCTGACGGATTTGCCGCTGGAAATCCGTCAGGCCCTGCCGCTGGCGCCGGAGCCCGAGGCGAGCTCGGCCACTCCGCTGGAGGATGCCGAACGCGCGGCCCTGCTCGCGGCGTTGGAAGCCCAGCGCTGGCACATGACGCGCGCGGCAGAGCAACTGGGCATCAGTCGCAATACGCTGTATCGCAAGCTGCGCAAACACGCCATAGCGCGAGGCCAGCACGCCTGAGTGCGCGACGAAGCTCTTTATTTGGCTGTTGCCGGGCGCGCATTGGAAAAACGCCAAACCTGTAGGAGCGGGCCATGCCCGCGATGCTTTTGCGTTGCCGCTTTTCGCGGGCATGGCCCGCTCCTACGAAGAGCCGAATCCCGCGGGCAGTTAGACCGTAGGCTGGGTAGAGCGTTAGCGAAACCCAGCATTTGCAGCGATTTAGCTGGGTTTCGCCCGCAGGGCTCTACCCAGCCTACAACGGGTACTATTCACTACAGTTGCAGCCGCACATTGGGGGATTGCAGGCGCCCCTACCGTGACAGCGCTCTGGCCCCCCTATGCTTGCGTGCGGTAACCTGCCGGCCAGTTTCTTCGGGCCGCGCAGCCCGTTTTCGAGGTCGCCCTCAAGGTAAATCATGCACATCCATATTCTCGGCATTTGCGGCACCTTTATGGGCTCGCTGGCCGTTCTCGCGAAAGAGTTGGGCCATCGGGTGACCGGCTCCGATGCCAACGTTTACCCGCCGATGAGCACCCAGTTGCAGGCGCAAGGCATCGAGCTGACCCAGGGTTACGATCCGGCCCAACTGCAGCCGGCGCCGGACCTGGTGGTGGTCGGCAACGCCCTGTCGCGCGGTAATCCGGCGGTCGAATACGTGCTGAACCAGGGCTTGCCCTATGTCTCCGGTCCGCAGTGGCTGGCCGACCATGTGCTGCAAGGGCGCTGGGTGTTGGCGGTGGCCGGCACACACGGCAAGACCACCACCAGCAGCATGCTCGCCTGGGTGTTGGAACACGCCGGCATGAGCCCGGGCTTCTTGATCGGCGGAGTGCCGCAGAATTTTGCCGTGTCCGCGCGCCTGGGTAGCACGCCGTTCTTCGTGGTCGAGGCCGATGAGTACGACAGCGCCTTCTTCGACAAGCGTTCGAAGTTCGTCCATTACCGCCCGCGCACCGCGATCCTGAATAACCTGGAGTTCGACCACGCGGACATCTTCCCGGATCTGGCGGCCATCGAGCGACAGTTCCATCATCTGGTACGCACCATCCCGAGCGAAGGCCTGGTGGTCTATCCAGAAGCCGAGACCGCGCTCAAGCGGGTGATCGAGATGGGCTGCTGGACGCCGGTGCAGACCACCGGTGAGGCCGGTCAATGGCAGGCCAAACTGCTCAGCGAAGACGGTTCGCGTTTCGAGGTGATTTTCGCCGGCACGCCGCAAGGCGTGGTCGAGTGGCAACTGACCGGCCAGCACAACGTCGCCAACGCCTTGGCCTGCCTGGCTGCGGCACGGCATGTCGGCGTGCTGCCGGGGCAAGGCATCGCCGCGCTGAGCGAGTTCAAGAACGTCAAACGGCGGATGGAGAAGGTCGCCGAAGTCAACGGCATCACCATCTATGACGACTTCGCCCATCACCCGACGGCGATTGCCACCACCCTCGACGGCCTGCGCAAGCGGGTGGGCGACGCCAAGCTGATTGCGATCATCGAACCGCGCTCCAACTCGATGAAGCTCGGCGCGCACCGCGACGGTCTGCCAGACTCGGTCAAGCAGGCCGATCAGGTGTTCTGGTTCGCGCCGGCCAACCTCGGTTGGGATCTGGCGGCGACCACTGCGACCTGCACGGTGCCCTCGCAGGTCTGTGATTCGCTGGAGGCGATCATCGCCGCAGTCAAAGCCCAGGCGCAGCCGGGCACTCAGGTGGTGATCATGAGTAACGGTGGTTTCGGTGGCCTGCACGGCAAACTCGCCGCGGCCCTGGAGGATTAAGAATTTGTTCTCAAAGCGTCGTGAGTGCAGGTTAGTGCGACGCCCGCTCCTGCGGGCTAGCTGCATTCCCCACATCCATGTGGGTCACAAGGCAAAAACCTGCGCAACGTAGCGAGCGCAGCGGAGTAACAGCCGAAGGCTGGCCCGCAGGGTGAGCGGAGCGAGTCAAAAGCGGAGTTTACAAGGCGTAAATGAGCATTTTGAGCAGGTTTTTAACGCAGCATAAGCAAGCGCAACAGCTTTGAGGACAAATTCCATGAGTGGTCCGGAACGTATCACCCTGGCCATGACCGGCGCCTCCGGGGCGCAGTACGGCCTGCGCCTGCTCGACTGCCTGATCCAGGAAGAGCGCGAGGTGCATTTCCTGATTTCCAAGGCGGCGCAGTTGGTGCTGGCCACGGAGACGGACGTGACCCTGCCGACTAAACCGCAGGCGATGCAGGCGTTCCTCAGCGAGTACACCGGAGCGGCGGCGGGGCAGATTCGCGTGTACGGCAAGGAAGACTGGATGGCCCCAGTGGCCTCCGGCTCCGGTGCGCCCAGCGCGATGGTGGTAGTGCCGTGCTCGACCGGCACGCTCTCGGCCATCGCCACGGGGGCCTGCAATAACCTGATCGAGCGTGCGGCGGATGTGGTGCTGAAAGAGCGCCGGCAACTGATTCTGGTGCCGCGCGAGGCACCGTTCTCCAGCATTCATCTGGAAAACATGCTCAAGCTGTCGAACCTCGGTGCGGTGATCCTGCCGGCGGCGCCGGGCTTCTACCATCAGCCGCAGACCATCGATGACCTGATCGACTTCGTGGTTGCGCGGATCCTCAACGTCCTCAACATCCCCCAGGACATGCTGCCGCGCTGGGGCGAACACCATTTGAGCAGTGATGATTAGACTTCTGATCGTTCTGCTGCTGGCGGGCAACCTACTCGGTTGTGCTACCGCGCGCACCTTGAACGCGGCCAAGCCTGGCGCGCCGCTGGTGTATGCCGGGACGCGCCTGGATTGGTACTCGCTGAATGGCGGCTGCTGCCCGCTGGATCGTTTTGGTGCCGAGGCGCCGAAGTATGCCGGCCTCGACCTGCCGGCCAGCGCGTTGCTGGACACCCTGCTGCTGCCGCTTTCGCTGGCGGCGGCGCTGGGTATCGAGCTGGGAGTGTCGGGTGGGTATTAGGGGTGGTGGATCAGGTTATATCTATCCACCGCTCGGTTTCGGGTGGTGGATGAGCAAAGCGTCATCCACCCTACGATCCAGATCCGATCAATCGGCCCAGCCGGAATAGACATAGGTCATTGGCTTGGGGCCTTTCAGGTAGCGGGTATCCAGCTCGCCGATATGAAAACCGCCGGCGCTGAGCAGCGCCGGAATATCACGGTTTAAGTGGCAGCCACCGGCCAACGGTTTCCACAGCGGTGTCAGCCGATTCTGCCAGCGCACCACCGGCAGATCCGGCGCCAAACCATGTTCGCAAAACAGCAGGCGACCGCCGGGTTTGAGCACTCGGCGCATCTCTTGCAGTGCCGCCACGGCATCCGGAATCGTACACAGGGTAAAGGTGCAGACGATGCTGTCGAAGCTGGCAGCGGCGGCCTGGATCTGTCCCAGCTCCAGCGGGATCATCTCGACCGCAATGGCGATTCGTGCCGCGCGTTCGCGGGCCAGCGCCTGCATTTCGGCCGCCGGGTCGACGCCGATAATCCTGCTCACTTTCGCCGGGTCATAAAACTCGAGATTCAGGCCGCTACCAATGCCGATCTCCAGCACCCGCCCCTGGGCCTGCGGGACTATCTTCGAACGGGCCTGCATCACCGCGCCCATGCCGCAGGCGAAGTCGATCAGGTGCGGCAGGATGTGACGGCTGTACAGGCCCATAGGTAACTCCGTTAGTCGACGGCAACTATGACCATAACAAGCCCAGCCGCCAGCGGCTGCGGGCTATTCGGTCAAAGTGGCGGATGCTGAGTCAGGCTTTGTCATTCAGGCGCTGGTGCGGCCAACTTGCTTAAGCGTCTTCAGGGTCTTCGGCTTGCTCGGAGTTGTCGGCCGTCACCCCGGACAGGCACTTGAGTTCGTGCGCGCCGCTGCTGCCTGTGAGGTTCCAGCTCTGCGTTGCCGGCGAGAAGGTCGCGGCCAGCAGTTCGGCTCGGGAGAACTGCCATTTGCGCAGGGTGCGCCCGTCCATGCACTCAATCAACAGCGCACGCTCGGCGTTCGGCTGGGCGTCCAGGACTAGCTCGAACTGCCAGGCGTACAGGCCGTTAATCTCAAGCATGTCGGCCGCTTCGAGAGCGGCGAGGAGGTTGGCGGGGGGAGTATTCATGGTGCTGGATCTCATCTGAAAATTAACTGACGCCGTGCGCAGCAGGTGGGCTGTGGCGGCGTCTCGAAGGCTTGAGGCGGTGACGGGTGCGTTTAGCGTCCGAGCTTTCTGAGCTCGTCCGACTCCACCACGCGCACCCCGTCCTGCTCCTCCAGGGCCAGGCGCCAGAGCGCGCGGGCCAGGGTGCAGGCCTGGATGCCGCGGTATTTGCCGGGGGCCCAGCGCATCAGTGGTGCGGCCAGGCGTTCGCCAAGGCGGAACTCGCTGCGGGGGCCAAGCAGCAGGGACGGCCGGGCGATCGTCAGTTGCGGCCAGTCCTGCGCCTTCAGGGCTTCTTCCAGCTCGCCTTTGACGCGGTTGTAGAATACTGGGGAGTTGGCGTCGGCCCCCAGGGCGCTGATCACTAGGAAATGTCGGGCGCCGAGGGCGCGGGCACGCTGGCTGACCGCCAGCACCAGGTCGTGATCGACCGCACGGAAGGCTTCCTGCGAGCCGGCCTGTTTCAGCGTGGTGCCTAGGCAGCAGAAGGCAATATCCAGTCGACCGGTCAGCAGTGGCAGCAAGGTCTGCAGCTCGCCCAACGGGTTATCCAGGCGTGGATGCTCAGCCAGCGGCCGGCGGGTCGGCGCCAGCACGCGCGTCACCGTCGGCTCGTTGAGCAGACGATCGAGCAGGTGCTCGCCGGTCAGGCCGGTGGCACCGGCGAGCAGAATCTGCTGGGGCGTCAGGTACATGAATTGTATCTCTCTGTAGTTACCGCTGAGTCTAGTGGCTGACGCCGGTTTTGTCGGTAGTGGTCGTGGTGAGTGCATGCTCGGCTTGGCTTTCACGCAGCTTGCGCCAGTGTGTCAGCACCGCTTTCGGCGCCCAGAGCTGTGGCTCGGAGGGTTCGAAACCAGCGGCTTTTTCGCGCTCGGCGACCTTGGCTTTGGCCAGGCCGAAAGCCCGTTGCAGATCGTCGGTTTGGCTCAAGGCTTCGGCGAACAGGGCGCGGCCGAAATAGGTGAAGTCATTTTCTTCCGAGCAGCCGAAGGACACCCGATCGCTACGCGCCGCGGTCATCACCAGGGTCTTGTCGTCTTTCAGCGGCGGGATAAAGCCGCCGGAGAAACACGCGGAAATCACCACGACCTTGTGCCGATCCTTGAGTGGTTGCAGCAGCGCGGCCAGTTCGCTGGCCGGCAGGTCGGCCAGTTGCAGGCGTGGCTGATCGAGGCTCAGCTCATGGCTGCGCGAGCCGTGACTGGTCAGGTAGATGAAGGTCAGGTCTTCCGGGCCGCTGCGTTCGGCGAGTGCGCGCACCGCGCGGGTCAGGCTTTCACGAGTCGCCAGCGGGCGGTCGGCGAGATGGTCGCGGTGGTTGGCCAGGGTGATCTGGCCGCGCGCCCCGAAGCGCTCGCCGAGCAGTTGGCTGACGTAGTCGGCCTCGCGCAGAAACACGCTCTGCTTGCCGTCACCGGCGAGCGTCAGGCTGTAGAGTTCGAGTGCCGGGGTGGAGGCGGGAAGCGCGGCGATGGCCTGCTCAAGCAGGTGGCCTTGTTCCAGCAGGCCAATCTCCAGGGGGTCGGGCAGGGCTTGGCCCTGGCTATCACGCACGCGCAGTCCCTGCTGCCAGATACCCGCCTGCACAGTGCCGTCGGCCAGGGTCAGACTGCCGCGGCCAGCGTAACTGCCGGAGGCAAAGTGGCCTTGATAGACGCTGCCGTCGGCGAGTGTCAGGCGGCCTTCGCCGTGGTAACCCCAGTTGCGGAACATCCCTTCGTAGTGGCTGCCGTCGGCGCCGTGGTATTCGCCTCGGCCGCTCAGCGCATCCTCGGCGAACTGGCCCAGCCAGACGTCGCCATCGGCACTCTCGTAGCGGCCCTTGCCATGGAACTGGTCGTTGCGAAAGCCGCCGCTGTAGAGGTCTCCGGCGCTGCTTTTGTAGCTGCCCGTGCCGTTCAGTTGGCCCTGCTCGAAGTTACCGCTGAACTGGTTGCCGCTGTCATCGATACGCAGGCCTTCGCCGTTGGGCTGGCTCTGCACGAAGCGGCCCTGGAAGCTGCTGCCGTCGGCCCGTTCGAGTTTGCCGAGGCCGTGGTAGTGATCCTGCTTGAACTCGCCGCGGTAACTCAGGCCGCCTTGCTTGAGGGTGCCTTCGCCGTCCATGCGGGCCTGCTTGAAGCCGCCCTCGTAGGTGCTGCCGTCGCTGTAGGTGAGCTTGCCTTGGCCATCGAACAGGCCCTGGTGAAACTCGCCGACGTAGGACTCGCCGCTCGGCCCCTGCCATTTGCCGAGGCCTTCCGGTTGGCCGTCCTTGAACCGGCCTTGGAACCAGCTGCCATTGGCGTAATCCACTCGGCCTGGACCCTGCAACAGACCGTCGACCACGTCGCCACGATAACGGCCGCCGTCCGGCAGCACGGCATTCGGCGGGGTCAGCGGCTCGCCCTCACCGCAGGCGGCGAGCAATAGCGCGAGGGTCAGTGGGGCCAGGGGGGCAAGAAATAGGCGGCGCATGCGGGACATCCGAGTCGAGGAGCCTGTCGGGCTTGGGAGTCGCTGAAGTATGCCGTAAAGGCGCTGGTGCGCGTGCGGCGCGCTCATAACATGGAAACGAAAACGGGGCGCTGCAGGCGCCCCGTTGTGACCGTTATGACTCAGATCGTGAACAGGTTCTCAGACGAAACAGAGGGTCAGCGGTTCGGCGATATAGGCCGGTTTCTCCTGGCCTTCGATCTCCAACACGACCTTGGCTTTGAGCAGCCATTGGCCGGGATTTTTCTCATTGGCGTCGGTCAGGTTGACGATCAGCCGCACCTTGGAATCGACCTTGACCGGCTGGATGAAACGCACGCTGTCCAGGCCATAGTTGACCGCCATTTTCAGGCCCTGCGGCATGATCATGATCTTTTCCATCAGCATCGGCACCAGCGACAGTGAGAGGAAGCCATGGGCGATGGTGGTGCCGAACGGGGTCAGCTTGGCCTTCTCCGGGTCGACGTGAATGAACTGGTGGTCGCCGGTGCATTCGGCGAATTGATTGATGCGCTCTTGGTCGATGGTCAGCCAAGCGGAACGGCCCAGTTCCTTGCCAACATAGTCCTTGAGTTCTGCAACGGGTACGAACGGCATAGATCCTCCTTGAAGGACGGGTTTAGTTGTTTTTTGAATTAAATCCTCATGGGGCCTAGATCATCATGCGTCGTGCATGGGGTCAAGCCTGTATCGCTAGGCCGAATGGTGGGTTATAGCGGTTTGCTTAGCATGCTTATAATGGCCGGGCTTACGCGCCGCAGCGCGATTCTTTGGCGCAAACTGAGAGGGCTAAGCCCGCTGCCGGCGATCCCCGCAGAGGGAGGTCTGGCCGCCTAGCCCTGCGCCGCCGTGCTGTTGAATGGCTCGCTGTGATCTGAATCGGAGACTCCCATGCTGCTACGCGGCCTGACCTGGCTGGTGCTGTTCCAATTGCTCGGCACCGCGCTCAATGTGTTGCTCTTGTCCATGCTGCCCGGGCCGATCATCGGCCTGCTGTTGCTGCTGGTGTTCCTGATGCTGCGTGGCGAGGTGAGCGAGCCCTTGACGCTGGCGGCCACCAGCTTGCTGCGCTATCTGTCGCTGTTGTTGGTGCCCGCAGCGGTGGGCGTCATGGTGTATGCCAAGGCGATTGCCGCGGACTTCTGGGCGGTGGCGGGGGCGCTGAGCTTGTCGCTGCTGTTGTCCTTGGTCTTCGCCGGTTGGCTGATGCAGAAGCTGATCGAGCGTCAAGCGCGCCGGCGGGAGGATGCATGAGCCTCGACTGGTATGGCGCCTGGCAGGCGCTGATCCACCATCCGCTGTTCGGGGTCGGGGTGACCCTCGGCGCTTATCAACTGGCGCTGAGCGCCTATGAGAAAACCCGCTGGGTGTTGCTGCAGCCGGTGCTGGTCTCGATGCTCGCGGTGATCGGCGTGTTGCTGGCCTGCGGTCTGAGCTATGCCGAGTACCGGGAAAGCGCCAAGGTGCTGACCATCTTCCTCGGCCCTGCGACTGTGGCGCTGGCGGTGCCGCTGTTTCTCAACCTGCGGCGGATTCGGCAATTGTTCTGGCCAACCGTGCTGACCCTGGTGGTCGGCGGGCTGGTGGCGACCGCATTGGGTGTGGCGCTGGCCTGGCTGTTTGGCGCCGAGCAGAGGATGTTGATGAGCCTATTGCCGAAGTCGGTGACTTCACCCATTGCCATGCTGGTGGCGGATCAGATCGGCGGCATCGCCGCCCTGGCCGCGGTGTTCGTGCTGATCACCGGGGTGCTGGGCGCGATTCTCGGCCCGGAGTTGCTACGCCGCTTCGGCGTGCACCATCACGCCGCGCAAGGCATGGCCCTGGGCCTGACGGCGCATGCGGTCGGCACCTCGCGGGCGCTGCAGGAGAGCGAAGAGTGTGGCGCCTTTGCCGCGTTGGCGATGAGTCTGATGGGGGTGGCCACGGCGGTGTTGCTACCCTTGGTGGTAGCTTTGCTGGCGTGATGCCCCGGCAGTGTTGCGCCGGTGGGGCTGGCGGGTAGGCGCGAGCGGGCCGCGGAAGAAGGAGCGTTTGATGAAGTTACCGTTGTTTCCCCTGAATGCGGTGTTATTTCCGGGTAGCGTGCTCGATTTGCAAATTTTCGAGGCGCGCTACCTGGACATGCTTAGCGCCTGCATGAAGCGCGGCGAAGGTTTTGGCGTGGTCTGCATCCTCGAAGGTGAAGAGGTCGGCCATGCTGCCGGGCGCTTCGCGGCGGTCGGCTGTGAGGCGCTGATCCGCGATTGGCAGCAGCGCCCGAATGGTTTGCTGGGGATTCGGGTCGAAGGTGCGCGGCGCTTCAAGGTTAACCGCGCCGAGGTGCAGCGCGATCAACTGACCATGGCCGATATCGACTGGCTAGCCGAGGCCGACGAGGGCCCGTTGTTGCCCGAGCACGCCGATTTGGCCGCGTTATTAAGCGCCCTGGCCGAACACCCGATGGTCGCCGAGTTGGGTATGGGCGGGCTGGTGACGGGGCAGCAGGCATTGGCCTATCAGCTGGCGTATCTATTGCCCTTTACCACGAAGCAGAAGCTGGAGCTGCTGGTGCTGGCCGATCCGCAACAACGCCTAGCGCATATTCAGCGGCTGCTGGATCGGCTGCAGGGCGAGATGATTGCGTAGATACCGATAGGTAAACGAATCGCTCGAGCTCAATAGCGGTACTGCAACAGCGCTGCCGGCAGTGCCCAAGTGGCAAAGGCGCCGAGTAGCCCCAGGCAGGCCGGCAGGATCAACCACCAGACGCGCGGCGACAGCGCCGCCAGCGGCGTTTTCCACTGCGTCAGGGTCAGGCTCAGCGCACAGACGCCGGTCGCCAGCAGCGCGCCGGCGATGATGTCGGTCGGCCAGTGCGCGCCCAGGTACACCCGTGACAGCGCGATCGCCAGCGCCGGCAGACTTGCCAGCAGCAGCCAGGTTAGCCGCAGGCGTGCCGGCTGGCCGCGACCGGCCAAGACCCCCAGCACCAGAAAAAACGCGAAAGAGGCGGAACTATGGCCGCTGGGCAGGCTGAAGCTGTGCAGTGGCTCGAGCAGGACTTCCGGGCGGGCGCGGGCGAGCAGCAGCTTCAGGCTCTGATTGGCCAAGGCGCTGCCGAGCAGGGTGCCGCCGACGAACAGCAGCGCGCGCCATTGCCGGGTCAGCAGCAGTAGCAGGCCCAGCAATAGGCCGACGCTTAGCTGGGTCTTGAAGTCGCCAAGGCGGGTAATCAACACCATCAGGTTATCCAGGCCTGGGTGGCGCTGCTCCTGCACCAGCGTCATCAGGCCCTGATCGAGTTGCGCCAGGCGCGGCCAGCCGATGAACAGCGCGAGCAGAAGCGACAGGCTCAACCCGGCCGCCAGCGCCGTGGCCCGGCGCTGATTGCGCAGGCTGCTGTGAATGCTCAGCGCGAGGAGCAGCGCCAGGCCGAGCGCCACCACGGCGGCCTCGCCCCAGAAGCCTTCCGGCAACGGCAAGCGCATGGCGGCGCCGGTGGCCCAGCCGGGCAGCAGGTAGGCGACCGACCAGCCGGCGGCGGCGATCAGGCTGACCGCGATAAAGCGGCCGAGCGGCATGTCGAGCATGCCCGCGACCATCGGCAACATCGGTCGCAGCGGGCCGATATAGCGGCCGACCAGCAGGCTGGCCACGCCATAGCGCTGGAAGTAGTGCTCGGCACCGATGAGCCATTCCGGGTGGTGGCGTAGCCCCGGCAGGCGGCGGATGTTCTGATGGAAGCGGCGCCCCAAGGCATAGGACAGGGCGTCGCCGAGCAGCCCGCCGGTGTAGGCCAGCAGCAGGGTTTCCCCCAGACCCAGGGCGCCGCTGCCGGCCAGTACGGCGATGGCGAACAGCAGCACGGTGCCCGGTACGACGATGCCGGCGATGGCCAGGCACTCGACGCAGGCCACCAGGAAGATGCTCAGGGCGAGCCATTCCGGGTGGGCGCTTAGCCAGCCGGTCAGGCTGTTGAGCCACTCGCTCATGGGTTCGACTCCTGATTGAGCAGGTGCTGATTGAGCAGATAAAAGTCGCGTTGCTCGACTTGGCCGCGGCGCAGCGGGTTGCGCGTGCAGTGGCGGGCGTAGGCGGCGTCGACGAAACGGTAGCGCAAATGCTCGTCGCGCCCGCTCGGTATGCCCAGGCGGGTGGCCTGGATAATCTGTTCGGGCGTCTCGCCGACATCTTCGACGAAGAGCCGCTGCCAGTCGAAGCGCTGTGCGTCCCAGGCCGGCACCTTGAGGCCGAGGGCTTTGCACAGCAGTGTCTGGCCGGCGCAGAGCTTGTTTAGCGGGCGCGGCCGGCCTTGCGCGTCGGGGTTGTTGCGCTGCATCTGCGCCAGGCTGTCGGGGCCGCTACGGGCATCGAGAAAGGGGTAAGCCGATTTGATCAGCACCGCATTGCCGGCCCCCTGGGCGCTGAAGTTCAGCGAGTCGCCGCCGCGGGCGTAATACATATAGATGTGTCCGCCAGCGAGAAACAGCGCGCGGCGTTTCTCGGTGTAGCCGAGCGAGGCATGGCTGCCTTTTTCCGCGCAGTAGTACGCCTCGGTCTCGATGATCCGCGCCGCCAGCCAAAGCTCGCCGATGCGGTGGCGGATGACCTTGCCAAGCAGCTCGCGGGCCAGCGTCTGCGCGTCGCGGTCGAAGAAGCTGTCGGGCAGCGGGCGGGCAGCGGGCCAGGGTAGGGCGCCGGGGCGCAGCAAACTAAGGGTGGGATCGGCAGGCATGGGCTGTCATAGGTCGGTGGCAGGGCATAGGCTGGCGCGATCATAACAATAAGAGCCTGAACCATGTCTGAACGTGCCCGTGCCGACAGCGCCCATATCAGCCCCAGTGCGCATTACACCGGCTATGTCTGGTATCGCCACCAGTTGGCCGAGCCGGCGTTCGCCACCAGCTTCGGGCGCTGGGTGCATGCCCTGCTGAGGCCGATCACCTGGGGCGCGCGGGTCGGTTTCGGCCTGGATATCGAGAACTTCCTGTTGCAACGCCATTTGCTGATCGACGCGCGCTTGACCGCGGCCATCGAGCAGGGCGGCGTGCGCCAGGTGGTGGAGATCGCCTGTGGGCTGTCGCCCCGTGGTCAGCGCTTCTGCCAGCGCTACCCTGAGCTGCGTTACCTGGAGGCGGATTTGCCGGCGATGGCCGCGCGCAAGCGCCTGCTGCTGCATGGCCAGGGTTGGTTGAGCGGTCGGCATCGGGTGCAGTCGGTGAATATCCTCGCCGAGCAGGGCGCGCAGAGCCTGGCGGCGTTGTTCGCCGGGCTGGATCACAACGAGCCGGTGCTGGTGATTACCGAGGGCTTGGTCAATTACTTCGAGCGGCCGCTGATCGAAGCGTTTTGGACGCGCCTGGCCGAGCAGCTCAAGCAGTTCCCGCAGGCGAGCTACCTCACCGAACTCTATCCGGACTTGCGCGAACACCCGCGTTACCGGCAGTTGCGCTGGGGCGTTGGCCTGGTCGGCCGGCTGACGCGCGGCAACTATCCGCTGCACTACCGCAACGCCGAGGAAATCGTCGCGGCCTTTAGCGGCTGCGGGTTTCGCGCGACCCAGGTGCTCGATCCCGGTGTGCATGGCGCCGCCCTTGGCCTGCCGCCGCTGGCGCTGCCGAGCCTGGTGCGGGTGATCGAAGCGCGGCTGTGAAGTGCACTTGAGCGACGAGCTTAGGGTGTAGGGCGTACTCGCCGCAGGCAGTACGCCGGGCGGTTGGCGGGCTGTCGCTGCGCTCCGAGACCGCCCTACGCGCAGGCCGCGGCTGGTAGGGCGGGCTGGCTGACCAGTGCCGCCAGCGCTGCACTGGCCTGCGCGTCGGTATGCGAAAAGACCAGCGCCAAGCCATTCGCGCTAAGGCGTAGCGGCAATAGCGGCAGTGCCGGCAGCCCGGGCAGCTGCAGTTGCCAGCCCCGCAGCGGCGGCGCGGCCGGTAAGTCACCCTGCAACAGGCCACCGAAGAAGCCCAGCTCGGCTACCTCGACGGCCCACTCGCCAGCCTCGGCGTGAGTCAGGCGGGCGCGCCGATTAAGCGGGGGGCGACGGGCTTCATGGCGTTTCTCCAGCTGCAACAGCTGGCTGCGGGCCAAACGGGTGCTGCCGGGGCTGACCGGCGGCAGCGGCTCGCCGCGCAGAAAAGGGCCATAGAGACCGGCACAGGCGCTGCGCCGTTCGAACTGGGCGAGGTGATCGGCGTCGTGGATCAGCGCACAGTCGGCATCGGCGCAGGCCGCCGCGAAGCTGGCGTGTTCCCAGGGCTGGGTGAAGTGATCGTGTTCGCCGGCGAGCACCAGCGTCGGGCACGCCGGGTGTTGCGCAAAACCCGGAAAACCCAGCAGGCGCAGGCTGTTTTGCCGATAGCGCTCCACCTCGGTCGACGAAAGTCGCTGCATCTGCCGCAGCAGGGCCTTGCGAAATACCGGCGAAACCCCGGTTGCGTTGAGGCGCAGCGGGTTCAGCAGTCCGGTCAGCGCGCCTTGGGCAAAGGCGGCGGTCTGGCCTTCGGCCAGCAGGGCCAGACCTTCCTCCAGCAGGCGGCGCGCGCCGGGTCGGCCAAAGGCGGTGATCCCGGCCAGCAGCAGGCGCGCGCAGCGCTGCGGATGGCGCACGGCAAACAGCGCCGCCAGCGCCGAGCCATAGGACAGGCCGATCGGCATCAGCGGCGGCAGTTGCAGTTCGGCGGCGAAGGCGGCGATCAGGTCGGCCAGCTCCTCCAGGCCAAGCTCCGGCGCCAGTTGCAGGTTGCAACCCTGGCTGGGCAGGTCGAGGAGGATCACCGGGTGGTCGGCGAGCAGTTCGCCGACTTCGCCGGTGAAGGAGCGAAAGCTTTGAAAGGCGCCGCCGAGCAGCAGCACCGGCGCGCGCGGGTCGTCGGCGCGAGTCGCATAGGCCTGGTAGTGCAGGCGCCAATGGCCCAGCTCGAGGGTCTCGCTGGCGCTACTGAGCAGCGTGGCGCTGTAGTCGGTGCGGTAACGCATGGCGAGCACTCCGGCATCTTCTTGCTTTTATTCGGTAAACGGGTATGCGGCAGATGTTTATGCGACAAACCGGTCTGGTCGATTGGCGCTAGCTTGAAGGTAAACATCGGCGAGGCTTTTGTTTACCCAACCTTCGGGCGGCGCTGGGCCCTGGGTGTCACCGTCTCGCCGCTCGGCCCTGGCGGCAGCAGTTATTGGCGTTACCGCAGGCGGCGAAGGGACGCGCTGTTTACCACCCGCCCGACGCCGCTGGGCGTGGGGCGGCTGCGCCGCTATAATCAGCCGCTTTCCTCATTGCCAGATCACCGAGACCATGACCGAGTCCGTGCTCGACTATATGACCCGCTTGGGCCGCGCCGCGCGCCAAGCCTCACGCGTAGTGGCTCGCGCCAGCACCGCGCAGAAGAATCGCGCCCTGCTGGCCGCCGCCGATGCCCTGGATGCCGCGCGCGCCGAATTGGCCGCCGCCAACGATCAAGACCTGGCTGCTGCTCGTGCCAATGGCCTGGAGCCCGCGCTGCTGGACCGCCTGGCCCTGACCCCGGCGCGTGTCGACGAGATGATCGAGGGCCTGCGTCAGGTCGCCAAACTTCCGGACCCGATCGGTGAAATCCGCGACATGCGTTATATGCCGTCCGGTATCCAGGTCGGCAAGATGCGGGTGCCGCTGGGGGTGATCGGCATCATTTATGAGTCGCGGCCGAACGTGACCATCGATGCCGCCAGCCTGTGCCTGAAATCCGGGAATGCCGCCATCCTGCGCGGTGGCTCGGAAGCCATTCATTCCAATCGGGCAATTGCCGCCTGCATTCAGCAGGGCCTGGCCGAAGCCGACCTGCCAGCCGAAGTGGTGCAGGTGGTGGAAACCACCGACCGCGCCGCTGTCGGCGCTCTGATCAGCATGCCGGAGTTCGTCGACGTGATCGTGCCGCGTGGCGGCAAGAGCCTGATCGAGCGTATCAGCCGCGATGCCAAGGTCCCGGTGATCAAGCATCTGGATGGCATCTGCCACGTCTATATCGATATCGCCGCCGATCTCGACAAGGCTATCCGCATCGCCGACAACGCCAAGACCCAGCGCTATGCGCCGTGCAACACCATGGAAACCCTTCTGGTGCATGCGGGTATCGCGTCCCGCGTGCTGCCACCGCTGGCCGTCATCTACCGCGACAAGGGCGTGGAACTGCGCGGCTGCCCGCGTACCCGCAAGCTGCTCGGCAGCGATGTGCTGGAAGCTACCGAGGAAGACTGGCGCACCGAGTACACTGCGCCGATTCTGTCGATCCGCATCGTCGACGATCTGACTCAGGCCATCGAGCACATCAACACTTATGGTTCGCAGCACACCGACGCCATCGTCAGTGAGAATTTCACCGATGCGCGGCGCTTTCTCACCGAAGTGGATTCGGCGTCGGTGATGGTCAACGCCTCGACCCGTTTCGCCGATGGCTTCGAATACGGCCTCGGCGCGGAAATCGGCATTTCCACCGACAAGCTGCACGCTCGCGGTCCGGTCGGCCTGGAGGGGCTCACCAGCGAGAAGTACGTCGTCTTTGGTGACGGTCACGTGCGTACTTGATGACTAAACGCATCGGCGTATTCGGTGGCACCTTCGATCCGATCCATATCGGCCACCTGCGCGGCGCGCTGGAAGTGGCGGAGCAGCTCGGTTTCGACGAACTGCGCCTGATCCCCAGCGCACGTCCGCCACACCGCGATACGCCGCAGGTGTCCGCCGCCGATCGGTTGGCGATGGTCGAACAGGCGGTAGCCGGCGTGCCGCTGCTGAGGGTGGATGATCGCGAGCTAAAACGCGACAAGCCGTCCTACAGCATCGACACCCTGGAGTCCCTGCGGGCCGAGCTGGCGGCCGCGGATCAACTGTTTCTGCTGCTGGGTTGGGATGCCTTTTGTGGGCTGCCGACCTGGCATCGCTGGGAAGAACTGCTCGAACACTGCCATATCCTGGTGTTGCAACGCCCGGATGCCGACAACGAGGCGCCGGAAGCGCTGCGCGACTTGCTGGCGGCCCGCAGTGTCAGTGACCCGCAGACCCTGAGTGGGCCGAGCGGACAGATTGCATTCGTTTGGCAGACGCCGTTAGCGGTGTCCGCTAGCCAGATCCGGAGTCTGCTGGCCAGCGGAAAGTCGGTGCGTTTTCTGGTGCCCGACGCGGTACTGGCCTATATCCATGCGCGCGGGCTGTACCGCGCGCCGAACTGAACACGAGATAAACGAGTCATCTATGAAGAACAAAGAACTGCACAACCCCGCACTGGCCAGCGAAGACCTGGTCAAGCTGGCCATCGCCGCCCTGGAAGACATCAAGGCCCAGGACATCACCACCATCGATGTGCGCGAGAAAACCAGCGTCACCGACTTTATGGTGATCGCCAGCGGTACCTCCAGCCGCCATGTGAAGTCCCTGGTGGACAACGTGCTGGAAAAGGTCAAGGAAAAGGGCGTACGCCCACTCGGCAGCGAAGGCCTGGATACCGGCGAATGGGCGCTGCTTGACCTGGGCGATGTGGTGGTGCACGTGATGCAGGTCGCCACCCGCCAGTTCTACGACCTCGAACGCCTGTGGCAAGGGGCCGAGCAGAGCCGCGCCCACCACACGCCGGGGCAAGAGTAAGGCTGACTCTCGGTAGAGCCTGGTATGCGTCTACGTCTGATCGCCGTTGGTTCGCGGATGCCGCGTTGGGTGGAAGAGGGTTGGCAGGAATATGCCAAGCGTCTACCCGCCGAGCTGCCGCTGGAGCTGGTGGAGATCCCCTTGAATACCCGTGGCAAGAATGCCGACGTGGCCCGCCTGATCCGTCAGGAGGGCGAAGCCATGCTGGCGAAGGTGCAGCCGGGCGAGCGGATAGTCACCTTAGAGGTGGAAGGGCGCCCGTGGAGTACCGAGCAGTTGGCGGTCGAGTTGGATCGCTGGCGCCTGGATGCGCGCACCGTCAACCTGATGGTTGGCGGCCCCGAAGGGCTGGCGCCCGAGGTGCAGGCCCGCAGCGAGCAGCGCTGGTCGCTGTCGCCGCTGACCTTGCCGCATCCGTTGGTGCGCATCTTGATCGGCGAACAGATTTATCGCGCCTGGACTGTGCTGTCCGGTCACCCCTATCACAAGTAGTCGCCAGTAGTCGCCGATGCCGCAGCCGATTCGCCTGAAGGACCACGAGAAGGACGCCCGCCAAGTTCGCAAACGCGTGGTGGTAGGCGCTGGCGCCGTCCTGTTCTTGGTCTGTGTGTTGATCGCGCGCCTGTATTACCTGCAGGTGGTTCAGTACGACTACCACTCGACGCTGTCGGAGAATAACCGCGTTCACGTCCAGCCGATTCCGCCGACCCGTGGGCTGATCTTCGACCGCAATGGGGTGATCATCGCCGACAACCGGCCGAGCTTTAGTCTGAGCATGACCCGCGAGCGGGCCGGTGACTGGCAGCAGGTGCTGGATGTCATAGTCGAGGCGCTGGAGCTGACCCAGGAGGATCGGGCGCTGTTCGAGCGGCGGATGAAGCAGGGCCGGCGCCCGTTCGAGCCGGTACCTATCCTGTTCGAGTTGAGCGAGGAGCAGATCGCCCGCATCGCGGTGAATCAGTTCCGCTTGCCTGGCGTCGAGGTGGTGGCCCAGTTGGTGCGCCATTACCCGCAGAAGGAGCACTTCGCCCATTCGGTGGGCTATGTCGGGCGGATCAACGAAGCCGAGTTGAAGAAACTCGACCCGGTCAACTACAGCGGCACCCACCACATCGGCAAGACCGGGATCGAGCGCTTCTACGAAGAACGGTTGCATGGCCAGGTGGGCTATGAAGAGGTCGAGACCAACGCCCGCGGTCGGGTGTTGCGGGTGCTCAAACGTACCGACCCGGTTCCCGGTGCGGATGTGATCCTGACCCTCGATATCCGTCTGCAGGAAGCCGCGGAGGCGGCGCTGGGTGGCCGGCGCGGCTCGGTGGTGGCACTCGATCCGGCCACTGGCGAGGTGCTGGCGATGGTCAGTCAGCCGAGCTTCGATCCCAATCTGTTCGTCACCGGCATCGGCTTCAAGGCTTATTCGGAGCTGCGCGACTCGATCGATCGGCCGCTGTTCAACCGGGTGCTGCGCGGTCTGTACCCGCCGGGTTCGACGATCAAGCCGATGGTCGCGGTCGCCGGGCTGGACAGCGGGGTGGTAACCCCGGCCTCGCGGGTGTATGACCCAGGCTTCTATCAGCTACCCAATTACGAGCATAAATACCGCAACTGGAACCGCACCGGTGACGGCTCGGTGAACTTGGAGATGGCCATCATGCGCTCCAATGACACCTACTTTTACGACCTCGCGCATAAGCTCGGCATCGATCGACTGCACACTTATATGAGCCGCTTCGGTATTGGCCAGCGCGTTTCGTTGGATATGTTCGAGGAGTCCAGCGGGCTGATGCCGTCGCGTGACTGGAAGCGTGCGCGTTATCGCCAGGCCTGGTACCCGGGTGAAACCCTGATTCTGGGGATTGGCCAGGGTTATATGCAGGCCACGCCGCTGCAATTGGCTCAGGCCACCGCCTTGGTCGCCAACCATGGCAAATGGATTCGCCCGCATTTGGCGAAAACCATCGAAGGGCTGCCGCCGGTCGATCCCAATCCGCTGCCGGACATAGTGCTGCGTGATCCGGGCATCTGGCAGCAGGTCAGCAACGGTATGCAGATGGTGATGCACGGCCCGCGCGGCACCGCGCGCAAGGTCGGCGATACGGCGGCTTACCGGATTGCCGGCAAGAGCGGCACGGCGCAGGTGGTGGCGATCAAGCAGGGCGAGAAATACGACCGCTCCAAGGTGCAGGAACGGCATCGCGACCATGCGTTGTTTATTGGTTTCGCCCCGGCAGACAACCCGAAGATTGCGGTGGCGGTGATGGTCGAGAACGGTGAGTCCGGCTCGGGTGTCGCCGCGCCGGTGGTCAAGCAGGTGATGGACGCCTGGCTGCTGGGTGAAAACGGTCAGTTGAAAGCGGAGTACGCGCCGCCCCTGAGTGCCGAGGCTCCGCACCTATGAATAGTAATTTCGACCGCACCCTGTCCAACGATGACGTGATGCGCCGGCGTGCCAGCCTGCTGCAGCGCCTGCACATCGACGGTCTGTTGCTCTTGCTGCTGCTGGTGTTGGCCGCCGGCAGCCTGTTCGTGCTGTATTCCGCCAGCGGTAAAAACTGGGATCTGTTGATCAAGCAGGCCAGCTCGTTCGGCCTTGGCCTATTGGCGATGTGCGTGATCGCCCAGTTCGAGCCACGCTTCTTGGCGCGCTGGGTGCCGCTGGGCTATGTGTTCGGCGTCGGTTTGCTGGTGCTGGTCGAGGTGATGGGCCATAACGCCATGGGCGCCACGCGCTGGATCAATATTCCCGGGGTGATCCGCTTCCAACCGGCGGAATTCATGAAGATCCTGATGCCGGCGACTATCGCCTGGTACCTGGCCAAACGCAGCTTGCCGCCGGGCCTGAAACATCTGCTGATCAGCTTGGCGCTGATCGGTGTGCCGGTTGTGTTGGTCGTCCGCCAGCCGGATCTGGGCACCTCGTTGCTGATCCTCGCTTCGGGGGCGTTCGTGCTGTTTATGGCGGGCCTGCAGTGGCGCTGGATTCTCGGCGCGGCGGCGGCGGTGGTGCCGGTCGCCGTGGCCATGTGGTTCTTCGTCATGCACGCCTATCAGAAGCAGCGGGTGCTGACCTTTCTCGACCCGGAAAGCGACCCGCTGGGTACCGGCTGGAACATCATTCAGTCGAAGGCGGCGATCGGTTCGGGCGGCGTGTTTGGCAAGGGTTGGCTGCTCGGCACCCAGTCGCACCTGGATTTTTTGCCGGAAAGCCATACGGACTTTATCATTGCGGTCCTCGGTGAAGAGTTCGGTCTGGTCGGCATCTGTTTATTGCTGCTGGTTTACTCGCTGCTGATTGCCCGTGGGTTGGTTATTACTGTCCAGGCGCAGACGCTGTTCGGTAAGCTGATGGCCGGCAGCCTGACGATGACCTTCTTCGTTTATGTATTCGTCAACATCGGCATGGTCAGTGGCCTGTTGCCGGTGGTAGGGGTGCCGCTGCCTTTCATTAGTTACGGCGGAACTTCGCTGGTGACGCTGATGTCAGGGTTTGGGGTGTTAATGGCCATCCACACGCATCGTAAGTGGATTGCCCAAGTTTGAGTGGGTTAAGGATTGGGGTGAGGGATTTAATGCTAGGTTTGCGTCGCTGGGCTACTCGCACGGCACATTGGGTCGGCCTCGCTGGCCTCTGTGGTTTCGCCCAGCAGGCGCTGGCCGCTGATTATGAGGGTTCGCCGCAGGTCGCCGAGTTCGTCGCGGAGATGACCCGCGACTACGGGTTTGCCGGTGAACAACTGGTCAGCCTGTTTCGCGAAGTCGAGCGCAAGCAGACGATCCTCGACGCCATTTCGCGCCCGGCGGAGAAGGTCAAACCCTGGAAAGACTACCGGCCGATCTTTATCACCGACTCGCGGATCGCTCGCGGGGTGGACTTCTGGCGCCAGCACGAAGCGGCGTTGGCGCGGGCCGAACAGGAGTATGGGGTGCCGGCGCAGGTGATAGTCGCGATCATCGGGGTGGAAACCTTCTACGGTGGCAACACCGGCAGCTACCGGGTGATTGACGCCCTGTCGACGCTGGGCTTCGATTACCCACCGCGGGCCGAATTCTTCCGCAAGGAGCTCAAGCAGTTCCTCTTGCTGGCGCGCGAGCAACAGGTCGATCCGCTGACCCTGAAAGGCTCCTACGCGGGCGCCATGGGCCTGCCGCAATTCATGCCGAGTAGCTTCCGCGCCTATGCGGTGGACTTCGACGGCGATGGCCAGATCAACATCTGGAATAATCCGGAGGATGCGATTGGCAGTGTTGCCAGCTACTTTAAACGTCACGGCTGGGTGACCGGCGAGCCGGTGGTGAGTACCGCGCAGGTCAATGGCGAGCAGGCGGACGAGGGGTTGACCCAGGGGCTGGATCCGGTCAAGACGGTCGGCCAGTTGCGGGCGCTGGGCTGGGCCAGCCATGAGGCGTTGCGTGACGATCTGGCGGTCACCGCTTTCCGGCTCGAAGGCGAGGCGGGCCCCGAGTATTGGCTGGGCCTGCCGAACTTTTATGTGATCACCCGCTATAACCGCAGCGCGATGTATGCCATGGCCGTGCATCAGCTGTCCGACTTGCTGGTCCAGGCACGGGGCACTAAGTAATGCAGGCACTGCCGACTAAGCTGGCGGCGTATGGCGCTTTGGCGCTGTTGCTGGCCAGTTGCTCCACCAGTCATGCCCCGCCAGCGGGGCAGTCGGGGGCTCCTTCCGGGCCGGGCGACTTTGCCCGCCCGCACAAGGACGGCGCGCCCTGGTGGGATGTCGATGTGTCGCGGATTCCCGACGCCGTGCCGATGCCGCATCACGGTGCCTACAAGGCCAACCCCTACACGGTGCTGGGCAAGACCTATTACCCGATGCCCGATGCGCGGCGCTATCAGGCCAGCGGTACCGCGTCCTGGTATGGCACCAAGTTCCACGGCCAGGCCACGGCCAACGGCGAGAAATACGATCTCTACGGCATGAGCGCGGCGCACAAGACCCTGCCGCTGCCCAGCTATGTGCGTGTGACCAACCTGGACAACGGCAAGAGCGTGATCCTGCGGGTCAACGACCGCGGGCCGTTCTATTCCGACCGGATCATCGACCTGTCCTTTGCCGCGGCGAAGAAACTCGGCTATGCCGAAGTCGGCACCGCGCGGGTCAAGGTCGAGGGCATCGACCCGCACGAGTGGTGGGCGCAGCAAGGCCGGCCGGTGCCGATGGTGTTGGCCCAGCCGCAAATGGCCCAGGCCCAGGCCCAGGCCCAACCGCAGCCGGCGGTGCAAGCCATCGCCCAGCCCATCGCCCAGCCTGTCGAGCAGTACAGTCCGCCGCCCCAGCAGCATGCCGCGGCCGTCCTGCCGGTGCAGATCGACGCAAAAAAAAACGCTTCAGTCGGAGCCTCTGGCCTGTATCTCCAAGTGGGCGCCTTCGCCAATCCGGACGCTGCCGAGCTGCTCAGAGCCAAGCTGAGCGAGACGGTGAGTGCGCCGGTGTTTATCAGCTCGGTGGTGCGCAACCAACAGACCCTGCATCGAGTGCGGCTGGGGCCGGTCAACACGCAGGGTGAAGCCGAGCAACTGCAAGACAGCGTGCGGCTGGCTAAGCTGGGCCAGCCGACCTTAGTGAAGCCGGAGTAGCGGCTTCGACCGATTTGCCCACAAGGGCCTGTGACCCACAGGGATGTGGGAAATGCAGCAAAGGCGCTGGCGACTCCAGGGATGGGGGAGGTAGGAAAAACGCCGGGAGCGTTTTCGAGAGCGCCTGCTGCGAGACCTTTATTAGCGAAACTTCGAGAGACGGATGAACATCACCACCTTTACGCAACGCTTGAGCCTACTTCTCCTGTTGATCGTCATGCCCGCGGCCTGGGCGGCCGAGCAGGTGATTCCGGCGCCACCGCAACTGGCGGCTAAGGCTTATGTGCTGATGGATGCCGCTAGCGGCAACGTGTTGGTTGAGAGCAATGGCGATCAGCGTTTGCCGCCGGCCAGTCTGACCAAGTTGATGACCGCCTACATGGCGACTCTGGAGATTCGCCGCGGCCAGATTGGCGAGAGCGATCTGGTGACTGTCAGCGAAAACGCCTGGCGTACCGGTGGTTCGCGGATGTTCATCCAGGTTGGTACCCAAGTATCGGTCAGTGACCTGCTGCACGGCATCATCATTCAGTCCGGTAACGACGCCAGCGTGGCCATCGCCGAGCACATCGCCGGTAGCGAAGACGCGTTCGCCGACATGATGAACACCACTGCGCAAAAGCTCGAGATGAGCGGCAGCCACTTCATGAACGCCACGGGCCTGCCCGACCCCGAGCATTACTCCACGGCGCATGACATGGCGCGTCTGGCCCGCGCGATCATCTACGAAGACCCGGCGCACTACGCGATCTACTCGCAGAAAGAGTTCTTCTGGAACAACATCAAACAGCCCAACCGCAACCTGCTGCTGTGGCGCGACAAGACCGTTGACGGGCTGAAAACCGGCCATACCGATGAGGCGGGCTACTGCCTGGTGTCCTCGGCCGTGCGTGACGGCATGCGCCTGATCTCCGTGGTGTTCGGCACTGCCAGCGAGCAGGCCCGGGCGGCGGAAACCCAGAAGTTGCTGACCTACGGCTTCCGCTTCTTCGAGACCCAGACCTTCTACCAGAAGGGTGCCGAACTGGCGCAGGCGCCGGTGTGGAAAGGCGCCGTTCGTCAGGTCAAGGCCGGCCTGGCCCAGGATCTGACCCTGACCCTGCCGAAGGGCCAGCTGAAGAAGCTGGCAGCCAGCATGAGCATGGCTCCGCAACTGGTTGCGCCGATCAAGCAAGGCGATGTGATCGGCAAGATCGAGGTCAAACTGGGCGATAGCGTGGTGCATAGCGCCGACCTGATCGCCCTCGAAGCGGTCGACGAAGGTGGCTTCTTCCGCCGCGTGTGGGATAGCATTCGGCTGTTCTTCTACGGGTTGTTTAACTGACCTGTGGCAAGTGCCCGCCCGGTCTTCATAAGAGCAGGGTGGGCTGCGGCCCTTGCGAATCACGAGTTCGCCGAGACTATTTAGTTGAAATCATGACTGACGCTAAAGCTGTAACCATCGAATTCCCCTGCGAGCGCTACCCGATCAAGGTGATCGGCGATGCGGGCGAGGGTTTTGTCGATCTGGTCATCGAAATCCTTGGCCGCCACGCCCCCGATCTCGACGCCGGCACCCTGGTGCTGCGCGATAGCCGCAATGGCCGTTATCAGACCGTGCAACTGCTGATCACCGCCACCGGTGTCGACCAACTGCAAGCCATCAATAGCGATCTGCGTGCCACCGGGCGCGTGCATATGGTGCTTTGATGCCGCCGAGCCTGGGCTTTCGCGAGCTCGGCCAGGTGCCCTATGAGCCGACCTGGCACGCCATGCAACACTTTACCGATGCGCGTGGGCCGCTAACGCCGGACGAAATCTGGCTGCTGCAGCATCCGCCGGTGTTTACCCAGGGGCAGGCCGGTAAGGCCGAGCATGTGCTGTTCCCCGGCGACATCCCGGTGGTCAAGGTCGATCGTGGCGGGCAGGTGACCTATCACGGTCCCGGCCAGTTGGTCGGTTATCTATTGCTGGATGTGCGCCGCCTGGATATCGGCGTGCGTGAGCTGGTCAGTCGCATCGAGTCGAGCCTGATCGATCTGCTCGCCAGTTATGGGGTCAGTGCGGTAGCCAAAGCCGATGCGCCGGGGGTTTATGTGGACGGTGCGAAAATCGCCTCGTTGGGCCTGCGGATCCGCAACGGTCGCTCCTTTCATGGCCTGGCGCTGAATGTGGATATGGATTTGGAGCCGTTCGGGCGGATCAACCCCTGTGGCTATGCCGGGATGGCGATGACCCAGCTGCGTGATCTGGTTGGTCCAATAGAATTTGCCGAGGTAAGTGCCCGGCTGCGTGCGCAGCTCGTCAAACACCTCGACTACGCTGAACAGACGACCCTGACGGGCGGAATTGAATCGCTATGAACACGCTAGAGTTGACGGGCAAAGGCCCGGTGAAAGTGGAAGCTGGGGTCAAGCTGCGCGGCGCGGAAAAGGTCGCGCGGATTCCGGTGAAGATCATTCCGACCGATGAGCTGCCACGCAAACCCGACTGGATTCGTGTGCGCATGCCGATCTCCCCCGAGGTCGATCGGATCAAGCAGCTGTTGCGCAAGCACAAGCTGCACAGTGTCTGCGAAGAGGCCTCCTGCCCGAACCTCGGCGAATGTTTCTCCGGTGGCACTGCGACCTTCATGATCATGGGCGACATCTGCACCCGCCGCTGCCCGTTCTGCGACGTTGGCCACGGCCGCCCGAAGCCGTTGGACGTCGACGAGCCGATGAACCTGGCGGTGGCCATCGCCGACCTACGCCTGAAGTACGTGGTAATCACCTCGGTGGACCGCGACGACCTGCGCGACGGCGGCGCTCAACACTTTGTCGACTGCCTGCGCGAGATCCGCAAGCTGTCGCCAGGCGTGCAGCTGGAAACCCTGGTGCCGGATTACCGCGGCCGCATGGACGTCGCCTTGGCGATCACCGCCAATGAGCCGCCGGATGTGTTCAACCACAACCTGGAGACCGTACCGCGCCTGTACAAGGCCGCGCGTCCGGGCTCGGATTTCGAGTGGTCGCTGGACCTGCTGCAAAAATTCAAGCAAATGGTCCCGCAGGTACCGACCAAGTCCGGCTTGATGCTCGGCCTCGGTGAGACCGACGAGGAGGTGATCGAGGTCATGCAGCGCATGCGTGAGCACGATATCGACATGCTCACCCTCGGCCAGTACCTGCAACCGTCGCGTAGCCACTTGGCCGTGCAACGTTTCGTGCACCCGGACACCTTCGCCTGGTTTGCCGAGGAAGGCACCAAGATGGGCTTCAAGAACGTCGCTTCCGGCCCGCTGGTGCGCTCTTCGTACCATGCCGATCAACAGGCGCATGGCGCGAAGAACAGCTAAGCGCGTTACGGCTAAACAAAAAGGGCGACCCAGTGGGCCGCCCTTTTTGTTTGCCGCGTCATGCCCAGGTTGTTAGGGGCGCGAACGCAACGCATCGAGCAGCTCATGGCTCGGGTAACCATCGGCCGGCAGCTTCAAGGTCTGCTGATAGGCCTGCACGGCTTTGCGCGTATTTGCGCCAATGATCCCGTCGGCCGCACCGGGGTTGAAGCCGTGGGTAGCCAGCAGTTCCTGCAATTCGATGCGCTCGCTACGCCCCAGTTGTGGATCGTTGCGCGGCCAAGCCGCGACGACTTGACTGTTGGCGCCGCGGATCCCGTCGGACAGTAGGCCGACTGCCAGCGCGTAGGACGAGGAGTTGTTGTACTTGAGAATGCTGCGAAAGTTATTCATCAGCAGAAAGGCCGGGCCGCGATGGCCGGTGGGCAGCAGCAGGGTGGCCGACTCGCCGGCCAGCGCCGGTGCAGTCGCGCCGTTTAGCGGCTGCACTCCAAGGGCGGCCCATTCGGCCAGGTTCAGGCGCTGTTCCGGGTCGGCCAGGGCATAGTCGAAGCCGCTCGGCAGCCGCACTTCAAAGCCCCAGGGTTGCCCATGTCGCCAGCCAGAGGCTTGCAGGTAGTGAGCGGCGGAAGCCAAGGCGTCGGCTGGCGAGCTCCACAGGTCGCGGCGACCGTCGCCATCGAAGTCCACCGCGTGCTGGTTATAGGTGGTCGGCATGAATTGCGTTTGGCCCATGGCGCCTGCCCAGGAGCCGATCAGCCGTTCGGGGCTGATGTCGCCATGTTCGAGAATCTGCAGTGCGGCCAGCAGCTGGTCGCGCCAGAACCCTTGGCGGCGGCCTTCGTAAGCCAGGGTGGCGAGCGAGCGGATCACGCTATTGTTGCCGATATTGCTACCGTAACCGCTCTCCATGCCCCAGATGGCCACCAAGGTTTCGGCTTGCACGCCATAGCGCTGCTCGATGCGCTCGAGCGTCGCGCCTTGTTGCGCCTGCTGAGCCTGGCCGCGGGCGATCCGGCTGGCAGATACGGCACCGTCCAGGTATGCCCAGATCGGTCGGGTGAATTCCGGCTGACTGCTGTCGGCGGCGAGTACCGCCGGATCCAGGGTGACGCCGGCAAAGGCGCGGTCGAATAGCGCCGGGCTGATGCCGGCGGCCAGGGCCTCGTCGCGCAACCGGTTACGCCAGTCGGCAAAACTCAGGGTGGCGGTCGGCAGGCTCGACTGTGTGCTGGGCGTGGCTTGGCTGCTTACACTGGTGGCGGGTTTAGAGTGCGCGGACGTTTGCGTTGGCGCTTCGGCGCAAGCGGCTAATAGGCTTAGGTTGAGGCTCAGGGCGGCGCAGGCAAGGCCGCGCGGGGACAGGTTCAGCATCGGTGCTCTCACAGCTTTTTTGCCAGCGGCAACCTTAACATGAAGGGGCTGTGTCGGGTTTTCAGGCCGCCAGAAAGACCGAAGCCTCCCAGTGGTGAGACGGGGAGGCTTCGCGGCGGTAGCTACCTTTGCCCTTGCTGGGCTTTTCCTGGCGACAGCGGAACAGCGGTTGCGCTACCAGGGACTTGGCCTTGTTCGGGCCGTGCTTGGAGTGTTTGGCCATGGCCGATCCTCTTGTGGGCGCTGCACAGTGCAGGCGCGCGGATCATCGGGCTTGGTATAAAAAATGTCCAGGGCTACGTCCGTGCCGGCAGGTCACTCCGACGGCAGCGACAGGCGTTGGCCGGCGATCGTCAGGGTCAGGCGGCTCAGGTCGATCCACGGGTCGCCGGCTGCCTGACCCTTGATCTGCGCATCGATGCGCTGCGCGTCCAGCAGCAGTCTGGCCCAGCGTGCCGCGGAGTGCCGTTGCAGGGCCTTGCTGACCAACGGCCGGCGTTTGTCCCAGACCGGTGGGCGGGCTTGGCTGAAGGCTTTGTCCAGGGGCACGCCTTGGCTGTATTGCTGCGCCAGGTTGGCCAGCAGGCGCAGTTCGCGGGCCAGCGCCCAGAGAATCACGGCGGTCTCCACGCCTTCACCACGCAGGCCTTCGAGGGTGCGCAGGGCGTGCGCGGCCTCGCCGTTGAGTGCGGCGTCGATCAGGCCGAAGACGTCGAAGCGCGCACTGTCGGCTACCGCCGCTTGTACGGTGTTGGCGTCGATCTGGCCACCTTCGGCGAGCAGTTTGAGCTTCTCGATTTCCTGAGCCGCGGCCAGCAGGTTGCCTTCGACGCGCGCGGCGATCAGCTCCACCGCCGCCTGGCTGGCGGCCAGGCCGGCCTGCGCCAGGCGCTGGCGAATCCACTGGGGTAGCTGCTGGACCTCGACTGGCCAGATCTGGATGAATTGCGCCTGTTGGCCGTCGATCAGCGCCTTGGCCCACTTGGTTTTCTGCGCGCTGCCATCCAGTTTCGGCAAGCTGATCAGCAACAGCGCGTCTTCCGCTGGGCGGGCGAGGTATTCCAGCAGGGCGGCAGTGCCCTTGTCACCGGGCTTGCCGGAGGGCAGGCGCAGTTCCAGCAGGCGCTTATCGGCGAACAGCGAGAGGCTGGCGCCGGCTTGCAGCAGCGTGCCCCAGTCGAAGTTGGCTTCGGCGTTGAACACCTGGCGTTCAGAGAAACCCTGGCTGCGGGTCGCCGCGCGGATGGCGTCGGCGGCTTCCTGGCAGAGCAAGGGGTCGTCACCACTGACCACATACACCGGCGCCAGGGGGCCCTGGAGGTGTTTGGCGAGTTGGGCTGCGTTGAGTTTCATCGGCGGGAAACAGCGGGGGCCGCAGTGGCGGCCCCGCGCGGCTTACTGAATCTTGATCGGTAGTTGCAGCGGCGATTGCTGCGGCTGGGTTTGTTCCGTCTGGCGTGCGGCTTCCAGCGCCTCGGCTTCGGCCTTGGCCTTGGCTTCGGCGGTTTGCTGCAGTTGGTCGAGCTGGTCTGGGCTGATCTGCTGCAGGCGTTGCGCCAATTGCTGGACCAGCTCTCGGCGCATTTCTTGGCGCACTTGCGCGGCTTCCTGGTCGGAACCGATCAGGTTGTTTTCGTCCTGGATGTAGATGTTCTGCACTTCCAGCTGGTTGCTCATCAGCAGCAGGTTTTGGGCGCCACGCAGCTCGTAGTCGAGGGTCATGGTCAGCTCATATTCTGCGCTGCGGGCGCTGCTGGTGTAGCTGGCGGTGCGGAGGTTTTCGGCTTCTTTCGCCAAAACCAGGGTGTAAGGGGCGCCGGGATAGACTTTGACGTCGTTGCTTTCCAGCACCTGACGCACTTCTTTGACGGTGGTGCCATAGGCATTGCGGGCAGTGAGGTTAAGCGCCTTGAGGGCGAACTGAGTATCGCCAGTGCCGCGCAACTGGAAGCCACAGGCACTCAGCAGTGCCGCCAGACCCACTACCAACAGATTCCGTTTGATCATCTTGTTTCCCCTTAAAGCATTTGCATCGTTGCAGCCTAAGGCTCAGCGACACCTCGATAGGCTCTCTGCAGCAGTCTGCCCGACTGCTGCAGAGCTTAATCAGCTCGCGACGATATTGACCAGCTTGCCCGGCACTACTATGACCTTGCGAATCGTCAGGCCGTCGGTAAAGCGCAGCACGTTCTCGTTCACCCGTGCAGCGGCCTCGACCTCTTCGCGCGAAGCGCTGGCGGGTACTTCGATGTGCCCGCGCAGCTTGCCGTTGACCTGGACCACCAGTTGCAGGTTGTCCTGCACCAGCGCGGACTCGTCCAGTACTGGCCAGTTGGCGTCGATGATCGCGCCGTCATGGCCGAGTTCCAGCCACAGGTCGTGGCAGATATGCGGGGTGATCGGAGCCAGCAGCAGGGCCACCGTTTCCAGGCCTTCCTGCAGCAGCGCGCGATCCTGCGTGGAGGCTTGCGGCGCTTTTTCCAGCACGTTCATCAGGGTCATCACCGCGGCGATGGCGGTGTTGAACTTGTGGTGCTGACCAATATCCTGGCTGGCTTGCTTGATCGCCAGGTGGATGGCGCGGCGCACGTCTTTTTGCCCATCGCTCAACTGGGCTTGCTCCAGGCTGCCCGGCAGGCCCTGGCTAACCTGAGCTTGGGCGAGGCGCCAGACGCGGCGCAGGAAGCGGTGCGAGCCTTCGACGCCGGAATCCGACCACTCCAGGCTCATGTCGGGCGGCGAGGCGAACATCATGAACAGCCGGCAGGTGTCGGCACCGTACGCATCGATCATCGACTGCGGGTCGACGCCGTTGTTCTTCGACTTGGCCATCTTCTCGGTGCCGCCGATTTCCACCGGCAGGCCGTCGCTTTTCAGCTTGGCGCCGATGATTTTGGCCTTGGCATCGCGTTCGATTTCCACGTCGGCCGGGTTGAACCAGGTCTTGGCGCCGTTGGCTTCCAGGCGGTAGTAGGTCTCCGCGATCACCATGCCTTGGGTGAGCAGGTTCTTGAACGGCTCGTTGGAGCTGACCAGCCCTTCATCGCGCATCAGTTTGTGGAAGAAGCGCGCGTAGAGCAGGTGCAGGATGGCGTGTTCGATACCACCGATGTACTGATCCACCGGCAGCCAGTGGTTGGCCACAGCCGGGTCGACCATGCCGTCGCTGTACTGCGGCGAGGCGTAGCGCGCGTAGTACCAGGAGGACTCGACGAAGGTGTCCATGGTGTCGGTTTCACGCTTGGCCGGCGCGCCGCATTGCGGGCAGGCGCAGCTATAGAACTCGGGCATCCGCGCCAGCGGGCTGCCAGCGCCATCCGGCACTACATCTTCCGGCAGGACCACCGGCAGTTGCTCTTCCGGCACCGGCACGTCACCACAGTTGGCGCAGTGGATGATCGGGATCGGGCAGCCCCAGTAGCGCTGACGGCTGATGCCCCAGTCGCGCAGACGGAACTGGGTGCGCGCTTGGCCGAGGTCTTTCTTCAGCAGGGCGACTTCGAGGGCGTCGAAGGCGCCGGCGAAGTCCAGGCCGTCGAATTCGCCGGAGTTGATCAGTTGACCGTGCTCGCCATAGGCGTCTTGCCAGGGCGCCGGGGTTTGCTCGCCGGCGCTGGTGCGGATCACCGCCTTGATCGGCAGCTGGTATTTGTGGGCGAACTCGAAGTCGCGCTCGTCGTGGGCCGGCACGGCCATCACCGCGCCTTCGCCGTAATTCATCAGCACGTAGTTGGCGACCCACACCGGCAGCTTGGCGCCGGTCAGCGGGTGTTCGACGAACAGCGGAGTCGGCAGGCCTTTCTTTTCCTGGGTGGCGATATCGGCTTCGGCCACGCCACCGCGTTTGCATTCGTCGATGAAGGCTTGCAGCTCGGCATTGCCCTTGGCGGCAAGCGTCGCCAGCGGGTGTTCGGCGGCGACGGCGACATAGGTCGCGCCGAGCAAGGTGTCCGGGCGGGTGGTGAAGACTTTCAAGACGCCTGCCGTGCCGATCGACGCCTGGTCGTAAGGGAAGCAGACTTCCATGCCGCGGGATTTGCCGATCCAGTTGCGCTGCATGGTCTTGACCTGTTCCGGCCAGCCATCCAACTCGTCCAGGCTGCTCAAGAGCTCATCCGCGTAGGCGGTGATCTTGAAGTAGTACATCGGGATCTCGCGCTTCTCGACCAGGGCGCCGGAACGCCAGCCGCGGCCGTCGATGACTTGTTCGTTGGCCAGCACGGTCTGGTCGACTGGGTCCCAGTTGACGGTGCCGTTCTTGCGGTAGATCACGCCTTTTTCGAACAGCTTGGTGAACAGCCATTGTTCCCAGCGGTAGTAGTCCGGTTTGCAGGTGGTGACTTCGCGCGACCAGTCGATAGCCAGGCCCAGGCTCTTCAGCTGGGTCTTCATGTAGGCGATGTTTTCGTAGGTCCACTTGGCCGGCGCGACGTTGTTCTTCATCGCGGCGTTTTCCGCCGGCATGCCGAAGGCGTCCCACCCCATCGGCTGCAGCACGTTCTTGCCTTGCATGCGCTGGTAGCGGGCGATCACGTCACCGATGGTGTAGTTGCGCACATGCCCCATGTGCAGCTTGCCGCTGGGGTAGGGGAACATCGACAGGCAATAGAAGGTGTCTTTGCCTGGTTGTTCACTGACTACAAAGGACTTTTGCTCGTCCCAGTAGGTTTGCGCGGCGGCTTCGATTTCACGGGGCTGATAGAGTTCGTGCATGGCTACTTAGGCTGAAAAAGGGGGCTTACAGGAAACGTCGTAGCATACATGAGCGCCCTTGGCCGTGGGAAACCTTGATTATGCTGGGTGTCACGTGGGCTGGCCTCGGCCCGCCGTTGGTCGCGGCGCGTAGCCGGTTGAAGGCGTGACGCTAAGCTTTCAGTAGGGGGTGAAGTGGGGCGTGCCTTGCGCGAGGTGAGTGGATGGGCGAATTGCGGCGAGCAGATGCGCGAGGTGGGCTGTATGAGCGGTTGCTGCAACGCCTCGCTTTGGCGCTGGATGAGGCCGATAGTGCCACTCGCCTGCATAAGGAGCCGCCGCGTGAGTTGGAGTTGCGCGGGCTGAGCCCGGCGGAACTGGAGTTGATTCGCGCGTACCTGGATCGCGATCTGCATTGGTTGCGCGGCTGGCATGCCGCCGCCGAGGAGTTGGCGCTGCTCGAACACACGCCGCTGCGCTGGACTAAACCCGGTCGTGCCAGCAATAAGCTGGAGGGCAAACCGAAAGCGCTGTTCAAGCGTCGGCAAAAATTACTCTGCGCCCTCTGTGGCACGACTGCGCATTGGCAGCCGGGGGAGGGTGTGCAGGCCTGCCTCACTTGTGGTTCACAGCTTTTCCGCGCCGGTAATCCCCGTTAGGCTGCGGGCACCTGGGAGGTGCTCGATGCCGCTACGCTACATTCTCAAACAACTGCTTCTGCCGCCGGGCGCTTTGCTGTTGCTGCTGCTCGTCGGCTGGTGGCTGCGTCGCCGCTCCCCGCGTGCGGCGGCAGCCTGCTTCGTGCTGGGTTTCGCTGGGCTCTGGCTGATGAGTTTGCCGATCAGCGTGGAGTGGGCGGCGCGCGCGTTGGAGCGCGAGCCGGCGTTGGCCGAGGTCGAATGGGCCGGGTTGGCGCAGCGTGCCGATGCCATCGTGGTGCTGGGTGGCGGGCGCGAACAGGCCGACCCGGCCTGGGGCGGCGATCAGCCCAGTGCGCTGACGCTGGAGCGTTTGCGCTATGCGGCGCGCCTGGCCAAGGCGGCAGGCTTGCCGGTGCTGGTCAGCGGCGGCCTGCATTACGGCCAGCCGCCCAGTGAGGCGGCGTTGATGGCGCAGGTATTGGCTCGCGACTTCGGCGTCAGCGTGCGCTGGTTGGAGGGGCTGAGCCGCACGACTTGGGAAAACGCCAGTTACAGCGCCGAAATGTTGCGGGACGCGGGGATCAAGCGGATCGTGCTGGTCACCCAGGCCGGGCATATGCCGCGCTCACGCTGGAGTTTCGAACGGGTGGGTTTCGCGGTGATAGCGGCGCCGGTAGGTTTTATCGGCGTGCCGAATGCTCGCCCGCTGGGCGGCTGGCTGCCGGAGAGCAAGGCAATTTGGCAGAGCGGCATGCTGTTGAACGAGGCGCTCGGCTTGTTCGCTTACCCCTTGGCTTATCGCTGACGAGTAGCGTTGTAGGCTGGGTTTCACGAGGTGCATCCATGCACCTCGCCCTGCGGGCAGCTAAAGCTGTGCAAAACGGCTTTCCTGCCGTTTTGTCGCTGCGCTCTACCCAGCCTACGACTAGATCGTGAACAGCTTCTTAGAGGGTTTTCGCCATCCGGCTGGCCAGTAAGGCCCAGCCAAACAGCAGGCCGCAGAGGATCACTAGCGGCCAGGCGCGCCATTTGAGATAGGGCGTCAGATTTTGCATCGGCACCACTTCACCGTACAGCACGCCGCGCTGGAACTGCGGAATCTGCACGGCCAGCTTGCCGAACGGGTCGATCAGGCCGGTCACCCCATTGTTGGTGGCGCGGATCATCCAACGGCCGGCCTCCAGGGCGCGCATTTGTGCCATCTGCAGGTGTTGCAAGGGGCCGATGGAGGTGCCGAACCAGGTGTCGTTGCTGACGGTCAGGAGGATCTGGCTTTGCGCGGCGAGGCTGGCAGCGAACTCCGGGTAGACCACTTCGTAGCAGATATAGGGGGCGATCTGGTAACCCTTGGCCTCGAGCAACGGCTGATCGGCTGAGCCGCGGGCGAAGTCGGACATCGGCAGATCGAAAAAGGCGATCAAGCCGCGCAGCAGATCTTGCAGGGGCACGTATTCGCCAAACGGCACCAGCTTCTGTTTCAGATAAGTGCCGTGGCCCTGGCCGATGACGCTGATGCCGTTGTAGTAGCGTTTCGCACCCTGCTCATCGATCTGGCGGATCGGTACCCCGGTGATCAGCGCGGCCTGACGCTCGTTGGCAAAGCGCGCCATGACGCCAAGATAGCCTTCGGCGAACTCCTTGAGCACGGGAACGGCGGTTTCCGGCCAGACGATCAGGTCGACCGGCTGCGCGCCGAAGCTCAGGTCGCGGTACAGGGCCAGTTGGGCGTTGAGTTGTTCGGGGTCCCATTTCATCTGTTGCGCGACATTGCCCTGCATCGCCGCCACTTTCAGGGGCGCGCCGGCGGGTTCGGTCCAGGCTTGGCCCTTCAGACCGAGGCCGGCGACCCAGGGCGCAACCAGCAGCACCAGGCCGATGGCGAGAAACAGCTTGCGAGTACGCAAGTGCGACAGGTTGACCAGCAGGGCGGCCGTCAGTGCCAGGACGAACGACACCAGCCACATACCGCCCACCGGGGCGAGCCCGGCGAGTGGGCCGTGCAGTTGGCTGTAGCCGGCGTAGAGCCAGGGGAAACCCGTGAGAAACCAGCCACGGAAGGCCTCCTGGGCCAGCCACAGGGCGGCGAACGCCAGGGCGTCGGCCAGCGGCGCCTCGTTGCGGCGCAACCAGCGCGCCCATAGCCAGCCGGGCAAGGCGAAGAACAGCGCCACACCGGCACAAAATAACAGGGTCAAGAAGGCCGCCAGCGGCGCCGAGGCGGCGCCGTAGTCGTGAATGCTGACGTAGATCCAGCTGGTGCCGGCGACGAACAGGCCGAAGCCATAGCACCAGCCGCGCCACAGCGCCTGACGTGGACCGAGGTCGCGCAAGCCGAGGTAGAACAGGGCGATGGACAGCAGCGCCAGCGGCCAGATATCGAAGGGCGCGAGTGCCAGGGTGGTCAGGGCGCCGGCCAGCGTCGCCAGCAAGTTGCCGGGCCAGCCCGGGCGGGTGATCCAATTCATGCTCAATCCTTGGGCTTGGGGTAAAAGCGCCAAACGGGGTTATCTGCCAGGTCGGCAGAGGCGCGGGTGACAGGCTGTGCTTCCCTCTCCCGGTGGACGAGGGGGTGTTCAGGTGTTCAGCGCGACATCGGCGTCAAGCGCAGCAAGTGAATGCGGCGGCTGTCGGCGCTCAGTACGCGGAAACGGTAGTCGCCGATCTCGGTCACCTCGTTGCGCTTGGGCAGATGGCCGAACGCACTCATCACCAGGCCGCCGACGGTATCGAACTCGTCATCGGAGAACTGGCTGGAGAAGGACTCGTTGAAGCTGTCGATCGGCGTCAGGGCCTTGATCAGGAAGTCGCCGCTGGGCAGCGGTTTGATGTAGCTGTCTTCCTCGACGTCGTGCTCGTCCTCGATGTCGCCGACTATCTGTTCCAGCACGTCCTCGATGGTCACCAGGCCTGCCACGCCGCCGTATTCGTCGATGACGATGGCCATGTGGTTGTGGTTGGCGCGGAACTCTCGCAGCAGCACATTGAGGCGCTTGGACTCCGGCACGAAGGTGGCCGGGCGCAGCAGATCCTTGATGTTGAACGTGTGGTTGTCGTCGTGCAGCACCAGCGGCAAGAGGTCTTTGGCCAGCAGCACGCCGATGACGTCGTCAAGGCTTTCGCCAATCACCGGATAGCGCGAGTGGGCAGACTCGATGATCGCCGGGAGAAACTCCCGGGGGGTCTGGCTGGCCTTGATGCTGATCATCTGCGAGCGCGGGACCATGATGTCGCGGACCTGCAGGTCGGCGACCTGAATCGCACCTTCGACTATGGCCAGCGCTTCACTGTCGAGTAGTTTGTTTTGATGGGCTTCGCGCAGCAGCGACAGCAGTTCTTGGCGGTTTTTCGGCTCGTGGGCAAAGGCCTGGGTGATTTTCCCCAACCAGGATTTTTGCCCGTTGCTCGATCGGTCTTCGCTCATGCTGGTTTCTCAGTGTTCCTTTCGGGTGCCTGACGGAGGTCAGGCTATTCGTCGCCGGCGTAAGGGTCGGGGTGACCCAGTTCGGCGAGCAATTGTTGTTCCAAGCCTTCCATCTCGGCGGCCTCTTCATCTTCGATGTGGTCGTAGCCGAGCAGATGCAGGCAGCCGTGAATCACCAGGTGCGCCCAGTGGGCCTCCAGCGTTTTGCCTTGCTCGGCCGCTTCGCGGGCGACCACGGGCACGCAAATCACCAGATCGCCGAGCAGCGGGATATCCAGCAGTTCGTCGGGGACATCGGCCGGGAACGACAGTACGTTGGTGGCGTAGTCCTTGTGTCGGTAGCTGTGGTTCAGCTCGCGGGCTTCGGGTTCATCGACCAGGCGGATGGTCAGCTCGGAGTCGGCGCTGCGCTGGCGCAGGGCCAGTTCGCACCAGTGGCGGAATTCGGCCTCGCTGGGGCTCCTGGCGGCGCTGGCGTTTTGCAGGTCTAGCTCAAGCATTGTCGCCATCCGCGTCGAATTCGTCGTCGAGCTTGCCGTGCATGCGGTTCTCGTGGTGCTCGTAGGCTTCGACGATGCGCTGCACCAGCGGGTGGCGGACTACGTCCTTGGACTTGAAGTGGGTGAAGGAGAGGCCGGGCACGTCACGTAACACATCGATCACATGGGTCAGCCCTGACTTGGTGCCACGCGGCAGGTCGACCTGGGTGATATCGCCGGTGATGACCGCGGTGGAGCCAAAACCGATGCGGGTGAGGAACATCTTCATCTGTTCCAACGTGGTGTTCTGGCCCTCGTCGAGGATGATGAAGCTGTTGTTCAGCGTGCGGCCGCGCATATAAGCCAGCGGCGCGAGTTCGATCACCTGCCTCTCGATCAGCTTGGCGACTTGTTCGAAGCCGAGCATTTCGTACAGCGCGTCGTACAGCGGACGCAGGTAGGGGTCGATCTTCTGCGCCAGGTCGCCCGGGAGGAAACCGAGTTTCTCGCCCGCTTCCACCGCCGGGCGCACCAGCAGGATGCGGCGTACCTGTTCGCGCTCCAGCGCATCCACCGCGCAGGCGACGGCCAGATAGGTCTTGCCGGTACCGGCCGGGCCGACGCCAAAGTTGATGTCGTGGTTGAGGATCGCTTTGACGTAGCGCTGCTGGTTGGTGCCGCGTGGGCGAATGATGCCCTTGCGGGTACGCAGGGTGACGCTGGCCTCGGCTCGCGGGTTGTTCAGCTCTTCGATGCCGGACTCCTGCAGGAACAGGTGCACCAGATCCGGCGACAGCTGGGTCGCGTTGGTTTCGCGGTACAGCCGACGCAGCAGCTGCTCGGCGGAGTGGGTGTGTTCGGCAGGGCCAATCAGCTCGAATTGATTACCGCGGTTGCGGATTTCGATGGCCAGGCGTTGCTCGATCAAGCGCAGGTGCTCGTCGAATTGCCCGCAGAGATTGGCGAAGCGGCGAGCCTCAAAGGGTTCGAGGATGAAACGATGCGGTTCTATGGGTGCGTTCAAGGTCGTGTGTTAGCCGCCAGTCGGCAGGGGTGATAAATCGAAGGATAACCCCGGGCGCGCGAGGGTGAAAGCTCGGGCGACTACGGCTTTAATCTTGGCTCGGTTTTGCGGCGTGCTCTGCCAGCAAACTGCCACGCAGGGAGTGGGGCATGGCCTCATCGATCTGCACGTCGGCGAACTGGCCGATCAGGCGTGGATTGTCGCAGCGGAAGTTGACGATCCGATTATTCTCGGTGCGGCCGGTGAGCCAGCCTGGGTCTTTCTTCGAGTAGTCGCTGACCAGGATGCGCTGGATGCTGCCGACCATCCGTCGGCTGATCTCATAGCCTTGCTGGTTCAGCAAGTGCTGCAGGCGCGCCAGGCGTTCGCGATTGACTTCGGCGGGAATCTCGTTCGGCAGGTCGGCCGCCGGTGTACCCGGGCGCGCGCTATAGACGAAGGAGTAGGAGAAGTCGAAGCCGATGTCGGCGATCAACTGCAGGGTGTGCTCGAAGTCTTTCTCAGTCTCGCCGGGGAAGCCGACGATGAAGTCCGAGGTAATGCTGATGCCCGGGCAGGCGGCCTTGAGTCTGCGGATCTTCGACTTGTACTCGAGCACGGTGTGGTTGCGTTTCATCGCCGCGAGGATGCGGTCGGAGCCGGCCTGCACCGGCAAATGCAGGTGCTTGACCAGCTCTGGAACCTCGGCGTGGGCCTGGATCAGGCTGTCGGAGAACTCCAGCGGGTGCGAGGTGGTGTAGCGGATGCGGTCGATCCCGTCGATCGCCGCGATCACCCGGATCAGCTCGGCCAAGTCGGCAGTGCGGCCGTCATGGGTCGCCCCCCGGAAGCCGTTGACGTTCTGCCCGAGCAGGGTGACTTCGCGTACACCGTGCTCGGCCAGGTGAATGACTTCGGCCAGCACAGCGTCGAACGGTCGGCTGACTTCTTCACCACGGGTATAGGGCACCACGCAGAAGGTGCAGTACTTGCTGCAACCTTCCATGATCGAGACGAAGGCACTGGGGCCGTCGATACGGGGCTCGGGCAGGCGGTCGAATTTCTCGATTTCCGGGAACGACACATCCACTTGCGGCAAGCGGGTACTGCGCGCGGCATCGATCATCTCCGGCAGGCGGTGCAGGGTTTGCGGGCCGAACACCACGTCGACATAGGGCGCGCGATCGCGGATCGCTGCGCCTTCCTGGCTGGCCACGCAGCCACCGACGGCGATCACCATGTCCGGCTTGGCCAGCTTCAGTTCGCGCCAGCGGCCGAGTTGCGAGTAGACCCGATCCTGGGCGCGCTCGCGGATCGAGCAGGTGTTGAGCAGGATGACGTCGGCGTCTTCTGCGCGCGCAGTGACTTCCAGGGCTTGATGTTCACCCAACAGATCGACCATGCGCGAGCTGTCGTACTCGTTCATTTGGCAGCCGTGGGTTTCGATATAAAGCTTCTTGGTCATGCGCGGTCGTCGGGTGGTTCGAAGAACCGCGCATTATAGTGGGCGAGTCGCAGGCTTCCTAGCATTGCCTGCCCGGAGGCTATGCTATGATTTCGCCCCCTTAATTCCTTCCGTGGTTATCTGCCATCCATGAGCAAGCGTGAACCTATCTACAAGGTGATCTTCCTCAACCAAGGCCAGGTGTACGAGATGTACGCCAAGCAGATCTATCAAAGTGATCTGTGGGGCTTCCTGGAGGTGGAGGAGTTCGTCTTCGGTGAGCGCACGCAGGTGGTGGTCGATCCCAGCGAAGAGAAGCTCAAGGCGCAGTTCGAGGGCGTGGTGCGCAGTTTCGTGCCGATGCACGCGATTGTGCGGATCGACGAAGTCGAGCGTCTGGGTACGCCGAAGATCAGCGAAGCGCGCGGCGTGAGCAATATCATGCCCTTCCCGATGCCGATGCCGGATAAGTAAGCCGCTTCAGGTGTCTCTAGGCTGGGTTTTGTCCTGCGGACTCTACCCAGCCTACGAATTACGGCAACGGCGCGAACGGCGAGCCGCCTTCAGCGGTCTGCAGTTCCAGCAGGTAATTGCGGAATATCTGCCCAAGCACCTGGGTGGCGATCTCCAGCTGCTCGCGTGGCATCTGCGCGGCGACCTGATCGGCGGTGTCCAGCGCATCTTCGGCGCCATTCACGGCGGCCATCTTCAGCACTATATAGGCCTGCACATTGTTGGCCGGCACGCCTTCGCCGCGGAAGAACATCACCCCCAAGCGGTATTGCGCCTGCGCATGGCCTTGCAGTGAGGCTTGCTCGAACCAGTTCAGCGCTTGCGCCAGATCGCGCGGGGTACGCTTACCGTCGTAATAGAACTCGCCGAGCTCGAACTCCGCCTCAGGGTCGCCGGTTTGGGCGGCCTGTTGGCAGGCGGCCAGGGCTTGCGGCAGGTCTTCGGGCAGGGTGTTGAGCGAGCAGCGGCTCGTCGCCGGAATCAGCAAGGAGTTACCGCCGGCAGATGCGAGCAGTGGGAGAAGGAGCAACAGGCAGCCCAGGGTGAGGGTGCGGCCGGTGCGGTTCATGGAAATCGACACGCCTCAAAAAGCAGTACGAGCAAGATGCTCGGCCGACGAAACGCGTCGGCCATCACATTATGAAATAAGCGGAGCCATCCTTACAAAGTCTTTACGGGCTTTTCCGGCTTTTCTATCGGGGCGCGGGAGTGGGCCTGGGAGTGCCAGCAAGAGCCAGCCAAACAGGCCAGCACCAGCGCGCCGGTGGACAGTGCTGCGGTATTGCAACTAGCGCAAAGCCGCGAAGGCGCGCTCGGCGGCGGCCAGGGTGATTTGCAGTTCCTTGTCGCCATGGGCGATGGAGGTGAAGCCGGCTTCATATGCGCTTGGCGCTAGATAGACGCCGCCCTCCAGCATCAGGTGGAAGAAGCGCTTGAAGCGCTCGCTATCGCTGGTCATCACGTCTTCAAAGGTGACGATATCGTCGGCGCCGCTGAAATACAGGCCGAACATGCCACCTGCCTGGGTGGTGACGAACGGGATGCCGGCGGCATCGGCGCGCTGTTGCAGGCCGGCGAGCAGGCGGCGGGTGTAGTCGCTCAGTTCGGCATGGAAGCCCGGGCGGCTGATTAGCTTCAGGGTGGTCAGGCCGGCAGCCATGGCCAGCGGGTTGCCGGACAGCGTGCCGGCCTGGTACACCGGGCCGAGCGGGGCGATGTGCGACATGATCTCGCGTTTGCCGCCGAAGCAGCCGACCGGCATGCCGCCGCCGATGATCTTGCCGAAGGTGGAGAGATCCGGCGTCACTCCGTAGTGAGCCTGGGCGCCGCCGAGGGCGACGCGGAATCCGGTCATCACTTCGTCGAAAATCAGTACTACGCCGTGTTTATCGCACTGCTCGCGCAGGCCTTCCAGGAAGCCTAGAGCTGGTGGCACGCAGTTCATATTGCCGGCCACCGGCTCGACGATGATGCACGCCACTTCGTTGCCGACCTCGGCGAGCAGCTTCTCGACGGCGCCGATATCGTTGAACGGTAGGGTCAGGGTGTGTTTGGCGAAGGCCGCCGGTACGCCAGCAGAGCTCGGTACACCCTGGGTCAGGGCGCCGGAGCCGGCCTTGACCAGCAGGCTGTCGGAATGCCCGTGGTAGCAGCCTTCGAACTTGATGATGCTGTCACGACCGGTGAAACCGCGGGCCAGCCGAATGGCGCTCATGGTCGCCTCGGTGCCGGAGCTGACCATGCGCACCAGCTCCATCGATGGCACGATCGAACAGACCAGATCCGCCATGTCGACTTCCAGCGCGGTCGGCGCGCCGTAGGAGAGGCCGTGTTCCAGCTGCTGACGCACCGCATCGAGCACGTCCGGGTGGCTGTGGCCGAGGATCATCGGGCCCCAGGAACCGACGTAGTCGACATACTGTTTATTGTCTTCGTCCGTCACATAGGCGCCGATCGCGTGTTTGAAGAACAGCGGGGTGCCGCCCACGCTTTTGAAGGCGCGCACCGGCGAATTGACGCCGCCGGGGATGTGCTTTTGCGCGTTGGCGAACAGGGTTTCGGAACGGGACATGCTGGACCTCTCGAAAAACGTAGGGTGGATTAGCGCAGCGTAAGCCACCGTAACTGGCTATCAGGTAGTTGCGAACAGATCGCTGAAGGCGCGGGCGCGGCGTGCGACGTCCTGGGCGTTCTCGGCGCTGAACAGCGCGTGGATCACTGCCAGCATGCTGGCGCCGTGGGCTATCAGCTGCGGTGCGGTTTCCAGGGTGACGCCACCGATGGCGACGATCGGCAGGCTCAAGCGGGCACGGGCCTGCTGCAGCAGCTCGAGGGTGGCGGCGGGGGCGCCGGGTTTGGTGTTGGAGTTGAAGAAGCGGCCGAAGGCCACATAGCTGGCACCTTCGCGGACGGCTTGTTCGGCCAGCTCCAACTGGGCGTGGCAGGTGGCGCCGATGATCGCTTGGCGACCGAGCAGGGCGCGGCCTGCGGCGAGTGAGCCGTCGCCCTGGCCGAGGTGGACGCCGACGCCCAGACGCGCGGCCAGCTCGGCGTCGTCATTGATCAGCAGGCTGGCGCCGTAACGCTCACAGAGGCTGCGCAACGCCTCGGCCTCACGCAAGCGGCGCGCTTGGTCGGTGGACTTGTCGCGGTATTGCAACAGGCGCGCGCCGCCGTCCAGCGCGGCTTCGACATAGGGCAGCAGCTTGCCACCGGCCAGCAGTTGGCTGTCGGTGATGGCGTACAGGCCGCGCAGCTTCGTCGGTTGCGGGCTCATGAACAGAAATCCAACGGCAGGCGGCGTGGGACGAACTGGCCGTGGCCGAGTTGCTCGGCATCGCGCAGGGTGCGCCAGGTGTAGGCCAGTGCCGACTGCACGGCGCTGGCCAGGTTTTCCCCCAGCGCCAAGCGGCCGGCCAGGGTGCTGGCCAGGGTGCAACCGGAGCCGTGATAGCTGCCGGGCAGGCGCTGGCAGGTGAAGGTGTGGCGGCTGCCGTCCCGCGAGTACAGGCGGTTATGCACTTGCTGCTCGTCGCCATGGCCGCCGGTGATCAACAGGTGCTGGCAGTAGGGCAGGAGTTTTTCCGCGCACTGATCCGCCGTGCCGTTTGGCAGCTCGGCGAGGATCCGCGCTTCCGGCAGGTTCGGCGTGGCGATGGTCGCCAGGGGCAGCAGGCGCTCGCGCATGGCGTAGCCGACTTCATCCTTACCCAGTGCGCCGCCGCCGCCGGCCCGCAGCACCGGATCGCAGACCAGCGGTACGCCAGGCAGTGCTTGCATGATCTCCAGTACGGTCTCGACCATCTCGATGGAGCCAAGCATGCCCAGCTTGACCGCCGCCACCGGCAGGTCGGCAATCACCGCCTGGGCTTGGGCGAGCACCCAGGCGCGGTCGAGCACGCGAAAGTCGCGGACGTTGACCGTGTCTTGCACAGTCAGCGCGGTGACCGCCGGCGCGGCGTGGCAACCCTGAGCGAGCAGGGCTTCGATATCGGCCTGCAGGCCGGCGCCACCACTGGGGTCATGGCCGGAGAGGCAGAGAACAACGGGACGGGAGCTATAGATAGTCATGGTGCGCGAGCTTATCACTAATCACCTTTTTTGCGCCCGGATTGGCCGCTTCGTCGATGAGCCGATGCCGGCTGAGACGCCCTCCGTGCTGCGTTCGACACGGCAGTGTTCGGCGCATAACCGTGCGTCTGGCCAGGCACAGTGCCAGTAGCCGTGCAGGCGCCGGAGGGCGGGCCTAAGTGCCTGATGGCGAGCGGCTTTTTCCGACGGGCGGCTGTGCTAGAGTGAGCCCCATTCGAATAGCCAGGCTCTGCGCGGCGGCGTCATTCAGGGGCGGTGGAACTCCCCGGCGCGGCCCGACAAAGCCTTTGCGGGGCAGCATGCGCTACGGCTTTTTTTTACTCCTCTGTCTGTGCTCGGCGGTGGCTGGCGCAGTCGAGTTCGACGAGCACACCCGCAGCCTAGTGCTGGGCCAGGAAATGGACCTGTTCGAGGATGTGCGCGGCGACGCCAGCATCGAGGACATCACCTCGCCAGCCCTGCAGGCCAGCTTCCGTCGGCACGATAGGCCGGTACTCAACGCCGGTTATTCGCGTTCGGTGTTCTGGCTGCGCCTGGATCTGGCCTATCGCCCGCAAACCTTGGTCGGTCAGCAGCCGTGGCTGCTGGAGCTGGCCTACCCGCCGCTCGATCATCTGGAACTCTATCAGGCGGATGGCCGGGGCGGCTTCCAGCTGGCCCAGCGCACCGGCGATGCGCTGCCGTTTGCCAGCCGGCAGATCAAGCAGAACAACTACCTGTTCGAGCTCAGCCTGCAGCCGAATCAGCCGCAGCGCGTCTACCTGCGTCTGCAGAGCCAGGGTTCGCTCCAGGCGCCGCTGAAGCTCTGGTCGCCGACGGCCTACCTGGAAGAGCAGCCGGCGCGCATCTATGTGCTGGGCATCATCTACGGCGTGCTGCTGGTGATGCTGATTTACAACCTGTTCATCTACCTGAGCGTGCGCGACACCAGTTACCTCTATTACATCTTCTACATCGCCTCCTTTGGGCTTTACCAGGTATCGGTCAACGGTGCCGGTATCGAGTATTTCTGGCCGAATAGTCCCTGGTGGGCGAATGTCTCCACACCCTTCCTGATCGGTTCGGCGGCCTTGTTCGGCTGTCAGTTCGCCCGCAGCTTTCTGCATACTGCGGAGCACAGTCCGTGGGTCGATCGCAGTCTGCTCGGGATGATGGCGCTGGGGGCACTGGTGATGCTGCTGGCGCTCACCGCCAGTTATGGCTTTTCCCTGCGTCTGGCGACCTCTGTGGCGCTGCTGTTTACCGTGGTGGTGTTCACCGCCGGCTTGCTGGCCTGGCGGCGTGGCATGCGGGTGGCGCGTTATTTCATCATCGCCTGGAGCACCTTTCTGCTCGGCGGCATAGTCAACAGCTTGATGGTGCTGGGCTATCTGCCCAACGTCTTTCTCACCATGTACGTCAGCCAGATTGGCTCCGCGCTTGAGGTGGGGCTGTTGTCGCTGGCCCTGGCCGACCGCATCAACTCGATGAAGGAAGAGCGCGCGCGGATTCTCTATGAGTCTGGGCGTAAGTTGGAGGCGCTGAACCTGGAGTTGGCCGACAGCAACCGCCTGAAGGATGAGTTTCTCGCCACCGTCACCCACGAGCTGCGCACGCCGATGAACGGCGTGATCGGTTCGCTGGAATTGATGCAGACGGTGCCGATGGATGTCGAGTTGGAGCAATACCAGAAGACCGCCACGACCTCGTCGCGCGACATGATGCGAATGGTCAACGACATCCTCGCCCTCACCGAGCTGCAAGCCGGCAAACTCTACCCCTGCCGTGAGCCGTTCAGCCTGCGCGGGCTGTTCGACGGCCTGCGTGCGCAATTCGCCCCGCGTGCCGAGGACCAGGGCCTGCGTTTTACCCTGGAGTTGGACGATAGCCTGCCCGACACCCTGGAAGGCGACGCCGGCAAGCTGACCCAGAGCCTCGGCTACCTGTTGGATAACGCGATCAAATTCACCCCCCGCGGGGCCATCACCTTGCGCGTCGACTGCGCCGAGGTGGCCAAGGATGGCCTGACGCTGAGCGTCGCGGTGATCGACAGCGGCATCGGTTTCAGCACCCCGGTGGATGGCGCGCTGTATCAGCGCTTCCATCAATTGGATGGCTCGATGACTCGCGAGTACGGCGGCCTGGGCGTCGGCTTGGCGATCTGCCGGCAGTTGGTCGGGCTGCTCGGCGGCAGCTTGAGCCACCAGTCGCAGTTGGGCCAGGGCAGTTGCTTCCAGTTGCGAGTGCCGCTGTTCCTGGCGGCGCCCGGCCCGCAGCCGGTGTTGCCGCGCCGGGCCATGGGCCAAGCGCTGCGCCATCCCGAGCAGTGCACGGTCTTGGTGGTCGAGGACAACGGCATCAACCAGTTGGTGATGCGCGGCATGCTGCTGAAGCTCGGCTACCGGGTGCGCTGCGCGGACAATGGCGCCGAGGCCCTCGAACTGCTGCGCCGCGAACCGGTGGATGCGGTGCTGCTGGATTGCCAGATGCCGGTGATGGACGGTTTCGCCACCTGCCGCGCGCTGCGCGGGTTGCCGGGCTGCAGGGAGCTGCCGGTGTTGGCGATTACCGCGCATAGCCATAGTGGCGACCGCGAACGTTGTCTGGCGGCCGGGATGAGCGATTACCTGGCCAAGCCGGTGAAGTTCGAGGCGTTGCAAGCGCTGCTGCATGACTGGCTGCTCTGCCAGGCCGCGCCTAGCCCGCCGTAGGCGTAGGCTGGGTAGAGCGAGGCGAAACCCAGCGAACGGACTCTGCGCTCGGATGAGTTAATGAGTTGGTCGTACAGACCTCTAGTCTGAGCTTGGCTGGCGAGCCTCTTCGTCTGCGGACTTTTCGCGGCTGTTTTGACCGATATCCCACTTTAGCCAAGCTCTGAATCGTGATTCACTGAATTCATCAATGAATCTGAATTCAGACCATGGCCTATCGCCTGACTACCGCCCGTCTCGACCGTGACCTGGAACTGCGCGAACGCATTCTCGACTGCGCCCTGAAACGGGTGGCCGAGGGTGGGTTCGCCGCCCTGACCATGCAGGCGCTGGCCGAGGATGTCGGCATTGCGACCGGCAGTCTGTACCGGCACTTTCGTGGCAAGGGCGAGTTGGCGGCGGAAGTCTTCGCCCGCGCCAGCCAGCATGAGGTCGACACTCTGGCTGCGGTGCTACGCGGCCCCGGTGCGCCAGACCAGCGCTTGGCCGAGGGCCTCCGGCAGTTCGCCGCGCGCGCCTGGCACAGCCGGCGCTTGGCCTTCGCCCTGATCGCCGAGCCGGTCGACCCCGAGGTGGACGAGCAGCGCTTGCTGTACCGCGAGGCCTATGCCGAACTGTTCGTCGAGCTGCTGGAGGAGGGCGTGCGGGTGGGCGCGTTCCGCGTACAACCCCTCGCCCTGAGCGCCGCCTGCCTGGTCGGCGCCATTGCCGAAGCGCTGGTGGGTCCGCTCTCGCCGCCGGCCCGTGCGGCGCGTGAGGCCGGCCGACCCATGTTGGAACTGGCGGCGGTTAGCCAGGCCTTAGTCACCTTCTGTCTGCGCGCCGTGGGCGCCGAGGAATCTTTGCCATGAGCCTGCATCAGTTCGCCGAAACCCATGAAGTGTTCAACCAGGTGCCGTCGCTGGAGGGTGCCAATCTCTACCGTGTCGACCTGCCGCTGCAGGAGTGGGTACGCCGCTACCAGGGCGGCTGGGCCGAGCAGCGCCTGGACACCTATGGCGCCTTGGCCGGCGGGCCGCTGATGGCCGCCGGTTTTCTCGCCAACGAGAACAAGCCGGTGTTCAAGAGCCACGATCGCTACGGCCATCGCATCGACCTGGTGGAGTTCCACCCGGCTTACCACGAGCTGATGCGTACCGCCATCGAGCACGGTCTGCCGTCGCTGCCCTGGACCGATCCCCGTGCCGGCGCCCAGGTGGCCCGCGCCGGCCTGAGCTACCTGCATAGCCAGGCCGAGGCCGGCAGCGGCTGCCCGCTGACCATGACCTACGCCAGCGTACCGGCGCTCAAGTTGCAGCCGGAGATCGCCGAGCAGTGGCTGCCGAAGATCCTTTCGACCCAGTACGACCCGCGCAACCTGCCGATCGAGCAGAAGAGCGGCGCCACCATCGGCATGGCGATGACCGAGAAGCAGGGCGGCACCGATGTGCGCGCCAACACCACGCACGCCCATCCGCTCGGCATGCCCGGGCCAGGCCAGGCCTATGAGCTGGTCGGGCACAAGTGGTTCTGTTCGGCGCCGATGTGCGATGCCTTCCTGACCCTGGCGCAGACCGACAAGGGCCTGAGCTGCTTCCTGCTGCCACGGCATCGGCCGGACGGCACGCGCAACGAGTTCTATATCCAGCGCCTGAAGAACAAGCTGGGCAACTGGTCGAATGCCTCCAGCGAGGTCGAATATCGCGGCGCGCTGGCCTGGATGATCGGCGAGGAAGGGCGCGGAGTGCCGACCATCATCGAGATGGTGGCGCTGACCCGCTTCGACTGCATGGTCGGCTCCAGCGCCCTGATGCGCCAGGCGCTGACCCAGGCCGCGCACCACTGCGCCTATCGCAAGGTCGGCGGTCGGGTTCTCAATGAGCTGCCGCTGATGCAGAACGTGCTGGCCGATCTGGCCCTGGAAAGCGAGGCGGCGCTGGCCCTGACGATGCGCATGGGCCGGGCCCTGGACCATGCCCACCTTGATCAAGAAGACAAGTTCGCCCGCCTGGTCACCGCGGTCGGCAAGTATTGGATCTGCAAACGCGCCCCGGCGATGATCAACGAGGCGGCGGAGTGCCTGGGCGGCGCCGGCTATGTCGAGGACAGCATCCTGCCACGGTTGTACCGTGAGGCGCCGGTCAACTCCACCTGGGAAGGTTCGGGCAACGTGCAGTGCCTGGACGTGCTGCGCGTCCTGTCGAAAGAGCCCGGCGTGCTCGACGCCTTGTTTGTCGAGTTGGGCGACGGGCATGGCGATGCCCGTTTGCAGGCGCATATCGACCAGTTGCACGCGGCCTTCCGCGACACCGACGATATCCAATACCGCGCGCGCCAGTTGACCGAGGACGTGGCTGTCGCCTTGCAGGCCAAGCTACTGCTGGAGGCCGGTAATGCCGTGGTGTCCGATGCCTTTATCGCCAGCCGCCTGGGCTCTGGCGGGCGGGTCTACGGCACCCTGCCGCGCGGCGTGGAGGTCGCGGCGCTGGTGGCGCGGGCGACCCCGCACTTGGTCTAGACCCGCAGGGTGGACAGGGCAAAGCCTTGTCCGCCTGGGGCCCTGTCGGCGGATAAGCCGAGCGGCGGCATGTCCGCCCTGCGAGCGGTTGGGGAGAGGGCGCTTGACCTCGGGGCCGCCCCAGGCTTGCAGCATGGCGCCTGCGACTTTCAGGAGGTGTCCTTATGACCCGTCAACAAGCCTTTCATCACGAGCGCCTGCTCGCCCAGTTGTGGCGCGCGCGGGGCGATGCCGGCCGCGAGCTGCGTCATCTGGAGCGCGCCCATATCCTCGGCCAGCCCGGCTTTAGCGAGCACCTCGCCAGCCATCTCTGGCTACTCGGCTGGGCCTGGCGCCAGCGCGACTGGGCGGAAGTCGCCGCCCAGCTGCTGCGTCTGCCCGGCAGTCTGGGCTCGCTATTGGGCCTCTATCCCCTGGGCAATCCGGGCACCCGCCGGGTCGGGCCGCTGACTGCGCAGCCGTTGCCGGAGGATTTGCGTAAGGTTCTGCAAAAGCCGGTCGAGCTTTTATAGGAGCGAGCTCTGCTCGCGATCAATCGAGGCCCAATCGCTCGCGGTGCGCGCTCCTACATAGGTCAGGCATGCGGGTATGCCTTTGCCGACGATGCAGGCAAGATAGAAATCTGCGTGATCAGACAGGAATGCCCACCGTGACCAGCAACACCGAAGCCTTTGTTGTCGCCCATACCGCCGAAGAGGCGGTAGACCGGCTCGCCGCCCTGCACGAGCGGGCCACCAGCGGGCTGAGCCAAGCCCTCAAGAATTACCTGAAAGATCGCATCAAACCCGACGCCAGCCAGCACAGCCTGTTCCGTTACCCGGAACTGCGCCTGACCTACCTGTGCCAGGGCGAGGTGCCGACTACCGTGCGCGCCTACGCCAAGGTGCAGGTGCCGGGCACCTATAGCGTCACCGTCACCCATCCGGGGGCGTTTCGTAACTATCTGCTGGAGCAATTGCGCCCGCTGATGAGCGATTTCACCGTGCAGGTCGAGGTCGGCGTGAGCCAGCAGAACATCCCCTATCCCTATGTGGTGGAGCAGGGCGATGAGCTCGCCGGCTCCGGAGTGACGGCGGCGGAGTTGGCGCGGGTGTTCCCCAGCACCGATCTGTCGGCGGCCTCGGATGGCATCGCCGACGGTCTCTACGACTGGGAAAGCATCGACCCCTTGCCGCTGGCGCTGTTCGATGCGGCGCGGGTGGACTTCTCCCTGCGCCGGCTGGTGCATTACACCGGCAGCGACTGGCGGCATGTGCAGCCGTGGATTTTGCTGACCAACTACCACCGTTACGTCGACCAGTTCATTCGCCACGGCCTGACTCTGCTGAATGAAGACCCACGCTTCGTGCGCATGGTGCTGCCCGGCAATGTGCTCATCGAGCGTGGCATGGATAACGATGAGGCGCAGGCGATCATCGATGGCGTGGTCTGGCACCGCTATCAGATGCCGGCCTACCACCTGATCGCCACCGACGGGCATGGCGTGACCCTGGTCAATATCGGCGTCGGCCCGTCCAACGCGAAGAACATCACCGACCATTTGGCCGTGCTGCGCCCGCACTGCTGGCTGATGATCGGCCACTGCGGCGGCCTGCGCCAATCGCAGACCATCGGCGACTATGTGTTGGCCCACGCCTATATGCGCCGCGACGGCATCCTCGATCGGGTGGTGCCGCCGAACATCCCGATTCCGGCCCTGGCCGAGGTGCAGATGGCCTTGCAGGAAGCCGCGGCGACCATCACCGGCGAGCGTGGCGAGGCGCTGAAACGGCGCCTGCGCACCGGCACCGTGCTGACCTACGACGACCGTAACTGGGAGCTGCGCTGGGCCCAGGAGCGGCCGTTGATCAACCTGGCGCGGGCGGTGGCGGTGGACATGGAGAGCGGCACCATCGCCGCCCAGGGCTATCGCTTGCGGGTGCCCTACGGGACCTTGCTGTGCGTGTCGGACAAGCCGCTGCACAGCGAAATCAAACTGCCCGGCGCGGCCGGGGCGTTCTATGAGCGGGCGGTGACCCAACATTTGCATATCGGCATCGCCGCCCTGGAGCTGCTGCGTAACCAGCTCAACTCACTGCATTCGCGCAAGCTGCGCAGCTTCGACGAGCCACCGTTCCGCTAATTGGCCCCTGTAGGAGCGGGCCATGGCCGCGATGCTTCGGCGGGTTTCGCCGCTTGCGCATTCGCGGGCATGGCCCGCGCCTACAACGGCGGCACCCGCCATTGCTCGCCGGGCGTCGGCACGCGGAAGTCGCTCGGCGCTACTTGCCACTGCGCGAGCGCCTTGGCCAGTTCGGCTGGCGGGGCGAACTGGCCCTCGTCGGTCAAGTGGAAGGTGCCGAAGTGGATGGCCATGCTGTTCTGCGCGGCCAACTGCCGGTGAGCCTGCACCGCGTCATCCGGGTTCATGTGATGGTCGCGCATAAACCAGCGCGGCGCGTAGGCTCCAATCGGCAGCGCGGCGAAACGCAACGGGCCGAAGCGCTGACGAATCAGCTGGAATTCCGGGCCGAGACCGCTATCACCGGGGAATAACAGCGGCCCCTGCGCCGATTGCAGGACGAAGCCCAGCCACAGCGTCTGGTTCGTATCGGCGCGCGTGCGCGCCGACCAGTGCTGCACCGGCACCGCATGCAGCGTCAGCTCGGGGTTCAGGGGTAGCGACTGCCACCAATCCACTTCGACCACCTCGGTGAAACCGGTTTGGCGGATCAGCCCGCCATTGCCCAGGCCGCTCACCACTTTGGCGCCGGGGAAGCGTTTGGCCAACTGGCGCAGGCTATGCAGATCCAGGTGGTCGTAATGGTTGTGGCTGACCAGAATCAGGTCGATCGGCGGCAACTGATCCAGGCTCAGCCCCGGCGGGTGGTGGCGCTTCGGACCGATAAAGCTGAACGGGCTGACCCGCTTGGACCAGACCGGGTCGGTGAGGATGTTCAGCCCGTGCTGCTGGATCAGCAAGGTGGCGTGGTTGATATAGGTGACGTGCAACTCCGCGCCGGTTACCCGTTCCTGCACCGCGGGCGGCACGGCGGGTCCGGGTTGCTCGATCCACTTGGTCCGCGGGCTGTTGAGTTGCCACTTCATAAAGCTGGCAAAGCTTTTATGCGGCGTGGGTTCGAGGTTGTGAAAGCGTGCACCGTCGAAATGGTCGGACGCCGGGCCTCGATGGGCTGTGCCGTTGCAGCCGAGCAGCGTCAGCAGGTTGAGCAACCAAGTCGGTCGCAAGGTACGGGGCATGGCGGCTTTACTCTTGCCGTGAGGATGCTGCTCAACCTAGCATGGCCGCTCACTTTTGCCTGTGCCCCGACACCTTTTGTAATCATGGCCCGTCCACCGCGTTCCGCCCCTCGTCATCCTGCCGCGAAACCCCAGGGCAAGCCCGCCGCCCCACGCCGGGTGGCCAAAGCGCCGCCGGCGGAGCCGCAGTTGATCCTGTTCAACAAACCCTTCGACGTGCTGACCCAGTTCAGTGACGGCGAAGGCCGCGCAACCCTGAAGGATTTCATCCCGCTGCCCGGCATCTACCCGGCCGGGCGCCTGGACCGCGACAGCGAGGGTCTGTTGCTGCTGACCAATGACGGCCAATTGCAGGCGCGGATCGCCGACCCCAAGCACAAGCTGGCCAAGACTTACTGGGTACAGGTGGAGGGCGAGCCGACGGCGGAGCAGCTACAGCGCCTGCGTGACGGAGTCGAGCTGAACGATGGCCCGACCCTGCCGGCCGAAGCCCGGCAGTTGGCTGAGCCGCAACTGCGGGCGCGTAACCCGCCGGTGCGCTTTCGCAAAAGCGTGCCGACCGCCTGGCTGGAACTGGTGATCCGTGAGGGGCGCAACCGCCAGGTGCGGCGTATGACGGCGGCAGTCGGCCTGCCAACTTTGCGCCTGGTGCGGGTGCGTATCGGCCCCTGGAGCCTGGATGGCCTGGGCTTGGGTGAGTGGAAGGCGGTACCGGCGTGGCTGGATTGAGGCGGCCGAGGTAGGCTGGGTAGCGCGTAGCGAAATTCAGCTAATCGGGTGCTGGGTTTCGTCCTATGGACTCTACCCAGCCTACGATAAGTGCGGATGCGGCCGCAGCCTACATGCCTTCCATGCCGGCGATGACAAAGGTCTTGATCACAAAGCCGAGCACCCCGAGGCCCAGGGCGAGAAACAACACCATGGTGCCGTAGCGGCCGGCTTTGGACTTCTTTGCCAGATCCCAGACGATAAACGCCATAAAGGCCACCAGGCCGCCGACCAGGATGATCATCATCCACTCTTCAACCATTTCCGGTTCCATCGCGACCTCCAGCAATACGCATAGACAACGCCAGCTTCGGGCTGGCAACGGCGGGGCGGGCGAGCAGGCCTCTCTTATATAGAGCAGCCTGGCTGTTGTTGTGTGAGCGTTAGCTCTTATGGCGGGGCCACGCGGGGGTGCTGCAAAACGGCGGCAATTATACGCGATGCCGCCCTGCCGTCGCCGGGACTTCGTCGGCCTGCGCGCTTACGTCACAGGGCCTCTGGTTGGTTAGCTGCGCAAGTGCTGCAGCGGCAGTTGGGTGCTGGAGATCACCTGGTTGAGCACAAAGCTCGAGCGCACGCTGGACACCCCCTCGATGCGGGTCAGCTGGCCGAGCAGGAATTTCTGGTAGTGATCCATATCCGGCACCACCACCTTGAGCTGGTAATCCGCATCCATGCCGGTCACCAGGCTGCATTCGAGCACTTCCGGGCATTGGTTGATCACCGACTCGAAATGCTCGAAACGCTCCGGCGTGTGCCGATCCATGCCGATATGCACGTAGGCGGTGAGCGTCAGGCCGAGCTTCTTGCGATCCAGCAGCGCCACCTGGCGGAGGATATAGCCGTCGTCCTCCAGTTGCTTGACCCGCCGCGAACAGGGCGAGGGCGAGAGGCCGATGCGTTCGGCCAGCTCCTGGTTGGAGATGCGCGCGTCGCGTTGCAGTTCAGCCAAGATATTGAGGTCGTAACGATCAAGTTTGTTCATGGCGGCCACTCTGCTGTTATCGATATGCGGCATATAGTGCTTTGATAGTTAAAGATTGCGCAAGTAAGTGCTTTTTGAGCAGTTTTAGCAATCCGCTGCTGCACCAATAGGCCTAAGCTTTACCTCAGTTTCACGGCCCGGACCTTGCGTCCACCCGGCCCGCCCAATCAGGCGTGTCGAAGCCGCCGATCCCACCGGATCGCAGCGGCCCCCGGGTCCGCATGGCCCAACCAGGCCGGCGAGAAAAGCGGCAAGAGCTTTGCCGGGAAAGTAGAAAAAGAAAAAGGGAGGTCAGCTGACCTCCCTTTTTCTTTTTCTACTACAAGTCCTGATTTGCCTTAACGGCCTAAGATTGCCCTTATCCTGCATGGGGCGGGATAAGGGCGCTTTAGAAGGCCTTAGTTAAGCAATCAGATCGGTCGTGCCTAGTGTCGTCACGCCTATCAGTTGGATTTCAAACTCGGCCGTCGCGTCAGCATCATTGCTGCCGTACAAGATGCCATTGGCAAAGCGCACCTGGCCGGTGGCGTCGGTCGCGTTGAATGCCGTCGAGCCAATGAAGGTGAAGGCCTGGTCCCCGGTGGTTACCAGGTTGGCATCCAGGGTCGACAGGTCGATCTTGTCCGCCTCAACAGTTTTGAAGTCGTTGATGACATCGCGCAGGGTACTCACGCCCATCTCGCTGAATGCGTTGAAGTCGAAGCGGTCGGCGCCGCTGCCGCCGGTGAGCTTGTCGAGGCCGCCGCCGCCCGTCAGCACGTTAGCGGCCGAGTTGCCGATAATCGTGTTGTTAAGGCCGTTACCGGTGCCATCGATGGCTGTAGTGCCAGTTAGCGTCAGGTTCTCCAGGTTGCCGCCGAGGGTCCAGCTAACCGACGATTGCACGCTATCGATCTCGGTGCTCACGGCGCTGGTTTCGCTGATCACGTCGGCGGCGTTGTCGACGACATAGGTGTCATTGCCCAGGCCGCCGATCAGGGTGTCGATGCCGACGCCACCATCCAGGACGTTGGCCGCGCTGTTGCCGGTCAGGGTATTGGCCAGCGTGTTGCCGGTGCCGTTGATAACGGTGGCACCGGTCAGCGTCAGCTTCTCCAGGTTGGCGCCGAGGGTCCAGTTCACCGAGGACGATACGCTATCGATCTCGGTGCTCAGGGTGCTGGTTTCGCTGATCACGTCGGCGGCGTTGTCGACGACATAGGTGTCGTTGCCCAGGCCGCCGATCAGGGTGTCGATGCCGGTGCCACCACTCAGGACGTTGGCCGCGCTGTTGCCGGTCAGGGTATTGGCCAGCGTGTTGCCAGTGCCGTTGATAACGGCGGCACCGGTTAGCGTCAGATTCTCCAGGTTGGCGCCAAGGGTAAAGGTCGCCGACGATTGCACGCTGTCAATCTCGGTGGTCAGGGTGCTGGTTTCGCTGATCACGTCGGCGGTGTTGTCGACGACATAGGTGTCATTGCCCAGGCCGCCGATCAGGGTGTCGATGCCGGCGCCGCCGTTCAGCGTGTTGGCC
>NZ_SCMO01000012.1:0-139055 GCF_005503735.1 Pseudomonas sp. 2FE | reverse complement strand
GACGCATCGCCGATGGTAGTGTGGGGTCTCCCCATGTGAGAGTAGGTCATCGTCAAGCTTAAATTCCAAACCCCTCACTCGCGCAAGCGAGTGGGGGGTTTGTCTTTGCGCGCTGGAAAGGCACTCGAGGACTGGGCGGCAGGGTACCCTTGTTGAAGTCGACGCTATAGCTGCGATGAGGGCGGGAAGGGTTGATTGAGGGTGTCTGAAGTTTTGTGTAAGCGGCCACAGGCAGGAAACTGCCTGCTTGATCGGAGCCAGCATGACCATCCGCTGCGCTTTGCCCACCCTATGCCCTGCCTGCGCTATTGCTTGCGCTGATAATTCACCGTTGCGAACTGGTGCCACGTCCCGTCATCGCCCAGCATGTGTGAGGTCAATACCCGGTGATCGTCACTCTTGAACTCGATCACGTCCTGGTACTTCGCCATCGTCCCCTCGGCGGCCATATTGGGACCTTCGGTGTTGAGCCTCAGCACCCTGCCAGCGGTATCCAACTCGCCGTCGTAGACCCAGAGGTAGGACATCATGGAACCGATCCAGGTGCCCACATAGCGCTGCTTCTGCGGGTCATAGCCGAGCGTCAACATGCTCGTCGCGGGGCCTTCGCCACCGGGAATATCGCTTTGTCCCTGGCCCAAAATCCAGAGCCCGCCCAGCGACCGCACACTCTCGGAACCCATCCACTTCGCTGGCGGCTGGCCCGGTTCCATGCTGCATTCGGCTTCGCACGTCCACTCGCCGACGAGCTTCTGTAGCCACTGGTGCTCCCGCTGTGCTTCGGTTTTCATCGCCTCATCTCCGTTCGATTTTCGCGGTGGTGTTTGACGGATCACTCGCGTTCCCACGAATGACAGCAGGCGTCCGTTTCCCTTGGCGCCTCGTCGCTCTTGTTGTAGTTCACCTCTAGTGGACGGGATCTTGCCCGCCTGTTGCAGCGCCGCGCTGCTCTGGTAGTTCCACTCGACACTGCCTGTGGTCTCGTCCCAAGGGGCGCCGGACTGCCCGGGAGGCGGAGAGTCTGCATCGAACATGAAGTGGTAGACGATGAGCTGACGGCGTCCGTCGAACAGATCGAGCAGGCTCGCCTGGCCGTCCGTGCCCTCGAAGCTGTAGGCCTTGTCGATCCGCACCACCGACAGCCGGCGCAGTTCAGCGTTCAGTGCATCGCGCGCATGGATGAGTTGTTTTCCTTGAGCAGGAGCGCCTTACGGGCGGCCAGCCAAGCTTCGCGTGAGACGATCTGGTTGGCCTCTATGATGATCTCCCTCTTTGTTCAGATGATTACTTGGTTCAGGCGCTGGTGCGCTTGAGCTCCGCTTCCAGGTTGTCCAGCAGATCGCGGGTACCGCGCTCGCGAGCGGCGGCGTTATCGATGCCGTCCAGAAAGACATCCTGCTCGGTGTAGATCAGCCGCGTGCCACTGCCCTCAGGTGTGAACTCCACCGTCGCCAGCGAGACCGATGTCCGTGTCTCGTTCAGGTGCATGTCATAGCTGTAGACGATGCGCTGGTCCGGCACTATGTCCTGATAGCAGGCGTTGTACTCATGGACCGGGCCGCCCGGTGGGCAGCCGCTGACGCTTTCTCGCCCGCCGACCCGGAAGTCTAGTTCGTGATCGGAGGCCTCCCACTCGGCGGGCCCGACGAACCAGCGAGCCTTGGCCGTAGGTTCTGCCCAGGCGGCGAACACCCGCGCAGGCGAGGCGTCGTAGTTGCGCTCAATGACGAAGGTGGCGTGATGGGTGGAGCGTTCGCGCATGGCTGACAAACTAGGTTTTTTTGCGCTCATCGTTGTTCTCCCTGCGGTTGTGCGTGGGTTTCTCTGGTGTTTCCCCCGTGGTGGCCTGTGCCTGCAGTTCGCGCAGATAGTCCTCCAGGCGGTCGAGGCGTGCTTCCCAGAACTGGCGGTACTGCCCCACCCAGTCGGCCACGCCCTCCAACGGCTTGGCCTCTAGCCGGCAGGGCCGCCACTGCGCCTCGCGGCTGCGCGAGATCAGGCCGGCGCGCTCCAGCACCTTGAGGTGTTTGGTCACGGCGGGGAGGGTCATCTCGAAGGGCTCGGCGAGTTCGGTGACCGTTGTCTCGCCCGCGGCTAGGCGTGCCAGGATGGCGCGGCGAGTGGGGTCGGCGAGTGCCGCGAAGGTGGAGCTGAGTTGATCGGAGGACATTTGTAAGACACCGATTGGTTAATTAACCTTTAGGTGAATTTAGACGGCCGCCGTTGCTTGTCAAATGCGCTCAAGGGTGCAGTCTGATTGGGTGGTGTGAGCCAAATCGGTTTCGCCAAGGTCGTGGCGGGCACTGAGGTAAAATTCACCAGTGCCTTCCGAGTTGCAGGCTGCAGTCGCTCATTAACATGAGGGCTCCAAATCGTGCTTTCGCAACTCTGGCTCTTGAAGGGCTAGCGGTCTGGCCGGATTTGAAAGCAAGGCCCGGAGTGTCAGGCGGGGATGGCGTCGATACCTTGAAGGGGCAATGTGGATCTTTGAAGGAACCCCTATGAACACTTCAATCAAGAAAGCCCAGCTCGCCGCCGCAACGGTCAATGACCCGCGCTGGACCGTGGTGCTCGCTCGCGACCCCGAAGCAGACGGGCAATTCTTCTACTCGGTAAGAAGCACGGGGGTGTATTGCAGGCCTTCCTGTGCGGCGCGCCCGGCGAACCCCGAAAACGTGCAATTTCATGCGACCCGCGCAGACGCGGAAAAGGCCGGCTTCCGGCCCTGCCTGCGCTGCAAGCCCGATCAGCCATCACTGGCGGAGCAGCACGCGGCAAAAGTCACGCAAGCCTGCCGGCTGATCGACAGCGCCGAACAGATACCCAGCCTGGAGGCGTTGGCCAGGCAGGTGGGGATGAGCACCTATCACTTCCACCGTGTGTTCAAGGCCGGCACCGGGTTGACGCCAAAAGGCTATGCCGACGCTCAGCGGGCGCAACGCGTACGTGACGGACTCGGCCGCAGCGAATCGGTGACGGCGGCGATCTATGACGCCGGCTTCAACTCCAACGGGCGCTTCTACGAAGCCTCGAATCAGCTGCTGGGCATGACCCCGTCGACATACCGGGCCGGCGGCGCAAACACGCAAATACGCTTCGCCGTAGGCGAGTGCTCGCTGGGTTCGATTCTGGTGGCGCAGAGCGAACGCGGAGTCTGTGCGATTTTGCTGGGCGATGATCCCGATCTGCTGGCCCGTGATCTGCAGGATCGCTTCCCCCACGCCACGCTGATGGGGGGCGACCGCGATTTCGAACAGGTGGTGGCCAAGGTCGTCGGGTTCGTCGAGGCACCGGCAATCGGTCTGGATCTGCCGCTGGATGTCCGCGGCACGGCATTCCAGCAGCGGGTTTGGCAGGCCTTGCGGGACATTCCGCCAGGCTCGACGGCGAGCTATAGCGACATCGCCCAGCGCATCGGCTCGCCAAGTGCCGTGCGCGCAGTGGCGGGAGCCTGCGCGGCCAATGCCCTGGCCGTGGCGATTCCTTGCCATCGGGTCGTGCGTAACGACGGCGGCTTGTCGGGCTACCGTTGGGGTGTCGAACGCAAGCGGGCCTTGCTCGATCTGGAGGCGCAGGCATGAACGCGCCCGCCAACACGACGGCGGCTCAGGGCTGCGCAGCTTCCCTGGTCGAGCGCATTGAGGCCCTGGATTGGCCGCGCATCTGCGAGGATCTGGATGCGCAAGGCCATGCCCTGCTCGAGCGCCTGCTGAGCCCGGACGAGTGCGCCGCGCTGGCGGGGCTTTACCCGCAGGAGCATCGCTTCCGCCGCCGGGTGGTGATGGCGCGGCATGGCTTCGGGCGCGGTGAGTACCAGTATTTCAGCTATCCGTTGCCGGACCTGATCGCCGCGCTGCGCACCTCGCTCTATCCCCATCTGGCGCCCATTGCCAACCGCTGGAATCAGGCGATGGGTATCGACGACACCTACCCCGCGCAATATGCCGAGTTTATCGCCCGCTGCCATGCCGCGGGCCAGTTGCGGCCGACTCCGCTGCTCCTGCAATACGGCGTCGACGACTATAACTGCCTGCATCAGGATATCTACGGCGAGCACGTCTTCCCGCTGCAAGTGGCGATTCTGCTTTCGGAGCCCGGTCGCGACTTTAGCGGCGGCGAGTTTGTCTTGACCGAGCAGCGCCCGCGTATGCAATCGCGCCCGGAAGTGGTGCCGCTGAAACAGGGCGATGCGGTGATCTTCGCCGTGCACCAGCGCCCGCTGCAGGGTACGCGTGGCAGCTACCGGGTGAACCTGCGCCATGGCGTCAGCCGTTTGCGTTCGGGGCAGCGGCATACCCTTGGCGTGATTTTCCACGACGCCCTTTGAGCGCCAGCCAATGACGATGGATTTGTTCGACGGCGCGAGTACTCTCGAGGCGCAGGAGCAGTTGGCCCCTGGGGCTATGCTTTTGCGCGGTTTTGCCGTCACGGATGAACGCGAGCTGCTCGGTGCCCTGGCCGAGGTGATCGCGCAGGCGCCGTTCCGTCACATGGTCACGCCTGGCGGTTTTCGCATGTCGGTCGGCATGAGCAACTGCGGCGCCCTCGGTTGGATCACCGATGAATCTGGCTATCGCTACGGCCCCATTGACCCGCTCAGCGGCCAGCCCTGGCCGGCGCTGCCGGAGGTGTTTCTACGCCTGGCCGCGCAGGCGGCAGAGCGGGCAGGGTTTAGCCGGTTCGTGCCGGATGCCTGTCTGATCAACCGCTACGAGCCGGGCTCAAGGCTGTCGCTGCATCAGGACAAGAACGAGCGCGACTTCGGCGAGCCGATTGTCTCGGTGTCACTCGGCCTGCCCGCGGTCTTTCTGTTCGGCGGCTCCCGCCGCTCGCTGCCGCCCCGGCGTATTGGGCTTATGCATGGCGATGTGGTGGTGTGGGGCGGGCCGGCAAGGCTGAGCTATCACGGGGTATTGCCGCTCAAAGAGGGTTTCCATTCGTTGGTGGGTGCCCAGCGGCTGAACCTTACGTTGCGCAAGGCCGGGTGAAGCGCAGCCGAGGTCTCGAAAGATGCGCTGGGGATTTCTCCTGCCTGTTGTGCGATGTCGTCAGTTGAGCCTGGCGAGGTTGTGATTGGGTAGTGGTCCGCCCGGAAACTGAGCGATCCGTCCGCCTTGCTGTTCGCAGCGGCCGAGGTCTGGCATACGTCTGCGATTTCGAGGCGGCTGCGGACATTGAAAGCAAGCGGCTCGAACGAGTGCTGCAACCCTCTGTTAAACCAGCGCGTAGGGTAGCCTGACAAACTTCAGGGGGCATCGCGAGGATTGCCAACCAGCAGGCCCGCTATTGCGTTTAAAATGTGGCGTAACGGATAACTGATAATTAGCTATGAATTCAGACGCCATCGCTACCCTGCAGCACCATTTAATCTCCGAGTTAAGCGCTGCACCTAGCGACACTCGTCGCCTATTTCACGGTAGGGGACGACGCTGGCTGGGGCTTGAGGACATCACCGTTGACTGGTTACAAGGTGTGCTGTTGGTCTCGCTATTCAGGGAGCCAAATGAACCTGACCTGGTCGCGTTAACGCAAATGCTGATGGCATTGCCCCAATCACCTGAGTGGCTGCAAACCCAAGCGCATACACTCTTGCTGCAGCACCGTTACCTCCAGAACAGCACAATGGAATGGCTGCTGGGGGATCCAGTGGATGAGTGGCTTATCACTGAGGACGGCCTGCGCTTTAAATTGGATTTGGGCAAAAAACAAAATACGGGTTTGTTTTTAGATATGCGCTATGGCCGCCGTTGGGTTCACGCCCGGGCTAAGGGTAAGCGTGTGCTGAATCTATTTGCTTACACCTGCGGTTTCTCCGTTGCTGCCATTGCCGGTGGCGCAGAGCATGTGGTGAATCTGGACATGTCCAAAGCGGCCTTAAGCCGAGGGCGGGACAATCACCGGCTGAATCAGCATGATCTAAGTCGAGTGAGCTTTTTAGGACATGAGTTGTTTAAATCTTGGGGGAAAGTAAAAAAATACGGCCCCTATGATCTGATCATTATCGATCCCCCCTCTTTCCAGAAAGGTAGCTTTGTACTGAGTCAGGATTATCAAAAAGTCATGCGCCGTCTGCCGGATTTGCTCACTGCGCAAGGTGAGGTACTGGCGTGCACAAACGACCCTGCCACAGGCCCTGACTTTTTGATTGAAGGCGTAGCCAACGAGGCGCCGAGCCTGCGTTTTGAGCAGCGGCTAGAAAACCCGCCAGAGTTCGCCGACATCGACCCCGACGGCGGGTTGAAAGCGTTAGTGTTTACACAGAAACGCCACATCTCCGTAAACGCGTAGCCCCGCCAGGAAGGGAGCAGATGTATCTATGCGCTCGACCGTCCGCTTCACGCCCTGAGGAGGTCAGGCAAACGTTTTGAACGCGTAGATCGAGGTTCTTGAGAAGCGTTGAACGCGCTTTAGCGCGGCCGGCATCGGTGCGAGCGCAGCGAATAAAATGCTCATTGCAGCCCTGCGCAAGTGCCCGGCCAGAACCCTGCGATTGATTTCGAGATATCCTGTGCAGCCTCAAGCCAAACCACTCTTGCGCAGGACTCCCCGTATGAAAAACCAGCTCGTTGAACTGATCGGCAAAATAAGTTCGGGCTGCATGGGCGAGGAGGAGATCGAGCGGGTCGCGGATGAGGCGGCGCAGGCCTATGCCGACCCGCAGGCCTTCCTCGCGGCCAATCCGGACATCAACTACGACGACACTTTCACCATCCCGCTGGGCGAGTGGGTGGTGGTGGGCAGCTTGCCGGAGACGGTGCTGTTCCAGGCGGACAACTACGCCGAGCTGTTTCAGCAGATCGTCGACTCGTTCGGCAAGGATGTGCCGTTCAACATCAAGCCCAAACAGCTGGCCAAAGCCGAGGCGCTGACGGCGCTGAACCGCATCCAGGTGCAACTGAGCAGCATGAATCCGGAAAAGGGCGGTTATGTGCTGATGAATTTCAGCCAGCCGCTGGATGACGAGTTGCAGGCCGTGCTGGTGTACAGCTGTGACCTGCCGCGGGTGCTGGAACTGTGCGCCGCGGTGGGGATCGCCGCCGCCGCGTCCTACGAAGCCCTGCGGGTGGCCGTTCACGTCTGAGACGCTGTTTACGATCTGCTCGAGAGGGGGGGCTGGGTTTCGCTGCGCTCTACGCCCGCCTACGTCTGTATCAGCCGGCCAGCAGCCAGACCCCGGCGGCCGGGCAATCCGTACCCGCGGCGCGGCAGCATGCGCACCCTAGAGTAGCCCGCGGCATGTAGGCTGGCAGTGGCCGCCGGCATAGCTCCAGGGCCAGGGCAGTCTTGCCGGAACCGACCGGGCCGCCGATCATGCTGAAACGCAGCTGCTGGGGGATTTTCGGTTCGGCGGCCAGTTGCGACCTCAGTGTGCTGTACTTGATGGTGGCACACTACGAGAGCCCGGAGCGAAGAGCCAGGCGGATGAACGTCGACCTCCAGCGCCAGGGCATTCCCGGTCTGGCCCATTACCCTGCTCAGCAGGGCGTGGTTGTAGCTGGACCTTGCGCCAGGCGAGGGGGCGCGGTAGGTAGTGGCGGTTTACCGCCCCTCCATCCGCCGGGAGGGCGTGAATCCGCCACCTGGGTGGCGGTGCGGCCCTGGCCAGGGCCGAGAGCATGGGGCGCGCGAGCGGTTCTGCCGCGTTTCCGGCGCCCGGTATGTGTCTTGCTAAGGCAACACGACGACTTATCAGAGTCCATCCTGCAGTTGGAACCACCTATGCAAAGAGCTTCTCACCATGAGCTGCGCGGCGCTTTTCGCGCCTTGTTCAACTCGGACGCCTGTTACCACACCGCCTCGGTGTTCGATCCCATGTCTGCACGTATCGCCGCCGACCTCGGTTTCGAGGTTGGCATTCTCGGCGGCTCGGTGGCCTCCCTGCAGGTGCTGGCTGCACCGGACTTTGCCTTGATCAGCCTCAGCGAGTTCGTCGAACAGGCCACCCGTATCGGCCGCGTCGCGCGCCTGCCGGTGATCGCCGATGCCGATCACGGCTACGGCAACGCGCTCAACGTGATGCGCACCGTGGTCGAACTGGAACGCGCCGGCATCGCCGCGCTGACCCTCGAAGACACCCTGCTGCCGGCCCAGTTCGGCCGCAAGTCCACCGACTTGATCAGCGTGGAAGAGGGCGTCGGCAAGATCCGCGCGGCGCTGGAGGCGCGGGTCGACCCTGACCTCGCCATCATCGCCCGCACCCACGCCGGCGTGCTCGACGTCGACGAAGTGATCCGCCGTACCGTCGCCTACCAGGCCGCCGGCGCCGACGGCATCTGCATGGTCGGCATCGCCGATTTCGAGCACCTGGAAAAGATCGCCGAGCACCTGAGCATCCCGCTGATGCTGGTCACCTACGGCAACCCGAAGCTGCGCGACAATGCCCGCCTGGCCCGGCTCGGCGTGCGCATCGTGGTCAACGGCCACGCCGCCTACTTCGCCGCGATCAAGGCCACCTACGACTGCCTGCGTGAGCAGCGCGGAATCACCGCCAGCGACCTCAGCGCCTCCGAACTGGCGCATAAATACACCTTGCCCGAGGAGTACTTCGTCTGGGCCGAGGAGTTTATGGATGTGAAGGAGTAGGGGCAGAGGCTGTTTGGCCGACGACCTGCGCTTGCAAAACACCACGCAGGTGCTCATATCTGTCAAACAGACAGATACCTAGTGGGAGGTTGTCATGGCCGGTGGCTGGGCAAGTGACGGCGCGGTGCAAGAACAGATCGACAGCAGCATCGAGGACGCCATCCAGCGCGCCCGCAGCCAGTTGCCGACGGGTGAAAGCCTGAGCCATTGCGAAGCGTGCGCCGCGGCAATCCCCCAGGCCCGCCGCGAAGCGGTCAAGGGCGTGCGCTTGTGCGTCGCCTGCCAGTCTGAGCTGGATAAACAGCAGAAGGCAGCCAGCGGCTACAACCGGCGGGGGAGCAAGGATAGTCAGTTGCGCTGAGTCGTCCTGGAATTCGCTGAGACGAAAGGGAGCAGCTTTTGCCGTGCCTTAATGTGAGACCTGAATCGCCCCTTGTTTCAAGCCGCTGTCAGGCAGACCGCCAGGGTTTCCTCCAGAGTCTCCCGCAGGTTGCACCCGTGCTTGGCGATAAACACTAGCTGTGCGGCTGGACCATCGTTCTTGCTCGCTGCCGGACTGAACTGGCTGCGCGCGCCCACGTGATGCACCCAGTAAGGATGGCCAGTGCCTTGCAGGAGAACCAGGCCTTTCAGGCGAAATACGTCCGCCGGCAAGCGGGTCAACCAGGCACGAAAGGCCGTCGGTTCGAGTCGTTGCTGGCTTTGCCAGACCCAGCTCTCGAACAACTGGTCGTGACTGGCGCTGACCGGCAGCATTTTCAGGCTGGCGGGCTCGGCTCTATCCGCTAGCAACAAGGCGTCTGGCAACTCGGCCTGAACGGTGCTGATGACCCGCGCCCGCCCGCCCAGGCTGTTACGCACGCTTTCCAGCTCGCTCGGGCTAACCAGGTCCGACTTGTTCAACAGCAGCAGATCGGCGCAGGCGACCTGGGCGCGGGACAGCCGGGCGAACTCACCTTTGAGGGCGCTGTAGCAGGTGGCATCTACCAGGGTGATCACCGCATCCAGATGCAGCTGCGCGCGCAATTGTGGATAGCCGAGGGTCTGTACGATGCGTTGCGGATCGGACACGCCGCTGCATTCGATGACGATGCGTTCCAGGCGCGGCGTGAGCTGAGTCAGGCTGACCAGCTGGGCCAGCAGATCCTCCTGCACCGTGCAGCAGATGCAACCGTTCTGCAGGTTATAAACCGCATCGGTGACCTCGGCAATAATCGCCGCATCGATGTTCAGTTCGCCGAAGTCATTGACTATCACCGCCAGCCGTCCAGCCTCGACGCGCCGCACCAGGCGGTTGAGCAGCGTAGTCTTGCCGGCGCCGAGAAACCCGGCGACCACTGTGACCGCGATGCTGGCCATCAGGCTTTGCCCTCCAGCACCGGCGGCTCGCCCTGCCATACCGCTTGCAGCGCGGTATCGGCAAACTCACCCTGGCGGTCGTACACCGGTCGGCCTTCGACGAAGGTCAGTTGCACCTGGGTGCGGTGGATATAGTTGCGCGGCGCCTGGGCAAACAGGTCGCGGTCGAGCACGATCAGATCCGCCGACTTGCCCACTTCCAGGCTGCCGGTCAGCTGTTCCAGACCCATGGCGTAAGCGCCGTTGAGGGTGGCCACCTGCAACGCCTGCTCCAGCGTGATCGGCTCGCCGAAGCAATTGGGCTCCTGATTCCACGGATTCTGCCGGGTGACCAGGGTTTCCAGCGCCAGCCAGGGGTCGATCGAGGCCACCGGCCAGTCGGTGCCCATCACCGCGATGCCGCCAGCCGCCAGCACGCCCTTGAAGTCGTAAATGCGCTTCAGGCGTTCCTGGCCATAGCCAGAACGTGCACCACTGGCGAAGGGTGTCGGATACCAGGCAGCGGGGGAAAACTCGGCAATCACCTCCAGCTCGCGAAAGCGCTTGAGATTCCCCGGATGCAGCAGGGTGCTGTGCGCGCACTGGTGGCGAATGCCGCTGTAACCATTGCGCCGCCGCGCCTCGGCGACCGCATCGAGGAAGACATCCGAGGCCCCGTCACCGGTGCAGTGGGCGATCACCCGCAGGCCTCGACTGTCCATGTCCACCAGCATGTCGGTGAGGTGCTCCGGGGTCAGGTTGAGCTTGCCGCGCCAGCTCGACTCCTCTGGCCAGGGCGTGAGCAGGTAGGACGAGCGCGGCTCCACCGTGCCGTCGAAGTGGAACTTCACCGCGTTGGCATTCAGCCGGGCACTGCGATAGTAGTGGCGCTCACCGCCGAGCAACTGCCAACGCCGGCGCACCGGGAAAATATCGTCCTGCCAACTGATGGCCGCCTCCACGCGCAGCGTCAGTTCGCCGCAATCGTCGAGTTCCTTCAAGGCCTCCAGGCGCCGCTCGCAGACATGCACATACTTGGTCGCGGTCACCCCGCGCGCGCTCTGGAAGTGCACGCCATCGCGGTAAGCGCGGCGCAGCACGCTCACCGGCGTCGGCGGCATGGCCGCATGGATCAGCGCATAGGCGCCATCGATCAACAGGCCATTGGGCTCGCCGCTCAGCTCGTCGCGCTCCAGGTAGCCGTTGCGCGGGTCGGCGGTGTTGCGGTCGATGCCCGCCAGTTCCAGGGCCTTGGAGTTGACCATCATGGTGCCCCACATGCGGTCGAGCAGCGCCACCGGACGGTCCGGCATCACGCTGTCGAGCCACTCGCGACCTGGGGTCAAGCCGGCTTCGCGGAAGGTGTAGCGCACCCAATATTGGCCGTAGATCCAGCCATCGCCGGGGTGGCTGTCGGCATAGGCATGGATCGCCTCGATCAGCTGCTGCGGGGTCGGATCTTCGATCCCGACATCCAGGTCATCGCTGTAACGCGGGGCCAGCGCCAGGTCGGGGTGGGTGTGCATGTCGTGTAGCCCGGGCATGCAAAACGCGCCGGCTAGATCATGCTGCAAGGTTTTCGGGCCGATCAGCGACTGCAGCGACTGCAGACTACCGACCGCGACGAAGCGCCCCTCGCGGATGGCCACCGCCTCAGCCCATGGCTGCGCAGGGTCAAGCGTGTAAAAACGGCCGTTGCGCAGGACCAGGTCGGCATCTTGCTCGACAGCAGAATGGGTGGAATGGAAGTTGTCTGAATCGGTCACGTTATAACCCCCTTGTTCTTGTGCAATCTTCAGCGCGGGGGCTGCTTGATTGGTCTGGGCCGCCGCTACAGATGGTTGGCTGGCGTGTGCCCGGCGATTCTTGCTGGCAAACGCCAGGCGCAGCGCTACCGCTCACCCGACAGGAGCATTTTCAATGTGGAGCCTTTAGTCGCCGGCGCGCAGCGACTCGACGAATCCGGCGATGCGTTGGCAGGCGTCTTTCAACACCTCATCGGCAACCGTGAAGGACAGCCGCACGAAGCCCTGGGCGCTGGCGCCGAAGGCCTGCGCATCGAGCACCGAGACGCCGGTCTGGCGGAACAACTGCCAGGCGAAGTCGAGGCCCGACAGGCCGGTGCGGCGCACGTCCACCAGCATAAACATGCCGGCTTCCGGCGTGCGGCAATCCAACTCGCGCACCTGGCTCAGTGCGGCGACCACCAGGTCACGGCGGCGCCGGTACAGCTCACGCGCCTGCGCTACTACCGGCTCATCCAGTTCCAGGGCTTTCAGCGCCGCTTCCTGAATAAAGCCCGGCAGCCCGTAGAGCATGCACAGCAAGAGGTTGTCCAAATGCTCGATCAGGGTGGGCGGCGCGACGACCCAGCCGACGCGCCAGCCGGTCATGGCGTGGGATTTCGACAGACTATTGAGCACCACGGTGCGCTCTGCCATGCCGTCCAATGAGGCGATGCTCAAGTGCGGCTGTTCGAAGGTGATCTGCCCATAGACCTCATCGGAAATCACCCAGAGGTCGTGGCGCCGCGCGACATCCGCCACCGCCTCCAGTTCCTCGCGGGTGTAGACGTTGCCGGTGGGGTTGCAAGGCGTCGCCAGGGCGATGCCGCGGGTGTTTTCCGTCAGCGCGGCTTCTAATGCCGCGTTGGTCAGGCGAAAGCCGTTCGCCGCCGGCTGCTCAATGGTGGCGATCCGCGCGCCTGAGGCATGAATGCAGGCCTCGTAGGTCAGGTACATCGGCTCAGGCACCAGCACCTCGTCGCCCTGGTCGAACAGACACAGAGAGGTGGCGAACAAGCCATTCTGTGCGCCTGCCACCAGCGCCACGTTCTCGGCGCGGACTGGCAAGCCGAGCAGAGCGCTCTGCTTGGCGGCGATCGCCTCGCGCAGCAGTGGCCGGCCCAGCACGTGGGTGTAATGGGTGTCGCCGTGGCGCAAGGCTTCCACTGCGGTTTCACAGATGGCGCTGTCGGTGGCGAAGTCGGGATCGCCGACACTCAGCACTATCACGTCTTCGCCGCGGCCGCGCGCCTCAATGGCCGCGTAATGGATGTCCCAGGCGCTTACCGCTTCGCCGCTGATGCGCTGTACAAAAGGTGAATAACGCATGTTCTTCTCCTCACCGACGAGCATTCGCCAGTGTCTGGTCTTAATGGGCTAAACCGCGGGTTCAGGCGAGACGCTGGGGCACCTTGGCGAAGCGCGAAAAGCCGTACTCGAGTAAAAACGCCAGGGTGATGTAAATCAGCGCGACGGCCAGTAGCGGCTCATAGACCCGTAAGGATTGGGCGCGCACCAGGTTGGCGGCGCCGAGCAGATCGGTCACCGCCACGGTCGAGGCCAGCGCCGTCGACTTCAGCAGCATGATGCTTTCGCCCGCCAGCGTCGGTTTCAGAATTTGCAGGGCGCGTGGCAGCCAGACCCGCCGCAGCAATAACCAGCGGCCCATGCCATAGGCTCTGCCGGCCTCGAGTTCACCCCGCGGTACCGCGCGCAAACCGCTGCGCAGCACTTCCCCCACATAGGCGCCGACACTGAGGATCAGCGCCAGGGTCACATACCAGAAGCCCTCGCGCAGGTAGGGCCACAGGGCACTGCCACGAATCAGCGGATAGCTGGCAAACAAGCTGCCAACCCCGTAATAGAGAATATAAATCTGCACCAGCAGAGGGGTGCCACGAAACAGGCTGGAGTAAGCCCGCATGCTGTTGGCGATCAGGCAGTTTGACGACACGCGGCCCAGGGCCACGATGATGGCCAGAATGAAACCGAACAGGCCGGAAAGCAGCAACAGCGCCAGGGTTATGCCCACGCCACGCACCAGCTCAGCAGCAAACACAGTAATCCAGGAGAAATCCATTACGCCACCCTCAGTGCTTGGGCATCCAGCGATTGGAATGCCGTTCAATCAGCTGGAAGACCAGATTGGAAAGCAGGGTCATCACGAAATAGCACGCGGCTACGGCCAAATAGAACACCAGGTAATGTTTGGTCGAACCGGCGGCCTGCTTGCCCACTGAAAGCAACTCGCTGTAACCGACGACACTGATCAGCGCACTGTCCTTGATCAGCACTAGCCACAGGTTGGATAACCCACCCAGCGCATAGGGCAACATGCTCGGCAATATGACGCGGCGCAGCAACAGTATCCGCTCAACGCCAAAGGCCCGAGCCGCCTCAATCTGGCCGAATGGAATCGCCAGAATGGCGCCCCGGATGATCTCCGCCGAATAGGCGCCTTGCACAATGCCCAGCACCAGCACCGCGGCGATAAAGCCATTGACCTGAATGCTGGACTGGCCGAACCCAGCCAGGACAGCATTGAGCAAGTCAGTGCCCGCGTAATACAGCAACAGGATCAACAGCAACTCAGGCACAGCCCGGTAAAGGGTCGTGTAGCAGTTGGCTAAGCCAACCATCCAACGCGACCCTTTGAGCTTGATCAATGCCACTACCAGGCCAATACCGAGGCCCAGCAAGAAGGCGCCTGCAGAAATCTGCAAGGTGATCACTGCGCCTTGCATCAGCGCGACTAGCCAGCCATCAGTAATAAAAAGCTGCGATATTTCGGGCAATGACATCATGGCTTAGGCTCTGTTGACGGTGTCTGCACGCACAGGGTTGGCTGGTTCAGTGGACCGAGATGTCCATGCTGAAGTAGCGGCTGCGGATCTTGTCGTAGGTGCCGTTGTCCCGCAGGGCATCCAGGCCTTGGTCGATCTTGCTCTTGAGCGCCATATCCCCTTTGCGGATCGCCACGCCAACGCCGTCGCCGAACAGCGGATCGTTTGGCGCATTGCCCATCTCCGCCAGCGCTTCACCCCCAGCGGTTTTCAGCAGCGGTTCAACGCTCAGCGCGTCGACCAACATGATGTCGATACGGCCGCTTTGCAGATCTGCCGTCATATCGTCCTGGGTGTTGTAGTAACGCAAGGTTGAGTCTTTGCTGTAGTACTGCTTCACGTAAGCGGCGTTGGTGGTCGAACTCTGCACGCCGATCTGCTTGGCTTTGAGCCCCTCGGGAGTCGGTTTGAGCGGTAGGTTTTTATCACCCACCCAAGTGGCCGGGGTCCGGTAGTAGGGTTTGGAAAAATCGATGACTTGCAGGCGTTCAGCGGTGATGCTCACCGAGTTGAGAATGGCATTGATCTGATTAGCCTGAAGCGCTGGAATCAGACCATCCCAGGAGATTTCCTTGAGGGTGCATTCGGCCTTCATCTGCTCACAGAGCGCGTGCACTAGCTCCGGTTCAAAGCCTTGCCACTCGCCATTGCCTGCCTTCATGGAGAAGGGCGGGTAGGGTTCCAGGGTAATGCCGAAGACGAGTTTCTCATTGGCACTGGCCTGGCTCGCCGCCAGAGTGAGGAGACCGCTGGCAACGATGGCGCTGAAGATCTTTTTCATGCTGGTTACCTTTATGTGAGTTTTATTGTTGTTGAGCACACATACAGCAAACTCCGCAGGTGACTGCGGTGGGACTAGGTCGTTACAAGCTATGTCGTTACACACTATGCCGTGACGAACTGGCGGCAACGTTCACTCCGTGAGTTGAGAAATAACTGTTCGGGAGGACCTTCTTCCTCCACCAGGCCTTGGTGGAGAAACATCACCTTGCTGGATACCTCACGGGCGAAGGCCATCTCGTGGGTCACCAGAATCATGGTCCGGCCTTCCTCGGCGATCCGTTGAATCACCCGCAGCACTTCACCGACCAGCTCCGGGTCGAGTGCCGAGGTTGGCTCATCCATCAGCAATACCTGGGGGCGCATGGCCAGGGCGCGGGCAATCGCCACGCGCTGCTGCTGGCCGCCGGACAAAAAGGCGGGGAAAACGTCGCGCTTGTCGCTTAGGCCGACTTTTTCCAGCAGATGCTCGGCGTGGGCTATCGCCTCCTTACGCGCCTCGCCCAGCACATACACCGGTGCCTCGATGACGTTTTCCAGCACGCTGCGGTGCGGCCACAAATTGAAGTTCTGAAACACCATGCTCAGCCGTGTGCGCAACCGCGCCACCTGGCGGGCATCGGCAACCATGGGCGTGCCGAAGCGGTCTTTTTTCAGCCGGACTTCTTCGCCGTTGATGCGCAAGCTGCCGGCACAGGGGACTTCCAAGAGGTTGATGCAGCGCAGCAAGGTGCTCTTGCCCGAGCCGCTAGCACCGATCAGCGAAACCACCTCACCTTCGTTGGCGCGCAGGGAGATGCCTTTGAGTACGTGGTGATCGGCATAACTCTTATGCAGATCGTCGATTGCCACCACCGGGCTTGCTGAGTTCGAGTGCAATTCCACGGATCGACCCTCTTATTATTGTGTAAGCCTGTCCAGGCTATTTCATCTCGAGAGGCTGGCCAGCGGCGCCCTGCGCCAGTGCTGTCCCGACGTGCATCAGCCAGCTGTCTTGGCTTCCGAGAATAGCCAAACGGGGGGGCGGGTCAATCGAGCTTTTTTCGCGCTACAGTAAAAATTAATTCAGCAATTGAAGCTGCCGGCGGGGCTCGTTTGCGGTAAAAAATGGCTATGTCCCCATTTCGTGTTGCATAAGGTGGACGCGTTTCTTGTAGGAGCGAATTTATTCGCGAACCGGGCTCCGGCCTAACAGCCCATCGCGAATAAATTCGCTCCTACAGGTAGCAACCTGGTTCCAACACTTAACCTAGACATAGCCTAAAAAATGCCCTGTCGAGGTCGCTCTGTTCTGCTGCTGCGGCGCTGAAAAAAGATAGGGTTGCAAAGCGCAAGGCTAAGCGTGGGCGGTCTGTTGTCGGCAAAGGATTCAAGCTATCTTCAAGCCCGCTATCGATACCGGTCGGGGCAGGGCTGCACACGGCAACCTTAGGTCGACAGAGCCTGATACGGGAGGTTGATTAATCCGCTATGCACTTTCCATCAATGACCGCTTTACGAGCACTCGATGCAGTGGCCCGCTTGGGCAGTGTGTCCGATGCGGCCAGTGAGCTGAACCTGACCCCCAGCGCCATCAGCCACCAGCTGAAGATTCTCGAGAACACCCTGGGTTTCGCCCTGACCGAGCGCGTCGGGCGCGGTATACGCATTACCTACCAGGGGGAGCGCTATGCCCGCGATATTCATCAACTGCTGGCCAGTATTTTGGAGGCCGGCCAACGTTTCGATGGCCAACAAGTTAGCGGCAGGCTCTGCATTAGCAGCCCGCCCGGCTTCTCGACTTATTGGTTGTGCCTGCACATCGCCGCGTTTCAGGAGCTCTACCCGCAGGTAGAGTTACACCTTATTTCGCCCCAGGCCCCAGGCGACATCAGCGATCAGCGGGCGGATATTTTTATTTCCTACGGCATAGGCGACTGGCCCAGCCAGCACGTCGAGCAAATCGTTAAGCTGCGCTATTTCCCGGTCTGTAGCCCACGTTTGGCCAATGCTTTGGGCGGCTTGAAGAGCCCAAAAGAGTTGGGACGGTGGACGCTTTTGCATTTGTTTAATCACTCGGACTGGCGAGTTTGGTTAGCCGCCGCCAATGCTCCAGGTATCAATGTGCATAGCGGGATTGTGTTTTCCGATGCGCACTTTGTGCAGTCAGCCTGCATCGCCGGCCAAGGCATCGCCATGGGCGATAACTTGGTGAGTGGCGAAGCCTTGGCGCGCGGGTTGTTGATCCGACCTTTCGAGCTGGAGATTGAATCCACTAGCGGCTACTACCTGGTAGTCGATCAACTGAAAGCTGAGCGGCCGGCGGTACAAGCGTTTAGTGAGTGGGTTAAAGCTCAGCTGAGTACTTCTGCGCAAACCCTGCAAGGGGGGCGTAGAACGTTAAAAGCGTGAATTAAATTGCTCAATAGCGAGCAAATTTTTCGATTGTTGTCGTTGTGTTCTCGGCACTACTGTCTCCTCGCGCTCTACCTCGGCGCACCAGCCCGGCCGTCTTTGGGCGAGTGCGGACATTATTCATGTCCTCTAGGTAGTGCGGTTCTCGGCACGTAAGACCAGCGGGTTTAACCCGGTTGTTCTACGCATAAGAATAAGAGGATTGTTGATGACCAGCTGTGCTCAGTCGTTAGTTCAATTGCTTGAAGGCTATGGTGTACGCACCATTTTCGGTATTCCCGGCGTGCATACCGTCGAGCTGTATCGGGGATTGCACGGCAGTAGCCTTAGGCATGTGAGCCCACGCCACGAGCAGGGTGCGGGTTTTATGGCGGATGGTTATGCCCGCGTCTCCGGCAAGCCGGGGGTGTGCTTTATCATCACCGGGCCGGGGATGACCAATATCCTCACCGCCATGGGTCAGGCCTATGCCGACTCGGTGCCGATGCTGGTGATCTCCACCACCAATCGCCGTGAACACCTGCGTATGGGCCACGGCCATCTGCACGAGTTACCCGATCAGCGCGCGATGGTCAGCGGGGTCTGCGCCTTCAGTCATACCCTGCAGTCGCCGGCGGAGTTGCCTGAACTGCTGGCCCGGGCCTTCGGCATCTTTAATTGCGCGCGGCCGCGGCCGGTGCATATCGAGATTCCGCTCGATGTCTTGGACATGCCGGTCGACGCCCTCGACTGCCTGCCCCGCTCGTTGCCCAGCGCGCCGGCGCCGGCGCCAGCCGCCGTGCTGGCCGCCGCCAAGCTACTCGCCAACGCCCAGCGCCCGTTGATCCTCGCCGGTGGTGGCGCGCGTCGCGCTGGCGGTGCCTTGCAGCAACTGGCCGAGCAGTTGCAAGCGCCGGTTGCCCTGACCAGCAACGCCCGCGGCTTACTCCCCTGTGGCCATCCACTGCTATTGGATGGCGTGCAGTCCGCGGCGCATGGCCGCGCCTTGTTCGATGAGGCCGATGCGATTCTCGCCGTGGGCACCGAACTGGGCGAAACCGACTATGACTTCTATGGCCTCGGCCCGGTGCAATTTAAGGCGCCGCTGATTCGCCTGGATATCGACCCCCTGCAGGTGATGGGCGCGCAACGCGCCGAGGTCGCCCTGCTCGGCGATGCCCAGGAGGGCGTGCAGGCGCTGCTGGCGCAGATCGGGGCGCAAGCCGCGCGCGGCAACTGGGCGCGCGACAGCGTGCAGCGGGTCAACCAGTGCGAGCGCAGCCAGTGGACGGCCAAGCAGCGCAGCATGCAGGCGCTCCTCGACCTGTTGCGCGACAGCCTGCCCGAGCCGCTGATAGTCGGCGACTCGACCCAGCCGGTGTACCAAGGCGCGCTGGGGTATCAGGCGCCCGCGGCCAATAGCTGGTTCAACGCCGGCACCGGCTTCGGCACCCTGGGCTACGGCTTGCCGGCCGCGATTGGCGCCAAACTGGCAGTGCCGCAGCGCCCGGTGATTGCCCTGGTGGGCGATGGCGGCCTGCAGTTCTCCTGCGCCGAACTGATCTCCGCTCGCGAGGCCGGGGTCGGCATCATCCTGCTGCTGTGGAACAACCAGTGTTACGGCGAGATCCGCGACTACATGGTGGCCCGCGAGATCCCGCCCCTGGGCGTGGAGATCCTGGCGCCCGACTTCGCCGCCATGGCCCGCAGTTTCCATGTCGCCCATTACGCGCCGGAAAGTCCGGCCAGCTTACGTACCTTGCTCGCCGATCTGGCTACCAGCACGCAGCCGGTGATGGTCGAGTTGGACGCCGCCAGCCTGTTGCCGCAGCTCGATTGGCGCTAAGCGCAGCACCGAGCTGCGCCTACCTCCCTGGCACAAAACCAGCACAAAAAAACGAGGCCTGTATGACTGACGAAGCGAACCTGATGGCGCGGGTGGAGGGCGGCATCGCCTGGATTACCCTGAATCGGCCCCAGCAGCGCAACGCGCTGGACATTCCCACCCTGCAAGCGCTGCACGCCTTGCTCGAGCAGCTGAATGCCGACCCCAGCGTGCGCGTGCTGGTATTGACCGGCACCGGCAAGAGCTTCTGCGCCGGCGCCGATCTCGCCGAATGGGCCGCGGCCGAGGCCCGCGGCGCGCTGGAAACTTACGGCTGGACGGAAACCGCCCACGCCCTGATGAGCTGCCTGCATAGCCTGGATAAACCGAGCATCGCCGCGATCAATGGCACCGCCGTCGGCGCCGGGATGGACCTGGCGCTGTGCTGCGATTTTCGCCTCGCCGCGCAATCCGCGCGTTTCAAGGCCGGCTACACCGGCATGGCCTACTCGCCGGATGCCGGCGCCAGCTGGCACCTGCCGCGCCTGATCGGCAGCGAACAGGCCAAGCGCCTGCTGTTTCTCGACGAACTCTGGAGCGCCGAACGGGCCCTGGCCGTGGGGCTGGTCGGCGAGCTGTGCGCCGACGAACAACTGCTTGCCAGTGCCAGCGATCTGGCTGCCCGTCTGGCCAGCGGCCCAACCTACGCCTTCGCCCAGACCAAGCAGCTGCTGCGTGAAGGTGCGCAGCGCAGCCTGCCCGAGCAGCTTGAAGCCGAGCTGGCCGCCGGCCTGCTCTGCGGGCGCAGCGCCGACGGCGCCGAGGCGCTGCGCGCAGCGGTGGAAAAACGCTCCCCCCACTTTATCGGCCGGTAATCAGGCAGCAGGTAGCGCTATGAACTTCCAACTGAGTCAAGAACAAGAAATGTTGGTCGCCGCGGTGCGCAGCTTCGTCGAGAAGGAACTGCTGCCCCATGAAGAGGCGGTCGACCGCGCCGATGCGGTGTCCCCGGAGCTGGCCGCGCAGATTCGCGGCAAGGCCATCGCCGCCGGCTTCTATGCCTTCAACATGCCGGAAGAAGTCGGCGGCGGCGGCCTCGACTACCTGTCGCAGGCGCTGATCGAGCGTGAGTTGGCCAAGTGTTCCTGGGCGCTGCATGTGTTCGTCGCGCGGCCGTCGAAGATCCTCATGGCCTGCAAGGGCCAGCAGATCGAGGACTACCTGCTGCCCTGCGTGCAGGGCGAGAAGATCGACTGCTTCGCCCTCACCGAGCCGGGCGCCGGCTCCGACGCCAACGCGATCAAGACCCGCGCCGTGCGCGAGGGCGGGGATTTCGTGCTGAACGGCAGCAAGCACTTCATCAGCCACGCCGGCCACGCCGATTTCGCCATAGTCTTCGCGGTCACCGACACCTATGAGCAGAATGGCAAGAGGCGCAACGCCGTGACCGCCTTCCTGGTCGACCGCGATACCCCCGGCATGTGCATTCGCCGCGGGCCGAAGTGCGTGAGCAACCGTGGCTACCACACCTACGAAATCTTCTTCGACGACTGCCGCGTGCCGGCCGCGAAAGTGCTCGGCGAAGTGGGCAAGGGCTGGGATGTCGCCAACGCCTGGCTCACCGCCGGGCGGGTGATGGTCGCCGCCAACTGCGTCGGCCAGGCCCAGCGCGCGCTGGACCTGGCGCTGCAATGGGCGGCGGATCGCCAACAGTTCGGCCAACCGATCGGCAGCTACCAGGGCGTGTCCTTCAAGCTGGCCGACATGGCCACGGAAATTCGCGCCGCCGAACTGCTGTGCCTGCACACCGCCTGGAAGATGGACCAGGGCAGCATGACCGACGGCGAGGCCGGGATGGCCAAGCTGTTCGCCAGCGAAGTGCTCGGCCGGGTGGCCGATGAAACGGTGCAGATCTTCGGCGGCATGGGCCTGATGGACGAAGGCGCGGTGGAGCGCATCTGGCGCAACGCACGGATCGAGCGGATCTGGGAGGGCACTTCGGAAATCCAGCGCCACATCATTTCCCGCGAGCTGCTGCGGCCGCTGCTGCGCTGATCGGGCCGGAGAACTGTCATGTCCCAACCAATCCGCGACAATCTCAAGCGCCTGCTCGCGCCGCGCCACCTCGCTTTTATCGGCGGGCGCAGCATGGCGCGCGCACTCAAGCGCTGCGCCGAGGGCGGCTATCGAGGCCAGATGTGGCTGGTCAACCCACAGCACGACAGCCTCGAAGGCGTACCTTGCGTGCGCTCGGTGGCGGAGCTGCCCTGCGGGCCGGATGCGGTGTTCATCGCCACCAATCGCGAGCTGACCCTGACCTGCGTGGCCGAATTGGCCGCGAAAGGTGCGGGCGGGACCATCTGCTACGCCTCCGGCTTTGCCGAAACCGGTGCAGAGGGCCAGGCCCTGCAACAGCAATTGCTCGCCGCCGCCGCCGATATGGCGCTGCTCGGGCCCAACTGCTACGGCCTGCTCGACTACCTGCACGGCGCCGCGCTGTGGCCGGTGGCCCATGGCGGCAAGGCGGTGGAGAAAGGTGTGGCGGTGCTCACCCAGAGCGGCAACTTCGCCTACAACCTGTCGATGAGCGACCGTTCGCTGCCGGTGGCCTATATGGCCTCGGTGGGCAATCAGGCGCAGCTGGGCGTGGCCGAATTGATGGATGTGCTGCTGGACGAGCCGCGGGTCACCGCCATCGGCCTGCACCTGGAGGGGCTGAACAACGTTCCCGGCTTCGCCCGTGCCGCGCACAAGGCGCTGGAGAAAGGCATCCCGATCATCGCCCTGAAGACCGGGGTGTCGCAGATCGGCGCCGAACTGGCGCTCAGCCACACCAGCTCGCTGGCCGGCTCCGATGCGCTGTACGACAGCCTCTTCGAGCGCCTCGGGGTGATCCGCGTCAGCGGCCCGGTGAGCTTCGTCGAAACCTTGAAGGCTGCCGCCTGCGGCAAGCTTCCAGCAGGTGGCAGCTTGATCGCGCTGGCCTGTTCCGGCGGCGATGCCGGGCTGATTGCCGACTACGCCGAGCGCAACGGCCTGAGCCTGCCGAAGCTGGACGACAGCCAGCACACAGAGCTGGCGCAGGTGCTGCCGAGCTACGCCAACCTGGTCAATCCACTGGACTTCACCACCGCCATCTGGGGTGACCGCGAAGCGCTCGAACAGATGCTCGATAGCGCCCTGCGCACCCCGGCCGACGCCGCTTTGCTGGTGCTGGATTATCCCGGCGAGGCGAGCGGCGAACGGCCGCAATGCGACCTGCTGCTGGAGCTGTATTGCGAAGCCCTGGCGCGCCATGGCAAGAGCGGTTTGGTCGCCTCCGCCTTTCCCGAACTGCTGCCGGCCAGTGCCCGCGAACGTCTGCATGGGCACGGCGTGGCGGCGCTGCAAGGGGTCGAAGATGCTTTGGCGGCCTGGGGGCGGATTGCCGGCTACCGGCAGCGCCGGCAAAAGTTATTGACCCTGGGGGAGTCGGCCTTGCTGCCGCTGTGCCCGCAGGCGCTGACCAGCCATGGCCAGCTGCTCGATGAGTGGCAGTCCAAGCAGGCGCTGCAGGCCTTTGGCCTGCCGATTCCAACGGGCGTGCTGAGTACTCCGGCCGAGGCGTTGGCCGCGGCGGCCCAGCTGGGTTATCCGCTGGTGCTCAAGGCGGTGAGTGCCGAGTTGCCGCACAAGACCGAAGCCGGCGCGGTGGCCCTCAACCTGGCGGATGGGCCGGCTTTGCAGAATGCGCTGGAGCAGATGCGTCTGCGGATTGGCGGCTACTCGCCCGGCGTGTCCTTCGATCAAGTGCTGCTGGAACGCATGGCAGCGCCGCCACTGGCGGAGCTGATCGTGGGCATCAAGCGAGAAGAGGGCTTCGGCTTGGCCCTGGTGATTGGGTCGGGCGGGATTCTGGTTGAGCTGCTCAAGGACAGTCGCAGCCTGTTGTTGCCGACCACCGACGGGGCGATCCGTGCGGCGCTGCTGAGCTTGCGCAGTGCGCCCTTGCTGCAGGGTTTTCGTGGCCGCGAGGTGGCGGATATCGACGCCTTGGTGGCGGCGATTCGGGCCGTGGCCGATTACGCCGGCGAGCACGCCGCGCGCCTGCTCGAGCTGGATGTGAACCCCCTGTTGGTGGATGGCCGGGGCTGCGTCGCGGTGGATGCCTTGATTCGCCTGGCGCAGGCTTGAGCAAGCCAGGCGCACGGGACTTTTGCCTGTTTTGCCCCGGCCTGCCTGCCCGTTGCATGGCTGGGCCTTTTGCGGAGGAATTGGATGCGTAAGCAGGACTCTTTGTTTATCGCGGGTGCTTGGGTTAACGCCTGCGGAGCGGGTTGCGCCACGGTGACCAACCCGGGCACGGAAGAGGTTATCGGCCAGGTGCCACTGGGTGACGAACGCGATGTCGAGCGTGCGGTGACGGCTGCGCGGCAGGCCTTTGCTGGCTGGGCGGCAACCCCCTCGAGCGTGCGGGCCGGCTATATCCGCGCCTTGGCCGAGCAACTGAAAGCGCGGGCGGATGAAATGGCCAGCCTGATCACCGCCGAGTTGGGCATGCCGGTGCAGTGGTGCCGCGCGGTGCAGGTGGAGGGGCCGATCGCGGGGCTTGAGCAATACATCCACCTCGCCGCGCTGATGGACGAGGTGCACGAGGTCGGCAACTCGCTGGTGTTGCGTGAGCCGGTCGGCGTCTGCGCCTTTATCAACCCGTGGAATTACCCGCTGCACCAGTTGCTCGGCAAGCTCGCCCCAGCACTCGCCGCCGGTTGCACGGTGGTGGTCAAGCCGAGCCAGGAAACCCCGCTGCATGCCTTCCTGTTGGCGGAAATGATCGAGGCCATCGGCCTGCCGGCGGGAGTGTTCAACCTGGTCAGCGGGCCGGGCGCGAAGGTCGGCGAAGCGCTGGCCAAGCATCCAGATGTGGATATGGTTTCTTTCACCGGTTCGACCGACGCGGGTGTGCGCGTGGCCCAGGCGGCGGCGCCGTCGGTCAAGCGCGTGTGCCTGGAGCTGGGCGGCAAGTCGCCGCTGCTGATCGGCGCGGATGCCGACCTGGCCGCCGCCGTGCGCTACGGCGTGCAGGACGTGATGATCAACTCCGGGCAGACCTGCACCGCCTTGACCCGCATGTTGCTGCCGGCCAGCCGCTACGCCGAGGCGCTGGAACTGGCGCGTGCGGAGTGCGAGAGCCTGCGCCTGGGCGACCCGCTCGATCCGCAAAGCTTTCTCGGCCCGATGTGTTCGGCCGCGCAGCGGCGCACGGTGCGCGAGTACATCCAGATTGGCCGGCAGGAGGGTGCGCGGCTGCTCTGCGGCGGCGCCGAGGCGCCAAGCGAATTCGAGCGCGGTTACTACCTGAAGCCGACGCTGTTCGCCGACGTCGACAACCGCATGCGCATCGCCCAGGAGGAAATCTTCGGCCCCGTACTGTGCCTGATTCCCTACGCGGATGAGGCGCAGGCCGTGCAGTTGGCCAACGACTCGCCATTCGGCCTGTCCAGTGCCGTTTGGGCGGGCAGCTCGGAACGCGCGCTGAGTCTGGCGCGGCAATTGCGCGCCGGGCAGTGCTTCATCAACGGCGGGGCTTTCAATTATCTGGCCCCCTTCGGTGGCTACAAGCAGTCGGGTAACGGCCGCGAGTGGGGCGAAGAGGGGTTGGCCGAGTTTGTCGAAGTGAAGGCCATCCAGTTGTGAGCGCCGCCTCAGGCCGCGCGACCTACACCGAATCACCCGTATTGAATTCCAAGGAACCGCTATGAACGTTTTGCTCGTGCATGCCCACCCCGAACCCAAGTCCTTTACCGCTGCCCTGCGCGATCAGGCGGTCGAGACGCTGCAAGCCCAGGGGCATCGGGTGCAGGTGTCCGACCTGTATGCGATGGATTGGAACCCGGTGGCCAGTGCCGATGACTTCTCCGCCCGCGAGAATTCGGAGTACCTGGTCTACGCCCTCGAGCAACGCCTCGGCGTCAAGAGCCAAACGCTCGCGGCGGATATCCAACAAGAATTGGACAAGCTACTGTGGGCCGATCTGCTGATCCTCAACTTCCCGATTTACTGGTTCTCGGCGCCGGCCATGCTCAAGGGCTGGATCGACCGCGTGCTGGTCTCCGGCATTTGCTATGGCGGCAAGCGCTTCTACGATCAAGGCGGTCTGCGCGGCAAGAAGGCGCTGGTCTCGGTGACGCTGGGCGGGCGTGAACACATGTTCGGCGAGGGCGCCATCCATGGCCCGCTGGAGGACATGTTGCGGCCGATCCTGCGCGGCACCTTGGCCTATGTCGGGCTGGATGTCCTGCCGCCTTTCGTCGCCTGGCATGTGCCCTACATCAGTGCCGAGGCCCGAGAGGATTTCCTCAAGAGCTATCGGCAGCGCCTGGAAAACCTCGGCGAGGATCGGCCCCTCGAATTCCCGCGCTTGAGTCAGTTCGACGACGGGCTCTACCCGCTGGCCCAGAACACTCGATAGCAGTCTGCGAGCAGGCTGCTTCACCTATCACCCTAAGGGAGAAGCTGGCCGTCCGGCGTATCCATCGGCGGCCATGCTGCGCGTTCATCTGAGGCAAAACTGGTTCGGCTATAACGATCCGGCGATGGAAGACGCGCTCTGCGAGACCATGATCCTGCGCCAGTCCGCTGGGCTGGACTACGAATATTTCGACCCAAACGTATGACGTTTGCTGCTCTCTAACTTCGAGTCCGCGGGTGCGCTTGTGCTCGATAACGAATACTCAGGGTTCGCCGTCGCACCGGCTGCGACACCGCTCACCGAAGATCCCGGCATCGTCGTGCCCTGCCGCTGGCACGTCCTGGCGTTGGTGGAGTGGGCAAGTCAGACAAGCAACACATCATTCTGGGCCGGCGCGTACTACCGGCAGCAGCGCGCTAAGGGTTGTTCATACCAAGCCGCCGTGCGGGCATTAGCGTTCAAGTGGATCCGGATTCTGTATCGGCGCTGGCAAACCCGGACACCCCCTCACAACGTCAAAACAGAAAATACCGCTGCGCTAGTGGCAACACATCGGTCGGTTCGCACCAGAGCAATTGCCCATCCGCTTTCACCTGAGCGGTCTGCGGATCGACCTCAATATCCGGCATGTGGTCGTTGTGGATTAGGTCGGACTTCTGTACCGAGCGGCAGCCTTCGATACCGCCGGCGGAGAGGATCATGCCTTCGCCGGCGATCCATTGCGGAGCGCCCGTAACGCTGCCGCGCAGCTACCGATCAGAGGAACATGCCACCGGAAGCTTCAATGCGTTGTCCGGTGATCCACCGGCCACCGTCGGCCAGCAGTACGGAGATCGCCCCACCGATGTCATCCGGTAACCCAACGCGCCCAAGTGCGGTGTTCGAGGCGATGTATCTGTTCACCTCTGCGTTATCGCGTACAACGCCGCCGCCGAAGTCGGTCTCGATTGCACCAGGGGCGAGAACATTAGCGGTAATGCCTCGTGGGCCAAGCTCCTTGGCGAGATAACGCGTCCAGACTTCTATGCCGCCCTTCATCGCCGCGTAGGCGGCATACCCTGGCAGGGTAAAACGTGCGAGCCCGGTCGAGATATTGATGATGCGCCCTTGGTCGGCGAGCAAGGGGAGCAGCTGCTGGGTGAGGAAGAATGGCCCTTTCAGCTGAATATTCACCAGTTGATCGAACTGCGCTTCGGTCGTTTCGGCAAAGCTTGCGTGGGTGCCTATACCGGCGTTGTTGATGAGGAAATCGAAGCGCTCACGGCCGAACACCTTGTGCAGCGCATTGGCGACTTGCTCCGCAAAAGCTTCGAAGGTGCTGCTGTCGCTCACGTCGAGTTGCAGCATGGCCGCGCGGCCACCAAGGCTTTCGATCTCGCTCACCAGGGCTTGCGCCTCGGCTGCCTTGCTGTGGTACGTGCCGATGATGTCGATGCCCTGCGCGGCCAGATGCAGGGCTGTATTCTTCCCGAGACCGCGGCTGGCGCCGGTGATGAGTGCGATTTTACGGCTCATGTCTTTACTCCTTGGTGCCTGGGTTGAAGAGACTGATGTGGAGTTTATTGTCCGATTGAGGCGTGATAAATAAGCCGTTTACGGAAATACTGGTCGGACAAACCGAACAGTCAAACTCCAAGGCGCCACACCAAGTGAACAAGCTGGCATTACTGCGAACCTTCGTACGCGTGACGGAGCTGTCGAGCTTCACCCAGGCGGGGGAGAGTCTCGGCCTGCCTAAGTCGACAGTCTCAGAGCATGTGCAGGCCCTGGAAGACCTGCTTGGCGCTCGGCTTTTGCACCGTACGACGCGCAAAGTGCAAGCCACACAAGACGGCCTGGTGTTGTACGAGCGCTGCAAGGACATGCTTGCTCATATGGACGAATTGGAGGGCCTGTTTCGGCAGGATGGCGCGGTTCTGGCCGGACGGCTGCGGGTCGATATGCCGACCGCTGTGGCAAGGAAGGTGGTCATGCCCCGCCTTGCCGAGTTTGTTGCCAGTCACCCTGACGTCGAGCTTGAGATCAGCAGTACGGACCGACGTGTCGACCTCGTGCGTGAGGGCTTCGATTGCGTGCTCCGTATCGGTGACCTGCCAGACATGTCACTCGTGGCGCGCCCGCTCGGCACGTTCGCAATGGTGAACTGCGCGAGCCCCACCTATCTGAGTGCCCATGGCACCCCGCGCACGCTTGATGACCTTTCTCAGCATCGCCTCATTCACTACGTGTCGGTACTTGGCGCGCGCCCGGCTGGCTTTGAATATCTCGCGAACGGTAAGCCACGTCAGTTGCCGATGGCGGGCACCGTCACGGTCAATAACACCGACGCGTATGAGGCGGCGTGCCTCGGCGGATTGGGGTTGATCCAAGCGCCGATTGCCGGTCTGCGCGAGTATCTGGCGACCGGTCGTTTGATAGCAGTCTTGCCGGACTACTTGCCGCCGCCGATGGAGGTCTCCGTGCTGTATGCGCATCGCCGCTATCTGCCTCAACGGGTGAGAGTCTTCATGCAATGGTTGGAAGAGCTGATTAAGCGTGAAGCGAGCGCTTAATAGGAAGGCCGGGCGGATGACTGTCGGTTTTGAGTGAGCGCCGAACCTCCCTTCGGCCGCTGCTGAGCGCCCGTAACGGTGCCGGAATCACCAGGCGGAAGTAGGCGGAAGTAGTAGGTGTCGTGGGGATTTACTGAAAGCTAGGTGGGGTTACGCATGGTCATAGTCACCGGTCGATGACTCGCCTACGTGCAGCGCTGCGTGTCGCAAAAGCCTGATTAGGCCAGTGGACAAAGAAAAAAGCCCCGAATCTCGGGGCTTGTCTCTGGGATTGGTGGAGCCGGGGGGCCGACCTCAGTGGTCAAATCGATCAGCTCGCATCAAGAGGTTCAAGCCGGCACATGGATAAACCCATGCGGTGTCTGGCTTTCTCAGGACTCAAACATAGGACGCTTTTTTTGATCGTCAAGGGCCGAGAGATAAATGCCCTGGTTTCTTCCGAATTTTGTTGCGGTGGCGTCCCCGTTCTATGGCGTCGCTATAGACGTAAATGACCGGCACATTGCTTCGCGTCTATTGACCGCGACCGTGGCGCGCTGATCAACAGCGTCGCACCGATGATCGGCCTCGCCGTAGGCGCGCTGGGAACCAGTGTGTTGATGCAGTTTGCGCCGGCGCCGTTGCATCTGGTGTTCGTCTTGCTGTTGGTGGCCTTCGTCGCCTACAGCGTGCTTGGGCGCTATCTGCCGGAAACCGCCAGTCCGCAGCCTCGGCGCTCTGGCTTCGCTGGTGCCGCGGCTTCTGGTGCCGCCACAAGCCCGGCGCGCACTGTTACTGGTTGTGCCGGTGGATATCAGTGTATGGGCGCTGGGCGGTTTCTATCTGTCGCTGGGGCCGGCGCTGGCGCGCACGGTGACCGGGCAGACGGCGCCGGTGATTGGTGGGCTTCCGGTGTTTGCTCTTACCTGCAGCGGCGCCATCGGCATCATGCTGATGCGCACCTGCTCTGCGATTCCGGCGCTGATTGCCGTCGCTCGTCGGCCTCGGCGTGCCGAAGCTGTCGCCAGTCGCAGCTAATTCAAAGGATCAGCCGAACGCCGAGCACGGCGAAGAGCGTTCCAACTGCTCTTTTGAACACCAGGGTGAAGCGTCCCTGGTTGTCGAGTTTGCCGATGACCTTACCTGCGACGATGGCCAGGCCAAGCGCCCACAGCCCGGCAGTCACTGCAAAGAAGCCGCCGAGCGCCAGATAGGCAGCGGTTTTATGCAGGCCATCGGCGGCGACGAACTGTGGGAAGAAGGCCAGGTAGAACAGCACCACTTTCGGATTCAGCAGGTTGGTCAGCAAGGCCTCGGAGAACACACCGAGCTTGGATAGCTCCGCGGGTTGGGTGTCCAAGCGTGCCGTCTTGTCGGCCTTGGAAAGGATCAGCTTGACGCCCTGATAAATCAGATAGGTCGCGCCAAGCGCACGGATGATGTCGAAGAAGCCCGGCACCGTTGCCAGCAAGGCGGCAAAGCCAAAAGCACTGATCAAGGTGTGGACGATACAGCCGCCCATGATGCCCAGGGCCGCCAGCATTCCCGCCGTCGTCCCTTGGGAAATACTGCGGCCCATGACATAGAGGCTGTCCGGGCCGGGTATCGCATGCAGAGCCAATACGGCTACCGCAAACACGGGAAAATTGACGATATCCATTTTGGGTTTATCCCGTGTTTGGGTTGCTGCGGCGGTTAAATCGCGTTGATCGCGGCCAGGTATTCATCGTGCAGGATGGTCAGCATCTGCGCCGCCGGGTAGGCACGCACCTGCGCGGCACCTTGGCCCGCCCAGTGCGCGGCAAACTCGTGGTTACCGGCCTGTGCCGCCGCTTCGATCAGCTTCTTGCCACCGTTATAAGCAATGCCGAAACCCGGGACTTCGGGGTGCCCGTCCGCGCCGACTTCACGCATGAAACGATTGACGATGCCGCGTGCCGGCCGCCCGGAAATCACAGTGGTGATTTGCGTCTGCCGCGCCCGCTCACTGTCGAGCATGCTGCGGTAGGCGGCATTGGCGGACGACTCACGGCAGAGCACGAAGGCGGTGCCCAGTTGGGTGGCGACTGCGCCCAACGCGAGCATGGTGGCAATGTCGCTGCCATTCATGATGCCGCCGGCGGCGATCACCGGGATATTCAGTTGGCTGACCAGCAGCTTGACCAACTCGGCGGTCGGCAGGCACTCATCGACCTTGGCCAGATCGAATACGCCGCGATGGCCGCCGGCCTCGAAGCCTTGGGCGACAACGATATCGATCCCAGCCGCCTGCACTTGCAGGGCTTCATCCAGCGAAGTCGCCGAAGCCAGCAACGTTATGCCGGCTTGCTTGAGCGCATCGATACGCCCTTGCGGCGGCAAGCCCAGGTGGAAGCTGACTACTGGAGGAGGCTCTTCCAGCAGCACTTGCAGTTGCTCTTCGTCAGTACAAAAGCTGGTGTAGATGTCATGCAGTTCGGCTGGAGGCTGGGCGCCGAACTCATGAAAAAACGGCGCAAGGTACTGCAGCCAGGTTTGCTCGACCTGGGCATTCGCCAGCGCTGGCTGATGGCAAAACACGTTGATATTGAAAGGCGCCGAGGTAGCGCTGCGCAGCTGCTGAATCATTTCGCGGCCTGCTTGCGCATTCACCGCGGCAATCGAGATCGAACCGAGGCCGCCGGCGTTACTCACTTGCGCCGCGAGTTCGGGCGTAGCCGTGCCGGCCATGGGCGCTTGGATGATGGGGAATTGGATGCCAAGCAGTGCGTTAACGTCTTTCATGAGTCGTAAGCCCTCGCTGTTTCAATCATCAATCTTTCAATAGGCCATCGGTTTTACTGGCACTTAACTGAACTTAACGCCGGGCTTGGCCCGTTCGTCCACGCTCAGTTCGAACACATCAGGCCGTGCGTAATGGCCGACTACATCGAAGTCATAACGCGCGCGTTTCAGTTCTTCGGTATCGACCTCAGCAGTCAGCAAGCCCGCAGTGCCTTTCAATGGGCCGGCGAGTACATCGCCCAGCGGTCCGACAATCAGGCTGCCACCTTGAATCAGCGGCCGCTCACTATCCCAGCCGGGCACATCGATCCCCAGCTCTTGCGGTGACGGCTGTACCTGGCAGGCGCTGATCACGAAGCAGCGACCTTCGTGGGCGATATGACGCATCGAGCATTGCCACACTTCGCGCTCGTCCACAGTCGGTGCGCACCAGATCTGTACGCCTTTGGCATACATCGCCGTGCGCAGCAGCGGCATGTGGTTCTCCCAGCAAATCGCCGCGCCGATGCGGCCGGCGGCACTGTCGATCACTGGCAGGGTAGAACCATCGCCCTGACCCCAGATCAGCCGCTCAGTGCCGGTTGGCATCAGCTTGCGGTGTTTGCCGACCAGGCCCAACTGCGGCTCGAAAAACAGTGCCGAGCAGAACAGCGAACTGCCGGAACGTTCGATTACACCGACCACCAGGCTGGCGCCAGTGCGTGTCGATAGGCCGGCCAAGGCTTCGGTTTCCGCTCCGGGAACATCGATCGCATTGTCGAAATAACGCGCAAACGCCTCGCGGCCTTCCGGCAGCCGATAGCCGAGGCGGGTGCCGAAAATCTCGCCTTTGGGGTAACCGCCGAGCACGGCTTCAGGCAGCACCACCAGGGAGGCGCCGGATTCGATCAGCGCGGCTTCATAGGACAGGATCAGCTCCAGGGTGTCTGCCTTGCCGGTGGGCAGGGCGCCAATTTGCAGTGCGGCTACGGTGGACTTGGCCATGGGAAAGCCCCTCTGAAATGGATATGGCATGATGCTAAAAGTTGCCAAGCTATTAATGAAGATCAACTCGATACTAATAGATATAAATCATATGAATATCGCAAAGACCGATCTCAACCTCTTGAAGGTCTTCGAAGCGCTGCATGATGAAGGCAGCGCAAGCCGCGCAGCGTTGCGTCTTGGCGTCACGCAATCAGCCATCAGTGCGGCGCTCGGACGTTTGCGTGGTTTGTATGGCGATCAATTATTCCTGCGGACCGGCCGCGGCCTGGCGCCAACCTTGGTGGCCAATCAGCTCAAACCGGTGGTGACCGAAGCGCTGAACAAGTGCCGGCAAAGTCTGACCATGGTGTCGCCGCAAACCGACAGCTATGAAGGCCGCTCCGTGACTATTGGCCTGTCCGATGACTTTGAAATCGCCATCGGCCACAAGTTGATCGAGCTGATTGCCCGTCGGGCAGCCAACCTGCGTCTGATCTTTCGCCAGACCCACAGCCAGATTGTCTCCGCGGCGTTGATGGACCGCAGTGTCGACCTGGCGATTGCTTCCGGTGGTTTCTCCAGCCGCACCCTCAGCCGCCAGTTAGTGGGCGAGGGCGGCTATGCCTGTTTAGTCGATCCGGCCTGGCACGGCGACGAGCTGAATGACTTCGATGTCAGCCAGTTCGTGGCTTGCGAGCACATTCTGATTTCTTCCGGTGGCTTTATCGGCATTGTCGATGAGGGGCTGGCAGCGCTAGGACTGGCGCGCAAAGTGGTCGCCTCGACCACGCACTTCGCCGCCTTGCCCTATCTGCTCAAAGGCTCGGCTGCCGTGGCCACCGTACCCGAGCATGCCGCCCGCGCAATTGCCGCTATCAGTGGTCTGCGTGTGCTGCCATGCCCGCTGGATCTGCGCCGTTACCCGATTGAGCTGGGCTGGCGCACCTCGGAGCTGGTCGATACCGCGGCGATCAAGGTCAAGCAGGCGATCGAAGACTGTTTCGCCCAGCTTTGAGCGATTAGTTGGTCGCGCTCAGCTCCAGAAGCACACACCCTCATCCCCGTGCATCCAGGTTTCGCTTTCAGGCGGCTTTATCGACGGAATTCAGACGCTGCTAAACCTGCCAGCTGATTCCGTCGTTCTTGTGGAGGGTAGGGAGCAGCAGAGGGGCGGCAAATGACGACGTGGCGGGCTGAGCGAAACGCTGCGTGCAACGGACGTACAGCAGATGACGACGGTTGCCCTGGTGGGGGATGTTGAACTGCAGAGGGGCTACCCAGGCAAGCCGGGCAGTGCTTTCGGCGAAAACTTCACGATCAGGCATGGCGGCCAAGCGCTGGACTGAGTAAGGTTCCTCGCAAAGTGCGCGTTATGCTGCTCGGCATTTCGCCCCGTACTGCAATTTCGTGATGTTGTGCCGACCAGGATGCTTCCTCAAATCAGGTTTATTCCCTGTGTTGGCCTATGTCCGCCACTCTCAGGGAATACCGCGTGAACCAGCAAAACCTAGCCGACTTCATCTGGAACGTGGCCGACGTGCTGCGGGGCGATTTCAGGCAGTCCGAATTCGGTCGCGTCATCCTACCGTTCACCGTGCTGCGTCGTCTGGAGTGCGTGCTGGAGCCCACCCGCGACAAGGTGCGCAGCCAGTACGAGGCGATGAAGGCCAGTGGAGTGGACATGGACCTGATCCTGCCCAGCACGGCCGGTGCCACCTTCTACAACGTCTCGCAGTTCGCCCTGGCCAGCGTCGGCTCTACCAGCACCCGCGCCAACCTGGAGGACTACATCGCCAAGTTCTCCGCCAACGCCCGCCAGGTGTTCGAGCACTTCGCCTTCGACGGCTGGCTGGCCAAGCTGGAAACCGCCAACCTGCTGTACCTGGTGACGCAGAAATTCGCCAGCATCGACCTGCATCCGGACGCCATCAGCAACCACGAGATGGGCCTGGTGTTCGAACACCTGATCCGCAAGTTCGCCGAATCCGCCAACGATACCGCCGGGGAGTTCTTCACCCCGCGCGATGTGGTGCGCCTGGCCACCACCCTGGTATTCGCGCCGGATCATCAGGCGCTCAACGGCGAAGGCGTGGTGCGCACCGTGTACGACTGCGCAGCCGGCACCGGCGGCTTTCTGTCCTCGGCCATCGAGCAGGTGGACGAGTGGAACCCCAATGCCCGCCTGGTGCCCTACGCCCAGGAACTCAACCCGGAGACCTACGCCATCTCGGTGGCGGACAAGCTGATCCAGGGCTTCGAGACCAGGAACATCAAGCTGGGCAACACCCTGTCCAACGATCTGCTGCCTCACGAGCAGTTCGACTATTGCCTGGCCAACCCGCCGTTCGGGGTGAAGTGGGAGAAGGTGCAGAAGCAGGTGCAGGGCGAGCAGGCCAGCCTCGGTTTTGCCGGTCGCTTCGGCCCCGGCCTGCCACGGGTGGGTGACGGTTCGCTGCTGTTCCTGATGCACCTGCTGTCCAAGCGCAAGCCGGTGGATCTGGGCGGCAGCCGCATCGGCATTGTGCTGTCCGGCTCGCCGCTGTTCAACGGCGGCGCCGGCTCGGGCGAGTCGGAGATCCGCCGATGGATTCTGGAGAACGACTGGCTGGAGGCGATCATCGCCCTGCCCACCGACCTGTTCTACAACACCGGCATCGGCACCTATGTGTGGATTCTCTCCAATCACAAGGACGCGCTGCGCAAGGGCAAGGTTCAGCTGATCGACGCCACGACCATGCACGCGCCGATGCGCAAGAGCCTGGGCAGCAAGCGCAAGTACCTTGCCGACGAGCAAATTAGCGAAATAGCCAAACTGCACGAGGCCGGTGAAGAAGGCCCGAACAGCAAGGTGTTCGCCAGCACCGATTTCGGCTACCGCCGCATCACCGTCGAGCGGCCACTGCGCCTGAGCTTCTCGGTTACGCCGGAAAAACTCGCCGGTTACGAAAACACCAAGGGTGCCGATCAGGCCGAACTCTTCGCCACGGTGGCAGGTAGTTTCGACAACCTGCCCGCCTTCCTAAAGGCTGCCGGCATCAAGAAACTCGGCAAGGGCGCACTGAAGGCCGCGCTGACCTGCTTTGGCGAGCGCGATGCCGAGGCCCGGCCGGTGCTGGACGACAAAGGCCATGTGCAGGCTGATGCCGACCTGCGCGAGAACGAGAACGTGCCGCTGAACCAGTCCATCGACGATTACTTCGCCCGCGAAGTGCTGCCTCACGTGCCGGATGCCTGGATCGACCGCAGCAAGACCGACAGCAAAGACGGCTTGGTCGGCATCGTCGGTTACGAGATCAACTTCAACCGCTACTTCTACCAGTACCAACCACCGCGCCAACTGGCCGCGATCGATGCAGATCTAAAGGCCGTGGAGGCCGAGATCGCTGCGCTATTGGGTGAGGTGACGGCATGAGTCACTACAGGCCGTATCCGGCGTGTAAGGGGTCGGAGGGGGAGTGGCTGGGGATGGTGCCAGGGCACTGGGAGTTTAAGTTGCTCACTAGTGTAGGCCGCTTTCAATCGGGGAAAGCCCACGAACCCTATATCGATGATGAGGGAGACTTCATTTGTGTGAATTCACGATTCGTATCGACAGAGGGGGAGGCGAAAAAATACTGCACGCAGAATTTGAGCCCTGCTTTCGTAGATGACATTTTGATGGTGATGAGCGACCTTCCCAATGGACGGGCACTGGCCAAAGCATTTTATGTTGAAAAAAACGGAATTTATGCCGTCAATCAACGGGTCTGCATTATTTCTTCCCAAGATTGTCGTGCGCGCTTTTTGTTCTATCTGCTAGACAGGAATCCTTATTTTCTAAGCTGGGATGACGGAATTAATCAAACCCATCTTCCAAACTCGGCATTTACAAAATTTAAATTTTACCTTCCACCAATTTCAGAGCAGAAAGTAATAGCCGACTACCTTGATCGCGAAACCGCCCGCATCGACGCGCTGGTGGAGAAGAAAACCCGCTTTATCGAACTACTGCGCGAAAAGCGCCAGGCGCTGATCACCCATGCCGTCACCAAGGGCCTCGACCCGAATGTGAAGATGAAGGACTCCGGCGTGGAGTGGCTGGGAGAGGTGCCGGAGCATTGGCGGGTGATGTCGATCAAGCACATAGTGTCAACGCCAATTACAGATGGTCCGCACGAAACTCCAGAATTTCTGGATGAAGGAGTGCCGTTTGTCTCGGCTGAGGCTGTTTCTTCAGGTCGGGTCGATTTCGACAAGATTCGGGGCTTCATTTCCCGCAACGATCATAAGCGCTACTCGCAGAAGTACTGCCCTCAGCGTGGCGACATTTTCATGATCAAGTCCGGTGCAACTACCGGTGTGACAGCAATCGTTGAGACAGATGAGGAGTTCAACATCTGGTCGCCACTTGCCGTCATTCGCTGTGGGGAAAGTTCGGATCCTTACTTCGTTCTGAATTTCATGCGCTCACGTAGTTTCCAAGAGGCGGTTGCCCTCAGTTGGAGCTATGGGACACAGCAAAATATCGGTATGGGTGTCATCAGCAACTTGGCTGTAACGGTTCCTCCGCTTGAGGAACAGCGAAGCATCGCTCAAGTGATTCAGGCTAAGTGTGGTCGTCTCGATGCTTTGGTGGAGAAAACCGAGCGCAGCATCGAACTCCTAAAAGAGCGCCGCTCCGCCCTAATCACCGCCGCCGTTACCGGCCAGATCGACCTGCGGGAGGCCGTATGAGCCAGGGCCGCAGCATCCGCCTGTTTCTGGTGGACGGCACGCCCAACGGCCTGCTCACCGCCGAGATCATGAACTGGACCGGCCATGTGCTGACCGGCCCGCGCAGCAAGCTGGCCGAACTGGTGCAGCGCCCTGAGTGCGGGCGTACCGGCGTGTACTTCCTGGTCGGCCCCGACCCGGAGAATAACCTGCGCTCCAAGGTGTATATCGGCGAGTCGGACGATGTGGCCAAGCGTCTCAAGCAGCACAACCGCCCGGAAGAGCAGGGCGGCAAGGACTTCTGGGAGCGTGTCTGCCTGGTCACCAGCAAGGACCAGAACCTGACCAAGGCCCATGTGAAGTACCTGGAAAGCCTGCTGATCGGCATAGCCAAGCAGTTGGGCCGCTGCGAGCTGGTCAACGGCACCGCCCACGACTACGTCGCCCTGCCGGAATCCGACCAGGCCGATATGGCCTTCTTCCTGGAGCAGATCCGCACGGTGTTGCCAGTGCTGGGCTTCGACTTTCTGCGTGAGCTGACCAAGCCTTCTGCGCCCGCTTCAATCAACGCTATTGCGCCAGTGACCCGCTCACCGCGTTTCACCCTGGAAGTACCACGCCACCGCATCAGCGCCCATGGCCAGGAAATCGACGGCGAATTCTTCGTGCTCAAGGGCTCCAAGGCCCGCGCCGAATGGGTCGGCACCGAGCGCGGTTATCAGGGCCTGTTCAAGCAACTGGTCGATGAAGGCGTGCTGGTGGCCGATGGCGGCGATCACATGCTGTTCAGCGACGACTGCGCCTTCAGCAGCCCCAGCGCCGCTGCCGCCGTCGTCAGCGGTCGCTCAGCTAATGGCCGAACTTCGTGGTTGGTAGAAGGCACAGGGCAGACGTACGCGGCCTGGCAGGACCAGCAGTTGAACAGTGTGACATCCGAGCCGGAAACAGCATGAGGCAAGCCCAATCCCTTTTAGTCTGATCAATTGGAATTTAAGTGTGCGGCGTAGCGCTCTGCTCTGGCCATGCACAAGATGATTTAGTAGGCAGTGCGCTACGTTTCTATCGATTAAGCCAATTCGCGACGCAGTGCGTCACAAATTGAGTTGGACTCATTCACCACGCTTTTTTGGACTATCTGCAATGAACGAAGTGGCCCTGCAGCAGTACCTGCGTGAGCATTTCCCCAAGGAGAATGCCGCCTGTGAGTGGAAGGAGTTCAAGAACCTGCGCCACGCCCTGGTCGGCAGTGCCGGCAGCGATGTGATCAGCTACCTCTCGGCCATCGCCAATATGGAGGGCGGGCATCTGGTGATCGGCGTGGAAGATGCCACGCTGTGTATCGTGGGTATTCAGGACTTCAACAATCAGACCGTGGATAACGTCCGCCAGCGCCTGCTGGAGCGTTGCCGGGCTCTGGACTCGGAAGCCTTCCGCGTTGAGCCCTTCACCACGGACGATACCGGTAAGACTGTGTGGGTTTTCCATATTCCCAAGCATCGCCCACGTATGCCGGTGTATGCCCACGACAAGGCCTGGCAGCGCCTGGATGACTCGTTGGTAGAGATGCGTCAGGAGCGCCTAGAGGCAATCCTGGCGGAGCCGATTGATAGTCGTGACTGGTCGGCACAGATTGTCGAGGGCGCGACAATCAGCGACCTCGATCCGGTTGCGATTGAGGTGGCACGGCAGAAATTTGCCGAGAAATACCGTGAGGCGAACTTTGCTGCTGATATTGCTGGATGGGATGTGCCGACCTTTCTGGATAAGGCCAAGATCACCATCCAGGGCTGTATTACCCATGCCGCGCTGCTGCTGCTGGGCGCACGCGAGGCGACTCACTTTCTGCCCATGGCGCAGATCACTTGGAAACTGGTGGGCGAAGAGCAGGCCTATGAGCACTTCAGCCCACCCTTCCTGCTGACCACGACCCATGTGCTGCAGCGCATCCGCAATATTCCCCAGAAGCTGTTTCCGCAGAACCAGTTGTTGGCCACCGAGGTCAGCAAATACGACACTCGCGTGATTCTGGAAGCCTTGCACAACTGCATCGCCCATCAGGATTACCAGCGGTGCTCACGCATACTGGTGACCGAGCGCCTTGATCGGCTGGTGTTCGAGAATGCCGGCGGTTTCTTCGAAGGCAAGCCCGAGGATTATTTCAGCGGCGAGCAGACCCCGAGTCGGTATCGCAATCCGTGGCTGACCCAGGCCATGGTCAGCTTGAACATGATCGACACCATGGGTTTTGGTATCCGCACCATGACCCTGTCGCAGCGTAAGCGTTATTTTCCGTTGCCTGACTACAGCAAGTCTGATGCGAACAAGGTGGTGCTGGAGATCTACGGCCACGTGATCGATGAGAACTACACGCGCCTGCTGTTAGAGCATCAGGACTTACCGCTCAATACCGTGATGCTGCTGGATCGGGTACAGAAGAAACAGTCGATCACTGACGATGCTGCAGCACTGCTGCGTAAGCAGGGGTTGATTGAGGGGCGCAAACCGAATTACTACGCTGCAGCCCAGATCGCGCAAACCACCGGCAGCAAAGGCGACTACATCCGTAATCGAGCCTTTGATGATGCCTACTACAAAGACCTGATTTTGCAGTGCCTTGAAAAATACGGATCTGCGTCGAGAAATGAGCTGAAGGATCTGATCCTAGACAAACTCTCGGACGCTCTAGATGAAAAGCAGAAGCAAACCAAATTCCGCAACCTGCTTCATGCCATGTCAAAACGCGACCAAACCATTGAAAAATCAGGTGGTTTGCACAAGGGTCGATGGATGTTGAGTTCGTCTAAAGACGCTCAGCGCTAGACAAACTTAAGACAACTTAAGACAAACTGCCTCGCGCTCTGACGTGCTGGGCTGGCACTAACCGAAGGATCGCCCATGAGCCACATCCACCACGAATGCGAACTGGAACGCCATATCGTCGAGCAGCTGGCGGCGGCGGGCTGGCTGGTGGGCAAGTCCGCCGATTACGACGCGGCGCGGGCGCTGTTCCCGGAGGATGTGCTCGGCTGGTTGGAGGATAGCCAGCCGCAGGCCATGGCCAAGCTGCGCGCCATGAATGGCGCCGGAACCGAGGCCGTGGTGCTAGATCGCCTGGTCAAGCAACTGGAGAACAAGGCCGAGGGCGGCACGGTGAATGTACTGCGCTACGGTTTTGCCGTGGCCGGTGGCGGCACGCTGGCCATGAGCCAGGGCCTGCCGGAGGACGAGCGCAACGAGACGGTGATCCGGCGCTATCAGGCCAACCGTCTGCGCGTGGTGCCGCAGCTGCGCTACTCGCTGGACAAGACCGACGAGATCGACCTGGCCTTCTTTATCAACGGCATTCCCGTGGCTACGGTGGAGCTGAAAACCGACTTCACCCAGTCGGTACAAGCGGCCATGCAGCAATACCGTATGGATCGGCCGCCGCAGCGTAAGAGCGGTGGGATGGAGCCGCTGCTGAGCTTCCGCCGGGGCGCGGTGGTGCACTTCGCCATGAGCGACAGCGACATCCGCATGACCACCAAGCTGGCGGGCGATTCGACCTTCTTCCTGCCGTTCAACCGGGGCAACGATGGCGCTGCGGGCAACCCGCCCGGAGAAAACGGCAGCTACCCAGTGAGTTACCTCTGGGAGCGGGTGCTACAGAAGGACAACTGGCTGCACATCTTCCACCGCTTTGTGCTGCAAGAGCGCAAGGAGGCTCAGGGTCTGGACGGCAAGACCTTCTACAAGGAGGGCCTGATCTTCCCGCGCTTCCACCAGTGGGAGGGTGTGACCAAAATGATTGATAAGGTCCGTGAGGAGGGGGCAGGGCAGCCGTACCTGATCCAACACAGCGCCGGTTCGGGCAAGACCAACACCATCGCCTGGACGGCACATTCGCTGATCCGCGTGCGCCGCCCGGACGGTGAGCCGTATTTCCACAGCGTGATCGTGGTCACCGACCGCCAGGTGCTGGATCAACAGTTGCAGGATGCCATTCAGCAGATCGAGCACCAGGCCGGCGTGGTTTGCGCCATCGACCGCCAGCAATCCAGCCTGCCAAAGAGCCAGCAGTTGGCCAAGGCGATGCTCGACGGTGTGCCGATCATCGTTTGTACGTTGCAGACCTTCCCCTATGCGCAGAAGGCCATTCTCGGCGAGACCAGCCTGCGCGACCGCCGATTCGCCATCATCATCGACGAGGCGCACAGCTCCACTGGCGGTAGCACCGCCGATGATCTGCGCTATGTGCTGACCGGGCAAAGCGAGGACGAGTGGGACAAACTGAGCAAGGAAGAGCGCTTGTCGGTTTGGCAGTCCTCACGCAGCCGGCCAGGCAATGCCAGCTACTTTGCGTTCACCGCCACGCCGAAGCACTCGACCCTGAGCCTGTTCGGTCGTCCGCGCAGTCCGGCGCTGCCGGTCAGCCAGGACAACCCGCCGGCACCGTTCCACCTGTACACCATGCAGCAGGCCATCGAGGAGAGCTTCATTCTCGATGTGCTGAAGAACTACACCAGCTACAGCGTGGCCCTCAGAATCGGAAGCGAGTTCGTCGATGACAAGCGTGTGGACGAAAAGAGCGCCAAGCGCGTGCTGGCCAAGTGGCTGTCGCTCAACCCGGTGAACGTGGGGCAGAAGGTCGAGCTGATCGTGGAGCACTTTCGCAAGAACGTGGCCCATCTTCTCGGAGGCCAGGCCAAGGCCATGCTGGTGACCGGTTCACGCGCCGCTGCCGTGAAGTATCACCTAGCGCTGCTGGACTACTGCCAGCGCAAGGGTTACGACAATGTGCAGGCAATGGTGGCGTTCTCCGGCGAGGTGCCTAACTCCGATGTGCAGGAAGGCAGTCTGCCCACCGATCACCAGTTCAGCGAGACCAACCTGAACCCCGGACTGCATGGCCGCGACATGCGCAAGGTGTTCGACACGCCGAACTACCGGGTGATGATCGTTGCCAACAAGTACCAGACCGGCTTCGACCAGCCCAAGCTGGTGGCTATGTATTTGGACAAGAAAATCTCCGGTGTGGAGGCCGTGCAGACCCTGTCGCGTCTGAATCGGACCTTCCCCGGCAAGGACAAGACCTACGTCATCGACTTTGCCAACGAGGCCGAGGAGATCTTGGCGGCATTCAAGACCTTCTATCGCGATGCCCAGGTTGCCGATATCCAGGACCCGAACATCGTCTACGACATCAAGCAGCGCCTGGACGGCATGTTCATCTACGAGGCCGCAGAGGTGGAGGCCTTCGGCGAAGCCATCGTGGATCGCAATGTGACCCACCAGAAGCTCTACTCCCTCACCCAGTCGGCCACAGACCGCTTCAACGGCAAGCTGAAAACGCTCAACGACGCCATTGACCAGTGGGAGAAAGCCTGGGAAGTCGCAAACGATAGTGGCGATGAGAAAGGCAAGGACTATGCAGATGTGCAACGGGCGGAGTATTGCAAGGCTCGCGATGAGTTAATGATCTTCAGTGAGAGCCTGACCAAGTTCGTGCGCACCTATGAGTACATCGCCCAATTGGTCGAGTTCGGCGACCCGGCACTGGAAGCATTTGCCAGCTACGCACGTCTGCTGCGTAAGCGCCTGAAGGGCATCAGCGCCGAACAGGTCGACCTGGGCGATCTCAAATTGAGTCATTACAAAATCAAGAAAGGTGATGGCCTGACCGGTCTTTCAGCTGTTGGTGAAACCCCCGCGCTGTATGGCATCACCGACAACGGCCTGCGTGATGCGCGTGATCGTGAAAAGAAATACCTCACCGACCTGATTGAAAAGCTCAACAACGCCTTCGGTAAGGACATCACTGATACGGACCAAGTGGCCTTTGCCGTGCACGTTTCCGAGAAACTGCGCAGCGATACCGTGGTTATGGCTCAGGTGCAGAACAACACCATGGACCAAGCCATGAAAGCCGACCTGCCGAGCAAAGCGATTCAGGCCATTGCCGGTGCCATGAGCAGTCACACCAGCATGGCGACCAAGCTGCTGAGCGACGAAGCGACGCGGGATGTGTTTCTGACGGTGGTGTACGAGTTGTTGAAGAAGGATTCCGGTGGGGCATTGGCAACGGAGGCACGGGCGTAGAGGGGGGGGGCGACCGGCCTAGTCGAGGCAAAAGCTGTCATTAAGCTGGCATAACCCAGCCAAAACAGCCCTAAAAGGCACAAAAAAGGCACTGTAGCTATTCGCTAAGTGCCTTATTTTTAACGCTTTTTTGGTGGAGCCGGGGGGATTTGAACCCCCGTCCGCCAGTTCTCCGCTGTCGGTTCTACATGCGTAGCCATCTCTATTGAGTTAACTCATCGCGACCCGAGTGGCAGGGTGCTTTGAGCGAGCTGCATAAGTTTTAGCCGTTACACCTGCAGCGAGCTTGGCGGCGATCCTGTTCTATATGACTGTCCAGAATCTTCGGGTTTACAGGCATCCCCTATGGACAGCTAGCGGCACTTAGGCGGCTAGAGCGTAGTTGTCGTCGTTGGCAACTATAAGTTTGCAGCAGCTAATTAACGAGTTCTGCTACCAGCTCGGCATGCCCCTCGAGTTTTGTTACCGGCGTCGAATCCTAATCGGCCCCAAAACCACTGTGGTGACACAGTTGGCACGCCCAGTGTACGGCAAAGGTTCCCACGCGTCGACTCGCCGTTGGCTAAGGTTATGCTGGCCAACTGGCGATATCATGGCGATTTTGTCGGTTATCGTCGCAACCCTCTAAGAGCCATCGCTATGTCGCGTCCGTCGAGTTATCCCTTGCGCCAGTGGATCTGGCGCGCCTTCGTGCAAAGCGCGCTGATCCCGCTGATTTTGGTGGAGACGGTGTTGATTACGGTGTACCTGCTGAGCAACACCGCCATCCGCGATTCGCAGTTGGACTATCTGCGGCAGAGCGCCGTGCAGGATCTGGCGGGGGCGGTGCAGCGCGAGGGGCAGGTCATCGACAGCCGCCTACAGGGCATCGAGGCGCAGCTGCAGATCTATCGGGCGGCGACTGCTCGGGCCCTGAGCGATGTGGCCTACCAGCCGGATGCGCTGGAGCGGGCGCGGCATGCGGTAAGCGCCGATGGGGTGTTCTACAGCCGTAGCGATGATGGGCGGGCGGCGTCTTTCTATGCCAACAGCACGCCGCTGGCGCAGCAGGATCACGCCAAGGCCCTGCGGCTGTCGCAGGTCGACCCCCTGATGCGTTGGATCAGCAGCGCTAACCCCTTGGTCTCGGCGCTCTATTTCAACAGTTGGGACAGCTACAACCGCATCTACCCCTTCTTCATGACCCCCGAGCAGTATCCCCATGACATGGTGATACCCGATTACAACTTCTATTACCTGGCCGACGCCCAGCACAACCCTGCGCGCAAGGTCGCCTGGACGGATGTGTACCTCGATCCGGCCGGGCAGGGCTGGATGATGTCCGCAGTGGCGCCGATCTATCGGGAGAGCTTCCTCGAGGGGGTGGTCGGGGTGGATATCACCGTCGGGCAGATGCTGGCCGAGATCGGCAATCTGCAGGTGCCTTGGCAGGGTTACGCCATGCTGGTCAGTCGCGACCACGGGGTCATCGCCTTGCCTGAGGCTGGCGAGCACGACTTCGGTCTGAACGAATTGACCCAGTACAGCTACGAGGAGGCGGTACGCCGCGAGGTACTCAAGCCGGATGACTTCAACCTGAGCAAGCGCCGCGACCTGCAGCCGCTGCTGCAGGCGATGGCGGCGAGTCCGGGCAGCGTGCAGGAGGTGCTGCTGGGCGGGCGCAAGCAACTGGTGGCCTGGAGCGAGATTCCGCAAACCGGCTGGCGCCTGCTGTTGGTGGTGGATGAGGCGAATATCTTTCGCGAGACCAACAACCTGGCCGAGCGCTACCGGCAGATCGGCTATCTGCTGATCGGCGGGCTGCTGTTCTTCTACCTGTTGTTTTTCGCTTGGATGTGGCGCCGTTCACGGCGTCTGAGCGCCGAGCTGGCACAACCAATGGCGGGGGTGGTGGCGATGATGCGCCGTCTCGGTCAGGGCGATTACCAGCCCAGCGCGCCCACGACTCAGATCGATGAGTTGGTCAGTATGGCGACGGCGGTACAGCAAACCGGTGCCCAGTTGCAGGCCAGCGAGAGCGAGCGGTTCCAGGCCCAGCGCAACCTTGAGTTGGTGCTGGAAAGCACCACGGAAAGCCTCTGGGAGGTCGAGGCCGAGAGCTCGATGATCAAGATCAGCGGGCGTGCGGTTAAGCGTTTCGGCCTCAGCGGCGAGAGTCTGACGTTCAGCGAGTTTAACCAGCGGGTGCATCCCGATGATCTCGATCGGGTGCGGCGCCTGCGCAAGTTCTTTGCCGTCAGCGGTGGAGAGCATTTCGATGCGGAGTACCGCTTCGCCGATGCGCAGGGCCAGTACGCCTGGCTGCTCAGCCGTGGCAAGGTGCTGGAGCGCGATGCGCACGGGCTGGCACTGCGGGTGGCCGGCACCCATGTCGATATCACCGGCCTGAAGCTGGTGCAGGAGGATTTGCGCCGCGCCAGCCTGGAAGCGCAAGCGGCGAGCCAGGCCAAGAGCCGTTTTCTCTCCAGCATGAGCCATGAGCTGCGCACGCCGTTGAATGCGATCTATGGCTTCGCCCAACTGATCGAACTGGACGCGCAGGAGCAACCCGGCGCAGAGCAGCAGGCCGATTATGCGCGGGAAATCGTCAATGCCAGCCGCCACCTCACCTCGTTGGTGGATGACATCCTCGACCTTTCCAGTATCGAGAGCCGGCGCCAGCAGCTGCAGCTCAACGCGGTCGAGGTCGGTGCGCTGCTCGCCGGTTGTGCCGAGCTGGTGCAGCCGGAGGCGCAGCTACGCCGACAGCAGTTGCAGGTCATGGCGGCGGCCGAGCCAGCGCTGTATGTGTTGGCGGATATTCGTCGGCTGCGCCAGGTGCTGCTCAACCTGCTGTCCAACGCGATCAAGTACAACAGCCCGCAAGGCCTGGTCAGCCTGGGGTATGAGGTGCGTTCGAACTGCGTGCGGTTGTGGGTCGATGACAGTGGCCCGGGGCTCAGCGAGCAGCAGCAGGCCCAGCTGTTCCAGCCATTCCAGCGCTTGGGCTGGGAGAATTCGAATACCCCCGGTGCCGGCATCGGTCTGGTGTTGAGCCGCGAACTGGCGGAGCTGATGGGTGGCGAGATTGGTTTTCGCAGTGCACCCGGCATGGGCAGCCGCTTCTGGATCGACCTGCCGAGTGCCGCGCCGCCCGAGACTACGGCAACCGAGCCGCGGCCGGATAGTCAGCCCGAGCCGAAAACGCTGGCCGCGGTGCTCTGTGTCGAGGATCACCCGGCGTGTCTGAAGGTGTTGCAGGAAGGCTTGCGCGAGTTCGCCGAGGTGCGCGGCGCCGCCTCGCTGCAACGCGCCCTGGCGGAGCTGGAAAGTTTCACCCCGGCGTTGCTGCTGCTCGACCTCGACCTGCCGGATGGCGACGGCTTGGCGGTGCTCGACATGCTTCGGCGCACCCCACGGTTACGCGTTGTACCGGTACTGGTGGTCAGCGCCGCGGCCGATGAAGCGATCTTTGCCGAAGCGCGCAAACGTGGCGCCCAAGCCTGTCTGGCTAAGCCGGTCGACCTGCAGCAGGTGCGCCGGCTGGCCTTGTCGTTGCTCGCTCAGGCGCTGTAGGGGCAGCGCCTGGCGGGTTACTCGCTGGCCTGCAGCAAGTCCAAGGCTTCGCCGAGCACCTTCACCGACTGGCTGTGGTCGCCGGCCTTGTGTAGCGCTTCGCCTTCGGCGCGCAGCTTCTGCACCTGGGCCAGTACCTCCGGGTCGGCGGGTGGGGCGCTCTTGAGGAAGGCATCGATCTGGGCCATGTCTTGTGGGCAATGCATGGCCCAGAGCGGGGTGCTGAGCAGGGTGGCGGCTAGGAATAGAGCGAGGCGACGCATGGCGGGTCTCCGAGATTGGGCTGACGTTCCCAGTATAGGAAGTCATCCACCGCGACCATGGCCGCCGGTCATTTTCTCCCGATAAAAAAGCCCCGCACGGGGCGGGACTGAGGTTTGTGCTGTGAACGCGGCAGTGTGCGCTGCAGCTTCAGACGGCCTTGGCCGTGGTGACCCGATCGAGCAGATAAACCAAGCCGTGATAGTCGATGCCGCCATGCTGGCTCAGGCCGATTTCGCAGGTGCGGCTGGTGGAAATACCCTCCGTGCAGGTCTGCACCGCGTCTTTCAAGGTGCGCAGCGAGTGGGCGTTGAGTTCCGGGGTGGTGAAGCCCTTGTCGCCGGCGAACCCGCAGCAGTGGATGCCCTCGGGGATCACCACTTGGCTGGTGCAGCGGCGGACGATGTCGATCAGCCCCTGGGCTTCGCCCAGCTGTTGGGTGCTGCAGGTGACATGCACCGCCACCGGCTTGTCCTGCGGCTGGAACTCCAGGCGCTCGAGCAGGTGCTCACGGATGAATTTCACCGGGTCGTGCAGGTTCAGCCGCTCATCCAGCCCGTCCTGCAGTAGGCGCAGGGCGCACGGGCTGGTGTCGCAGTAGATCGGATCGAGGCCACCCCGGCTGGCCTTGAGCAGGGCGTCGATCAGCTCCCGGCGCTTGCCCTCGGCTTGCGCCGCATAGCCCTTGGAGGCGAACGGCTGGCCGCAGCAGAGGCTGTCCGGATTGTCCGGGAAGACCACCTGATAGCCGGCTTTCTCCAGCAGCATACGGGTCTTGTCGAGCAGCGGCATTTGTTCGCTGTCGCTGAACGACGGGCCCATGGCGCGGGAGACGCAGGCGGCCAGATACACGACCCGTGGGCGTTGATCGGCAGTCGGCGGGGTGAGGCGGATCGGCTGCGCTGCCTGGGGCATGGCCGGTGTCCACTGCGGCAGGCGGTTGCCGGAGGCCTTGTGCAGGCTCGCGGAGGTTTTCTCCAGCAGAGGGGCACCGAGCACTTTGCGTACGCCATTGGCGGCCAAGAGGGTGAAACGTGCGCCTTTCAGGGCCGTGGCGAAGTGCGCGGCCAGCCAGTTGGCGCTGCCCTGATGGGTCGCCGTGCGGGCGCGCAGCTTGCGCACCAACTCGCCGGTATTGATCCCGACCGGGCAGCGCTGGGCGCAGAGGCCGGTGGCCGCGCACGTGTCGAGGCCCTGGTACTGGTAAGCCTGCTCCAGTTCGGCGGTGTTTTCGCCGGCGCGTTGCTTAGCCTGAATCTCACGCCAGATGACGATGCGCTGGCGCGGGCTGAGCGTCAGCTCCTTGGACGGGCAGACCGGTTCGCAGAAGCCGCACTCGATGCACTTGTCGACGATTTCGTCGGCGGCCGGCAGCGGTTTCAGGTGCTTCAGATGGATCTCGGTATCCTCACTCAGCACCACGTCCGGGTTGAGGATGCCGCGCGGGTCGAGCAGGCGTTTCAGCTGCCACATCAACTGATAGGCGTCGTGGCCCCATTCGAGTTCGACGAAGGGCGCCATGTTGCGGCCGGTGCCGTGCTCGGCCTTCAGCGAACCGCCGAACTCCACCGCCACCAACTGGGCGACCTCGTCCATGAACGCCGAGTAGCGGGCGACTTGCTCGGGTGTTTCGAACGCCTGGGTGAAGACGAAGTGCAGGTTGCCCTCCAGCGCGTGGCCGAACAGGATCGCCTCGTCATAGCGGTGCTTCTCGAACAGCGCGAGCAGGCGGTTGACGCCGGCGGCCAGGTGTTCGATCGGAAAGGTCACGTCCTCGATGATCACGCTGGTGCCGGTCTGGCGCACCGCGCCGACGGCCGGGAAGGTGTCCTTGCGGATCGCCCAGAGCTGGTTGTAGACCACCGGGTCGGTGCTGAAGTCGACCCGTTGCTCGACTGGGAAGGGCGCGAGGGCCGCCATGATCTGCGCCAGCTGTTCATCCAGCAGCGACTGCGAAGCAGCGCGCGATTCGATCAGCAGCGCGCAGGCATTCGCCGACAGCTCACGGACGAAAGCCGGCATCCCCGGTTTGTCCTGCACCGAACGCAGGCTGCGGCGATCCAGCAGTTCGACGGCGGAGACCGGTTGGCTTTTCAGCGCGGTGACGGCGGTGCAGCAGGTCTCCACATCGGCGAAGACGATCAGCGCCGAGGCCTTGTGCGGGTGCTCGAGCACGGTGTCGTAGGTCACCGCGCTGATAAACCCGAGGGTGCCTTCGGAGCCGACCAGTAGGTGGGTGAGGATCTCCAGCGGCTCGTCGTAGTCGACCAGGGCATTCAGCGACAGGCCGGTGGTGTTCTTCAGTCGGTATTTGTGCCGGATCTTCGCGGCCAGCTCGGGGTTGGCGCGGGTCTGCCGGCCGAGTTCGCCGAGCTGTTCGAGCAGGTGCGCATGGCTGGCGCGAAAGGCGGCGACGCTGGCGGCGTCTTCGCTATCCACGGCGCTGCCGTTGGCCAGCACCAGGCGCATGCCGGCCAGGGTGTGGTAGCTGTTCTGCGCGGTGCCGCAGCACATGCCGCTGGCATTGTTGGCGACTATGCCGCCGATCTTGCAGGCGTTGATCGAGGCCGGGTCGGGGCCGATCTTGCGTCCGAACGGCGCCAGCCAGGCGTTGGCCTGGGCGCCGAGCACGCCGGGTTGCAGGCGGATCTGACGGCCGCCATGGCGGATATCGCGGCCATTCCAGTTATCGCCGAGGACGATCAACACCGAGTCGCTGATGGCCTGGCCGGAGAGGCTGGTGCCGGCGGCGCGGAAGGTCACCGGCACCCGTTCGGCGTGGGCCAGCTTGAGCAGGGCGATGACTTCCGCTTCGGATTCGACGCGCAGCACCAGCTTGGGAATCAGCCGATAGAAGCTCGCATCGGTGCCGAAGGCCAGGGTCGACAGCGGGTCATCGAAGCGCCGCTCAGGCGGGATCAGGCGTTGCGCGTCACGCAGAAAGGCGGCCGGCAGGCTCATGCGTCCTCCAGGATCAGCACCACCAGGTCTTTCGGGCCGTGGGCGCCATAGGCCAGCACCTGCTCGATGTCGGCGGTCTTCGACGGGCCGGAAATCAGCAGCGCGTTGGTCGGCATGCCGGCGGCCCACTGCTGCTGGTGCAGCACCTCATAGAGGTTGTCATAGACCTCGCTGGCCTTGAGCAGGGCGAAATGCAGCGGTGGCACCAGGCTCATCAGGCGTGGCTCTTCACGGCTTGGCCAGAGGATCAGGCTGCCGGTGGCGGCGATGGCGCCGAGGGTGCCGGTGAGGCTGGCCGGAGTCTCGTCGAACAGCTCGGCTTTCCACTCCTCGATGGGCCGGTCGTAGGCCTTGAGGGTGATGGTGCAGGCGCTCGTCTTCCAGTGCGCCTGGAGTTGCTGGCCGTGCTCGGTATTCGGCGCGATCAGCAGGCTGGGCAGGCCGCGCTCCACCAGCAGGCGCTGCAGCAGCGCCGGCCACGCGGCGCTACCGGTCAGGTGGATTTCCGTATGCACGGCCTCCATCAACTCGCGCAGGCGGGCGATGCGCTGCGCCGGCGGATAGCGCCAGGGCTGGGTCAGCAGGGTTTCGTCGAAGTCATCGGCCAGCGGCGTGGTGCCGCTCAGGCTGCTGCGCAGCTTGGCGAGGATGTTCTGCTTGGCGCTCATGGCCTAACCCCCATGTAGGAGCGAGCTCTGCTCGCGATTGTTTCTGCGCGGGGTTCGGATCGCGGGCATGGCCCGCTCCTACGTGAGGCTATGACCATCACTCATCCCCCAGATGTTCGCGGGCCAGTTCGTGCAGCGAGCGGACGGCGGGTTTCGGGGCGCTGTGGTTTTGCGTCCAGGGGCCGAGCTTGCTCGGTGTCAGGCCGCGCAGACGCGTGGCGAGGAACAGGAAGCCGCGATACAGCCGCGGCGAGCGGTTGAGGTGGCGCCAGGCATTCCACAGCCAGCGCTCCGTACGCGAATACTTGCTGCCTTGGCCACGCATGACTGGGTGCGGAGCGTTCGGGGGCTTGACGTTCTCTTCGCGCAAACGTCGCAGCAGGGCCGGGATCGGAATCTTCACCGGGCAGACTTCGCCGCAGGCGCCGCACAGCGACGAGGCGCTGGGGTGATCCGGAACCTTCGCCAGGCCGACCAGATGCGGGGTGATGATCTTGCCGATCGGCCCGGGGTAGACCTCGCCGTAGGCGTGGCCGCCGATGCGGGTATAGACCGGGCAATGGTTCATGCAGGCGCCGCAGCGGATGCAATTGAGCGTCTGACGCAGCTCGCCGTCGGCGAAGGCCTGGCTGCGGCCGTTATCCAGCAATAGCAGATGCACTTCCTGCGGGCCGTCGAGTTCGTGGGCCTGGCGTGGGCCGGAGATCAGGTTGACGTAGGTGGTGATCGGCTGGCCCAGCGCCGAGCGGGTCAGCAGCGAGAGCAGCGGCACCACGTCGCGCAGGTGCTCGACGACCTTTTCGATGCCGGTCACGGCGATATGCACCGGCGGCACCGTGGTCGACATGCGGCCGTTGCCCTCGTTCTCGACGAGCAGCAGGGAGCCGGTTTCGGCCACCGCGAAGTTGACGCCCGAGACGCCGATATCGGCCTCGAAGAACTTCTGCCGCAGCACGCGGCGACCGGTCTGAATAAGTTGGTCGACGTCCTTGGTGTACTCCACGCCGAGTTTGTCGTGGAACAAGGACGCGACCTGGCCGGCATTCTTGTGGATCGCCGGCATAATGATATGGGAAGGCTTCTCGTGGTCGAGCTGGACGATGAACTCGCCCATGTCCGACTCCAGGCATTCAATGCCCTGTTCGGCGAGGACATGGTTCATCTCCATCTCTTCGCTGACCATCGATTTGCCCTTGATCACTTGCCGCGCCTCGTGAGCACGGATGATCGAGAGGACGATGGCATTCGCCTCGTCCACGGTTTCCGCCCAGTGCACCTTCACACCGTTGCGGGCCAGGTTCTGTTCCAGTCGCTCGAGCAGGTCGGGCAACTTGGATAGCGCGCGGGCACGGATGCTGTTGCCCAGGGCACGCAGCCGTTCGCGTTCATCGGCATCGCCGAAGGCCGCCGCCCGCTTGCTCATCAGCGAATCCATGGCGCTGCGGAAGTTGCTCCGCAGTTGGCTGTCGCCCAGCGCCTGGTGGGCGCGGGTCTTGAAGTCTGCGTGCAGTTGCACGCTGGGGATCAGTGATTGACTGCTCATTCCCCACCTCCGGTGCGTTGCCAGAGGAAACTCGCTAAATGATGCCCGCGTAGCGCTTGCTGTTGTTTCTCCAATGCGCCGTTGATGTTCATCAAACAGCCGCAGTCGGCGCTGATCACCTGCTGTGCACCGGATTCCTGCAGCGCGCGGGTCTTGTCCGCGACCATGGCACCGGAAATATCCGCCATGCGCACCGAGAAGGTGCCGCCAAAACCGCAGCACTCGCTCTCGTGATCGTGCTCCACTCGCTCCACCTGGGCCAACTGCGCGAGCAGGGCGCGGCCGTGCAGGTGGGTGTTCATTTCGCGGCGGGCCGAGCAGGAGGTGTGCAGCGCCACCTTGACCGGCTCGCCGCGGTCCTGCAGCCGTACCTTGCACACGCACAACAGAAACTCGGCCAGCTCATAGGTGCGCTCGGCCAGGGCCTGCACCTGCTCGAGGGTGGCCGGCTCGTCCTTGAACAGCTCGGCATAGTGCTCGCGCAGCATCCCGGCGCAGGAGCCGGACGGCACCACCAGCGGCCAATCGCCGGCGAACAAGGCCAGCTGCGCGCGCGCGACTTCCCGTGCCTGCTCGGTGTAACCCGAGGTGTAGGCCGGCTGCCCGCAGCAACTCTGCCCCTGCGGGAAGTGCACCCGGATGCCTTCGCGTTCCAGCAGGTGAATGGCAGCCATCCCCGCTTCGGGAAAAAACACATCCACGACACAGGTGCCGAACAGATAGACCTGCGCGGGCTTGCGCGCGGGGTATTGGCGCGGCTTTGGCTGCGGCGGCGCGACGCGGGTCGCGTTGGGCACGGCGTTATGGAACAGCTCGCTCATCAGGCGTTTCTCCGGGTTGGCCCGGTTATCCGCCCAGCTTAGCTGCCGAAGCTTTCGGCAGCCTTGCAGGGCGGTTGGTGAATAGCTGGCAGCGGGCAAGCCCGGCGCCGAGTGTGGTGCTTGTACTGCATGAATCTCTGGATGCGTTGTGAGTCGTCGTTCCCGCGCAAGCGGGAGCCCGGATGCCTCGGCGTTTCTGCAGTTCTGCCGAGGCGGGGCTGACGGCTTAGCTTCAGAGGTTCATTAGTGAACCAGCATGCCGGTGAACACATAGGCCTGCGCCAGGGTGATCAGACCGACGAGGGTGGCGAACATCAGGCTGTGCTTCAGGGTGAAGCGAAACAGGTCCGATTCCTTGCCGACCAGGCCGGTGGCGGCGCAGGCCACGGCGATCGACTGCGGCGAGATCATCTTGCCGGTCACGCCGCCACTGGTGTTGGCCGCCACCAGTAGGGTGTCGTTGACGCCGATCTGGTGCGCCGTGGTCGCTTGCAGCGAGCCGAACAGTGCGTTCGAGGAGGTGTCCGAACCGGTCAGAAACACTCCCAGCCAGCCGAGGAACGGCGAGAAGAACGGGAAGGCCGCACCGGTGCCGGCGAGAACCAGGGCCAGGGTGGTCGACATACCGGAGAAGTTGGTGACGAAGGCGAAGGCCAGCACCATGCCAATCGACAGAATCGGCCAGCGCAGCTCGACCAGGGTCTCCTTGAGGGTGGTCAGACCAATTTTTGCGTGGATGCCGAGAACCAGCATCGAGATCAGTGCCGAGAAGAAAATCGCCGTACCGGTGGCGGAAACCGGGTCCAGTTTGAACACGGCGGCCATCGGAGTCGGGCTGGCGACAATCGGCGCGACTTTCAGCACCAGTTGATCCAGGTGCGGAATGGCGAAGTAGAACACCCAGCTTTCCAGCGCGCCGCCCGTGGCGAACAGGGCCTTGAACGGCTTCAGGGTCCAGATCGTCACCAGCACGGTGAGAATCAGGAACGGCGACCAGGCTTTGAGGATTTCGCCCAGGCTGTAAGGCGAGGGCGTGCTGCTGCGCGGCCCGCCGAAACCGCCGACTAGCGCGGCACCGCCGGCCGTGACGCCGAGCACTTGCGCCTCGGTGGCGCGCTGCGGTTGCCAGACCTTGAGGAACAGCGTCAACGACACCAGGCTGACCAGCGCCGAGGTGATGTCCGGCAGTTCCGGGCCGATGTAGTTGGAGGTGAAGTACTGGGTGATGGCAAAGCTGGCGCCGGCCACCAGGGCGGCAGGCCAGGTTTCCTTGATGCCTCTGAAACCATCCATCATAAACACCAGCCAGAACGGCACTATGATCGACAGCAGCGGCAGTTGGCGGCCGGCCATGGCGCCGATCTTGAACGCGTCGATGCCGGTGACCTGGCCGGCGACTATGATCGGAATGCCCAGGGCGCCGAAGGCCACTGGCGCGGTGTTGGCGATCAGGCACAGACCGGCGGCGTACAGCGGGTTGAAACCCAGGCCGACCAGCAGGGCCGCGGTGATCGCCACCGGCGCACCGAAGCCGGCGGCGCCTTCGAGGAAGGCACCGAAGGAGAAGCCGATCAGCAAGACCTGTAGGCGCTGGTCGTCGGTGATCGACAGTACCGAGCTGCGGATCACCTCGAACTGCCCGCTTTTCACCGTCAGCTTGTAGAGAAATACCGCCGCGACAATGATCCAGGCGATCGGCCACAGGCCATAGGCGAAGCCGTAGCCGGCGGCGGCAAACGCCATGTCGGCCGGCATCTGGAAGGCGAAGATGGCGACCAGTATCGACAGCGCCAGGGTGACGGTGCCGGCGACATGGCCCTTGAGGCGGAATACCGCGAGGGCGAGGAAGAAAAAGGCGATGGGGATAACGGCCGCCAGTGCCGACAGGCCAAGGCTGCCGAGTGGGGTGTATAGCTGTTGCCAGGCTTGCATCGTGGGTTGGCTCCCTGATTATTGTTGGGTGTGCCTTATGTCGGGTCATTTGGGCCGGGCGCTTGTGGCGTCCAGCCAGGCAAAATAGTGACCGCAACTCGCGTGTCGGCTTAATTGGTAATACCAATTTACAATCTCGACGGCTCAGGGTAAAAGCCTTGCAGCGAGTCTGTCAATTTGTCGGCCTGCGACTTTGGTCGAGGCTGGTTGCGCTTGGTTGTTCTTGTCGCGCTGTCGGAGGCTGGTTAGGCTGCGGCTAACAGGTGGCAATGCACGGATTTAGACAGCCCGGCCGCCGGTCGGGCAGGGTGGAGAGGGTTATGGGCTTCGGTCAGGTACAGCAGCGCCGTTTGTCGGACGATATCGTTGCGCAGCTCGAGGGGATGATTCTCGAAGGCACGCTCAAGGCCGGCGAGCGCCTGCCTGCGGAGCGCGCGCTGGCCGAGCAGTTCGGCGTGTCGCGACCCTCATTGCGTGAGGCGATTCAGAAGCTGGCGGCCAAGGGCTTGCTGATCAGCCGGCAGGGGGGCGGCAACTATGTCGCGGAGTCCTTAGGGTCGACTTTCAGTGATCCGCTGCTGCATTTGCTGGAGAGCAACCCCGAGGCGCAGCGTGATTTGCTGGAGTTTCGCCACACGCTGGAAGGCTCCTGTGCCTATTACGCCGCCCAACGGGCGACCGAGCTGGACCATCGGCGTCTGCGCGAAGCCTTCGAGGCGCTGCAGGACTGTTATGCGCGTGAGGGCAAGGTCAGTCGTGCCGAAGAGGGCGCCGCCGATGCGCGCTTTCACCTGGCGATCGCCGAGGCCAGCCACAACGCGGTGTTGCTGCACACCATTCGCGGCTTGTTCGACCTGTTGAAGCGCAACGTGGTGACCAATATCGGCGGCATGTACGCGCTGCGCAGCGAGACCCGCAAGATGCTGATGCAGCAGCACGGCGAGTTGTATCGGGCGATCATCGAGGGGCGTGCCGAGGCGGCGCGGGAAGTATCCAATCGACACATCCATTACGTGCAGGAAGTGCTGGCGGAGGGCTTGCAGGAGGCGCAGCGAGTGGCGCGAGCGGAGCGGCGGCAGGGTTTTTAGAAGGTAGCTGCTGCACTATCGGAGCGCACGACCGATAGTGCGCCCCACACCGTCAGCCCCGCGTAGGCGGAGAGCCAGAGACGCTTCGGCAGCTGGCTATTCGTCTTTGCCCTTGTTACGAACTGCGCGCTGCAGTTCGCGATCGGAGTCGCGCTCGCGTTCGGTATGGCGCTTGTCGTATTCCTTCTTGCCTTTGCCCAGGCCGATTTCGCACTTGATCAAGTGCTGCTTCCAGTACATCGACAAGGCCACGCAGGCGTAACCCTTCTGCTGTACGGAGGTGGTCAGCTTTTCCAGCTCGCGCTTGTTGAGCAGCAATTTGCGCGTGCGCACGGGGTCGGCGATGACATGGGTGCTGGCGGCGGTCAGTGGCGCAATGTGGCAACCGATCAGCCAGGCTTCGTCATTCTTGAGCAGCACGTAGCTGTCGACCAACTGCGCTTTGCCGGCCCGCAGGCTTTTCACTTCCCAGCCGGCCAGGACCATGCCCGCCTCGAACTTGTGCTCGATGAAGTAGTCGTGCCGGGCTTTCTTGTTTTGGGCAATGGTGCCCTGAGGGTGTTTCTTTTGCTTAGCCATAGGCGCGGCATTATAGGGAGTCGTCGGCCGGCTGGCGACAGTTTAGGCGTCTGTAGAATTTTGACCTAGGGTCTCGGGCGAGGCGGGTTTTTTGTTGTTCTGGGTCGCCTGCTTGTGGTTGCCGCAGTTCGTCCCGCGACGCAAAAAACTGGCGAGTCCCACAGGCGCTCTCGTCTCGGCCAAGCCCTGGTGGCGCAAAGGCTTGAGGGGCCTGGATGAATCTCGGAGAATGCGCGCTCTTTTGCAGGCACCACGGGTATCTACATGGCGGGCGACAAGGTTTCGATCCACGGTTCCTGGGCTAGTCGCTGGGTCTTCATCCTGGCGGCTACGGGCTCGGCGGTGGGCTTGGGGAGTATCTGGAAGTTCCCCTATATGACCGGCGTCTACGGCGGCGGAGCCTTTGTCCTGGTGTTTCTGCTGTGCATCGCGCTGCTCGGTTTGCCGGTGATGTTGGCAGAAACCTTGATCGGTCGACGGGCCCGGCAAAGCCCGGCGAACGCCCTGCGCGATCTGGCGATCGAGGCCGGTCACTCGGCTAAGTGGTCGTGGGCGGCGTTTGCCGGGATGATCACGGCGCTGTTGATCCTGTCGTTCTACAGCGTGGTGGGTGGCTGGTCGCTGGATTACATCATCGACATGGGCCGCGGCGATTTCCAAGGCGTGGCACCCGAGCAGGCCGGGGCGTATTTCGCCCGGATGATTAGCGATCCCTGGCGGCTGACGCTATGGCACAGCATTTTTATGCTGCTGTCGGCCTATGTGATCGCTCGGGGGGTGGTCGCAGGCCTGGAGCACAGCCTGCGGATCATGATGCCGCTGTTATTCCTGCTGCTGCTGATCTTGCTCGGCTACAGCCTGACCACCGGGCATTTCATGGAGGGCGTGCACTTCATGTTCAATTTCGATACCTCGCGTCTGCTCGATGGCCTGCTGCCCGCCATGGGCCATGCGTTCTTCTCGCTGAGTGTCGGGGTCGGTTCGATTCTGATCTACGGCGCATATATGCCGAAGAATTCCTCGATCTCCGGCACCATAGTCGGCGTGGCGTTGCTGGATACCTTCGTCTCGCTGCTGGCCGGTGTGGCGCTGTTCCCGATTGTGTTCGCCGCCGGTTTGAATCCGGGAGAGGGGCCGGGGCTGATGTTCGTCACCCTGCCGCTGGCCTTTGGTAACGTGGTCTTCGGTCAGTTGATGGGCATGGTGTTCTTCGTGCTGGTGGCGGTGGCGGCCTGGAGTTCGGCCATTTCCCTGCTGGAGCCGATGGTGGCTTACCTGGTCGAGCGCACTCGCGTGAGCCGGGTCTGGGTCACTACTGGGCTGGCGTTTATCTGTTGGTTTGTCGGTCTGGGCACGGTGTTCTCCTTCAATATCTGGAAGGAGGCCAGGTTCTTCGTCACTGGCGCCGACAGCTTCCAGCTCTATCAGTGGGGCGCGGCAGGCGGTTTGGACTTCTTCGGGGTGATCGACTTCTTTACCTCGCGCATCATGTTGCCGCTCGGTGGGCTGACCTTCGTGATCTTCGCCGGTTGGGTGATGGGCCGTGAGGCGGTGCGCGAGGAGTTGGCCATGCGCAGTCCGAAACTGTTTGCCCTGACCTTCTTGCTCATGCGCTATGTCGCGCCGCTGGGTATTCTCATCGTGTTTGCCGCGCAGTTATGGAAGTGAGCCCCGCATGACCACGCATATTCAACGCTCGGCCCTGCTGCCCTACCCGGCGCAGGCACTCTACGATCTGGTCAATGATGTGGCGCGCTATCCGGAGTTTCTGCCCTGGTGCTCGGCCACCGAGGTGCTGGAAGTTAGCGACAGCCATATGCGCGCCAGCCTGTCGGTGAGCAAGGCTCACCTGCACCAGCACTTTATGACCCGCAATCAGCTGATTCCCGGGCAGCGCATCGAAATGCAGCTGGAGGAGGGGCCCTTCACCCATCTGCATGGCATCTGGGAATTCAAGGCCCTGACGGACAAAGCCTGCAAGATCAGTCTGGATCTGTCCTTCGACTACGCCGGGCCGCTGGTGAGGGCGACCCTCGGGCCCTTGTTCAATCAGGCGGCCAATACCTTGGTCGATGCCTTCTGCCAAAGAGCCAAGCAGCTGCATGGATAAGCCAAGCATCAGGGTGGAAGTGGTCTATGCCCTGGCGGACCAGCAGAAACTGCTGCGCCTGAACCTGCCCTACGGCACCACGTTGCGGCAGGCCGCCGAGCAGTCCGGGATGGCGATGCATTTCCCGGAGCTGGATCTGGCGAGCTGCCCGCTGGGTATCTTCGGCAAGGCCGTCGCCAAGCCGGACGAGCGCGTGCTGGAAGAGGGTGAGCGGGTGGAGATCTATCGGCCGCTGATTGCGGACCCGAAAGAGGTGCGCAAGCAGCGCGCGGCGAAGGCGGCCAAGGCCAAGGCGGGCCAAGAGGGCGCCTGAGGCCGTTTTGCGCGCAGAAAAAAGCCCGGAATCTCCGGGCTTTTTCGTCTCGGCGCAGCGGTTATTGCGGCGAGGTTTCCAGTGGTGCGGGAGTCGGGACCGGGACGGTCTCGACGTTGTCCACTTCGCGCTGGATCTTTTCCAGCAGTGAGCCGGGCTTGGGCGGCTCTTCAGCTTTTGCTTGTTCGCTGGGCTTGGGCGCGGCTGCTGGGCTGCTGCCATCCTGGCCGAGGATCGCTTCGTCACGGCTGACGCCGGGCATGAAGTCGCCCGCGAGGCCGACCAATTGATCCTTGCCATCGAACAGGATGCTGACGCGTTCCTGCAGGCGCTGCGTGCCGCCTGGCTGGATGCTGTACAGATAGTCCCAGCGGTCGGCGTGGAAGGTATCGGTAATCAGTGGGTTACCCATGATAAAACGCACTTGACGACGGGTCATTCCAGGGCGTAACTGGTCTATCATGTCCTGCGTCACGACATTGCCCTGTTGAATGTCGATTTTATAAACCCCGGGGAATGAACAGCCGGCGAGTGCGAACAGTCCCACAAAGGTGAGGCTAGTCAGCAAGAGCTTGGTGTTTTGCATCGGTGGGTGACTTCCACTATCTTGGCTGGGCAACTTGACGTCCGATCATACCTGCATTGAAGGGAGCTGCGAAGCAGCAACCGCGAGAAAGCTGACCATGGTTGAAAATAGCGAACTACGAAAAGCTGGCCTTAAAGTGACCCTGCCGCGGGTCAAAATTCTGCAGATGCTCGACTCTGCCGAGCAGCGCCACATGAGTGCGGAAGATGTGTACAAGGCGCTGATGGAGGCCGGCGAAGATGTGGGGTTGGCCACGGTGTACCGTGTACTGACTCAATTCGAGGCCGCCGGTCTGGTGGTGCGGCACAACTTCGATGGCGGTCATGCGGTGTTTGAGTTGGCCGATGGCGGTCACCACGATCATATGGTCTGTGTCGATTCCGGTGAAGTGATCGAGTTCTTCGATACCGAGATCGAGAAGCGCCAAAAAGAGATAGTGCGTGAGCATGGTTTCGAGTTGGTGGATCACAATCTGGTGCTCTACGTGCGTAAGAAGAAGTAAGGCTTACCGATGCTGGTAATGAAAAGGCGACCCGAGGGTCGCCTTTTTGCTTTTATCGTAGGGCGTACTCGCGAGCAGTACGCCGTTGGTTACGGCGGGCTGTCGCTGCGCTCCGAGACCGCCCTACGCATTGGCGGCGGTGCTGACCATCTGCCGGGCGTGCGCCAGGGATTCCTCGGTCAAGTCGACGCCGCCGAGCATGCGGGCGATTTCTTCAATCCGTCCTGGGCCGTCCAGATTCGCCACTGCGGTGCGGGTGGCGTCGCTGCCGCGGGCTTTGTGCACGAACAGATGCTGGTGCCCTTGCGCGGCGACCTGCGGCAGGTGGGTCACGGTCAGCACCTGGCCGCGTGAACCGAGGCGGCGCAGCAGTTGGCCCACCACTTCGGCAGTAGGGCCGCCAATGCCGACGTCGACTTCATCGAAGATCAGCGTGGGGACTCGCGAGGTTTGCGCAGTGATCACCTGGATGGCCAGGCTGATGCGTGATAGTTCGCCGCCGGAAGCGACTTTCGCCAGGGCCTTGAGCGGCTGGCCGGGGTTGGCGCTGACCAGAAACTCCACTTGCTCCAGGCCTTGCGGGTGCGGATCGGTGGCGTTGGCACCGTGCAGTTCGATGTTGAAGCGTCCGCCCGGCATGCCCAGGCGCTGCATCTCGATTTCGACGGCGCTAGCCAGTTGCCCCGCCGCGCTATGCCGGAGCGTGCTGAGCTCGCAGGCCTTTTCTTGGTAATGGCGAGCGTAGGCGCAAAGTTCTTCGCTCAGGCGCTCGGCGGCCTGGTCGTCGGCGTTGAGGTTTTCCAGCTCTTCAAATAGCTGCTGTTGCAGGGCGGACAGTTCGCTCGGTGGTATCCGGTGCTTGCGCGCCAGGGTGTAGATAGTGTCGAGGCGCTCTTCGAGCAGTTGCTGGCGCGCGGGATCGGCGTCGAAGTGATCGAGAAAGCGGTTCAGTTCGCCGACTGCTTCTTCCACCTGGATCTGCGCGCTGGCCAGCAGGTTGACGGCTTCGCCAAGGGCGCCCTGTGGACTGTTGAACGCGCCGAGCCGCTGCAGGCTGCTGGTTAGCGCGGACAAGACGTTGCCGGCGTCGTTTTCACTGCATTGTTCCAGTACCAGGCGACAGGCGCTCAGCAGGCTTTCGGCATTGGCCAGGGCCTTGTGATCCTGTTCCAGTTGCGTCAGTTCGGTTTCGCCGAGTGCCAGGTTGTCGAGCTCTTCCAGTTGATAGCTGAGCAATTGATGGCGCGCGCGCTGCTCATCGCCGGCGCTGGACAGGCGTTCCAGCTCTTGTCGGGTTTGCCGCCAGCGCTGCGCGGCGAGTTGCACCTGGCGCGCCAGTTCCTGGCTGCCGGCGTACTCATCGAGCAGGCGGCGGTGAGTCTCGGGTTTGAGCAGCGACTGGTGTTCGTGCTGGTTGTGGATGTCGATCAGCAGTTCGCCGAGGGCTTTCAGGTCGCCTTGCGGGCAGGGTGAGCCGTTGATGTAGCCGCGCGAGCGACCTTCGGCGGTGATCACCCGGCGGAGGATGCACGGCCCGTCGCTCTCCAGGTCGCGCTCGGCCAGCCAGGCGCGGGCTTCCGGAATCTCGGCAAGATCGAAGCTGGCGAGGATATCCGCCTTGTCGGCGCCGGGCCGCACCACACCGCTGTCGGCGCGATCACCGAGGCACAGGCCGAGGGCGTCGAGCATGATCGACTTGCCGGCGCCGGTTTCACCGGTAATGACGCTCATCCCGCCATTCAGCTCGAGGTCGAGATGTTCGACGATGGCGTAGTTGTGCACGGATAGGTGTACCAGCATGGCGGAGCCCTCAGGCGTAAGACATGGTTATTTATACAGTGTTTGTTTTGTGCCTGACAATCCTCCGCCGCTCTTGAATCGGCAGATTGTGACCCCATATAAGCGGCAGAAACGTGAGTGAGGCTCGCGGTCGTTTTTGAGAGGAGAGACGCATGGCTGACGAACAGACCCTGAATTCCCAGAATCCTGGCGCGGAACCCGCTGCTGAGGCTGTATCGAGCGAAGATCTGGCTGCCCGCGTGCAAGCGCTGGAAGAGCAGCTGGCGGCCGCTCAGGATCAGGCTCTGCGGGTTGCGGCTGACTTACAGAACGTGCGCCGTCGCGCCGATCAGGATGTGGAAAAAGCCCACAAGTTCGCCCTGGAAAGATTTGCCAATGATCTGTTGCCGGTCGTCGACAGCCTCGAGCGCGGTCTTGAGCTGTCCAATCCGGATGACGAGGCGATCAAGCCGGTGCGTGAAGGCATGGAGCTGACGCTCAAGCTGTTCCAGGACACCCTGAAGCGTTATCAGTTGGAAGTCATCGACCCGCATGGCGCGCCGTTCAATGCCGAACACCATCAGGCCATGGCCGTGCAGGAAAGCACCAGTCTTGAGCCCAATAGCGTGCTCAAGGTGTTCCAGAAGGGTTATCTGCTCAGCGGTCGCCTGCTGCGTCCGGCCATGGTCGTGGTCAGCAAGCCCCCGGCCGAGACGCCACCTTCGATGGATGAGCAGGCTTGAAATTCGGCATCAGGCCCCCATCTATTAAGGCAGGCGATTCAGAGCTGCCGCGACCGGTGAAACCAGGGCGCGGCGCATTCAAGGTTCAAGGCACAATTTCGGGAGAGTGAAGATGGGCAGAATTATCGGTATCGACCTGGGGACCACCAACTCCTGCGTCGCGATTCTGGAAAACGGTACCGTCAAGGTCATCGAGAACGCCGAGGGTGCGCGCACCACGCCGTCGATCATCGCTTACAGCAACGACGGTGAAATCCTCGTCGGTCAGTCGGCCAAGCGTCAGGCGGTGACCAACCCGCACAATACCCTGTACGCGGTGAAGCGTCTGATCGGTCGTCGCTTCGAAGAGAACGTCGTCCAGAAAGACATCCAGATGGTTCCGTACAAAATCGTCAAGGCCGATAACAGCGATGCCTGGGTGGAAGTGAAGGGCCAGAAAATGGCTCCGCCGCAGATTTCCGCGGAAGTGCTGAAGAAGATGAAGAAGACCGCCGAAGACTACCTCGGCGAGCCTGTCACCGAGGCGGTGATCACCGTGCCGGCGTACTTCAACGACAGTCAGCGCCAGGCCACTAAAGACGCCGGCCGCATCGCCGGTCTGGACGTCAAGCGCATCATCAACGAGCCGACTGCGGCTGCATTGGCCTACGGTATGGACAAGGCCAAGGGCGACCACACCGTGATCGTTTATGACCTGGGTGGTGGCACCTTCGACATCTCGGTGATCGAGATCGCCGAAGTCGATGGCGAGCACCAGTTCGAAGTGTTGGCGACCAATGGTGACACCTTCCTCGGTGGTGAGGATTTCGACATCCGCCTGATCGACTACCTGGTCGACGAGTTCAAGAAAGAAAGCGGCATGAACCTCAAGGGCGACCCGCTGGCCATGCAGCGCCTGAAAGAGGCCGCCGAGAAGGCCAAGATCGAGCTGTCCTCCAGCCAGCAGACCGACGTTAACCTGCCCTATATCACCGCCGACCAGACCGGGCCGAAGCACCTGAACGTGAAGATCTCCCGCGCCAAGCTGGAATCCCTGGTGGAAGACCTGGTGCAGCGCACCATCGAGCCGTGCCGTATCGCGATGAAAGATGCCGGTATCGATGTGGGCGCGATCCATGACGTGATCCTGGTCGGCGGTCAGACTCGCATGCCGCTGGTGCAGAAGCTGGTGACCGACTTCTTCTGCAAGGAGCCGCGTAAGGACGTCAACCCGGACGAAGCCGTGGCCGTGGGCGCGGCGATTCAGGGGGCGGTGTTGGCTGGCGACGTGAAGGACGTGCTGCTGCTCGACGTCAGCCCGCTGACCCTGGGTATCGAAACCATGGGTGGCGTGATGACCGCGCTGATCGAGAAAAACACCACCATTCCGACCAAGAAGTCGCAGGTGTTCTCGACCGCCGACGACAACCAGGGCGCCGTGACCATTCACGTGTTGCAGGGCGAGCGTAAGCAAGCCGCGCAGAACAAGTCGCTGGGCAAGTTCGACCTGGCCGAGATTCCGCCGGCGCCGCGCGGTGTACCGCAGATCGAAGTGACCTTCGATATCGATGCCAACGGCATCCTGCATGTGGGCGCGAAGGACAAGGCCACCGGCAAGCAGCAGTCCATCGTGATCAAGGCCAACTCGGGCCTGTCCGAGGAAGAGATCCAGCAAATGGTGCGTGACGCCGAGGTGAATGCCGAGGAAGACCGCAAGTTCGAAGAGCTGGCGATGGCGCGTAACCAGGGTGACGCACTGGTGCACGCAACCCGCAAAATGCTCACCGAAGCGGGCGACAAAGCCACTGCGGACGAGAAAGCGGCGATCGAAAAGGCCTTGGGCGAACTCGAAGTGGCCGTGAAGGGCGACGACAAGGCGGCTATCGAAGCCAAGATCAACGCCCTGTCCGAAGCGACTACGCCGCTGGCGCAAAAAATGTACGCCGAACAGCCGCAGCCTGGTGAAGCGGCGCATGGGCATGACGAAGCGAAAGGCGGTGCTGACGATGTGGTCGATGCCGAGTTCGAAGAGGTCAAGGAAAACAAGTAAGCGTCCGCTTGCTTGCGCTCCAACCTGCCCAGCTAAAGCGTGGGCAGGTGTTGTCCGTCGCGCGGGAGCTTGCTCCCGCGTTGGCGTGTCTGGAGAAGGTGATTTAAGAGTGCTAAAGAATTATGGCTAAGCGTGACTATTACGAAGTGCTGGGTGTCGAGCGCGGCGCTAGCGAGGCGGAGCTGAAGAAGGCTTATCGCCGGCTGGCAATGAAGCACCACCCGGATCGCAACCCTGACGATAAAGCCTCGGAAGAGCGGTTCAAGGAAGCCAACGAGGCCTACGAAGTGCTGTCCGATGCGAACAAGCGTGCGGCCTTCGACCAGTACGGGCATGCCGGGGTCGATCCGAGCATGGGCGGCGGCGCTGGCGGTGCTGGGTTTGGCGGGGCGAACTTCTCCGATATCTTCGGTGATGTGTTCAGTGACTTCTTCGGCGGTGCCCGTGGCGGTTCGCGCGGCGGTGCGCAGCGCGGCAGCGACCTGCGCTACACCCTGGAGCTGAATCTGGAAGAGGCAGTGCGTGGCACCACCGTAACCATTCGAGTGCCGACGCTGGTCAATTGCAAAATCTGCGAGGGTTCCGGTGCGAAGAAGGGCACCAGCCCGGTGACCTGCACCACCTGTGGCGGCATCGGTCAGGTGCGCATGCAGCAGGGCTTCTTCTCGGTGCAGCAGGCTTGTCCGCGTTGCCATGGCAGCGGCAAGATGATTGCCGACCCCTGTGGCGCCTGTCACGGTCATGGTCGGGTGGAAGAGCACAAGACCTTGTCGGTCAAGGTGCCGCCAGGCGTCGACACCGGCGACCGCATTCGTCTGTCCGGTGAGGGCGAGGCGGGCGCCATGGGTGGCCCGGCGGGCGACCTATACGTCGTGGTCAATGTGCGCGAGCATGCGATCTTCCAGCGTGACGGCAAGCACCTGTACTGCGAAGTGCCGATCAGCTTCGCCGATGCGGCGCTGGGGGGGGAGTTGGAAGTGCCGACCCTGGATGGTCGGGTCAAACTGAAGATTCCGGAAGGCACGCAAACCGGCAAACTGTTCCGTCTGCGCGGCAAGGGCGTCGCCCCTGTGCGTGGCGGCGGTGCTGGCGACCTGATGTGCCGGGTCGCGGTGGAGACGCCGGTGCATCTGGATAAGCGCCAGCGTGAGCTGCTCGAAGAGTTCCGCAAGTCGCTGCTGGGCGATACCTCCCACTCGCCCAAGGCCAGTGGCTGGTTCGAGGGCGTGAAGCGCTTCTTCGGGGATGTGTAAGTAACCAGTTGCAGGCGTCAGGCGGCGAGCGCTGCCTGTACCTTGCAGCTTTGGGCTGGTAGCTGGGAGCTGGATTTATGCGACGTATAGCCGTAGTGGGTGCCGCTGGGCGCATGGGCAAGACCCTGATCGAAGCGATACAGCAGGCCGGTGCCTGCTTGACGGCGGCGGTCGATCGCCCGGACAGCAGCCTGATCGGGGCGGATGCTGGTGAGCTGGCGGCGCTCGGCAAGCTGGGCGTGCCGCTGTCGGGTGATCTGGCCGCGGTGCTGGACCGCTTCGATGTGCTGATCGATTTCACCCACCCGTCCGTGACCTTGCAGAACCTGGCGCTGTGCCGGCAGGCGGGCAAGGCCATGATCATCGGCACCACGGGTTTCAGCGCCGAAGAGAAACAATTGTTGGCGGAGGCGGGCAAGGAGATTCCCATCGTCTTCGCCGCCAACTTCAGCGTGGGCGTCAATCTCTGCTTGAAGCTGCTGGATACCGCCGCTCGCGTGCTGGGCGATGAGGTCGATATCGAAATCATCGAGGCGCATCACCGGCACAAGGTCGATGCGCCGTCCGGCACGGCGCTGCGCATGGGCGAAGTGGTGGCCAATGCCCTGGGGCGCGATCTGCAGAAGGTCGCGGTCTACGGTCGTGAGGGCCAGACCGGTGCGCGTGAACGGCAGACCATCGGCTTCGCCACAGTGCGTGCGGGGGATGTGGTCGGCGACCATACCGTGCTGTTCGCGGCGGATGGCGAGCGCGTGGAAATCACCCACAAGGCCTCCAGTCGCATGACCTTCGCCAGGGGGGCGGTGCGTGCTGCGTTGTGGCTGGAAGGGCAGCAGCCGGGGCTGTACGACATGCAGGATGTGCTGAGTCTGCGCTGAGACAGCTAAAGGGTTGTAATGGCGGGTAGACCAAAAAGGCCTTTTTCTGTAAGCTACAGCTTTAGTGTGTCCACTAAAAGCGCGCGGGAACTTGAAAAAGTGATTCGAAAAAAGCGGGGTGACGTGTCCAAGCGTCATCCCGCTTTTTTACAACCTGCGTACGCCCTGTCAGGCTTGATTGAACGGAGGTTTTCTTGACTAAGCCAGCCCTTAAACCAGCCATTTTGGCCCTTGCTGATGGCAGCATTTTTCGCGGCGAAGCCATTGGAGTCGACGGTCAAACCGTTGGAGAGGTGGTGTTCAACACCGCCATGACCGGCTATCAGGAAATCCTTACCGATCCTTCCTATGCCCAGCAAATCGTTACCCTGACTTATCCGCATATCGGCAACACCGGCACTACGCCGGAAGACGCCGAATCCAATCGCGTCTGGTCCGCCGGCCTGGTGATTCGCGATCTGCCCCTGGTGGCCAGCAACTGGCGTAGCACCCTGTCGCTGCCGGATTACCTGAAGGCCAACAACGTGGTGGCCATCGCCGGTATCGACACCCGTCGCCTGACCCGCATCCTGCGTGAGAAAGGTGCGCAGAACGGCTGCATCCTGGCTGGCGACAATATCTCCGACGAGCAGGCATTGGCTGCAGCCCGCGGCTTCCCAGGGCTGAAGGGGATGGATCTGGCGAAGGTCGTGAGCGCTAGCGAGCGTTATGAGTGGCGCTCGAGTGTCTGGAACCTGAAAAGCGACAGTCACCCGGAAATCGCCGCCAGCGAGCTGCCGTACCACGTGGTCGCCTACGACTACGGCGTCAAGCTGAACATCCTGCGCATGCTGGTCGAGCGCGGTTGCCGCCTGACCGTGGTGCCGGCACAGACTCCGGCCAGCGAAGTGCTGGCGTTGAAACCGGATGGCGTGTTCCTGTCCAATGGCCCGGGTGACCCGGAGCCGTGCGATTACGCCATCAGCGCAATTCGCGACATCCTCGAAACCGAGACTCCGCTGTTCGGCATCTGCCTCGGTCATCAGCTGCTGGCCCTGGCCTCCGGTGCCAAGACCGTGAAGATGGAACTCGGCCACCACGGCGCTAACCACCCGGTCCAGGATCTGGACAGCGGTGTGGTGATGATTACCAGTCAAAACCACGGTTTTGCGGTAGACGAAGCAACCCTGCCGGCCAATCTGCGCGCAACCCATAAGTCGTTGTTCGATGGCACCCTGCAGGGCATCGAGCGTACCGACAAGGTGGCCTTCAGCTTCCAGGGGCACCCGGAAGCCAGCCCGGGCCCGATGGATGTCGCGCCACTGTTCGACCGCTTTATCGAAGCCATGGCCGCGCGGCGTTAATCAAGTCGCCTGGAAAACGTAGCGAGCGGCGCCTGGGCAAGGCGCCCGGAGCGCAACGACGAGACAGTACAAGCAGTACGGTGAGGAAGTGAGCAGCGCGCAACGCAGCACAGGCGCCGCGCAGTAGTTTTGAAGACGACTTGCCGACTGACCAACGGATTCGAGAGTAGAAAATGCCAAAACGTACAGACATTAAAAGTATCCTGATCCTCGGCGCCGGCCCCATCGTCATCGGCCAGGCCTGCGAGTTCGACTACTCCGGCGCCCAGGCCTGCAAGGCACTGCGCGAGGAGGGGTACCGGGTCATTCTGGTGAACTCCAACCCCGCGACCATCATGACCGACCCGGCGATGGCCGACGCGACCTACATCGAGCCGATCAAATGGCAGACCGTGGCCAAGATCATCGAGAAAGAGCGCCCGGACGCACTGCTGCCGACCATGGGTGGTCAGACCGCGCTGAACTGCGCACTGGATCTGGAGCACCACGGGATTCTGGAGAAATTCGGCGTCGAGATGATCGGTGCCAACGCCGACACCATCGACAAGGCCGAAGACCGCTCGCGTTTCGACAAGGCGATGAAAGACATCGGTCTGGCCTGCCCGCGTTCCGGTATCGCCCACAGCATGGATGAAGCCTATACGGTGCTCGATAAACTGGGTTTCCCGTGCATCATCCGTCCGTCTTTCACCATGGGCGGCACCGGTGGCGGTATCGCTTACAACCGTGAAGAGTTCGAGGAAATTTGCGCCCGCGGTCTGGACTTGTCGCCGACCAAAGAGCTGCTGATCGACGAATCGCTGATCGGCTGGAAGGAATACGAGATGGAGGTGGTCCGCGACAAGAAGGATAACTGCATCATCGTCTGCTCCATCGAGAACTTCGACCCGATGGGCGTGCACACCGGCGACTCGATCACGGTTGCGCCAGCGCAAACGCTGACCGACAAGGAATACCAGATCATGCGCAACGCCTCGCTGGCGGTGCTGCGTGAGATTGGCGTGGAAACCGGCGGCTCCAACGTGCAGTTCGGCATCTGCCCGGAAACCGGGCGCATGGTGGTGATCGAGATGAACCCGCGGGTGTCGCGTTCCTCGGCGCTGGCCTCGAAAGCCACCGGTTTCCCGATTGCCCGCGTCGCGGCCAAACTGGCGATCGGCTACACCCTCGACGAACTGCAGAACGAAATCACTGGCGGCAAGACCCCAGCGTCCTTCGAACCTTCGATCGATTACGTGGTCACCAAACTGCCACGCTTCGCCTTCGAAAAATTCCCCAAGGCCGACGCCCGCCTGACCACCCAGATGAAGTCGGTCGGTGAAGTCATGGCCATCGGCCGGACCTTCCAGGAGTCTCTGCAGAAAGCCCTGCGCGGTCTGGAAGTGGGAGTCAGCGGTCTGGACCCGAAACTCGACCTGAGCAACCCGGAAAGCCTGAGCGTGCTCAAGCGCGAACTGACCGTGCCGGGTGCCGAACGCATCTGGTACGTGGCGGACGCCTTCCGTGCCGGCATGAGCGTCGAAGACATCTTCGGCATGAACATGATCGACCCATGGTTCCTGGTACAGATCGAAGACCTGATCAAGGAAGAAGAGCGGATCAAGACTCTCGGTCTGGCCACCATCGACCGTGACGTGATGTTCCGTCTCAAGCGCAAAGGCTTCTCCGATGCGCGTCTGGCCAAGCTGCTCGGCGTCACCGAGAAGAGCCTGCGTCGCCACCGTCACAAGCTCGAGGTCTACCCGGTCTACAAGCGCGTCGACACCTGCGCGGCCGAGTTCGCCACGGATACCGCCTACATGTACTCGACCTACGAGGAAGAGTGCGAAGCCAATCCGTCGAGCCGCGACAAGATCATGATTCTTGGCGGCGGCCCGAACCGCATCGGCCAGGGTATCGAGTTCGACTACTGCTGCGTTCACGCGGCACTGGCGCTGCGCGAAGACGGGTACGAGACCATCATGGTCAACTGCAACCCGGAAACCGTGTCCACCGACTACGACACCTCCGATCGCCTGTACTTCGAACCAGTGACCCTGGAAGACGTGCTGGAAATCGTCCGCGTCGAGAAGCCGAAAGGCGTGATCGTCCAGTACGGCGGCCAGACCCCGTTGAAACTGGCACGTGCCCTTGAAGAAGCCGGCGTGCCGATCATCGGCACCAGCCCTGACGCTATCGACCGTGCCGAAGACCGCGAGCGCTTCCAGCAGATGGTCGAGCGCCTGAACCTGCGTCAGCCGCCAAACGCCACCGTGCGCAGCGAAGACGAAGCGATTCGTGCCGCGAGCAAGATCGGTTACCCGCTGGTGGTGCGTCCGTCCTACGTGTTGGGCGGCCGGGCGATGGAAATCGTCTACGAAGAAGAAGAACTCAAGCGTTACCTGCGCGAAGCGGTGCAAGTGTCCAACGACAGTCCGGTGCTGCTGGACCACTTCCTCAACTGCGCCATCGAAATGGATGTCGACGCGGTCTGCGACGGCACTGACGTGGTGATCGGTGCGATCATGCAGCACATCGAACAGGCTGGCGTGCACTCCGGTGACTCCGCGTGCTCGCTGCCGCCCTACTCGCTGCCGGCGCATATCCAGGACGAGATGCGCGAGCAGGTCAAGAAAATGGCCCTCGAGCTGGGCGTGGTCGGCCTGATGAACGTGCAGTTGGCGCTGCAGGGCGAAGACATCTACGTCATCGAAGTCAACCCGCGCGCCTCGCGTACCGTGCCGTTCGTGTCGAAGTGCATCGGTGTTTCCCTGGCCATGATCGCGGCTCGCGTCATGGCCGGTAAAACCCTGAAGGAAATCGGCTTCACCAAGGAAATCATTCCGAACTTCTACAGCGTGAAAGAGGCGGTGTTCCCCTTCGCCAAATTCCCTGGCGTTGACCCGATCCTCGGGCCAGAGATGAAGTCCACCGGTGAAGTGATGGGCGTCGGCGACACCTTCGGTGAAGCGTTCGCCAAGGCCCAGATGGGCGCCAGCGAAGTGCTGCCGACCGGCGGTACCGCGTTCATCAGCGTGCGTGACGACGACAAGCCACTGGTTGCCGGTGTTGCCCGCGACCTGATCAGCCTGGGCTTTGAAGTGGTCGCGACCGCTGGTACTGCCAAGCTGATCGAAGCGGCCGGGCTGAAAGTCCGTCGCGTCAACAAGGTGACTGAGGGGCGTCCGCACGTGGTCGACATGATCAAGAATGACGAAGTCACGCTGATCATCAACACTACAGAAGGCCGTCAGTCGATCGCCGACTCCTACTCCATTCGTCGCAATGCCCTGCAGCACAAGATCTACTGCACCACGACCATTGCTGCTGGCGAAGCTATCTGCGAAGCGCTGAAGTTCGGTCCCGAGAAGACCGTACGTCGCTTGCAGGATCTCCACGCAGGATTGAAGGCATGACTAAATACCCAATGACCGTCCAGGGTGCTCGCGCCCTGGAAGAAGAGCTCACTCACCTGACCAAGGTGGTCCGCCCGAAACTCAGCCAGGATATTGGCACCGCGCGTGAGTTGGGTGACTTGAAGGAAAATGCCGAGTATCACGCAGCCCGTGAGCAGCAAGGGATGGTCGAGGCGCGTGTTCGCGATATCGAAGGCCGCTTGCAGAATGCTCAGGTCATCGACGTCACGGCGATTGCGCGCAGCGGTAAAGTGATCTTTGGCACGACCGTCGAGATCGCCAATGTCGAAACCGATGATCGCGTGACCTATCAGATCGTCGGTGAAGACGAAGCCGATATCAAGCTGGGCAAGATTTCTGTCGGCTCACCCATCGCTCGTGCCTTGATCGCCAAGGAAGAGGGTGATGTCGTGGCGGTGAGAACCCCAAGCGGTGTGATCGAGTACGAGATTGTCGAAGTCCGTCATCTTTAAGCGTCAGCCGCTTAAGGCGGGGGCGATCAGTTGGCAATTGGCTCAGACCTTCTGGGTGGGTGGCCTGTGGTTGCTGCACTTCGTCCTGCTCCCCGCGTTGGGCAAAATGGGCTTGGCGCCGCTGCTGATCGAGGAGGTCGCCGGCACGCTAGGTCCATTGGTGGTTGGTCTGGCGGCTTTCTGCGCCTTTCTGCAGTTGTTGGTCTTGCTGCAGGCCGAGCGTTGGCCCAGTCTTTGGCGCGATATGCGTGGCCAGTTGCTGCTGACCATCTTGCTGATGGCCGCGAGTTATTTTGCGGTGCACGAATGGATGCCCGAGGCTGTGCGCTGGCTATTGTTTAATTATTTAGTGCTAGCCCTGTGCGGTTTGCTGCTGGTGTTGCAACCGGTGCCGGGCGAAGAGGGTGGCAGGGCGCGCCAAGCGCGCCACTGACGGTTGAAGCGGGAGCCCTTAGCTGTGGCGGCTGACGTTGGACAGCTGTTTGTTGGCTTTGGGGTTCTTGCGATAAATCAGCGCCATTTTGCCAATGACTTGTACCAGCTCGCTCTTGGCGGTTTTGCACAGTTCGGCAATCGCCGCTAGGCGATCTTCGCGTTCAGTGATTCTGAGCTGGATCTTGATCAGTTCGTGATCGCTCAGTGCGCGTTCCAATTCGGCTAGCACGCCTTCGGTCAAACCATTGTCAGCCACAATCAATACCGGTTTCAGATGGTGGCCGATAGATTTGTACTGTTTCTTCTGCTCCTGAGTGAGCGGCATAATCTGACCCCTGCGTCTGATCTGGTAAAAAGCGGCGGCCAGTTTACCCGAGCGACCCCGGGACCGCCCAGTTAATCACGCCCCGTTAATTTTGAGGTGCCCCGTGGCCCGTTCCAAGACTAGCCATCGTTGGCTGAAAGAGCACTTCGACGACCCCTACGTCAAAATGGCGCAAAAGGACGGCTATCGTTCGCGTGCTAGTTACAAGCTGTTGGAGATCCAGGAGAAGGATCGCATTCTGCGCCCAGGCATCACCGTGGTGGACCTGGGGGCGGCGCCTGGCGGCTGGTCGCAGGTCACCAGCCGGGTCATTGGCGATCGTGGGCGTTTGATCGCCTCGGATATTCTGGAGATGGATAGCATTCCAGATGTCACCTTTATTCAGGGTGACTTTACCGACGATCAAGTTCTGGCGCAGATCCTTGCGGCGGTCGGTGGCAACCCGGTAGACCTTGTGATTTCCGATATGGCCCCCAATATGAGTGGCTTGAGCGCTGTCGACATGCCGCGGGCGATGTTTCTGTGCGAGTTGGCACTGGATCTGGCCACGCGGGTGCTGCGCCCAGGTGGTGATTTTTTGATCAAGATATTTCAGGGCGAGGGTTTCGACGTCTACCTGAAGAGTGTTCGGGAGGCTTTCGATAAGGTGCAGATGCGCAAGCCGCTGTCTTCGCGCGACCGCTCCCGTGAGCAATACCTGCTCGCCCGCGGCTTTCGTGGGGGGCTAAACTGAAACCAACGGTCTTGGTTTCAGTCGAACTAAAGAGTTGTGACATGTTTTGGCTTTGCTGCGCTGACTGACGTTGTAGTGCCAGTGCCTCATAAAGGGTTACAGACGGTTCCTGCCAGGGGTGGGAGTTGTGTAGTAAGTTAGGCCGGTAAATAACCAGCCGTCATGCGAGGCACGTTCCAGCACGGGCCTGCTTCAGAGGGTAGCTAATTGAACGATATGGCAAAGAACCTGATCCTGTGGCTGATCATCGCCGCTGTCCTGGTGACAGTGATGAACAACTTCTCCAGCCCGAGCGAGCCACAGACGCTGAACTACTCGCAATTTATCGAGCAGGTCAAGGATGGCGCCGTGCAGCGAGTAACCATCGAGGGCTACACCATCAGTGGCGTTGGCACCGATGGCAAGCCGTTCACCACTGTGCGCCCGATGATCGAGGATCGTGGCTTGATCGGCGACCTGATCAACAACAGCGTGATCGTCGAGGGCAAAAAGCCCGAGCAGCAGAGCATCTGGACACAGTTGCTGGTTGCCAGCTTCCCGATTCTGGTGATCATTGCCGTCTTCATGTTCTTCATGCGCCAGATGCAGGGCGGTGCCGGCGGTAAAGGCGGGCCGATGAGCTTTGGCAAGAGCAAGGCGCGCCTGCTCTCGGAAGACCAGGTCAAGACCACCTTCGCCGACGTCGCCGGTTGCGATGAGGCCAAGGAAGAAGTCAGCGAGCTAGTGGAGTTTCTCCGCGACCCCGGTAAGTTCCAGCGCCTCGGCGGCCGTATCCCGCGCGGCGTACTGATGGTCGGTTCGCCGGGTACCGGTAAGACCCTGCTGGCCAAGGCAGTTGCCGGTGAGGCCAAGGTGCCGTTCTTCACCATCTCCGGTTCCGATTTCGTCGAGATGTTTGTCGGTGTGGGTGCGTCGCGGGTTCGCGACATGTTCGAGCAGGCCAAGAAGCATGCGCCCTGCATCATCTTCATCGATGAAATTGATGCCGTTGGTCGTCACCGGGGCGCCGGTATGGGCGGCGGTCATGACGAGCGTGAGCAGACTCTCAACCAGTTGCTGGTCGAGATGGATGGCTTCGAGATGAATGACGGCATCATCGTGATCGCCGCCACCAACCGTCCTGATGTGCTGGATCCGGCGTTGTTGCGGCCGGGCCGTTTCGACCGCCAGGTCGTGGTCGGTCTACCGGATATTCGTGGTCGGGAACAGATTCTGAAAGTCCATATGCGCAAAGTGCCGATGGGCGAAGACGTCAAGCCGGCGGTGATTGCTCGTGGCACTCCAGGATTCTCGGGCGCTGATTTGGCCAACCTGGTCAACGAGGCGTCGCTGTTTGCTGCGCGCGCGGGCAAGCGCCTGGTTGAAATGAAAGAGTTCGAGCTGGCCAAGGACAAAATCATGATGGGCGCTGAGCGCAAATCCATGGTCATGTCCGAAAAAGAGAAGCTCAACACCGCGTTCCATGAAGCGGGCCACGCCATTGTTGGGCGTTTGGTGCCGGAGCATGACCCCGTCTACAAGGTTTCGATCATTCCGCGCGGCCGTGCTCTGGGCGTGACGATGTTTCTTCCGGAGGAGGATCGTTACAGTCTGTCCAAGCGGGCGCTGATCAGTCAGATTTGCTCGCTGTACGGTGGGCGTATCGCCGAAGAGATGACGTTGGGCTTCGATGGCGTCACCACGGGGGCTTCGAACGACATCATGCGTGCCAGCCAGATTGCCCGGAACATGGTGACCAAGTGGGGGCTGTCCGAGAAGCTCGGCCCGCTCATGTACGCTGAAGAAGAGGGTGAGGTGTTCCTGGGCCGCAGCATGGGTACCCAGCACAGCAATATATCTGGCGAAACTGCCAAGATGATTGACCAGGAAATTCGCAGCATCATCGATCAGTGCTATAGCACGGCCAAGCGCCTGCTGGAAGAGAATCGCGACAAGCTGAATGCGATGGCTGAAGCACTGATGAAGTATGAAACCGTCGATGCTGAGCAGATCGATGACATCATGAATGGTCGCGAGCCGCGCGAGCCGCGTGACTGGCAAGATGGTGGGGACGATTCCGATACGTCGCTAAGCAAGCGAGATGACGTTGAGCTCCCCGAGAAGCCCATTGGTGGGCCGGCGGCCGAGCTATAGGCATGTCTCTAGCGCAATACCCAGACCGGCTGCCGTGTGGCAGCCGGTTTCTTGATTTAAGTCGCCCTCAAGTGATGGGCATCCTCAATGTCACCCCTGATTCCTTTTCCGACGGTGGGCGCTTTAGCCACGTAGATGCGGCGCTCAAGCATGCTGCAACTATGGTTGCCGCGGGCGCGGCTCTGATTGACGTAGGTGGTGAGTCCACCCGGCCGGGAGCTCGTGCGGTATCACCGGTCGAGGAGCTTGAGCGGGTCGCGCCAGTGGTTGAGGCGATTGCGCGTGAGCTGGATGTGATCGTCTCGGTTGATACCTCGACGCCGGCGGTCATGCGTGAAGTCGCTCGGCTTGGTGCGGGGCTGATCAATGATGTGCGCGCACTACGGCGCGAAGGCGCCTTGGAGGCGCTGGTCGCTAGTGGCCTGCCTGTGTGTTTGATGCATATGCGCGGTGAGCCGGGCAACATGCAGCAAAACCCGCACTATGCAAATTTACTGGGCGAGGTCAGCGATTTTCTGCTCGAGCGCCTGGCAGCTTGTGCGGCAGTCGGAATTGGCGCCGAGCGGGTGATCCTCGATCCGGGGTTTGGCTTTGCCAAGACGCTGGAGCATAACCTGAGCCTCTTCAAGCATCTGGAGGTCTTGCATGCGCTGGGTCGGCCGCTGTTGGTCGGTGTTTCGCGCAAGAGCATGATCGGCCAGGCACTGGGGCGTGAGGTGGGCGAGCGTTTATACGGTGGTTTGGCTTTGGCTGCTTTGGCAGTGGCCAAGGGGGCGCGCATCCTGCGAGTGCATGATGTGGCCGAGACAGTTGATGTCGTACGCATGATCACTGCTGTGGAAACGGCAGAATAAGAAAGGCGGAGTGTTTATGAGTAGAAAATATTTTGGCACCGATGGTATTCGGGGTCGCGTCGGTGAATTTCCGATTACTCCTGAGTTTATGCTCAAGCTGGGTTGGGCTGCTGGTATGGCTTTTCGCCGTCAGGGCGCTTGCCGTGTATTGATCGGTAAGGACACGCGAATCTCTGGCTATATGTTCGAGTCGGCGCTGGAGGCGGGGTTATCCGCTGCCGGGGCTGATGTGATGCTGCTGGGGCCGATGCCGACGCCGGCTATCGCTTATCTGACCCGTACTTTTCATGCTGAGGCCGGTATTGTCATCAGCGCCTCGCACAACCCGCATCATGACAACGGCATCAAGTTCTTCTCTGGTCAGGGCACCAAGTTGCCGGATGAGGTGGAGCTAATGATCGAGGAGCTGCTCGACGCCCCGATGAGCGTGGTCGAGTCGGCGCAGTTGGGCAAGGTCTCGCGGATCAACGATGCCGCGGGTCGTTATATCGAGTTCTGCAAAAGCAGCGTGCCTAGCAGTACCGATTTTGCCGGCCTCAAGCTGGTGGTCGATTGTGCCCATGGTGCGGCCTATAAGGTCGCGCCGAGTGTGTTCCGTGAGTTGGGTGCGCAGGTGTCGGTGCTTTCTGCGCAGCCGAACGGCTTGAACATCAACGATGAGTGCGGCTCGACCCATATGCAGGCTTTGCAGGCCGCCGTAGTGGCGCAGCAGGCGGATTTGGGTATTGCCTTCGATGGCGATGCCGATCGTGTGTTGATGGTCGATCACGCGGGTGCGGTGGTGGATGGCGATGAGTTGCTCTTTATCATTGCGCGCGACTTGCAGGAGCGTGGCAAGTTACAGGGAGGGGTGGTCGGTACTCTGATGAGTAATTTGGGTCTGGAGTTGGCCCTGGCCGATCTGGGTATTCCCTTTGTCCGGGCAAACGTGGGCGATCGCTATGTGATTGGCGAGTTGCTGGAGCGTAATTGGCAGTTGGGTGGCGAGAATTCGGGGCACATCGTGTGCTTCCAGCACACCACGACTGGTGATGCGATTATCGCAGCCTTGCAAGTTTTGCTGGCGCTCAAGCGTCGTGGACAGAGTCTGGCGGAGGCGCGGCAAAATTTGCGTAAGTGTCCGCAGGTGTTGGTCAATGTGCGCTTTGCTGGTGGTCAGAATCCAGTCGAACACTCTGCTGTCCAGGATGCTTGCGCGCGGGTTACCGAGCGTATGGGCGCGCGCGGGCGCGTACTGTTGCGTAAATCCGGCACCGAACCGCTGGTCAGGGTCATGGTGGAAGGTGATGATGAGGCGCTGGTACGTAGCTATGCCGATGAATTGGCTAAAATAGTTACGGAAGTCTGTGCCTGATTCGGCTTGCCAGCCCAGAAGCTCTTGGGTAACATCTGCGCCCACTTTGATCGACGAGGTAGAGCATGCGTCGCCCCTTGGTTGCTGGTAACTGGAAAATGCACGGTACCCGCGCCAGCGTCGCTGAGCTGATCAAAGGCCTTCGTCTTTTGGCTTTGCCAAGTGGCGTCGAGGTTGCGGTTTTCCCGCCCTGTTTGTACATCAATCAGGTGATGACGGGCCTGGACGGCAAGTCGATTGCTGTTGGTGCGCAGAATTGCGCGGTTGAGCCCATGCAGGGGGCGCTGACGGGTGAGGTTGCGCCAAGTCAGCTGGCCGATGCCGGTTGCACTTTGGTATTGGTTGGTCACTCGGAGCGGCGCTTGGTTCTCGGTGAGCGTGATGAGTTGTTGAGCCGTAAGTTTGCCGCCGCGCAATCTTGTGGGTTGATCCCGGTGCTGTGCATCGGTGAGACCCTGGAGCAGCGCGAGGCGGGTAAGACTCTTGAGGTGGTCGGGCGTCAGCTTGGCAGTGTCATCGAAGAGTTGGGCGTCGGTGCCTTCGCTCACGCAGTCGTAGCTTATGAGCCGGTCTGGGCGATTGGTACCGGGTTGACGGCGTCGCCGCAGCAGGCGCAGGAAGTGCATGCGGCTATTCGTGCGCAGTTGGCAGCAGAAAATGCTGAAGTGGCGCGCGGTGTAAGGATTCTTTATGGCGGCAGTGTGAAGGCGGCCAATGCGGTTGAATTGTTCGGCATGCCGGATATCGATGGGGGGCTCATTGGTGGGGCCTCTCTGAATGCGGATGAGTTTGGTGCGATTTGTCGTGCCGCAGGAAGCTGAAGAAATGCTGGAAACTGTCGTTGTGGTTTTGCATCTGTTGGCGGCGCTGGGTGTTGTTGCGCTAGTTCTGCTGCAGCAGGGTAAGGGGGCGGATGCTGGTGCCTCTTTTGGTTCTGGTGCTTCGGCAACTGTATTTGGTAGCCAAGGTTCCTCTACCTTTCTTAGTCGCTTTACTGCTATACTTGCAGCCGCTTTTTTCATTACTAGCTTGGGCTTAGGCTTCTTTGCTAAGGAAAAGGCTGAAGCGCTGACTCAGGTTGGTTTGCCTGATCCGGCGGTTCTGGAAGTGAAGCAAGAGAAACCGGCCACTGAAGATGTGCCGGTGCTCGAAGAGCAAAAGCCTGCGGCTAACGCGGCGGATGTACCTCAAGCTCAAGAGCAGAAGTAAAAAAGAGTTTTGCCGAGGTGGTGGAATTGGTAGACACGCTACCTTGAGGTGGTAGTGGCCATAGGCTGTAGGGGTTCGAGTCCCCTCCTCGGTACCAATTAAACAAGAAAGCCCGCTGTATGCGGGCTTTCTTGTTGGTAGGGGTTAGATTGACCCTTGACTGGGTTCGGCCGTATACTTCGGCCCCAGCTTTGGCGCGGGGTGGAGCAGTCTGGTAGCTCGTCGGGCTCATAACCCGAAGGTCGTTGGTTCAATCCAGCCCCCGCAACCAGTTGTAGCGGAGCCCCTTTTCAGGGGCTTTTTGCTAGCTGGACAGTTAGTCCCGCCAGTATTTATAAGCGGTTTCAAAGGGATGGGCGTTTCGCCCATTTTTTATTTGCACAGCATGCGCGAGGGGTTCAGGTGTCGAGCAAGCTAGAAGAGTTGCAGGCCTTGTTGGCCCCGGTAGTCGAGGCCCTTGGCTATCAATGCTGGGGTATCGAGTTCCTGTCTCAGGGGCGGCATTCTCTGCTTCGGATCTATATCGACCATGCCAATGGCATTCTCGTAGAAGACTGCGAGAAGGTTAGCCGTCAGTTGAGTGGCGTTCTCGATGTCGAGGACCCAGTCAGTAGCGAATACACCCTCGAGGTGTCCTCTCCGGGTATGGATCGGCCGCTGTTTACTATTGAACAGTTCGCTGCGCATGCCGGTGAGCAAGTAAAGATCAAGCTGCGTTCGCCTTTTGATGGGCGGCGCAACTTTCAGGGCCTCCTCCGCGGAGTAGAGGAGCAGGACGTCGTGGTGCTGGTAGATGATCACGAATATCTGTTGCCGATCGACTCGATCGACAAGGCCAATATTGTTCCCAGTTTTGACTGAGACGCGGATCCCGCGGATCCAATGGATTGCGAAAGGCGAGGCGTACGATGAGCAAAGAAGTACTGCTGGTTGTTGAGTCGGTGTCCAACGAAAAGGGCGTACCGGCCAGCGTTATTTTTGAAGCGCTGGAGCTGGCCCTGGCCACTGCGACCAAAAAGCGTTTTGACGTTGAGGTTGAGTTGCGTGTGGAGATTAATCGCCACACCGGTAACTACGAGACCTTCCGTTGCTGGACCGTGGTCGACGATGAGTCGCTGCTGAACCTGGCTTCTGAACTGACGCTCGATGAAGCGCGGGAACAAAAGCCGGATGCCCAGATTGGCGACGTGATCGAAGAGAAAATCGAATCGATCGAGTTCGGCCGTATCGCTGCGCAGACCGCCAAACAGGTGATCGTGCAGAAGGTTCGAGAGGCTGAGCGCGCTCAAGTGGTCGAAGCTTATCGCGAGCGGCTCGGTGAGATCATTGCCGGCACCGTGAAAAAAGTGACCCGCGACAACGTTATCGTCGATCTGGGTAACAACGCTGAAGCGCTGCTGGCTCGTGAAGACATCATCTCGCGGGAAACTTTCCGCGTGGGCGCCCGTGTGCGCGCCTTGCTGAAAGAAATCCGCACCGAGAACCGCGGCCCGCAGCTGATTCTGTCGCGTACTGCGCCTGAAATGCTGATCGAGTTGTTCCGCATCGAAGTACCGGAAATCGCTGAAGAGTTGATCGAAGTGATGGCCGCCTCCCGTGATCCGGGTTCGCGCGCCAAAATTGCCGTGCGCTCCAAAGACAAACGCATTGACCCGCAAGGCGCCTGCATCGGCATGCGCGGTTCGCGTGTGCAAGCAGTGTCGGGTGAGTTGGGCGGTGAGCGTGTCGATATCGTGCTGTGGGATGACAATCCTGCGCAGTTCGTGATCAACGCCATGTCACCGGCCGAAGTCGCAGCCATCATCGTTGACGAAGATGCCCATGCCATGGACATCGCCGTTGGCGAAGACAACCTGGCTCAGGCTATTGGCCGTGGCGGTCAGAACGTGCGGTTAGCCAGTCAGTTGACCGGTTGGACGCTGAACGTGATGACCGAAGCGGATATCCAGGCGAAGCAACAAGCTGAAACTGGCGACATCCTGCAGCGCTTTATCGACGAGCTGGAAGTCGATGAGGAGTTGGCGCAGGTGCTGGTGGAAGAAGGCTTCACTAGCCTGGAAGAAATCGCCTATGTGCCGATGGAAGAAATGCTCAGCATCGAAGGCTTTGACGAAGACATCGTCACCGAGCTGCGTGCTCGCGCCAAGGATCGCTTGCTGACTAAAGCCATCGCTACAGAAGAAAAGCTGGCAGACGCTCATCCCGCCGACGACCTGCTCTCACTCGAGGGTATGGACAAGGCGCTTGCGCATGAACTGGCAGTGCGCGGCGTGATTACCCGCGAAGACCTGGCCGAGCAGTCGATTGATGACCTGCTCGACATCGACGGTATCGACGCTGAGCGTGCCGGCAAGTTGATCATGGCCGCCCGAGCCCATTGGTTCGAGTAAGTTCGCGGCCTGAGGAGAGAAGTGCATGACGCAAGTCACGGTGAAAGAACTGGCCCAAGTGGTCGACACACCGGTAGAGCGCCTGCTGCTGCAGATGCGTGAGGCGGGTTTGCCGCACAGCAGCGCCGAGCAAGTTGTGACCGATAACGAGAAGCAGGCCTTGTTGGCGCATCTCAAAGGAAGTCACGGCGAAAAGGTTGAAGAGCCGCGCAAGATTACCTTGCAGCGCAAGACCACCAGCACGCTGCGCGTCGCCGGTAGCAAAACTATCAGCGTTGAAGTGCGCAAGAAGAAAACCTTCGTTAAGCGCAGCTCGGAAGAAATCGAAGCCGAGCAGAAGCGTGAGCAGGAAGAGCAGCGCGCTGCGGAAGAGGCTGCGCGCCTGAAGGCTGCCGAAGAAGCCAAGCGTCAGGCTGAAGAGGCCGCGCGCCGTCAGGCCAGCGCTCCGGCTCAGTCCGCCGCTCAAGCCGAAGTGGTTCGCGACGTCACGGCCGCGGTTGCGGCCGTTGAGCTGCCGCCGATCGTTGCGCCGGTGGCGGATGAGCGCAAGAAAGATGAGCCGCGCCGCCCGGATAAGACTCGCAATGATGATAGCGATCGCCGTGGCGACCGTAAGAACACTGCGCATCGTCCGTCGGTCAAAGAGAAAGAGAAGGTTCCGGCTCCGCGAGTGGCACCGCGTACTACTGACGAGGAAAGCGACAGCTTCCGTCGCGGTGGGCGTGGCAAGGCCAAGCTGAAGAAGCGTAACCAACACGGCTTCCAGAGCCCAACCGGCCCGGTAGTGCGTGATGTGGTGATCGGCGAGACCATCACGGTTGGCGAGCTGTCGCAGCAGATGTCGGTCAAAGCCGCTGAAGTGATCAAGTTCATGTTCAAGATGGGCACCCCGGTGACCATCAACCAGGTTCTGGATCAGGAAACTGCACAGCTAATTGCTGAAGAGCTCGGCCACAACGTCAAGCTGATCAGCGACAACGCCCTGGAAGAGCAGTTGGCCGAATCCCTGAAGTTCGAAGGTGAAGCCATTGCCCGTGCCCCGGTCGTGACCGTCATGGGCCACGTCGACCACGGTAAGACTTCCCTGCTCGACTACATTCGTCGCGCCAAGGTGGCAGCGGGTGAGGCGGGTGGTATCACCCAGCACATCGGTGCCTATCACGTGGAGACTGACCGCGGCATGGTCACCTTCCTCGATACCCCGGGTCACGCGGCGTTTACCGCCATGCGTGCGCGTGGTGCCAAGGCCACCGATATCGTCATCCTGGTGGTGGCGGCGGACGACGGCGTGATGCCGCAGACCATCGAAGCTGTGCAGCATGCTAAGGCTGCGGGTGTTCCGCTGGTCGTTGCAATCAACAAAATCGACAAACCAGGTGCCGATCTCGATCGCATCCGGAGCGAGCTGTCCACCCATGGTGTTACCTCGGAAGAGTGGGGTGGTGACAGTCCGTTCGTTTCGGTCTCCGCGAAAATGGGTACCGGCGTCGATGAACTGCTCGAAGCAGTCCTGTTGCAAGCCGAAGTCCTGGAACTGAAAGCGATCCCGTCCGCTCCTGGACGAGGCGTCGTGGTCGAGTCGCGTCTCGACAAAGGTCGTGGCCCGGTAGCCACCGTGCTGGTACAGGACGGTACGCTGCGCCAAGGCGACATGGTGCTGGTCGGCTCCAACTTCGGCCGTATCCGCGCCATGCTCGATGAGAACGGCAAGCCGGTGAAAGAAGCTGGCCCGTCGATCCCGGTTGAGATTCTCGGCTTGGATGGCACCCCGGATGCGGGTGACGAACTCAGCGTGTTGACCGATGAGAAGAAGGCGCGTGAAGTGGCCTTGTTCCGTCAAGGCAAGTTCCGCGAAGTCAAACTGGCTCGCGCGCATGCCGGCAAGCTGGAAAACATCTTCGAGAACATGGGCCAGGCGGAGAAGAAGACGCTCAATATCGTCCTCAAATCTGACGTCCGTGGATCGCTCGAAGCCTTGCAGGGCGCCTTGGGTGGCCTGGGTAACGACGAAGTGCAGGTGTGCGTAGTCGGTGGCGGTGTCGGTGGTATCACCGAGAGCGATGCGAACTTGGCACTGGCCTCCAACGCCGTACTGTTTGGCTTCAACGTGCGTGCCGATGCCGGCGCACGGAAGATCGTCGAGCAGGAAGGTCTGGATATGCGTTACTACAACGTGATCTACGACATCATCGAAGACGTCAAGAAAGCCCTCACCGGTATGCTCGGCAGTGATGTTCGCGAGAGCATCCTGGGTATTGCCGAAGTGCGTGACGTGTTCCGTTCGCCGAAGTTTGGCGCGATCGCCGGCTGCATGGTGCTGGAAGGCATGGTTCACCGTAACCGGCCGATCCGCGTACTGCGTGAAGACGTGGTGATCTTCGAAGGCGAGCTAGAGTCCCTGCGCCGCTTCAAAGACGACATGTCCGAAGTCCGTGCTGGCATGGAATGCGGTATCGGTGTGAAGAGCTACAACGACGTCAAAGTCGGTGACAAGATCGAAGTGTTCGAGAAGATCCAAGTGGCTCGTAGCCTCTAAGCGCGAGCTGTTATACGCAACGCCCGGTCCGGCTTCTGCCTGGCCGGGCGTTTGCCGCTTTCAGACCGCCTGGGTTTTGCCCGCGCGGTGAGTGACAGGCTAGAAGTGATAGGTGTAGAGCACCATGGCAAAAGAATATAGCCGTACCCAGCGCATCGGCGATCAGATGCAGCGCGAGCTGTCGCAGCTTATCCGGCGCGAAATCAAAGACCCACGCGTAGGCCTGGTGACCATCACCGCCGTCGAGGTGAGTCGTGATGTCGGCCATGCGAAGATCTTCATCACCGTGATGGGCCAGGACAGCGCTGAAGATATTGCACAGAACATCAAGGTGCTCAACGACGCCGCCGGCTTCCTGCGCATGCAGTTGGCCCGGGCGATGAAGCTGCGCAGCGTGCCGCAACTGCATTTCCACTACGACGAAAGCGTGATGCGCGGTGCGCACCTGTCGGCGCTGATCGAGCGGGCGGTGGCGGAGGACGGCCAGCATCCTGGGGACGACGCCAAGGTCGATACCGAGGTCAAGGCCGAGTTCAAGGAGTAGAGGCGTGGCTCAGGTTAAGCGTATTCGCCGTAACGTCAGCGGCATCATCCTGCTCGACAAGCCTAAGGGCTTTAGCTCTAACGCGGCGCTACAGAAGGTGCGTTGGCTGCTGAATGCTGAGAAAGCCGGGCATACCGGCAGCCTCGATCCGCTGGCCACCGGCGTGTTGCCGCTGTGCTTCGGCGAGGCGACCAAGTTCTCGCAATACTTGCTCGATGCCGACAAGGGTTACGAGACCGTCATGCAGCTGGGGGTCACCACCACCACGGCCGATGCGGAAGGCGAAGTGCTGGAGCGTCGCGAAGTGACCGTTGGTCGCGCCGACATTGAGGCGGTTTTGCCGCGTTTTCGTGGGGAAATCAGTCAGATACCGCCGATGTATTCGGCGCTCAAGCGTGATGGGCAGCCGCTCTACAAGCTGGCACGGGCTGGCGAGGTAGTGGAGCGCGAAGCGCGTTCTGTTACTATTGCGCGCCTGGAATTACTGGCCTGCGAGTCAGAGCAAGCGCGGCTGGCAGTCGCCTGCAGCAAAGGCACCTATATCCGCACACTGGTCGAGGATATTGGCCAGGTTCTCGGCTGTGGCGCCCACGTTGCAGAATTGCGGCGCACTCAGGCCGGTCCCTTCAGCCTGGCCCAGACGGTCAGCCTGGAAGCGCTGGAACAGGCTCACGCCGAAGGTGGTAACGAGGCGGTCGATCAGTTTCTGCTGCCGTCGGACAGCGGGCTTGAGCATTGGCCACTGTTGCAGTTCTCGGAACACAGTGCGTTTTATTGGCTGCATGGTCAGCCGGTACGTGCCCCGGATGCGCCGAAGTTCGGCATGGTCCGGGTGCAAGATCACAACGGCCGCTTCATCGGTATCGGTGAAGTGAGCGAAGACGGGCGTATCGCGCCGCGTCGATTGATTCGGTCAGAATGATCGAACGAGGGTGGCTGTTAATAGGCACGGTCACATCTCACTTTAAAATACGAGGATTTGTCCTCGGCCTATTGGAACTGCTTTCTTTTGAAGCGGTTTCTTAACTGAGAGGAAGCCCACATGGCACTCAGCGTTGAAGAAAAAGCCCAGATCGTAACTGACTACCAGCAAGCTGTAGGCGACACCGGTTCTCCGGAAGTGCAAGTTGCACTGCTGACCGCCAATATCAACAAGCTGCAAGGCCACTTCAAGGCCAACGGTAAAGACCACCACTCGCGTCGTGGCCTGATCCGTATGGTAAACCAGCGTCGTAAGCTGCTGGATTACCTGAAAGGTAAGGACACCAGTCGTTACAGCGCCCTGATCGGTCGCCTGGGTCTGCGTCGCTAATACCGACGTTGCTAGAGGTTGGTTGTTTGTCGCTCTCCGTCAGCCGTGCTGGTGGTTTGCGACAGGCTCCCAGCCTCAAGTTTTATCTGGACTGCCCTCGGGTCCGAATCCCATGGCTGCCCACAAATTTGCAACACACAGATTTCCCCAAGGCAAATAGAAGGTAACAACACCGTGAACCCGGTAATCAAGAAATTCCAGTTCGGTCAGTCGACCGTAACCCTCGAGACTGGCCGCGTTGCCCGTCAAGCCTCCGGCGCTGTGCTGGTCACCGTCGATGACGACGTTACCGTGCTGGTAACAGTGGTTGGCGCCAAGACCGCCGACCCGAGCAAGGGCTTCTTCCCGCTTTCCGTGCACTACCAGGAAAAAACCTACGCCGCCGGCAAGATCCCTGGTGGCTTCTTCAAGCGTGAAGCGCGCCCGTCCGAGAAAGAGACGCTGACCTCGCGCCTGATCGACCGTCCGATCCGTCCGCTGTTTCCGGAAGGCTTCATGAACGAAGTGCAGGTCATCTGCACCGTCGTGTCGACCAGCAAGAAAACCGATCCGGACGTGGCTGCCATGATCGGCACCTCGGCCGCCCTGGCCATCTCCGGCATTCCTTTCGAAGGCCCGATCGGCGCAGCTCGCGTAGCCTTCCATGAAAGCACCGGTTACCTGCTGAACCCGACTTACGAGCAGCTCAAGGCTTCCAGCCTGGACATGGTCGTGGCCGGTACTGCCGATGCTGTGCTGATGGTTGAATCGGAAGCTAAAGAGCTGACCGAAGACCAGATGCTCGGCGCAGTGCTGTTCGCCCACGACGAGCTCCAGGCGGTGGTCAAGGCTGTTGCCGAGCTGGCTGCCGAAGTCGGCAAGCCGACTTGGGACTGGAAAGCCCAGGCCAAGAACACCGTGCTGCTCGACGCCATCCGCGCCGAGTTCGGTGAAGCGATCTCCCAGGCCTACACCCTCACCGTCAAGCACGAGCGCTATGGCCGTCTCGGCGAGCTGCGTGATCAAGTCGTGGCGAAATTCGCCAATGCCGAAGGTCCGAGCACTGGCGAAGTCAAAGACGCTTTCGGCGAAATCGAATACCGCACCGTGCGCGAGAACATCGTCAACGGCAAGCCGCGTATCGATGGCCGCGACACCCGTACCGTGCGCCCGCTGGCCATCGAAGTCGGCGTACTGAGCAAGACCCACGGTTCGGCGCTGTTCACCCGTGGCGAAACTCAGGCCCTGGTGGTTGCGACCCTGGGTACCGCCCGTGACGCACAGCTGCTCGACACCCTGGAAGGCGAGCGCAAAGACCCCTTCATGCTGCACTACAACTTCCCGCCCTACTCGGTCGGTGAGTGCGGTCGTATGGGTGGCGCCGGTCGCCGCGAAATCGGTCACGGCCGTCTGGCCCGGCGCAGCATCGCGGCCATGCTGCCGGCGGCTGACGTGTTCCCCTACACCATCCGCGTCGTCTCGGAAATCACCGAGTCCAACGGTTCCAGCTCCATGGCTTCGGTTTGCGGTGCTTCCCTGGCGTTGATGGACGCAGGCGTGCCGATGAAGGCGCCGGTGGCCGGTATCGCCATGGGTCTGGTGAAAGAAGGCGAGAAGTTCGCCATCCTCACCGACATCCTCGGTGACGAAGACCACCTCGGCGACATGGACTTCAAGGTGGCCGGTACCGCTAAAGGCGTTACTGCGCTGCAGATGGACATCAAGATCAACGGCATCACCGAAGAAATCATGGAGATCGCCCTGGGCCAAGCCCTGGAAGCTCGCCTGAACATCCTCGGTCAGATGAACCAGGTGCTCGCTCAGTCGCGCACCGAGCTGTCGGCCAACGCGCCGACTATGATCGCGATGAAGATCGATCAGGACAAAATCCGCGACGTGATCGGCAAGGGTGGCGCTACCATCCGTGCTATCTGCGAAGAGACCAAGGCGTCGATCGACATCGAAGACGACGGCAGCATCAAGATCTTCGGCGAAACCAAGGAAGCTGCAGAGGCCGCGCGCCAGCGCGTACTGGGCATCACCGCGGAAGCCGAGATCGGCAAGATCTACGTCGGTAAGGTCGAGCGCATCGTCGACTTCGGCGCATTCGTCAACATCCTGCCGGGCAAAGACGGCTTGGTGCACATCTCGATGCTGAGCGATCAGCGGGTCGAGAAAGTCACCGACGTGCTGAAAGAAGGTCAGGAAGTCAAGGTTCTGGTACTCGACGTGGACAACCGCGGCCGTATCAAACTGTCGATCAAAGACGTAGCGGCTGCCGAGGCTTCGGGCGTTTAATCCCGAACTTCGCTAGTGCAAAAAAGAGGGCCCTTGCGGGCCCTCTTTTTTTGCCTGGACAATAGGCCGAAGGCTGGGTAGAGCGTAGCGAAACCCAGCTGAAAATGGCTGGCAAACCGAGGTTCAGCAAATCCAAGTCGCCGTGCCCACGCTGGGTTTTGCCCATAGGGCTCTACCCAGCCTACAGTGAGGCTGCCTTCTGTCGAGCACGCCGCCTCAGCGCAAAGATGCGAAGAGTCTCAAATAAGGAGTACTACAGTTCATGGATAAGACTCTCTGCCACTATCACCCGACGCAACCCGCCACCTGGCACTGCCTGCCCTGTCAGCGACATTTTGGCGACTGCTGTATCCCGCTGAATGCCGCCGCCCCGGACGAGCCGGCCTGTCCCTTGTGTCGGAGCCAGCTCAATTTTCTCGGGGCCGCCAACAGTGCGCAGCCCTTCTGGGAGCGGATTCCGCGTTTCTTCGCCTATGGCTTGCAAGCCGGGCCTCTGGCGTTTAGTGCGGTACTGGCGCTGGCCAGCCTGTTTATGCCGCGTTCGATTCTGCTCTGGGTCGTCCTGTTCAGCATCGCCACCAAGTATTTCTACAGCGTGATCGAGGCCAACAGTGAGGCGCAAAAGCAGGCACCGAGCCTGCTTAGCGCCTTTGTCGGCGAGGGCTTCGGGCTGTTCTTCAAGCAATTGGTGGTGTTTCTCCTGTCTTTCGCTGCGCTGTGGCTGGCGGCCGACTTCGACAGTGAGGCGCTGTACTGGGCGGTGAATATCGGCCTGTTGTTGGCGCTGCCGGCCAGCATCATTCGCCTGGCGTTGGATAAGACCCTGAGTGCGGCGTTGAGCCCGGACGAGGTGGGGCAGGTGATCAAGGCCATGGGTTGGCGCTATCTGATCCTCTGCGCCTTCCTGTTCATCCTCTGGCAGTCGCCGAGCTGGGTGACTTACATGCTTTCCCATGGTCTGCCGCGAGTGGTGCTGGTGCCGGTGGCGGCCTTCCTCTTCGGTTATTTCGGGGTGGTGATGTGCGCCATGATGGGCTATGCGGTGTTCCAGTATCAGGGGGCTCTTGGTTATGCGATTGCGGAGGAAGACAGCCAGGTTGGCTTGCCGGCAGCCGAGTATCTACGTCGCCGGGCGTTGGCCGAGGCCGAGATTCGCCTGAAGGAAGGGCAGAGTGGTCAGGCTCTGGAAACGCTGGCCGCCGCATTGGAACGTGACCCGGACGACCTCAAGTTGAATGAGCGTTTCCATCAGCTGTTGTATGGCTTGAATGCCCGTGAGCGGTGCCTGCGTCACCTGGCGCACTACCTGCCGTTGGCCGCGCGGATCAACCCGGCGCAAGCGGCTACGGCACTGCTCAATGCACGCCAGCTCCAGGCGGATTTTCTGCCCGAGGATGCGTTGCTGTGCGAGCGGTTGGCCGGGGCGCTGCTGGACCGGCACAAGACCCGCGAAGGCCTGAGCCTGCTGCGTAATTTGCACCAGCGCTTTCCCGACTATCCCCACATCCCCCGGGCTTACCTGCTGGCGGCGCGAGGCTTTGCCGAGGGCCTGGGGCAATTGGAGTCGGCGCAGAAGCTGCTGGTCTTCGTGCGCACGCGGTACCCGCAATCACCGCTGCTGAGTGAAGTCGCGGCACTCGAGGCAACAGTCGCCCGGCTGGCGGCCAACACCTGAATCGGCCGCCGGTCACGACCAGGGTTGGAGCGGACCTGCTGCATTCAGCGGGCTAGGTGTTGCCGATACAGGCTCAATTGCTGGGTCTGTTCGGTTTGCGGGTAAGCGCCGTGGAGAAAGCGGCTCAGCTCGGCAATGCCCTGTAGATCGCCGCGTTGCCCCAGCAGCTTGGCCAGTTGCAGGGTCAGCGCCGGCAGTTGCGCCGGGTGGGCTTTGGCCTGGCTTAGCTTGCGCCAGGCGGCTAGTGCGCGCGGGCCTTCGGTTACGCGCAGCAGACGTTGCAGCAGGTGTAACTGCACGGCGGGATGTTGCAGCAGGCGCTGCTGCGGGTCGCTGCTGTCGTCGGCCAAGCGCCGTAGCAGCGGCAGGCCGGCCGGCTGCTGCGGGAGGAGGAAGAATTGTTTTAGCAGGACGCTCATCAGGGCGTTGCCCTGGCGATTCTTCGCCACTGGGTAGAGGCGCTCCAGCAGCAACAGCCGCCCAGGGTAGCGGGCCAGCAAATCCAGCCCGCGGGGGGCGGCTTGCTCCAGGGCAAAGCGGCCGATCAGTTGATCCAGCCCAGCCAGCTCGCGCTTGAACTGTGCATCCGGATCTTCCTTGTGCAGATAGGCTTCGTCGACTTTCAGCTGGCCGCCCAGGCGTGGTAGCCAGACGGCGAGAAAGCCGGCGCCCATGCCGCCGAGGTGGGCGTAGTAGTTCACATGGTCGTCGGCGAGTAGCAGGCCATACAGTTCCTTACCCATCCACACCGGCAGAATCCACAGGGCCGGCGCGCGGAAGTAGCCGAACAGCGGGCCCAGCCAGTAGAAGAAGTTGATCCGCCGCAACCCATAGATGCCCAGGTACATGCCCATCAGCCCGGAGATCGCCCCCGAGGCGCCAATCCCGGTGACCCATACCGGGTCCATGATCCACCACAGCAGGTGCGAGGCCACGCCGCTGAGCAGATACAGCCCCAGGTAGACCCAACGGCCCAGGGCGATTTCCAGGGCGAAGCCGAAGATGAACAGAAACAGCATGTTGCCGGCCAGGTGGCCGAAGTCGGCATGCAGGAACATCGCCCCGAACAGGCCTTGGACGCTGAATTTCGCCGGGATAAAGCCGAAGCGCAGGTTGCTCAGTTGGTCGCGCGCGGTTTCGGCCTTCTGCCGTGCGGCCTGCCAGGCAGGATCGGCCTGGTAGGCGGGGTTGTGATGCAGGCTGTTTTCAAACTGCAGGTCGCCGAGGATCAACTCGGCGAGTTCCGGCCGGCGCATGGCGCCGAGGGCTTTTTGTTGCTCGCGGTCGGGCTCGTGGCGGGCACTGAATGCGTCGAGAAACAGGCTGCGCTCACGGTTGAGCAGGCCGCCATCGAGGTAGGTCTGGACCGCAGTGGCTTCGCGCCCGCTATCACCGCTCTGGTAGCCGAAGTAAATCAGCACATTGAGCAGAATCAGCAGCAGGGTAATGACCGGTGGCTTTTTCCGGTCCAGCGGGTGTTCGGCGGGGAGAATCAGCATCTACAGCCTTCCTTGGCGATGGTACGGCTCAATTGCCGCGTTTGCTCTCGATGCGCTTCAGGACGCCGCCTTCGAATCTGAGGAAGTACAACATGCCGCCACTCTGGGGGCCGTAGACCCACTCCTGCACCTCAACTTCTTCGCTGCGGTTACCGGTGCGGGTCTTGGAATAGGCAATGACGTTCTGACTGGTCGGCATGCCGCATTTGCTCTGTACTTCAACCATGCGGTCGCCTTCGCTGGCGATGCCTTTCTCACAGCGCAGCGAGGCGAAGCTTTCGCCGGCCAGCAGGAGCAGCGGCAGACCGAGCAGGGTAAGAGAGGTTTTCATCGCAGTGGGCATCCTGTCCTGAGGAAGAGGGGGGAGGCAGCCTAGCATTGGCTGCTAAGGCCTGTCAGTTGCCGCGTTTGCTCTCGATCTTGACCAGGCGGTTGCCTTCGAAACGCAGGTAGTAGTACATGCCGTTGCGCGGACCGTAGGCCCATTCCTCGATCTGCACTTCGCTGCACTTCGCTGCACTTCGCTGCGCTCGCCGTAGTAGCCGACGATCACCCGGTAGCCGAGGAAGTCGCGGCTGAGCGGTTCGCCACATTTGCTCTGCACCTCGCCGCTGTGATCATCGAGGCTGATCAGCTCGCTGTCACAGCGCAGGGTGGAGGCGGCAGCGACGGGTCCGGTCAAGAGGAAAAACGACAGGCCAAGCAAGGCGGGGGCTTTCACGGGGCGATCCGAAACCGATGCGGTGAGCTCAGCCTACACCTGCGTTGCCGGGCTGTCAGTGGCGCCGAATCGCGATAGGTTTCAGGCGCTTGCCGGCAAGGGGGCGGCGCTTGGGCGGGCCGTTATTCGGCCGATACGCCGCAACCGTGGCCGTGGACTTATTCGCTATCCAGGTGCAGCGGTGAGGCCACGCGACCGTCGGTTCCCACCTCGCCGAGGCTGACATCGAGCAGATAAATGCGTTCGTCCGCTAGCCCACCCTGAGCCACCAGATAGTCCTTGATGCTGGCGGCCCGCGCCTGGCCCAGTTGGCGCAGCAGCAGTTCACTTTTGCCCCAGAAGTTAAGGACGCCCTCGCGCAGTTTGGCGCTGCGCTCGTCGTCGCTCAGCTCGGTCCACTCGGCCGGTGGTTGCTGTTTCAGTCGAGTGCGGTAGATGCCTTCCAGCATCGGCGCCTGTTCATCTTCGGGCACTTCCAGTTGACCGGCCTCGGCCGGCACCTTGTCGCCGCGGCGCTGCAGGATCTTGTAGTAAATGCTCTGGTATTCGCGCTGCAGACGCTGTTGGGCCAACAGTGGGCCGTCACTCTTGGCGGCACTCAGGCCTTCTACTTCCAGGCGCAGGCCCGGGCGTTCTTTAAGGGCCGCCGAGAGTGTGCTCAGGGCGCTCTCGGCGTTGCCGTCCAATGCGTCACTGCCGGCGGCGAACTGCACGGTGCTGAGGTCGACATCGCTGCCGCCGCCGACCAGTCCGCCGATGAACTTGAATGGCGCCTGTGCGGCGCGCAACACCAGATTGCGCAGGGTTTGCCAGACAATCGGCATCACGCTGAACTCTGGGTTGTTGAGATCGCCGGAGACCGGCAGCTCAATCTCGATTTTGCCTTCCGAGTCCTTCAGCAGGGCGACGGCCAAGCGTATCGGCAGGTCGACGGCGTCCGGGCTGTCGACCTGTTCGCCGAGCTGAAGCTTCTCCACGACCAGCTTGTTTTCGGCGTTCAACTGGCCTTTCTCGATGCGGTAATGCAGGTCCAGATTGATCCGGCCTTTGCGGATGCGATAACCGGCGAACTTGCCGGAATAGGGCGTCAGCGTGGTCAGTTCGACATGTTTGAAACTGGTGGTCAGGTCCAGGCTGTCCAGCGGGTCGAAGGGATTGAGGTTGCCAAGAATGCTGACCGGTGCATAGCGGTCGACCTTGCCCTTGATGTCGACTTTCGCCGGCTTCGGGTTGCGGCTGTCGAGGGGGCCGATCTGGCCGTTGAGTTGCTGGATCGCGGTGGCGAAGTTGGGCGTCAGGCTGAAGTCGGCGAAGTTGGCCGAGCCGTCATTGATGCTTATTTCGCCAAGGTGGATGCCCAGTGGCTTGCCGGCCGCTGCGGGTTGGGCTTGGGGATCGGCTGGCTGTGGAATGAGCAGGTCGCTGACATTGGTGCTGCGATCCTCGTTGATCAGAAAGCGTGCATAGGGCTGGGCCAGGCTGACCTTGGCGATCACCAGGCTGTCGCCATGCTGGTAGCTCAGACCGTCGAGCACTAACTGCTGCCATTTGACGAAGTCGCGCTCTTTAAGGGTGTCGAGGCTGTGCAGCTGGTTGACTTCGGCGCGCCCGGTGACGCCGAAGGCCAGCGGCTCGGTGCTCTGCAGGTCGACGGCGAGATCGCTGCCGAGCAGGCCGCTGCGCAACTCCAGGTGGACGAAGGGGGCCAAGTAGGCTTGAGCCACGCGCAGGTCGATATCCCGGGTGGCGACCTGCAATTTGGCACTGATCGGGCTCAGGTTGACCTGGCCGGCGACGTTGAGCTTGCCCTGTTTGCCGAGGCCGGTATCGAGCTTCAAGGTGAAAGGCGACTGGTTGAGGCTGTCGAAGTCCTGCAGGTCGAGATTGAGTGGGCCGAGCTCCAAGGCGACGGCCTGCTCGGGCAGGCGATCGGCCAGGTGGATCTGGTAGCCACGCAACTGGGTATCGCGCAGTAAGACTTGCCAGGGTTTGCTCGGCTCTGCCTGTACGGCGGCTGGCGTTGTGGCGTCGGCAGTGGCGAGTGCTTGCGCGTCAGTCGTGCTGTCGGCTGCTGGCGTTGCGACTGGGGCCGGCTTGGCCGGTGGTGCGGAGGGGGGCGAGGCGAACAGTTTTTGCCAGTCCAGTTCGCCGTCCTTCTCACGGGCGACCCAGGTTTCCAGGTTCTGACTGCGGATCTTGCCGACTATGACGTGCTGTTTAGCCAGGTCTAGCGAGGTTTCGCTGACTTCCAAACGCTCCAGGCGTACCAGCGGCCGGCCATCGGTTGCCTTGATGGCGAACGGCGCGATGGTGGCGGCGGTATTGTTCAGCAGTAGCTCGGTGCTTTTGCTCAGATCCAGCCTGTAGTCGGTGGAGAGGCTGATGACGCCATCCTCCAACACCAAGGGCACGGCGTCGCGGACATAGGGCCAGAAGGCTTTCATCTTACCTTCGGTGATCTTCAATTGGCCGCTGGAGGTGATGGGCGTCAGGCTGATCTGTCCGCTCCAGTCGATGCGCCCACCGTGCGGGCCTTTGGCGACCAGGCTCATCTCGGAGTTGTCGTCCGCCAGGGTGCTGAGGTTTTTCAGTTCCAGATTGAGCGAGTCGTAGACGAACTCGACCGGCTCGCTGGGGCGCAGGTCGGCAAAGTGCAGGCCGCCTTCGATCAGTTGCAGGCGATCGATGCGCAGTGGGAAAGGCTCGCTCGGCGCTTGCTCGGCCGGCGGCTCGGGGCTCGTCGGCAGCTTGAACAGCTGCGTTAGATTGAGCGCGCCGTCCTTGGCGAACAGGACCTCGGTGTGGGACTTCTCCAACTCGACAGCCGCCAGATGCAGCGCACCGCTCCACAGGCTATTCAGTTGCAGGTTGGCGTGCAGGCGTTCGAAGGCCAGCTGTTCGGCACCCGGCTCGCCCAGATGCAAGCCCCAGAGGGTCAGTTCCAGGCTGAAGGGGTTGAGCTCCAAACGCTCGAGGCTGGCCGGCACAGTGGCGAGTTCGGCCAGCTGTTGATTGGCGATGCGCAGGGCTATGCCTGGGAGGATCAGGAAGCCGAGGAGGCTATAGAGGGCGAAGGCAATCAGCAGGGCGCCACCGGCGCGTTTCAATCCTTTGGGCATGGTGAGGCTTCATCTTTCCTGGCAAGAAGTGGTTTGGAGTATGGCACGGGCTTTGGGTTCCGAGAGCGATCTACGCCGCCTCCTAAAGTTGAAGAATCAGAGTCTTCAGCGGTGGACGGCCATCTGCCGAGGGAAAATCGGCGGCGGGTGCCAGCACTTGGCAGTCGCGCACTGGCCGGCCGAGCTTGTCGGCGCAGCGCAGCACCTGCTCACGCCAGTCTTCCAGGGCCACCTTGGCTAGGTTGTTGCAGCAAATCAGCACGCCATTCTCGGCGGTGGCCAAGAGCGCCGGTTTCAGCAGGCTCTGGTAGTCACGCAGCAGGTCGACGGTGCCGAAGGCGCTTTTGGCCCAAGCCGGCGGGTCGAGCAGCACCAGGTCGAACTGGCGTTGTTGCAGGCGCAGGTAGCTCGGCAGTTTCTGCCCGCGGCGCTGGGCGATGGGCAGCCCCGCCAACTGGCGGATGGCGGGGAAGTAGTCGGACTGGATAAATTCCATCGCCGGCAGCTCGGGGTTGAGCGCGGCGTTCTCGCGGCCGACCGTCAGATTGCCCTCGGCGAAATCCACATTCCACACCTCGCGGGCGCCACCGGCCGCCGCACACAGGCCAACGCCGCAGGTGTAGGCGAACAGGTTGAGCACGCTTTTGCCGGCGCTGTGGGCCTTCACCCAGCCCCGCGCATTGCGCAGGTCGAGAAACAGCAGCGGGTCTTGGCCGGCGTGGCGGCCACGCACGCGATACTTCAGCCCCCATTCGTGGCCGATCAGGTCTTCCAGTGCGGCTGGGGTGGCTTGGTAAACCGGGTCGCTGCGATCGATGCGGGAGTTGCCGCGCGAGCGGTCGTTATAGACCAGCAAGGTCTCAAGGCCGAGGCGCGCGTTGATGGTCGCGTGCAGTTCCAGCAGGGCTGGGTGTTCCAGCGTGCTGTGGAAACTCTGCACCAGCAGTTGCCGGCCGTAGCGGTCGATAGTCAGGCCGGCAGCGCCTTCCTGGCTGCCGTGGAACAACCGGTAGCAGTCGGTGCCTTGAGCCTGCAGTTCGGCCAACAGCGGCTGACGAGTGTCGAGGGCGGCGCGCAGCGCCTGATCGAGAGAAGGCATGCGCGACGACTCAAAAAAGGAGGCGCGCAGTTTATCAAGAAAAACGCCGACACTCGGGTCGGCGTTGCAGTGACGTGGCCGGTAGGCTGGGTTAGGCGCATACGCTGACGTGCAGCATGCAGACAAACTCGACGCGCCATAACCCGGCATTGGCGTGATACCGAACCTGAGTTGCGCTGGGTTAGGCGGCGCTCGAGCCATGCGTCATCACATGATGGTGGCCCGCCGCTAACCCAGCCTACGGTGTGACCTGCGTTACTCGCGCTCGATCGCCAGCGCCACGCCCTGGCCGCCGCCGATGCACAGGGTGGCCAGGCCTTTCTTGGCATCGCGCTTGATCATCTCGTGCAGCAGGGTCACCAGTACCCGGCAACCCGATGCCCCGATGGGGTGGCCGAGGGCGATGGCGCCGCCGTTGACGTTGACCTTGCTGGCCTCCCAGCCGAGTTCTTTGCCGACCGCCAGGGATTGCGCGGCGAAGGCCTCGTTGGCTTCGATCAGGTCCAACTGCTCTAGCGTCCAACCGGCCTTCTCCAGGCAGCGCTGGGTCGCCGAGACCGGGCCGATGCCCATGATCGCCGGGTCGACACCGGCATTGGCGTAACCGGCGATACGCGCCAGCACCGGCAAACCGAGGGCTTTGGCTTTGGCGGCGCTCATCAGTAGTACGGCGGCAGCGCCATCGTTGAGGCTGGAAGCGTTGCCGGCGGTGACGCTGCCGTCTTTCTTGAACGCCGGTTTCAGTTTGCCCAGGGATTCGGCCGTGGTGCCGGCGCGTGGCTGCTCGTCGGTCGCGAAGGCCGGTGGTTCGCCCTTGCGCTGCGGAATCAGGATCGGGGTGATTTCCTCGGCAAAACGCCCGGCTTCGATGGCGGCCACGGCTTTCTGCTGCGAGGCGGCGGCGAAGGCATCCTGCGCTTCACGGCTGATCGCGTATTTTTCCACCAGATTTTCGGCGGTGATGCCCATGTGGTAGTCGTTGAAGGCATCCCACAGGCCGTCGCTGATCATCGTGTCGATGACTTGCGCGTGGCCCATGCGCAGGCCGGTGCGGGCGCCAGGCATGACGTAGGCGGAGAGGCTCATGTTCTCCTGGCCGCCGGCGATGATCACCTCGGCGTCGCCGCAGCGGATCGCCTGGGCGCCCAGGTGCAGGGCCTTCAGGCCGGAGCCGCAGACCTTGTTCAGCGTCAGCGCCGGTACCGCATGGGGTAGGCCGGCCTTGATCGCGGCCTGCCGCGCCGGGTTTTGTCCGGCGCCGGCGGTCAGCACTTGGCCGAAGATCACTTCGTCCACTTGCGCGCCATCCAGGCCGCTCTGCTCGAGCAGGCTGCGGATCACCGCCGCCCCCAGATCGACGGCAGGAATGCTCGCCAGCGAGCCCTGAAAACTGCCGACGGCGGTACGGGTGGCGGCGACGATAACGACTTCTTGCATGGCGCAGATCCTCACGAATATTGGGCGCGGCAAGCCGCGGCGGGCGGATATGGTGGCACAGAGGCTTTGCTTACGGCCAGAGGTTGAGCCGAGCGGTCGTTCAACGCAGCGGCGGCAACCCCAGGCGCCGGCGCGCGCGGTGCATGGAGCCGTTGCGCACCGCCCAGCGCAGCAGTGGCGCGGTGTACCTGACGCCGCTGCGAATCAAGCGGCGCTGCAGGGGGCTGAGGCGCAGGTCGAGCATCTGCGCGGCCCACGCCGGCAACAGGTCGATGCCGGCGTGCAGCATCAGTGCGCCGATCGGCTTGGCCAGGGCGCTCGGCGCCGGGGCGTTGAACAGGACGCGGAGGATTTCCTCGCTGCGTTGATCGCAGAGCAATTGCGGGCGTATCCGTTCGAGATAGTCGGCGATCTCCTGCCGTGAGCGCGGCACCGCCTGCGCCCCCAGGCGTTCGGCGATCAGCGCGGTCTCGGCGTAGTAGGCATCCTGATCGGCGCCGGACAGCTGTGGGTTGCGGTAACGCAGATGGGCGGCGAGGAAGCTGCTGACTTCGGCGACGTGCACCCAGGTCAGCAGCGCCGGATCGCTGGCCGCATAAGGGCGACCGTCCGCCGCAGTGCCCGTCACGTGCAGGTGAATGTTGCGCACCTTGTCGATCAACCAGTTGGCGTCCTGGGTTGAGCCATAGGTGGTGCCGGAGACGAATTGTCCGGTGCGGCGCAGGCGGCCGAGCAGGTCTGCACGGAAGTTGGAGTGATCCCAGACCCCGGCCAGCACCAAGGGGTGCAGTGCCTGCAACATCAGCGCGCCGATGCCGCCGATCAGCATGCTGGTGAAATCGCCATGCACCTGCCAGCAGATGGCCTCGGGGCCAAACAGGCCGGGGTCGCCTTGGGGTTTTTCGAAGTCGATCTGGCCGAGGGCCAGCCCGGTGAGGCTGAGGACCTGGCTTTCGATACGGTGGCGGAGGAATTCCATAAGCGTTATTCGGTGTTTCCCTCACCCCCGGCCCCTCTCCCGGAGGGAGAGGGGAGGGAGCGGGATATCAGCGGTTATGGCGCTTGTCGATCAGGTTGGCGACCACCGAAGGGTCGGCCAGGGTCGAGGTGTCGCCCAGGGTGTCCAGCTCGTTGCAGGCAATCTTGCGCAGGATGCGCCGCATGATCTTGCCCGAGCGGGTCTTCGGCAGGCCCGGTGCCCATTGGATCAGTTCTGGCCGGGCGAAGCCGCCGATCTCCTTGCTGACCAACGCCAGCAGCTCCTTTTTCAGGGCGTCGTCCGCTTCAATGCCCTTCATCAGGGTGACGAAGGCATAGATGCCCTGGCCCTTGAGGTCATGCGGGTAGCCGACCACCGCGGCCTCGGCCACGGCCTCGTGCAGCACCAGGGCGCTTTCCACTTCGGCGGTGCCGATGCGGTGGCCGGAGACGTTGATCACGTCGTCGACGCGGCCGGTGATCCAGTAATCGCCATCCTCATCGCGGCGCGCGCCGTCACCGGTGAAGTAGTAGCCGGGGTAGGGTTTGAAGTAGGTGTCGATCATCCGCTGGTGATCGCCGTAAACGCTGCGGATCTGGCCTGGCCAACTGGCCTTGATCGCCAGTACGCCAGAGCCGGCGCCGTGGATTTCCTGGCCTTGCTCGTCCAGCAGGGCCGGCTGCACACCGAAGAACGGCTTGGTCGCCGAACCGGGTTTGAGCACGTCGGCGCCGGGCAGCGGGGTGATCATGATGCTGCCGGTTTCGGTCTGCCACCAGGTGTCGACGATCGGGCAGCGTCGCTCGCCGACCACATTGAAGTACCACTCCCAGGCTTCCGGGTTGATCGGCTCGCCGACGCTGCCGAGCAGGCGCAGGCTGCTGCGCGAGGTTTTCTGCACCGGGCCTTCGCCTTCGCGCATCAGCGCGCGCAGCGCGGTCGGCGCGGTGTAGAAGATATTCACCTGATGCTTGTCGATCACCTGCCAGAAACGCGAGCTATCCGGGTAGTTCGGCACGCCTTCGAATATCAGGGTGGTCGCGCCGTTGGCCAGCGGGCCGTAGACGATGTAGCTGTGGCCGGTGACCCAGCCGACATCGGCGGTGCACCAATAGACGTCGCCGTCGTGGTAGTCGAACACGTACTTGTGGGTCATGGCGGCCATCAGCAGGTAGCCGCCGGTGGTGTGCAGCACGCCCTTGGGTTTACCGGTGCTTCCTGACGTGTAGAGGATGAACAGCGGGTCTTCGGCGTCCATCGGCTCGGGCGGGCAGTCGCCGCTGGCCTCGCGCAGGGCCTCGTGATACCAGAGGTCGCGACCTGCGACCCAGTCGATCTCGCCCTGGGTACGCTCGACCACTATCACAGTGGAAACGTCCGGGCAGCTCAGCAGCGCCTTGTCGACATTGTTTTTCAGGCCGATGTACTTGCCGCCGCGCACACCTTCATCGGCGGTTATCACGGTGCGGCAGTCGGCATCGAGGATGCGGTCACGCAGGGCGTCCGGAGAAAAACCGCCGAACACCACCGAGTGCACGGCGCCGATCCGGGCGCAGGCGAGCATGGCGTAGGCCGCTTCCGGCACCATCGGCATGTAGATGCAGACCCGGTCGCCCTTCTGCACGCCGCGGCTTTTCAGCACGTTGGCCAGGCGGCAGACGTGGTGATGAAGTTTCTTGTAGGTGATATGGGCCGACTCGGCCGGGTTATCGCCCTCCCAGATGATCGCGATCTGCTCACCGCGTTGTTGCAGATGACGGTCGATGCAGTTGTAGCTGACGTTCAGTTTGCCGCCCTTGAACCACGTGGCCTGGCCCTGCTTCAGGTCGCCGTGATGCACGCTGTGCCAAGGCTTGAACCAGTCGAGGAAGGCGCTTGCCTGCTCGGCCCAGAAGGTCTCGGGATGCTCGATGGACTGCTGATACAGGCGCTGATAGTCGTCGCTGTTCAGGTAAGCGCGCTGGCGCACGGCATCGGCGACGGGGTGGGCGGTGATCTCGAACATGGCGGGTCCTTTTTTGTTGTGTTGCCGCAATACGCATAAGGGTGCACCCAGGCCGCTGCTGGGTTCAAGTCCTTCCCCGCCAGCAATTAGTGCGGCAGCGGCGGCAGGGCCGTCTGGGGAGACTCCAATTGCCGGGTGACGAGCGTCGCGGTGGCGCTGGCATACGCACTGTCTATAGCGCTGAGCGCGCGATCCAGGGCCGCGACGGGCTGTGTCGAGTCCAGCGCTGGTGCGTGGCGGATCCAGACAGCACGAAGCCGGCGTGGAGATCCCAGGCCGGCTTCGTGCGCTTGCGCAGGACTTCAGCGTCAGCCGCGATGACGGCCGCGGAAGTAGTCGATCAGACCCTGGGTGGAGGCATCCTCGGCCGGTTGCTCGTTGCCGCCGGTCAGGCGCTGATAGACGCCTTTGCCCAGCTCCTTGCCCAGCTCCACACCCCATTGGTCGAAGGCGTTGATACCCCAGAGCACGCTCTGCACGAACACCTTGTGTTCGTAGAGCGCCACCAGTGCGCCCAGGCGTCGCGGGCTGATGCGCTCCATGGCCAGGGTGTTGCTCGGGCGGTTACCCGGGATCAGCTTGTGCGGCGCCAGGCGCTGCACTTCGTCTTCGGGCAGACCCTTGGCGCGCAGCTCGTTCTCGGCCTCGTCGCGGGTCTTGCCGAGCATCAGTGCCTGGCTCTGCGACAGGCAGTTGGCATACAGCCATTGATGGTGATCGGCGACCGGGTTGTAGCTGACCACCGGCACGATAAAGTCCGCCGGAATCAGCTGGGTGCCCTGGTGCAGCAATTGGTGATAGGCGTGCTGGCCGTTACAGCCGACCCCACCCCAGATCACCGGGCCGCTGTCGCAGGTCACCGGGCTGCCGTCCTGGCGCACGCTCTTGCCGTTGGACTCCATATCCAGCTGCTGCAGGTGCTTGGTGATGTTCCGCAAATAATGGTCGTAGGGCAGGATCGCGTGGCTTTGCGCCCCCCAGAAATTGCCGTACCAGACCCCGAGCAGCGCCAGCAGCACCGGCATGTTGCGTTCGAAGGGCGCGCTCTGGAAGTGCTGGTCCATGCTGTAGGCGCCGGACAGCAGCTCCTTGAAGTTGGACATGCCGATGGCCAGGGCAATCGGCAGGCCGATCGCCGACCAGAGCGAGTAACGGCCGCCGACCCAGTCCCACATCGGGAAGATATTCTCTTCGCGGATACCGAAGGCCACCGCCGCCTCACGGTTGCTGGAGACCGCGATAAAGTGCTTGTAGAGCTCGCCCTCCGAACCGCCCTGGGCCAGGTACCAGCTGCGTGCGGCCTGGGCGTTCTTCAGGGTTTCCAGGGTGTTGAAGGACTTCGACGAGACGATAAACAGCGTGGTTTCGGCACGCAGACCTTCCGACAGCTCGTGGAATTCGCTGCCGTCGATATTCGCCAGGTAATGGCAGCGCACGCCCTGTTGAGCGAACGGCAGCAACGCCTCGGAGACCAGTTGCGGGCCGAGGAAGGAGCCGCCGATACCGATATTCACCACGTCGGTGATCGGCTTCTCAGTGTAGCCGCGCCATAAGCCGTTGTGGATGCGCACCACCAGTTCGGTCATCTGGTTGAGCACGCGGTGGACTTCGGGCATCACGTTGACGCCGTTGACTATCAGGCGTTCACCGACTGGCCGGCGCAGCGCCGTGTGCAGGGCCGGACGGCCTTCCGAGGCGTTGACCAGCTCGCCGTCGAACAGCGCGCGAATGGCCTGCTCCAGGCCCACTTCGCGCGCCAGGCTGACGAGCAAATCGCGAGTCTGCGCGTCGATCAGGTTTTTCGAGTAGTCGAGGAAGAGGCCGCAGCTGCTCAGAGAGAACTGGCTAAAGCGCTCAGCGTCGGCATTGAACGCCTCGCGCATGCTGAAGTCCTGCATGGCTTCGCGATGCAGACTCAGCGCCTGCCAAGCGGGCAGGGTAGTAACGTCGAGCGGGTGTTGGTAATACGCCATGGCCTGCAACTTCCTTCTAACGTGAACAACCTTTGAACACTAAAAAGCCCGGAACACTCCGGGCTTTCAGTTTAGCGGCTCCTAGTCTTAAGCGACCTGCACCGGAATGGCATTACTGGTATGACTGAGTTCATTGCCGGGCGCCATATACAGCATGCGCGGCTTGAAGCTGGCCAGTTCGGCTTCGCTGTAGTGCGCATAGGCGCAGATGATCACGCGGTCGCCGACTTTGGCTTTGTGCGCCGCCGCGCCGTTCACCGAGATGATCCGCGAGCCTTCCTCGCCACGGATGGCGTAGGTGGTGAAGCGCTCGCCGTTGTCGACGTTGTAGATTTGAATCTGCTCGTATTCGCGGATGCCGGAAAGGTCCAGCCACTCACCGTCGATGGCACAGGAACCTTCGTAATCGAGCACCGCGTGAGTGACTTCGGCGCGGTGCAGTTTGGCCTTGAGCATGATGGCGTGCATGGTGGTTTCCTTAGCGGGTCCATAAACGGCGGCTGAGTTTGCCCGAACCCTGAGGGGCGATCAAGGCCGCGGGCGGTGTGCCTTCAGGCGGATTCTTCGAGGTCGAACGCGAGGTTGTCGATCAACCGGGTACTGCCAATAAACGCTGCGGCGAGAATCACCAGCTGGCGGTCGTTGGCCTCGGCTGGGCGCAGGTTGTCGGCTCTGCGGATTTCCAGATAGTCGGGGCGAAAGCCTGCATGCGCCAGCTCGCCTTTGCCTTGCGCGATCAGCTTGGCGAAGTCGCGCTCGCCGGCCTTGATCGCCGTGGCCATCTGCTTCAGGCAGCGATAAATCGCCGGTGCCGCCGCGCGCTGGGCGTCGTCCAGATAACCATTGCGCGAAGACAGGGCCAGACCATCCTCGGCCCGCACGGTCGGCTCGGCAATGATCTGGACCGGCATATTCAGGTCACGCACCAGGGTGCGAATCACCGCCAGTTGTTGGTAGTCCTTCTGGCCGAACACCGCCAGATCCGGCTGCACCATCTGGAACAGCTTGCTCACCACCGTGGCGACGCCGTCGAAATGGCCTGGCCGGCTGCCGCCGCAGAGGCCTTCGGACACACCGGACACGTGGACCAGCGTTTGTCCGGCCATGCCGTCGGGATACATCTCCTCGACGCTGGGGGCGAACAGCAGGTGGCAGCCGGCCTCGATCAGTTTCTCCTGATCCGCGGCGAGGGTGCGCGGGTAGCTCGCGAGGTCTTCCTTCGGGCCAAATTGCAGCGGGTTGACGAAGATGCTCGCGACCACGAAATCGACGCGTTGGGCAGCCTTCTCCACTAGCGCTGCATGGCCGGCGTGCAGATTGCCCATGGTCGGCACCAGGCCGATATCCTTGCCTTCGGCGCGGGCTTGGGCGACTGCGGCACGCAGCTCGCGGACAGTGGTAACCGTGTTCATGCAGAGAATCCGTGTTCGGCGGCGGGGAAGGACAGGTCTTTGACGGCTTTGACGTAGGCGGTGAGGGCTGCCGAGATGCTTGGCTGGCCGTCCATGAAATTCTTCACGAACTTGGCTGTGCGGCCGGTCAGGGACAGGCCGAGCATGTCGTGCAGGACCAGCACCTGGCCGTCGGTGGCGCTACCGGCGCCTATGCCGATCACCGGAATCTTCACCGCCTGGGTGATTTCCGCCGCCAATTCGCTCGGCACGCACTCCAGTAACAGCATGGCCGCGCCGGCCTGCTCCAGGGTCATGGCGTCGCAGCGCAGCTGGCGGGCCTGGGCTTCGCTGCGGCCCTGGACCTTGTAGCCGCCGAAGACGTTCACCGCCTGCGGTGTCAGGCCGAGGTGGGCGCATACCGGCACGCCGCGCTCGACCAGCTGGCGGATCGGTTCGGCTAGCCAGGCGGCGCCTTCCAGCTTGACCATATGCGCACCGGCCTGCATCAGCGCGGCGCAATTGGTGAAGGTTTGTTCGAGGGTGGCGTAGGTCATGAAGGGCAGATCGGCGAGAATCAGCGCGCCCTGATTGCCGCGTTTGACGCTGGCAACGTGGTAGGCCATATCGGCGACGCTAACCGGCAAGGTGCTGTCGTGGCCTTGCAGGACCATGCCGAGGGAATCGCCTACCAACAGTACTTCGACTCCGGCCTGGCAAGCGGCCTGGGCGAAAGTGGCGTCATAGCAGGTGAGCATGGCGATTTTCGCGCCGCTCTGCTTGAGGCTTTGTAGGGTGGTCAGGGTAACGTCAGGCATCACAATCGTCCTCTTGGCGCCTCGCGCGCATCGGAGCGGGGCAACGGGACGCCTATAGTCCTGATGGGGCGGGGTGAAGTCAATTGCAGGTGTTACCGAGTTGTTACTGGCGTTACCGCCATAGCCTCGGCGGCTGAGAACCTGTTCAAGATCGTCGCGAGCGCAGGTCAGGGCCGCACCCGTTCCCTACGGGTAACGGCATTCCCCACATCCATGTGGGTCACAAGGCGCAACGCAGCGAAGCGGAGTAACAGCCGCAGGCTGGCCCGCAGGGCGAGCGTAGCGAGTCAAATAGGCGAGGAAGCGCAGTTTACGAGTGGTAAATGAGCATTCCGAGCCTGTTTTCAACGCCGCATGATCAAGCGCAGCAGATATTGAACAGGTTCTTAAAGGCGCTCCAGGCCCTGGAACGGACAGGCACTCAGCAGTTCGCTGAGCCGCCGGCCATCCGCCAGTTGCAGGTCTGGAGCAAGCTCCGCCAAGGGGTAGAGGACAAACGGCCGGGCGTGCATATGGTAGTGCGGCACCTTGAGCCTGGGTTCGTCGAGCCGGCGCTGACCAAACAGCAAGATGTCCAGATCCAAGGTGCGCGGCCCCCAGCGCTCGGCTTTGCGCTGTCGACCCTGGTTCAGTTCGATGGCTTGCAGGGCGTCGAGCAGCTGCAACGGCGTGAGCCTGGTATCCAGTGCGGCCACGGCATTGACGTAGCGCGGTTGCTCGGGCGGGCCGAGCGGGTCGCTGGCATAGAATGACGATACCTTCAGCAGTTGCGACTGCGGTATTTGCGCCAGCGCGCCGAGGGCGCCGCGCAACTGCTCAAGCGGCTCGGCCAGATTACTGCCGAGGCCTATATACACCCGTTCCATCATTCGCCCGCGGAGTTCGGTGCGCCGTCGCTGCGCGGCCCACGCCGGCGGTTACCACCGCGCCGACGTTTACGCGGCGCGCCGCTGCTTTCGTCCTGCTTGCTGCTGAGGTCACGGATCATGCTGCGGCGCTCGCTGTCGCTGCAGTCCTGATAATCCGTCCACCAGTCACCCAGGCCGCCGGTTTCCTCGCCGGCGCTTTCGCGCAGCAAGAGGAAGTCGTAACCGGCACGGAAGCGTGGGTTTTCCAGCAGCAAGTCGGCGCGTTTACCACTGCGTCGTGGCAGACGTTCCTGCATATCCCAGATTTCGCGGATCGGAATGGTGAAGCGTTTCGGCACCGCAATGCGCTGGCACTGCTCGCTGATCAGCTCATGGGCGGCTTCCTGCATGGCCGGGAGCGGCGGCATGCCGCGCTCCTGCAGTTGCGCCACGCGCGCGGGTAGCGCGGGCCAGAGTAAGGCGGCGAAGAGGAAGGCCGGGGTTACCGGTTTTCCTTGCTGGATACGCAAGTCGGTGTTGGCCAGCGCCTGGCTGATCAGGCTGTGGGCGTAGTCGGGGTTGCGCTTGAGTGCGGCGGCACTGGCCGGGAACAGCGGGGCGAACAGGTCGTACTCGAGCAGCAGCTCGAAGGTGCGTTCGGCATAGCCGGCGAGGAACAGCTTGAGCACTTCATCGAACAGGCGCGCCGAGGGGATCTCGCGCAGCATCGCGGCCAGGCGCGGGATAGGTGCGGCGCTGTGCTTCTCGATGTCGAAGTCCAGCTTGGCGGCAAAACGCACGGCGCGCAGCATGCGTACCGGGTCTTCCTGGTAGCGCTGCTCGGGATCGCCAATCAGGCGGATCAAGCGGTTACGAATATCGTGCACGCCGCGGGCATAGTCGAGGATGTGCTCGCCGGTAACGTCGTAGTACAGCGCATTGATGGTGAAATCGCGGCGCTGAGCGTCGTCCTCCAGGCTGCCATAGACATTGTCACGGAGAATGCGGCCGCTCTCATTGCGTGAAGACAGGTTGCTGTCTTCATCGTCTTCGCTCTGCGGATGATTGGCGCGGAAGGTCGCGACTTCGATGATCTCGCGGCCGAAATGCACGTGCACCAATTTGAACCGACGGCCGATCACCCGCGCGTTGCGGAACTCGGCGCGTACTTGTTCGGGCGTGGCGCTGGTGGCGACGTCGAAATCCTTGGGTTCGATGTCCAGCAGTAGATCGCGTACGCAACCACCGACCAAGTAGGCTTGGTAACCGGCGTTTTGCAGGCGTTCCACGACGCTGACCGCGTAGCGGCTGATTTGCCCGCGGCGTAGCGGGTGCTGGCTATTAGTCAGCACTTCAGGGGTGCTGCGCAGGTGTTTGGCGCGGCGCAGGGGGGAACGCAAAGACTGGAACAGCTTTTTCAGCATGGGATGCACTGTTTGACGGAATGGTCGGCCAGAATAGGAAATGACCGCATGATAGGCGCGGATTCTAGCATTGAGTCGGGGGATGGTGTAGGAAGCTGCAAATGGCTGTCGAAGCTGGAGCTGTCAGCGCTCTGGAGGGCAAAGCTACTGGGGGAGCCGAGGCTCCCCCCCAAGTAGGTGCGTGCTTTGTTTTTATTATTAGGTCGGGCTTGTTGTTTTTGTTGATTGACCCGTTCCCTCGGCCTAGTGGCTTCAGGAAAACTCCCAATTTGGAAGTCAGTAGCAAACGGATTGCTTTGGATGCTGATGTAGCCATGATCATGCGATCCAACCAGTTCGGGCTCTGCCTTGGGGCAGTCTTGTTATTCTCGGCCTGGTTGTGGGGCAAGCCCCAAAGGCAAGTCCTCTCCAAAAGAATCAGTTAGCTGCGCCTCCCGCGGTATTGTTTTTGTTGTGCTGGAGTCGGTACGTCTTATTTTTATTGTTTTTTACAGTGCTTGTTATTGTTGTTGTACCAAACATATAGCAGGAGCCGTGCCAGCTTTTGCGAGTCCTTATAAAACAAGGGCTTGAGCAATTTTAGGGGTGACTGGCAGGCATAAAAAAGCCGGGTTCTCGTTACCATAAGACCCGGCTTTTGTTACGAGATGTTGAGGGGGGTAACAGTGCGTGGAACCAAAAAGTCGCGCAGCTGTCACCGCCGTTACGCCTTAGCTGCCGATCACCGCTCCGGTTTTACGGCGTGGGATGCCCAGGCGCTGACGGCGCTCCCACAGGCACTTGCGGCTGATGCCGAGTTTGCGCGCCAGCTCGGTCTCGGTCATGTGGTCTTGATGCTCGAGGACGAAATGCTGGAAGTAGTCCTCCAGAGACAAATCTTCCGTGGGCTCGTGAGCGTTACTGCTGTTGTGCTGCACGGGGGCGCCGAGGAAATCGTCGTCCTCCAAGTCATCCAGTTCGATATCGATACCCAGCAGCTCGGCGGAAATTTCCGCACCCTCGCAGAGGATGACTGCGCGCTCGATGGCGTTTTCCAACTCGCGCACGTTACCCGGCCAGGGGTAATGCCGGATGGCTTGTTCGGCGTCATGGGCGAAGCGCAACTCGCTGCGGCCCATCCGCGAGGACTGGCGGGCCAGGAATAGGCCGGCGATCTCGCTGACATCGGCGCCGCGCTCGCGCAGGGCGGGCAGTTTTAGGGCGATGACATGCAGGCGGTAAAACAGGTCCTCACGGAACTGCCCGGTTTTGGCCAGGGTTTTGAGGTCGCGGTGGGTGGCGGCGATCAGGCGCACGTCGACCTTTTGCGATTGCACCGAGCCAACCCGGCGAATCTCGCCTTCCTGCAGGACGCGCAGCAGGCGGGCCTGAGCTTCCAGTGGCAGCTCGCCAATCTCGTCGAGGAATAAGGTGCCGCCGTCAGCGGCTTCCACCAACCCGGCCCGCCCGGCGCTGGCGCCGGTGAAGGCGCCTTTTTCGTGACCAAACAGTTCGGACTCGATCAAGCTTTCCGGAATCGCCGCGCAGTTCACCGAGATCATCGGTGCTTTGGCGCGTTTGGAGAGATTGTGCAGGGCGCGCGCGACCAGCTCCTTGCCGGTGCCGGACTCGCCTTGGATCAGCACGGTCGAGTCGGTCGGAGAAACTTTGCGGATCTTGCTGTAAAGCTCCTGCATCGAGGTGCAGGAACCGATGATGCCAATCTCGCCGTTGCTAGTGTTCGCGGTTTTTTCGCTAGTGCGACTGCCATTGCCGCTGCTGCGTTCGCTCGGCGCACTCTTGGCGTCTTGCCGGTCGCGCAGAATGCGGGCGACAGCCTGGAGCATTTCATCGTGATCGAAGGGTTTGGCGATGTAGTCCACCGCGCCCATCTTCATCGAGTCCACCGCCGAGCGCAGGCTGGCGTAGCTGGTCATGATCAGCACTGGGGTGCCTTGGCCGAGCTTGATCAGCTCGGTGCCGGGGGCGCCCGGCAGGCGCAGATCGCTGACGATCAAGTCGAAGCTGGGGATGCTGAAACGCTCTTGCGCTTCCTGCACCGAGCCGGCTTCGCTGACCTCATATTGGTTGCGTTCCAGCAGGCGGCGCAGGGCCGAGCGGATAATGGTCTCGTCTTCGACGATCAGAATATGGGGCATTAATTCAGTTCTCTCGACGGTCTCTGGTCACTGCGGACGTCGCTTCGACATGCCGCGGTAATGTTACCCGAATACGGGTGCCGCGCTGGTGCTCGGGATCGGCGGGGCTGTCGATGGTGATTTGCCCATAATGCTCTTCCACGATTGAATAGACCAGCGCGAGGCCCAGGCCCGTCCCTTTGCCTGGGTCCTTGGTGGTGAAGAAGGGTTCGAACAGGCGATCCATGATCGCCTTCGGAATGCCCGTGCCCTCGTCCTCGACTATGAGGTCGACGGTATGTTCGCAGGCCTCGCTTTTGACCCGGATAGCGCCGCCGGGTGGCGAGGCATCGCGGGCGTTCGAGAGCAGGTTGATCAGTACTTGCGCCAGGCGTTGCGGATCGCCCTCGGCCCAGTGCTCGGGATCGCAGAGGTTGAAGAACTGCACCTCGACACTGCGCCGATTGAGCGACAGTAGGCCGATGGCGTCTTGCGCCACTTCGGCCAGGCAGACCGGTTCCTCCGCCTGCTGGCGGGCGCCGGCGTGGGCGAAGCTCATCAATGATTGCACGATGCGCGAGACGCGTTTGGTCTGTTCGATGATCTGACTGCTGATCTCGTTCAGCTCGCCGTCACCTTCACGTTCCTCGCGCAGGTTCTGCGCCAGGCAGGCGATGCCGGTGATCGGGTTGCCGATCTCGTGGGCGACCCCGGCGGCCAGGCGGCCGATGCTGGCCAGGCGCTCGGAGTGCACCAGCTTGTCTTCCAGCATCTGGGTTTCCGTGAGGTCCTCGACCAGCAGCACCAGGCCGGTGTTACCCGGCGCCAGCGGTTCGTCGATGGCGGCTTTGTGCAGGTTGAGCCAGCGGATCTGGCCGTCGAGCGCCAGGCGCTGTTTGTGCAGGTGCTCGTCCGGCAGATTGATGAAGCCTTCCAGCAGGTCTTTCCACGGCTCGCCGAGGGTCGATAGGCGCGAACCGACTACGCGCAGCGCGGCGATCCCGGTCAGATCCTCCATGGCGCGGTTCCACATGAGAATTTCCTGATCCTTGGCCAGCGAACACACGCCCATCGGCAGCTCTTGCAGGGTCTGCCGGTGGTAACGGCGCAGCGCGTCCAGCTCGGCGGCCAGGCCAGTGAGGCGCGAGTGGTAATCCTCCAGGCGGCTCTCGATGAAGTGGATGTCCTCGGTCACGTAGCTTTCGCTGCCGGATTTATAGGGCAGGAAGGTTTCGACTATGTCCTGGGCCACGCTCGGCCCCATCAGGCCGGAGAGGTTGGCCTCGATGCGGTCGCGCAGGCGGCGCAGGGCGTAGGGGCGGTTTTCGTCGAAGGGCAGGTGCAGGTCACGCAGGGCCTGTTCGACCTCGCGCTGGGCGGTTTTTGCCCCGAGCGGCTTGGCCAGTTGGGTGGCGAATTCCTGCGGTGACACGGCCAGCAGCTCGCGGCGTTGAGGCCGGCGCACGTTATCCACCGCACAGGCCTCGGCGGCACTGACCTCCTCGGGGCTGGCCTCGGTGAACAGCGACACCAGGGTGAAGACCAGCACGTTGGCCGCCAGCGAGGCAATCGCCGCCAGGTGCCAACTGGTGTCGTCGAGGACATAGATGACATTGAACAGCGGCAGGTAGAAGCCCTGAAGGTTGCCGATCAGCGGCAGCAGCATGCAGGTCAGCCATACGGCGATCCCGGCCAGTAGACCGGCGATAAAGCCACGGCGGTTGGCGGTTGGCCAATACAGCACGGAGAGCACGCCGGGGAGAAACTGCAGGGTGGCGACGAAGGCGACTATGCCGAGGTTGGCCAGATCCTGCTCGGCGCCAAGCAGCAGATAGAAGCCGTAGCCGGCGGCGATGATGGCAATGATCAGCGCGCGGCGCGTCCACTTCAGCCAGCGATAGATATTGCCTTCGGCGGGCGGCTGATACAGCGGTAGCACCAGATGGTTGAGCGCCATGCCGGAGAGCGCCAGCGTGGTCACGATGATCAGCCCGCTGGAAGCCGATAAGCCTCCGACATAGGCGAGCAAGGCCAGGGTGTCGTTGTTCACCGCGATCCCGATGCCGAGGGCGAAGTATTCGGGGTTGGTGGTGGCGCCGAGCCTCAGCCCGGCCCAGAGAATCAGCGGCACCGCCAGGCTGATCAGCAGCAGGAACAGCGGCAGCCCCCAACTGGCGCTGACCAGGGCGCGCGGGTTGAGGTTCTCGGTAAAGGTCATGTGATACATGTGCGGCATCACTATGGCTGAGGCGAAGAACACCAGCAGCAGCGTTCGCCAGGGACCTTCCTGTAGCGGCGTGTGCAGAGCGGCGAGAGTGTCCCGGTTTTGCAGCAGCCAGAGTTCCAGCTCCTGCGGCCCGCCGAACACCCCATAGAGTGCGTAGAGGCCAATGCCGCCGAGGGCCACCAGCTTGACCACGGACTCGAAGGCGATGGCGAATACCAGGCCTTCGTTCTTGCCGCGGGTGGCGATATGCCGGGCCCCGAACAAAATGGTGAACAGCGTGATCAGCGCGCAATAGCTCAGGGCCACGCGCGCCTGCACCGGTTCGCGGGTGAGAATGCCGATCGAGTCGGCCACCGCTTGGAACTGCAACGCCAGTAACGGCAATACGCCGATCAGCATGAATAGCGTGGTCAGTGCGCCGGCCCAGGTGCTGCGAAAGCGAAAGGCGAACAGGTCGGCCAGTGACGACAGCTGATAGGTGCGGGTAATGCGCAGGATCGGGTAGAGCAGTACCGGGGCCAGCAGGAATGCGCCGGACACCCCGAGGTAACTGGCGAGGAAGCCGAAGCCGTACTGATAGGCCAGGCCCACGGTGCCATAAAAGGCCCAGGCACTGGCGTAGACCCCGAGCGAGAGGGTGTAGGTCAGCGGGTGACAGATGATCCAGCGCGGTATCAGCCCGCGCTCACTGATCCAGGCGACGCCAAACAGCACCAGCAGGTAGGCGGCGCTGATCAGGATCAGCTGACTCAGACTAAAGCTCGTCAGCATCGGGTTGGCTCTGCAGGATAAAGGTCACCACGATGAGGATCAGCCACAGCAGGTAGGGGCGGTACCAGGCACCGGTAGGGTCGATCCACCAGTCCATGATGGCGGGGGAGAAGAGATAGATCCCCACCACCAGAAGTAAGACCAATCGGTAGATGTACATGCCGTGTCTCGTGTCAGGGATGCGGCGATGTTAACGGAAGGACGCCGGAAGCTGGAAGCATTGGCGCAGTAGGGCGGATAAATCGTGCCGTGATTTATTCGCCCTTGGTTGGGGCGATGGCTCGTAACAGGTTGCGGTATGCAACCGACAGCGTCAGCGCAACTGCGCTTCGGCCAAGGTGCGGCTGCGCGGAATGCGGCTGGCGTCCCAATGCTGGATGCCCCAGCTCAGCAGCTCATGGGGGCGGGCGTCGCTCAACTCGCCAGGGACGCTTTGGCCGAGGCTGTGCAGGGCGCGGATCAACAGTGGTGCGGCCTGATCCGCGGGCAGCGGCGGTGAGCGGTAGGACTTGCCGAGTTTATGGCCGTCCGCTTGGATAATTAGCGGTATGTGCAGGTAGCGCGGTTGTGGCAGGCCGAGCAGTTCCTGCAGGTAGAGTTGTCGCGGTGTCGAGTCGAGCAGGTCGGCGCCGCGGACCACATCGGTCACGCCTTGCCAGGCATCGTCGATGACCACGGCCAATTGATAGGCGTAGAGCTCGTCGCGGCGACGGATCACGAAATCGCCGACCTCGCGGCCGAGGTGCTGGCGGAACTCACCCTGCACGCGATCGGCAAAGTGATACTCCAGCTCCGGTACGCGTAGGCGGATAGCCGCGTCGTGCTGGGCATGCCCGGCAGTGCGGCAGAAGCCCGGGTAGATGCCGTGATGGTCTTCCAGTTGTTTACGTGAGCAGGTGCAGGCGTAAGCCAGGCCTTGGCTGAACAGGCGATCGAGTACCACGGCGTAGGCCGCATACCGTTCGCTTTGACGGATCAGTTCGCCGTCCCACTCGAAGCCGTAGCTTTCCAGGGTTTTCAGGATGGCCGCCTGCGCGCCCGGCACTTCCCGGGGCGGGTCGAGATCCTCGATGCGCACCAGCCAGGTGCCGCCACAGGCTTTGGCATCCAGATAGGACGCCAGCGCCGCGACCAGAGAGCCGAAGTGCAGGTAACCGCTGGGAGTCGGCGCGAAGCGCCCGATATAGGCGGGAGTGTGCATGGGCGCAGGTACTGCCAGAAACGAAGCGGGGCGCTTGAGCGCCCCGTTCTGAGATCAGGAACCGATCTGCTTTTCTTTGATTTCTGCCAAGGTTTTGCAGTCGATGCACAGGGTGGCGGTAGGGCGGGCTTCCAGACGGCGGATGCCGATCTCGACGCCGCAGGAGTCGCACCAGCCGTAATCGTTGTCTTCGATCAACTGCAGGGTCTGGTCGATCTTCTTGATCAGCTTGCGTTCACGGTCACGGGCACGCAGTTCCAGGCTGAACTCTTCTTCCTGGCTCGCGCGGTCGGCCGGGTCCGGGAAGTTGGCAGCTTCGTCCTGCATGTGATGCACAGTCCGATCGACTTCCTGCATCAGCTCCAGCTTCCACTTCCCCAGAATATTAGTGAAGTGAGCGCGCATGGGGTCGCTCATGTACTCCTCGCCCTTCACTTCTTTATAGGGTTCGAAGCCGCGATTCAGGTCGTTCTTTGCTTTTGCTTTGGTGGGCATGGATGACCGCCTCTTAATCTCTCTAATCCACTGCGCAGGATGATGTCCATTGCCGTCATTTTGCCGGCCCTGCGGCTGCAAGCGGGCGAACTTACCAGATCGCCCCCGGCCGCGCCACTCCCGGATGTCGTGGTGGCTGCTGTTTACCCGGATGGTTGGTTAGAATCGCCTTCTTAACTCAATATAAGGAAGGTTCATGATCCCGTCCTACAGTGCTCGCAGCCGCGCGATCGAACCCTTTCACGTGATGGCACTACTCGCTCGGGCCAATCAATTGCAGGCGGATGGTCATGACGTCATCCACCTGGAGATCGGCGAGCCGGACTTCACCACCGCCGCGCCCATCATCGCCGCGGGCCAGGCCGCGCTAGCCGATGGGCATACCCGTTACACCGCGGCGCGGGGGCTGCCGGCGCTGCGTGAAGCCATCGCCGGCTTCTACGCGCAACGCTATCGGTTAAGCATAGACCCCGAACGCATTCTCATTACTCCCGGCGGCTCCGGTGCCTTGTTGTTGGCCACCAGCCTGTTGGTAGATCCCGGCAAGCATTGGTTGCTGGCCGATCCGGGGTATCCCTGCAACCGGCATTTCCTGCGCCTGGTCGAAGGCGCCGCGCAGCTGGTGCCGGTGGGGCCAGAGGTGCGTTATCAATTGACTCCGGCGTTGGTCGAGCGCTATTGGGATCACGACAGTGTCGGTGCGCTGGTCGCCTCGCCAGCCAACCCGACCGGCACCTTGTTGCAGCGCGATGAGCTGGCGGCACTCTCCGGCGCGTTGAAAGAGCGCGGCGGCCATCTGGTGGTGGACGAGATCTATCACGGCCTGACCTACGGCGTGGAGGCGGCCAGCGTGCTGGAGGTGGATGACGAGGCGTTCGTCCTCAACAGCTTCTCCAAGTATTTCGGCATGACCGGTTGGCGCCTCGGCTGGCTGGTGGCGCCACCGGCAGCGGTGCCGGAGTTGGAGAAGCTGGCACAGAATCTCTATATCAGCGCCTCGAGCATGGCCCAGCATGCGGCGCTGGCCTGCTTCGAGCCCGCTACTCTGGCGATCCTCGAAGAGCGCCGCGGCGAGTTCGCCCGGCGCCGCGACTTCCTGCTGCCGGCCTTGCGTGAGCTGGGTTTCGCTATCGCCGTCGAGCCGCAAGGCGCCTTCTATTTATATGCGGACATCGGTGCTTTCGGCGGCGATGCTTTTGCCTTCTGCCGACACTTCCTGGAAACCGAACATGTCGCCTTTACCCCGGGGCTGGATTTCGGTCGCTACCAGGCCGGCCATCACGTGCGTTTCGCCTACACCCAGAGCCTGCCGCGGCTACAGGAGGCGGTCGAGCGGATTGCCCGCGGCCTGAAAAGCTGGCAGCCCTGATGCGCTTCGTTCCGGGGTTGGAGCAAGGCCGACTGTTGCGCCGCTATAAGCGCTTCCTCGCCGATATCGAAACCGCCGGTGGCGAGCCATTGACCATCCACTGCCCGAATACCGGCTCGATGCTCAATTGCATGGTCGAGGGCGGGGCGGTCTGGTTCAGTCGCTCGAATGATCCCAAGCGCAAGCTGCCAGGAACCTGGGAGCTCAGCGAAACTCCGCAAGGGCGGCTGGCCTGCGTGAATACCGCACGGGCCAACCCCTTGGTCGAGGAGGCGCTGAAGGCTGGCGTGATTGCCGAGCTGGCCGGCTTCACGGCGCTCAAGCGTGAGGTGGCTTACGGCCAGGAAAACAGCCGGATCGATTTCCGCCTGGACTACCCGAGCGGCCCGGCCTTTGTCGAAGTGAAGAGTGTCACCCTGGGCTTTGCGGGTTCGGCGCTCGCGGCCTTCCCCGATGCGCGCACCGAACGCGGTGCCAAGCACCTGCGCGAGCTGGCGGCCCTGGCGCGTCAGGGCGTGCGCGCGGTGCAGCTGTATTGCGTGAACCTGTCGGGGATCGACGCGGTGCGTCCGGCGGCGGAAATCGACCCGGCTTACGCCGCCGCGTTGCGCGAGGCGCAGGCGTCGGGAGTCGAGGTGCTGGCTTATGCCGCCGAGTTGTCGCCGCAAGAGATTCGCCTCAGCCGCCGGCTGAGGGTGCTTTTGTAGGGCGGACATGGCGTAGCCTTGTCCGCCGTGGTGGACAAACCGCTGGCGCGGTATGTCCACCCTACAGGGCAAGCTCGACCCAGATCCCGGCGGTGTCCTCGCGACATACCAGCGCGTCGAGCGCTTGCCCGGCGCAGGGGCCGGCCACGCACTCGCCGGAGTCGATCAGAAAGAGTGCGCCGTGGGTGGCGCATTGGATCAGGCTACCGCTGTGGTCGAGGAATTGATCCTCCAGCCATTCGAGCGGCACACCGCGGTGCGGGCAGCGATTCTGATAGGCATACACCTGGCCGTCCTTGCGCACCGCCAAGAGTTTGAGTCCAGCCAGTAAGAAGCCCCGGCTCTGGCCTTCAGCCAGCTGTTCCGGGGCGCAGAGAAATGCCATGGTCGCCTCCACGTGAGCGGCGGATTATCCCGCTCGCGTGGGTTGGGCGAAAGTCAGATTTCCCAGATCAGGTTGATCGCCGCGTGTCGGCCCGGTTGCGAGAAACGGGTGATGCCTGGGTTGAGGGAGGTCAGGCCGCGCACATCGCCCCACTGCCAGTACTCCTTGTCGGTGAGGTTGAACAGGCCGGCGTTGAGCGAAAACTCATCGGTCACTTGCCACCAGCCGTTGAGGTCGAGCAGGCCATAGCCGGAGGGTTGGAATTGGTTGGCAGTCTGGGTTTCGTCCACCCGTTGTTTGGCGGCCACCAGAGTCCAGCTCAGATCGCCACCATACTGGCTGTTCGGTGCGGTATAGCCGAGGCCGAATACGCCTTTGAGCGGGTCGACGCTGTTGATCGGCTCGCCGCTGCCTTCATCCTTGCCGCGGGCATAGGCCACGGCACCCATGGCTTTCCAGCCGTCCGGTAGCAGCCCCAGTTGATCGAGGAACAGCTCGCCCTTGGCCTCGGCGCCACGGATGGTCACGCGATCGCGGTTGATGTACTGGAACTCGCCGAAGGGGAAGCCGGACACTGTCGAGGGGCGGTTGATCTGTTCGATGAAGTCCTCATAGCGGTTATAGAACAGCGCCACGCCGAAGCTGCCGACGTGGTATTGGCCGCGCAAGCCCAGCTCGTAACTGTCGCTGCTCTCGGCTTTCAGGTTGGTGTTGGCGAGGGTGCGATACAGTCCGGGGTTGACGAACTCGCCAAAAATTTCCACCGCCTGGGGGGCGCGGAAGCCGGCTGCGTACTGGCCGTAGAGGCTATGGAAGTCGTCGACCTGGTAGGTCACGCCGAATTTCGGCGAGATGGCCGAGTCGCTGAAATCGCTGGGGTTGGCATCGGTCGCTTGGCTGTTCAGGTACTCGTCGGTGACGTGTGGCTGCATCTCGTAGCGGTCATAGCGCACCCCTGGCAGCAGGGTCCAGCGGCCGATGGCGATGCTGTCCTGGACGAACAGCGCGTACTCATTGGTGGTCGGGTCGGGGAAGTCGCTGGTGGGCAGCACCGGGGTGGTGCGGCCGGTAGCCAGCACGGTTTCCCCGCCTTCGCGTAGATCGGAGTTGTTCAAGCGCTTGAGGTCGACACCATAGGTAAGGTCATGCTGGCTCGAACCCAGGGCAAAGCCTTTGTCCAGTTGGCTGTTGAACACCCAGAGCTTCTCGTTGTAGTGCGAATCACGGGTGCGAAAGCGCGGTTGTGCGCCGACGATCCGGTTTTCGTAGGTGCGCTGGCGGGTCTGGCTGTCTTGATGGCTGAGCTGCGATTGCACCCGGTCAGCCAGCGGGCTGTCGAGTTGCAGGCTGTGATTGAGCGAGAAGCGCTCGCGGTCGACGCTGTCCCTGGCGTCCTGCGTGCGAATGGTGGCGCTGGAGCTGTAATTGCTCAGCACCCGGGTGTCGACCTCATCCTGATAGCGCTCGTAGGTCAGTTGCAGGCGCGCCCCTTCGGCGTAGTCCCAGCCCAGCTTGCCCAGCAGGTTGTCGGTGCTGTAGTCGAGCGGATTGGCCTCCTCGCGTGCGCTGCCAATCCCGTCGTTGCTGCCGTGCGTGTCAAGCGCCTGGCCGGTGCGCCGGCCCAGATGCAGCAGCACGTCGACCTGATCCTGGCGGCCGGCCAGGGTGGTGCTACGCAGCCAGCTGTCATCCGAGCCGTCGTAACCGGTTTTCAGGCGAGCGTAGGTGTCATTGCCGTCCTCCAGGTAGTCCGCTGCATCCTTGGTCAGAAAACTCACCGCGCCGCCGATGGCATCGCTGCCATACAGCGAGCTGGCGGGCCCGCGGATGATTTCCACCTGCTTCACGCTATCCGGGTCGACGTAGTCGCGTTGGGCGCTGAGGAAGCCGCCGAAGGAAAACGTGTTCGGCAGGCTCACGCCGTCTACCTGAGTCAACACCCGATTGCCGCCAATGCCGCGAATGGTGAAGCCGGACAGGCCGAAGCGGCTGCCGGTGCCGCCCACCGAAACCCCTGGTTCATAGCGCACCAGATCCTTGATGTCTTTGACGTTCTGCTGGTCGATATCGCGCTCGGTCAGCACCGAAACGGTACTCGGCACCTGATCGAGGGTCTGCTCGTTGCGCGTAGCGGTGACCGTGACGGTATCGAACTGGGTCGCGGTTTTTTCCGCAGCAAAGGCCAGCGATGGCGACAGCAGAAGCAGTACGAGCCAGGAACGGCGGGCGAAGGGTGGGCGTTTTGACATGGACGGGCTCCTAAAGCGAGAACGTGCGGGTGACTTCGGTGGCCACCGGTTTGGCATCGGCGGCAGACGTTAGCGAGATTGACATGCAAGTGCAAATAATTATCAAATAGATTTGTTTTTGGTAAGGTCAGCCCTGCGATGTTGCGTTTCTCGCTGTATTTCCTGCTGTCGCTGGCGCTGCATGCGCTGGCGGGCCTGTTGCTGCGCGAGTCGACTTTCGGGGTGGGGCGGCCGCAGGCGGCGGTGCTGCCGGCGGAGATGGCGGTGCTGACGATTCAGTTGCAGGCGGCCCCCCAGCCGCCGGCGCCTGCTGTGCAAGCGCCTGCAGTCGTGGCGCCAGCTGCCCTGGCGCGCGCCAAGGTGCCGGCGCGAGCGCCGGCCAAAGCCCAGCCGCAGCGGCCACCGGCGCCGCCCAAGCCCGTGCAGCTGGCGGTGAAAACCGCGCCGGCGGTCAGCCGCGGTGAGCGTGCAACCGAGGCCTCGACGGCCGCGGCGGCACCGGTGCCGATGCCGTCGGCCAGCAGAGAAGTGCTCAGTCGCGCGCCGGCATTTCTGCAGTCGCCCGCGCCGCCGCGCTACCCGACGCAGGCGAAGCGCCGAAATCAGCAGGGCGTGGTGTTGCTCGAAGTGCGGCTGGACGAACGAGGCCGGCAGCGGGCCTTGCAGGTGCTGCGTTCTTCTGGGGTCGCCAGCCTGGATGCGGCCGCTGTGCAGGCCGTCGCCGCCTGGCGTTTCCGCCCGGAAACCGAGGACGGCCGCGCCGTACCCAGCCGCGTCCAAATACCTGTCGAGTTCGCCCTGACGGCGAGCCGTTGATTGTGATGAAGGAGTTCCATCCATGAGCACTCAGACCCCAGCCGCCGCGGTGGCCAATGACCTTTACCTGGCCTGGCAGGTGCTGCGCACCGAGCAGCCACGTCTGCGCGCACGGGATGCCGCCGAGCGTCTGGCGGTCAGCGAGGCGGAGCTGATCGCCAGCCGGCTGGGCGTCGATACACAGCGGCTGCAACCCGACTGGCCGGCGCTGTTGCCAGCCCTCGGCGAGCTGGGCTACGTGATGGCGCTGACGCGCAACGAGCACTGCGTGCATGAGCGCAAGGGCTATTACCGCGAAGTGACGGTGACGCCGAATGGGCAGATGGGCCTGGTGGTGTCGGCCGACATCGACCTGCGGCTGTTCCTCGCTGGTTGGGCCAGTGTGTTTGCCATCGAGGAGCCAACCGGCAAAGGCGTCCAGCGCAGTATCCAGGTCTTCGACCGCCAGGGCGTGGCGGTGCATAAAGGTGTTTCTCACCGAGGACAGCGAGCTCAAGGCCTGGGCGCCGCTGCTCGAGCTTTTTCGCGCGGCCGAGCAGAGCGCCGAACTCGACCTGCAACCGCAACCGGTGCGCGCGGCGCCGACGGCAGACGGCTTGATCGACGTCAATTCGCTGCGAGTCGGCTGGTCGACCTTGAAGGACACTCACCACTTCTTTGCGCTATTGAAGCAGCACGGCGCGACACGCACCCAGGCGCTGCGGCTGGCCGGGCGCGAATGGGCCGAACCACTGGCACCGGCCGAGCTGCCGAAGTTGCTGGAGGCGGCGGGCGCAGCGCAAGTGCCGCTTATGCTGTTTGTCGGCAACCGCCACTGCATCCAGATCCACAGCGGCCCGGTGCGCAACCTGCGCTGGCTGGACAGCTGGTTCAACGTGCTCGACCCCGAGTTCAATCTGCACCTGAAGAGCCTGTCGGTGGCCGAGTTGTGGCGGGTGCGCAAACCGAGCACGGATGGCGTGATCACCAGTTGGGAAGCCTTCGATGCGGAGGGCGAGTTGATCGTCCAGCTCTTCGGCGTGCGCAAGCCGGGCATCCCGGAGCGGGACGACTGGCGCACGCTGGCCGAAACTGCCGCGGCCTTGGATGCCTAAGCGCCGCTCACGTAGGTTGTTTTCAACCCGCTGGCTCTGCTCCAACGGCAGGTCCAGCGGGATATTCGAATGTCGATGGAGTCGATTTGCCATGCGCCTTACAGCCTGTCTTGCCAGCCTTTGCGGCGGCTTTCTGCTGAGCCAGCTGGCCTCCGCCGCCGAACCCTTGCCGCAACGCTGGGTCAGCGCGGGTGGCTCGCTGAGCGAATGGATAGTCGAGCTGGGCGGTGAAGCCAAACTGGTCGGCGTGGATACCACCAGCCTGCACCCGGCGCGGTTGAAAGTCCTGCCGAGCATCGGCTATCAGCGGCAACTGGCCGCCGAGGGCATCCTCAGCCTGAAGCCTGACCTGCTACTGGGCAGTGAAGAGATGGGCCCGCCGCCGGTACTGGAGCAGGTCAATAAGGCCGGGGTACGTATCGAGGCGCTGTCGACTCAGGCCGATTTGCCGACCTTGGAGCACAGCCTGACGCGTCTCGGGACGCTGCTCGGCGCGCAGCAGCGTGCGGCTCAGGTGCTGGCCGCCTACCGGCAGCGTCTGCAGGCGCAGGCGCGCTGGGTTGCGGCCGCACAGCTCGGGCAGCCGGCACCGCGAGTGTTGTTGCTGCTCGGTCACGCGGGCAGTCGTCCGCTGGCAGCGGGGCAGGATACCGCTGCGGCCTGGCTGATCGAGCAGGCCGGTGGGCGCAATGTGACCACGCATGCCGGCTACAAGGCGCTGTCGACCGAGGCGCTGCTGGCACTGGACCCGCAAGTGCTGATCTTTGCCGATCGCAGCTTGGCCGGGGCCGCCGCCAAGCAGGCGCTGCTCGAGGACAACCCGGCGTTGGCCGCGACCCGCGCGGCGCGTGCTGGCCGTTTGCTGGCGCTGGATCCGACCCTGCTGGTCGGCGGACTGGGCCCGCGGATTCCCGCTGGGCTGGCAGTGCTGAGCGCAGCCTTCTATCCTGCCGCGCAAGCCCTGACCGCCGAAGCTAAGCCGCAACCATGAATCCTGTCGTCCAACCGCGCTCACTGTTTATCGCCCTGGGCTTGTTGCTGGTGCTCGCGCTCTGGCTGTCGCTGGCCTTGGGCCCGGTCAGCTTGCCGCTGGCCGACACCCTGCGCGCCGCGTTGCGTCTGCTCGGTGTGCCGTTGTCTGGCCTGGGGCTGGAGCAGGCCGAGTTGATCCTCGGGCAAATCCGTATGCCGCGAACCCTGTTGGGCTTGGCGGTTGGCGCGGTGCTGGCGCTGTCCGGGGTGGCGATGCAGGGGTTGTTTCGCAATCCCTTGGCGGATCCCGGTTTGGTCGGTGTCTCCAGTGGCGCGGCCCTCGGTGCGGCGCTTGCCATAGTCGGTGGCGCCGCGTTCGGCGGTCTGCCGGAGGCTTTCGCGCCCTATCTGCTGTCGCTCTGTGCTTTCGCCGGCGGTTTGGGTGTGACCGCGCTGGTCTACCGCCTCGGTCGTCGGGATGGCCAGACTAGCGTCGCGACCATGCTGCTGGCCGGTATCGCCCTGACGGCCCTGGCCGGCGCGGCCATCGGCCTGTTCACCTACTTGGCCGATGACGCGACGCTGCGCACCCTGACCTTTTGGAACCTCGGCAGCCTCAACGGTGCCAGTTACGCACGGCTGTGGCCGTTGTTGCTGGTCACTGCCGGTGTCGGGCTGTGGTTGCCGCGCCGGGCCAAGGCCTTGAATGCCTTGCTGCTCGGTGAGTCCGAGGCACGCCATCTGGGCTTCGAGGTCGAGCGTTTGAAGCGCGAGTTGGTGTTCTGCACCGCGCTGGGCGTCGGCGCCGCGGTGGCGGCGGCGGGGATGATCGGCTTTATCGGCCTGGTGGTGCCGCACCTGTTGCGCTTGCTGGTCGGGCCGGATCACCGCGTGCTGCTGCCTGCCTCGGCATTGGCGGGGGCAAGCCTGTTGCTCTTCGCGGACGTGCTGGCGCGCTTGGCCCTGGCGCCAGCGGAGTTGCCGATCGGGATTGTCACCGCGCTGCTGGGTGCGCCGTTCTTCCTTTATCTATTGCTGCGAGGACGTGCCTGATGCTGCGTGCAGAAAGTCTGGCAGTGCGGCGTGGCGCTAAGCTCGTGCTGACGGATATCAACCTCGAACTACAGCCGGGCGAAGTGCTCGGCGTGCTCGGCCCGAATGGCGCGGGCAAGAGCACCTTGCTCGACGCGCTGGCTGGCGAATTGAGCCCGACCCATGGGCAGGTTCTGCTGGATCGGCGCCCGCTCGCCGAGTGGCCCGGCCCCGAGCGCGCCCGGCGCTTGGCCGTGTTACCGCAGAGTTCGACCCTGAACTTTGCTTTCCGGGTCGAGGAGGTAGTCGGCATGGGCCGCCTGCCGCACGCCAGTGGCCGTGCGCGGGATGCGCAGATCATCGATGCAGCATTGGTCGCGGCGGATGCCATGCACCTGGCCGGGCGTAGCTATCTGGAACTGTCCGGCGGTGAGCGCCAGCGCGTGCATCTGGCCCGAGTCTTGGCGCAGCTGTGGCCCGGTGCGGCGGGGCAGAGCCTGTTGCTGGATGAGCCGACCTCGATGCTCGATCCCTTGCATCAACACACCACCCTGCAGGCGACGCGCACCTTTGCCGAGCGCGGTGCGGCGGTGCTGGTGATTCTGCATGACCTGAATCTGGCGGCGCGTTATTGCGACCGCGTGCTGCTGCTGGAGCGTGGCCGCCCGCATGCGCTAGGCAGCCCGGATGAGGTGCTGCGGGCCGAGCCGCTACAAGCGGTGTTCGGCCTGGAGGTGCTGGTGCAGCGCCACCCGGAACGGGGTCATCCATTGATCATTGCTCGCTAAGCACCTGTTCATGATCTGCTGCGCGTCGATCATGCTGCGTTGAAATCGGGCTCAAAATGCTCATTTACTACCTGTAAACTGCGCTTTTTCGCCCGACTTCGCCTTGCCTGACCTTAGCTCGCGAGATCGTGAACAGGCTCTAAGGAAATCCGATGCGCTTCGTTGTATGGCTGTGTTTGCTGGTGTTGGCGGCTTGCCAGTCGGTGCCGCCGCTGCCGGCCTGGCAAAGTCCCGAAGGGCTTGAACATGCCGACCTCGGCGTGATCCGCGATCTGCGCAGTGGTGAGCAACTGACCCCACGGCAATTGGTCGAGCGTCTGGCAAAAGCACCGCGGGTGTTGGTCGGCGAGCAGCACGACAACCCGGATCAACATGCTTTGCAATTGTGGCTATTGCAGGCGCTGGCGGCGCAGCGGGGGCAAGCTAGCCTGTTGCTGGAAATGCTCAATCCGGACCAGCAGGCTAAGGTCGAGCAGGCGCGGGCGGCCATGGCGGCAGGCCAGCCGCTGGCCGATCTGCCGGGCGCCTTAGCTTGGCAGCAGAACTGGGATTGGGCGTTGTACGGGCCGATCCTGCGTTATGCCTTGGCTCAGCCTTATCCGGTGCTGTCGGCCAATCTGGACCGCAGTGAAATCATGCAGATCTACGCCGCGCGCCCCGCGCTCAGCGGCACGGCCTCGACCGCGGCGGCGGTGCGCACCGCATTGCTGGCGCAAATTCGCGAGTCGCATTGCGGGCTACTGCCTGAGGATCAGTTGCCGGCCATGCTCGCCGTGCAGCAACGGCGCGATCGGCGGATGGCCGAGCGGCTGTTGGCTGCGCCAGAGCCGGCGATCTTGTTCGCCGGCGCCTTCCACGTGCGGCGTGATCTGGGGGTGCCGCTGCACCTGGCCGATCTGGGCGCCGCGCAGGGCAGCCTGGTGCTGATACTGGCTGAAGTGGGTAAACCGGTGGCTGCCGGGACCGCTGATTTTGTCTGGTACAGCGCGGCGCAGCCGGAGCAGGACCACTGCGCCAAGCTGCGCGGCTAGCCCGCTGCTGCCTACGGCGGCGGAGTATTTTCGGTACTTTTCGCGCCAATCAGCCACTGCTGCAATCTGCCGGACTGGCTGGCGCAGATTGATTATTGAAGCTCAGGGACTGCCGCTCGGGCGCTACTTTATGTGGGGCAAAAAAAGACCCGGCAAGAGCCGGGTCAAAACCGTGATTAGCCTGATGAGGAGATAATCTGAAAAGTCCGACTGAATGGTCTCTCAGCTTACCGGCTGATCTCACGACCAGTTGTGGTAATAATAACAATTATCATTTGTATGTCAACACTCCGTTTGCAACTTTTCCTAACTCGGCTCAATCCGGCCCACAGAAGCCAAGAACCCGGCGCAGGGCCGGGTTCTTGGTGGGCAGAGCGGGCTCTATACCTCGCTGCGCGGTAGCCGTAGCCGGGTGACTTCCTTGTTTAGCAGGTCGATGCGGCGCGCCATGCTCTCGACCAGGCTGTGCGCGATCCGCGGGTTGCTCTGCATCAGGCTGAGGAATTGCTCTTTGGGAATCGCCATCACGGTACAGGGCTCACTGGCCAATACCGTGGCGCTGCGCTTCTCGCGGGTAAACACGGCCATGGCGCCGAAGATCTCATCCTTCTGCACATCGCCGACTTTGTGCCCGTCGACATAGGCTTCGGCGCGGCCCTCGATAATGATGAAGACGTGATCGGCCTCGTCGCCTTGGTGGATCAATTCTTCGCCCGCGGCAAAATGCTGGAAACCCGTAGCCGGGCGAATTTCCGGCTGCTTCAGGCGCGCCAGTGCGTCAGAGAGCAGTGCGGTATGGCCGATCAGGTATTGGATGAACAGCTCTTGGCGATGCTCGCTGGCATAGATGTGCTTAAACACATCGGCGCGCAAATACGGAGTCAGGCTCAGTGGTTCTTCGCTGCTGTAACGGCAGCGGGGCAGTTCGATGCCCTGGCGCAGGCCAACCAAGTCACCTTCCTGCAGGTAGAACAGCGGGCGTTCGTCAACCAGCCCATGCAGCAAACCACTTTCGATAATAAACAGCTGCTTGCCCGGCAGTATCTGCGCCAGGTCTTCGACCCGCTCAAGGCGTAGTGGGGCACCGGTAGGTTCCAGGCCCTCCAGCAGCTGGGTGGGGATGCCTTGCAGTCGGTTGATCAGCTGATCGGCGTAGGCCGGTTGCTCCCCGAGTAGATACATAGAGTAATTCCTTGAGCTGGCTGGGCTGACGAGAACGCACGAACGTCCTTGAGACAATAGGTTGCGCCAAGACTTACGTAAATCACCGCGCGCAGAGGTTGTGAGCTAGCTCTTATTGTGCGACAGCGTGGCATCCAGTTGGCCATTCAACGCTGCTTTATGGGCGGGTGGCAACTCATTCCAATGCACATCGAGCAACGCGCCCTCGATCGCATACAACAAGACTTTCGATGCGCGAAAGCCGCGCGCCTGAACCGCCCGGTAGGCGCCGACCGCACCTAACCGACGCAAGTCGGTGGCGCTGTGGATGCCGACGGCGTGCAGCCACTGCGCCGAGGTTTTGCCCAAGTTCTTCAGATGCTGCAGTTCGTCGTTCATCCTGCCTCCTTGCAATGGGGCATTGCTACCCAAGATTTAGTGAGTCGGGAAGCCTGCAAGAAAGTGTAGCGGCCAACGGACAAAGCGTGGCTGATTGAGATCGCCCCAGGCCTGTTGCAGCGCCGGCGTCAGTTCGGCCACCGGGTCGCGGCCGTGTTGACGCTCCCAGCGCTGGACTGCCGACCAGGTGCGCAGATAGCCGGCCAGATGCTCGAAACTCCATTCCACTTCAATCGCGAAAGGCGGCAGTTGGATGAGGGGGAAGGGTGCCTGCAGGTCGCGATAACCGACATCTACGCTGGCGCGCCCCTGTGGCCAATAGCCGCCGAGCGTGTTGTGGTAGAACTCGTCGATCACCGCATCGAGTGCGTGGTCGATGCGCATCAAGCTGTAACACCAGGCGCAGAACAGTCCGCCGGGCTTGAGTAGGCGGCGTACCTCGGTGAAAAACACGGGGGTGGCGAACCAATGCAGGGCTTGTGCGACTACGATCAAGTCCAGGCTGCTGGCGGCTAAGGGCAGTGCCTCGGCATTCGCGGCAAATAGCTCGACTCCTTGCAGCTCCTGGCTGGCCGCCAGTTGCTCGACGCTGGCATCGCAGGCGAGTACCTGCTCGAAATGCGCGAGCAGTGGGCGGCTGGCTTGGCCGTTGCCGCAGGCGATATCCAGCGCGTGTTGCCGTGCGGGGCTGTGTTCGGCCAGCCAGGCGAAGAGTGCGGCCGGATATTCCGGACGGAAGCTGGCGTAAGCGCCCGCTCGGGCGCCGAATAAACGGGCAATTTCACTCATGCGATTAGGTCGCTCGGTAGCGCATGCGGGTGCCGAAGTTGAGCGACATGAGGATCTCGTCGGCGCTCAGCTCAAGCGGAAAATAAGCCCCGGAGATCTGTGCGTGCGCCAGGCTCGCGCCTTCCATACGGGTCTGCCTGAGGTCGAGACCGCGCAAGTCGGCAGCGCGAAAGTAGGCGTCGGTAAAGTTAATGCCATCGGCGTGTAAGGCGCGCAAATCGAGGCCGCGGAAATCACCATTGGAGAGGTCGATTTCGCCGCTCTGGGGCTTGTGCGCGTTGAAGCCGGGGATGTCTTCGTCATGCAGGAAACGGTAAAGCGGATGATCAAGCTGACGCGGCTGGCTCATGGCGGGTTTCCGGTGACGGGTTCACCGGCAGTATAGAGGCCGCGGCGCGCTCTGCTCGCCGCGGCTCTTCTGGCTAGGGGCTGTTTAGAGCCCCGGCAGGCGTTGGCGAATCCGCGCGATCAAGCTGTCCAGGCTGGCGCTCTCGTGAGTATCGACGCGCTTGCTATGGGCCAGCTCTTCAACATCGAGGGCCTCGCGGTTGGCCTGCTGGGTCTGGATGACTTCCAAAGTGGCATCGGACGGATCCTGAGCGGCGCTCTGGCGTTGTGCCAACCAGCTGGTGATAACGCTTTCCGGGGCCTGGCAGTCGAGGATCAGGAAAGGTGCGCCGGTTTCCTCCGCAACCTGCCAGGCGGCTTCGCGCTGAGCGTGCTTTAGGTAGGTGGCGTCGATCACCACCGGGAAGCCGGCATGCAGCGCCGCATCGGCCAGTTGGTGCAGGCGTTGATAGGTCGCGGCGCTGGCGTCCTGGCTATAGATGCCGGCGGTCAGTTGGCCTTGGTCAACGACGGCTTGCTCACCGAACAAACGCTTGCGCTCCACATCCGAGCGCAGGCGGATGGCGCCGAGTGCCTCGACCAGGCGCATGGCCACATGGCTTTTGCCGACGGCGGAAACTCCGTGGGTGATGGCGAGGAAGCGCGAAGGAATGGCGCTGTAGCTTTCCGCCAAGGCGGCATAGCTGCGGTACTGGCGCAGGATCACCGCACGCTGCACGGCATCCTGTTCCTGGCCGAGGCGGAACAGACTGACCTTGCCGCGCACCATGGCGCGGTAGGCCTTGTAGAAGTTCAGTAACTCCAGCGCGGCGTAGTCGCCGGTCTGTTCCAGCCAGGCACTGACGAAGCGCCGCGCCAGCGGCTTGAGGCCACGGTCCTCCAGGTCCATGGCGAGAAAGGCGGCATCCGAAACGATGTCGATCAGGCGGAACGGTTCATTGAACTCGATGCAGTCGAACAGCACCACTTCGCCATCGAGCAGGGTGACATTGCCCAGGTGGATGTCACCATGGCATTCGCGAATGAAACCTTCGGCCTTGCGCCGTTCAAGCAACGGCTCGAGCCGCGCGAAGCTACTTTCGGCCCAAGCCTGCAGGGCATCCAACTGCTGCAGGTCGGCCTTTTCGGAGAGCATGGCGCGGGCCTGTTCGAAGTTCTGGGTGACCGGCGCCATGATCGCTGCCGGGGTGCCGAGCGGATGCTCGAGGGCGACCCGTGGGGCGACCAGGTGGAAGCTGGCGATCTGCCGGGCGAGGGCGTCGATATGCGCAGTGGTCAGTTCGCCGCGGGCCTGAACTTCGCCGAGCAGTTGGCTCTGCGGGAACTGGCGCATCTTCAGGGCATATTCGATGACCGGGCCATCACCGCCCAGCTGTGGCGCCTCGAGGCTGCCGCTGATCGGCAGGACTTCCAGGTACAGGCCTTGGGTCAGGCGCTGATTAAGGCGCAGCTCTTCGTTGCAAAAGTGCTGACGAGCGCTCAGGTCGGTGAAGTCGAGAAAGCCGAAATTCACCGGCTTCTTGATCTTGTAGGCATAGGGGCCGGTTAGCAGTACCCAGGAGATATGCGTCTCGATGACCTGGAAACCGTCCACCGGGTGTGGGTAAAGGGCCGGGTTCTGCAGGGCGGCGATCAGGGGCTGGCTCACGGTCTATCCTTGAATTACGGATGGGTTAGAAGGCCGTCATTATGGCGGCTGTGCGCGGCTCTGCAAACCGCCAGGAGGCGCCTGCCTGCGCTAGGTAAAGTGCGTATAATGCGCCGCCATGACTCGTACTCGATCCCCTCGTTCTTCTCGTTCGCGCCGCAAACACCGTTCTGGTGGCATGCGCCCTTGGCTTGGTTGGCTGCTAAAGCTCAGCCTGGTCGGCCTAGTGGTGTTGGCCGGTTTCGCCGTTTATCTGGATGCCGTGGTGCAGGAGAAATTCTCCGGCAAGCGCTGGACGGTGCCGGCCAAGGTTTACGCTCGCCCGTTGGAGCTGTTCGTCGGTCAGAAGCTGGCCAAGAACGACTTCCTGACGGAGTTGGACGCCCTTGGCTACCGGCGCGAAAGCGCCGCCAATGGCCCGGGCGCGGCGGCGGTGGCGGGCAATAACGTCGAGCTGAATACTCGCGGCTTTCAGTTTTATGAAGGTGCCGAGCCGGCCCAACGAATTCGGGTGAAGTTCTCCGGTGACTATGTTGCAGGACTTACCCAGGCCAGCGGTAAGGAGCTCGCCGTGGCGCGGCTGGAGCCGTTGCTGATCGGCGGCCTCTATCCGGCGCACCACGAGGATCGCATCCTGATCAAGCTGGATCAGGTGCCGCCCTATCTGGTGGAAACCCTGGTGGCGGTGGAGGACCGGGAGTTCTTCCATCACTTCGGGGTGTCACCGAAGTCCATCGCCCGCGCCTTCTGGGTCAATGCCAGTGCCGGGGAAATGCGCCAGGGCGGCAGTACGCTGACCCAGCAGTTGGTGAAGAACTTCTACCTGAGCAGCGAGCGCAGCCTTAGCCGTAAGGCCACCGAGGCGCTGATGGCGTTGCTGCTCGAGTTGCATTACGACAAGCAGGAGATTCTCGAGGCTTACCTCAACGAGGTGTTCGTTGGTCAAGACGGCCAGCGCGCGGTGCATGGCTTCGGCCTGGCCAGCCAATATTTCTTCAGCCAGCCGCTGGCCGAGCTGAAATTGCATCAAGTGGCGCTGTTGGTCGGTATCGTCAAGGGGCCGTCCTACTACAGCCCGCGGCGCTTTCCGGAGCGGGTGTTGGAGCGGCGTAATTTGGTCATTGACCTGTTGGCGGCGCAGAACGTGGTGACTCCAGAGGCGGCCGCCGCAGCCAAGAAGATGCCGCTGGGGGTGACCAAGCGCGGCAGTCTGGCCGACAGCTCTTACCCGGCGTTCCTCGACTTGGTTAAGCGTCAGTTGCGTCAGGACTATCGGGACGAGGACTTGACCGAGGAAGGTCTGCGCATTTTCACCAGCTTCGATCCCATCCTCCAGCAGAAGGCCGAAGGCGCGCTCAACTCGACGCTGACGGGGCTGTCCGGGCGCAGGGGGGTCGATCAGGTGGAAGCGGCGATGGTCGTGACCAATCCCGAAAGTGGTGAAATCCAAGCCATGATCGGCAGCCGTCAACCGCGTTTCGCCGGTTTCAATCGGGCGCTGGATGCAATACGGCCGATTGGCTCGCTGATCAAACCGGCGGTTTACCTGACCGCGCTGGAGCGCCCGAGTCAGTACACCCTGACCAGTTGGCTGGTCGATGAACCGTTCTCGGTGAAAGGTCAGGATGGCCAGGTTTGGCGCCCGCAAAACTACGATCGCAAGGCGCATGGCACTATTTACCTGTATCAGGGCCTGGCCAACTCCTACAACCTGTCCACGGCCAAGCTCGGCCTGGAGTTGGGCGTGCCGACGGTGCTGAAAACCCTGGAACGGCTTGGCGTCTCGCGCGAGTGGCCGGCCTATCCCTCGATGCTGCTCGGCGCCGGTGCGCTGAGCCCGATCGAAGTGGCGACCATGTATCAGACGCTGGCTAACGGCGGTTTCAACACCCCGCTGCGTGGCATTCGCAGTGTCTTGACTGCCGAAGGGGAGCCGCTGAAGCGTTATCCGTTCCAGATTCAGCAGCGGTTCGACCCGGGCGCGATTTATCTGGTGCAAAACGCCATGCAGCGCGTGATGCGTGAGGGTACCGGGCGCTCGGTGTACAACCAGCTACCCAGTTCGCTGAATCTGGCCGGCAAAACCGGCACCAGTAACGATTCGCGAGATAGCTGGTTCGCCGGCTTCAGCCAGGATCTGCTCGCGGTGGTCTGGCTCGGACGTGACGATAACGGCTCGACGCCACTGACGGGCGCTACCGGTGCGTTGCAGGTCTGGACCGGCTTCATGCGTAAGGCCGATCCGCTGCCGTTGAACATGCCGCTGCCGGAAAATGTCGTGCAGGCTTGGGTCGATGCCAATAGCGGTCAGGGCTCCGATTCGAGCTGCCCGAATGCCGTGCAGATGCCGTATATTCGCGGTAGTGAGCCGCCCCCTGGGGCTGCCTGCGGTGTGCAGGCGCCAGTGGACGAAGTCATGGACTGGGTGCGCGGCTGGATGAATTAAGTGAAGAGGTGCTCAGTGAATAGGTGGTTGATTCCAGCGTTAGTGGCCACAGCCCTGCTGACGGGTTGTGCCAATGTGCCGCGCGGTGCCATTCCGGTCGTGGACTCCGGTGCGCCGCTGTCGGCTGACAGGCCGGCGGTGGGTGGAGGCGGTGTTTATCGCCCGAGTCCCGCGCAGCCGCAGGCAGTGCCGCAAGATTCAGGGGTAGTGGTGATGGTGCCAGGGGCGGGTGCTAGTTCGGCGCCGATCCAGACCTTCCCGGCAGCGAGTGCGGTGCTGGGTGGCTCGAGCACTAGTGCGCCGATTAGCCCCGGCCCTATCAGCACTGCGCCGCTGACCAGCGGTGGCTATACGGCGCCGGCGCCTGTGCTGCCGAGCGGGATTCCTGCCGCCGGCGGCTTGGCGGCGGATGAGCAGCTCGATGGGCCGGTGCTGGCACTGTTGACTACCGCTCAGCAACAGCAGAGTAATGGCGACTTGAACGGCGCCTCGTCCAGCTTGGAGCGCGCCCAACGTATCGCTCCGCGTGAGCCGCAGGTGCTCTACCGCTTGGCGCAGGTGCGTCTGGCACAAGGGGATGCGGCCCAGGCGGAGCAATTCGCCCAGCGTGGCCTGACCTATGCCAATGGTCGTCCAGCCTTGCAGGCGAGCCTGTGGGGGCTGATCGCGCAAGCCCGCGAGCGGCAGGGCAACGTGGCGGGTGCGGCACAAGCCCGCGAGCGTGCCCGAGTCAATCTCTGATGGATGCTCGCCTGTCGCTGTTGGCCGAGCAGTTGCTGCTGATTGAGCGTGAGCTGCGCCTGCAGGGCTGGTGGGCAGCAGCGCCGCCGAGCGCTGAAGCCCTGGCCAGCGAGCAGCCATTTTGCGTCGATAGCCTGGCTTTCGAGGAGTGGCTGCAGTGGGTTTTTCTGCCGCGAATGAAGGTGATTGTGGAGTGTGGCAAGCCACTGCCTACGACTTCAGGCATCCGGCCGATGGCGGAGGTGGTCTATAGCGAGCGCAGCGCTAAGGCCAAGACCTTGTTGGAGTTGCTCGGCGAGTTCGATCGCTTGATCGGAGGTGCGGCGTAGGCCGCACCTCGGGGTGGATTATTTGCAGTTTTCGGCGATGGCTTTTTCACTTTCCGTGATACGACCCTGGCGCTCCTCTTCGGTCAGACGGTGGGTTTCGCCATCGACCTCAGCGCGGAGCCGCGGGTTGTTCTGTAGCTGAGCCAAGTTCGTGCGCACGGTTTCGCAATACTTCTTGCGCTCAAGCTCTTGGGTCGCCACATCTTTTTTGACTTTGTCGTCAATGGCCTTTTGCGCGGCGTCGGTTGTGCTGTCCGGCGCAGGCGCGGCGGCCGGCGCTGGTGGTTTGGGCGGCGCCGTGACGGTGTTGACCGCGGTGGCGTCTTGGCCTTGCGGTGGTTGCGCACCGAAGTGGGTGATGCCTTGGGTGTCGACCCATTTGTAGACCTGGCTCGCCATGGCTGTGGCGCTCAGGGCGAGCAGCAAACTACCCGTAAGAATCATGCGTCGCATGCTGTGTCCTTTTGTTGGCTGCGGAACCTGGTGCCTACTATAACCAAAAGTCGTGAATCGTCATCCTGTGCTAGGTCACAGCAGCAGATTGAAGAATCCTCAACGGATGACTTGACTTGCTACGGCCTAATCCGAACAATTCAACGTTCGCTGTAGTGGGGTCCGCCGCAAGCAGGCTTTAGCTCAGTAGACATGAGGCGCATACCCGCGCCGACCTGTTACACCCGCAACGCGTTACCTCGCGCTGGGTGGGAAAGCCCCGCAACACTTTGGGGCATTCCCAATACTTGCTCAGTAGTAGCTGACGTAGTCGGCGACCACCGTCGCTCATGCTCTGCTTGGCAGTAAACCTATTCAGACCGTTCAGTTGTGGGCGGTTCTCTGGCGTTTTAGAGGTGAACAACGTGGAGCTTTTATCTGGCGCTGAAATGGTCGTCCGCTTTTTGCGTGACGAAGGCGTTAAGCATATTTACGGGTACCCGGGTGGTGCCCTCCTGCATATTTACGATGCCTTGTTCAAAGAACCGGAAGTGACCCACATCCTGGTTCGTCACGAACAAGCGGCTACCCATATGGCCGACGGCTATGCCCGTGCTACCGGTAAGGCCGGTGTGGTCCTGGTGACCTCCGGTCCTGGCGCGACCAACGCCATCACCGGGATTGCCACCGCTTACATGGACTCGATCCCGATGGTCGTGTTGTCGGGGCAGGTGCCGAGCAACATGGTCGGTACCGATGCGTTCCAGGAAACCGATATGATCGGTATCTCCCGGCCGATCGTGAAGCACAGCTTTATGATCAAGCACCCGTCGGAAATCCCGGAGGTCCTGAAGAAGGCTTTTTATATCGCCCAGTCCGGCCGCCCAGGCCCGGTGGTAGTCGATATTCCCAAGGACATGACCAATCCGGCCGAGAAGTTCGAGTACGTCTATCCGAAGAAGGCCAAGCTACGCTCCTACAGCCCGGCCGTGCGTGGCCATTCGGGGCAGATCCGCAAGGCGGCCGAGATGCTGCTGGCGGCCAAACGGCCAATTCTGTATTCGGGTGGTGGCGTGATCATGGGTGGCGCCGCGGCGCCGCTGACTGAGCTGGCGCAGATGCTTAACCTGCCAGTCACCAACACCCTGATGGGCCTTGGTGGCTATCCGGGCACGGATCGTCAGTTCCTCGGCATGCTCGGCATGCACGGCAGCTACACCGCCAATCTGGCGATGCATCATGCCGATGTGATTCTCGCCGTCGGCGCGCGCTTCGATGACCGGGTCATCAATGGCCCAGCGAAGTTCTGCCCGAACGCCAAGATCATCCACATCGATATCGACCCTGCTTCGATCTCCAAGACCATCAAGGCCGACGTGCCGATCGTTGGTCCGGTGGATAGCGTGTTGACCGAGATGGTCGCGATCCTCAAGGAAATCGGCGAAACCCCGAATAAAGACGCGGTGGCCAGTTGGTGGAAGCAGGTTGATGAATGGCGTGCCGGTCATGGCACCTTCCCTTATGACAAGGGCGACGGCAGCATCATCAAGCCGCAGACGGTAATTGAAACCCTCAGCGAAGTGACCCATGGCGATGCCTTCGTCACTTCCGACGTGGGCCAGCACCAGATGTTCGCGGCGCAGTACTACCGCTTCAACAAGCCCAATCGCTGGATCAACTCAGGCGGCCTCGGCACCATGGGCTTTGGTTTCCCGGCGGCGATGGGCGTCAAGTTGAACTTCCCGGATGCCGACGTCGCCTGCGTGACGGGCGAAGGCAGCATCCAGATGAACATTCAGGAGTTGTCGACCTGCCTGCAGTACGACCTGCCGGTGAAAATCGTCAACCTGAACAACGGCGCGTTGGGCATGGTGCGCCAGTGGCAGGACATGATGTACAACAGCCGTCATTCGCATTCCTACATGGAGTCGCTGCCGGACTTCGTCAAGCTGGCGGAGGCGTATGGCCATGTCGGCATGCGCATCACCGAGCTGAAAGATCTGAAGCCGAAAATGGAAGAAGCCTTCGCGATGAAAGATCGACTGGTGTTCCTCGACATTCAGGTGGACACCAGCGAGCACGTCTACCCGATGCAGATCAAAGATGGCGCCATGCGTGACATGTGGCTGAGCAAGACGGAGCGGACTTAAACCATGCGACACATCATCTCCCTGCTGCTGGAAAACGAGCCTGGCGCATTGTCCCGTGTGGTCGGTCTGTTCTCGCAACGTAACTACAACATCGAAAGCCTGACCGTGGCGCCGACCGAAGACCCGACCTTGTCGCGTCTGACGTTGACCACCGTGGGCCACGATGAGGTGATCGAGCAGATCACCAAGAACCTCAACAAGCTGATCGAAGTGGTCAAGCTGGTGAACCTGTCGGAAAGCGCGCACATCGAGCGTGAGTTGATGCTGGTCAAGGTCAAGGCTACCGGTGCCCAGCGTGCTGAGATCAAGCGCACTACCGACATCTTCCGTGGGCAGATTGTCGACGTGACCAGCAGCGTCTACACCATCCAGCTCGCGGGGACCAGCGACAAGCTGGACAGCTTCATCCAGGCCGTGGGCACTAGCTCAATCCTGGAAACCGTACGCAGTGGCGTCACCGGCATCGCCCGTGGCGACAAAGTACTCAGCATCTAACCTTTGTGAAATGGCCCAGGGGGCCGAATAGGGGAATTTCCATGAAAGTGTATTACGACAAAGACTGTGACCTCTCGATCATCCAGGGCAAAAAAGTCGCCATCATCGGTTACGGCTCCCAGGGGCACGCCCAGGCCTGCAACCTGAAAGATTCCGGTGTCGATGTAACCGTTGGTCTGCGTCCTGGTTCAGCCACTGTTGCCAAGGCCCAAGCGCATGGCCTGAAAGTAACTGACGTGCCGTCCGCCGTTGCGGCTGCCGACCTGGTCATGATCCTGACCCCGGACGAGTTTCAGTCGCAGCTGTACAAGAACGAAGTCGAGCCGAACCTGAAGAAGGGCGCCACTCTGGCCTTCTCCCACGGCTTTGCGATTCACTACAACCAAGTCGTACCGCGTGCCGACCTTGACGTGATCATGATCGCGCCGAAGGCGCCGGGTCACACCGTACGTTCCGAATTCGTCAAAGGCGGCGGTATCCCGGATCTGATTGCGATCTATCAGGATGCTTCCGGCAATGCCAAGAATGTTGCCTTGTCGTACGCTTCCGGCGTTGGCGGCGGCCGTACCGGCATCATCGAAACTACCTTCAAGGACGAGACCGAAACCGACCTGTTCGGCGAGCAGGCGGTTCTGTGTGGCGGTACCGTTGAACTGGTCAAAGCCGGTTTCGATACCCTGGTTGAAGCGGGCTACGCGCCGGAAATGGCCTACTTCGAGTGCCTGCACGAACTGAAGCTGATCGTTGACCTCATGTACGAAGGCGGTATCGCCAACATGAACTACTCGATCTCCAACAACGCCGAATACGGCGAGTACGTGACCGGCCCGGAAATCATCAACGCCGAATCCCGCCAGGCCATGCGCAATGCTCTGAAGCGCATCCAGGACGGCGAGTACGCCAAGATGTTCATCAGCGAAGGCGCGACCAACTATCCATCGATGACCGCCAAGCGCCGCAACAACGCCGCCCACGGTATCGAAGTGATTGGCGAGAAGCTGCGTTCCATGATGCCGTGGATCGCTGCTAACAAGATCGTCGACAAGACCAAGAACTAAGGTCCGCGATGTGAGAAAAAACGCGGCCATGGCCGCGTTTTTTCATTCTAGGCTGAGGCTTCTGGTATAAAGCCAGGGTGCTGTGGCGGGGTTATGAACCCTGAGTCGCCATTTTTGTCGAAAACTTTCCAAACCGTTGCAAGGTGCTGTTCATGAACGAACGTCCCGAGGAGCCGAAAGCGGCCTCCGACGCAGAAAGCCTGCTGCCAATTGATGAGCATGTTGAAGAAGGGCATGACGCCGAAGGGCGCAAAGTCCGGCACCGTGGCATTTACCTGTTGCCCAACCTCTTTACCACGGCGAATCTGTTCGCTGGCTTCTACGCCATCATCAATGCCATGAACGACAACTTCTACGTTGCTGCGGCTGCAGTTTTCGTCGCCATGGTGCTGGATAGCCTGGATGGCCGGGTGGCGCGCTTGACCAATACCCAGAGTGCCTTTGGTGCCGAATACGATTCGCTGTCCGATATGGTTGCGTTCGGCGTTGCACCTGCCTTGCTCGCGTTCGAGTGGGCGCTGGGTAGTATGGGTAAGGTTGGTTGGATGGTGGCCTTCATCTATGTTGCGGGCGCAGCCTTGCGGCTTGCGCGCTTCAATACCCAGGTGGGTACGGCGGATAAGCGCTTCTTTATTGGTTTGGCGAGTCCGGCGGCTGCGGGTGTGGTGGCGGGGACTGTCTGGGCTTTCAGTGATTTCGGTATCCAGGGCTCCAACATGTCCTTTGTGGTTGCCTTGCTGGTGGCGGGCGCAGGCATGCTGATGGTCAGCAATATCAAGTACCACAGCTTCAAGGATCTCGACCTCAAGGGGCGCGTGCCTTTTGTGGCAATCCTCGCGGTGGTGTTGGTGTTCGCGGTGGTCTTCAGTGACCCGCCGCGTATTCTGCTGTTGATCTTCCTCGCCTATGCGGCTTCCGGACCGGTGCAATACCTGTTGCAACTGCGTCGCCGCAAAACCGTCGAGTGATGTAATTTCCTCCTGGCTCCGCGGTCTATTGGCGCATCAGTCACCTAAATAGCCGCGGAGTTTCAATGCTGATCCAGATCCCTCCGGCCTCAGCGTCTCGCGAATCTGACGTCACTCCCGAATCTGTCTATCTGTCGCGTCGTAGCCTGTTGGCCGCTGCCGGTGGCCTGGCGGCTACAATGGCCTTGCCGGGCACTGCCCGGGCCGAGGTATCCCGCTATGCCGATGTCGAGCCTTCAGCCGCTCCGGCCTGGTTCGCGGAAAAGCTGGCGGGCACTCGCTGGCAAGCGGTTGCCGCAGGGGATGAGCTGCTGACGCCGTTCAAAGATGCCAGTCGCTACAACAACTTCTATGAGTTCGGGCCCGAGAAGGGCGATCCCGCGCGCAACGCTTCGCCATTCAAGGTGGAGCCGTGGAGCGTGCAAGTGGATGGCGAGGTCGCGAAGCCGGGTTGTTACTCCCTGGATGATTTATTCAAGCCACAGCGGCTCGAAGAGCGCATCTATCGACTTCGCTGCGTTGAGGCCTGGTCCATGGTCATTCCTTGGTTGGGCTTTTCGCTGGCTGACCTGCTCAGACGGGTCGAGCCGACTGCTCAGGCCAGGTTCGTCCGCTTCGAAACCGTCGTCGATCGGGAGCGCATGGTTGGCCAGAGTTCGAGCTTTTCCCTGATCGACTGGCCTTATGTGGAAGGGCTGCGTCTGGATGAGGCGATGCATCCGCTGGCCATCCTGGCCGTGGGGATGTATGGACGGGTGCTGCCCAATCAGAACGGTGCGCCGTTACGCTTGGTGGTGCCATGGAAGTATGGGTTCAAGAGTATCAAGTCGATTGTTCGTATCAGCCTGACCCGAGAGCAGCCAAAGAACACCTGGCAGGTATTGGCGCCGAGTGAGTATGGGTTTTATGCCAACGTTAACCCGGCTGTGGATCACCCGCGTTGGACCCAGGCCCATGAGCGGCGCCTGCCAAGTGGTCTGTTCAGCCCCAATGTCATTCCGACACGCATGTTCAATGGCTATGACGAGGTTGCAAGCCTCTACAGTGGCCTCGATCTACGGGAAAACTACTGATGCGTTATCGACTCTGGCGAATAGCGGTCTTCACCGTGGCGTTAATGCCGCCACTGTTCTGGCTGTATCAAGGCTGGACTTTCGCCCTCGGTGCAGACCCGGGCAAGGTTCTGGTCGATCGCTTGGGGCTGGGGGCGTTGACGCTCCTGCTGATCACGCTGGCGATGACGCCGCTGCAACGCTTGACGGGGTGGGGCGGTTGGATTGCTGTCCGTCGCCAGTTGGGTTTGTGGTGCTTCAGCTATGTCGCACTTCACCTTTCAGCCTACGGTGTGTTCGTTCTAGGGCTGGATGGCGCGCAATTGCTGATCGATTTGCGCAAGCGTCCTTACATCTTCGTGGGAGCCCTGGCCTTTATTGGACTTCTGGTTCTGGCCGTGACCTCTAATCGCTTTAGTATCCGTAAGCTGGGTAAACGCTGGAAAGCACTCCACCGTGCGGTTTACCCGGTATTGGGGTTAGTTCTACTGCACATGCTCTGGGTAGTGCGGGCTGATCTGGAGGAGTGGCTTTGGTATTCGCTGCTTGGCGCATTTCTACTGATGCTGCGGATACCGACCATTGCGGCGCGTATTCCCAGGCTTTCACTAAAGGCTTCGGGCCGAATGACAAAAAGCTTTCAATAAGTGCTTGACGGTTAATTTGCCGGGCCTATAATGCGCACCTCTTCCGGCGTAGACCTCTCGGAAAACCTCTTTGAAAACAAGAAGTTAGCTTAAAAAGAGGGGTTGCAAAACAGCGCAAGCTGTGTAGAATGCGCCGGGCTGACAGGGCGGTGTTTGGGTCTTGTTGGTCGGTCTGCTGGAGCGATCGAAAGCGGTTGAATGAGGTGGTTGACAGCGGTTTGAAACGCTG
>NZ_SCMO01000011.1:0-141653 GCF_005503735.1 Pseudomonas sp. 2FE | reverse complement strand
GGCAACGGCGAGTTCGCCACTGGCACTTTCCGTTTGAGCGACGCCGACGGCCTCGACGACTTGCAAAGCGTCACCCTCAACGGCACCACCGTGGCGCTGGGCAGCCTGGCGGGTAGCGTGTTCGCCGGCAGCAACGGCAGCTTGACCATCACCGCCTACGACAGCCTGACCGGGGTGGCCAGCTACAGCTATGAGCTGACCAGCCCGACCAGCGATGGCCCTGGGCTTGAAACCGAGGTCTTCAGCCTGAGCGTCTCGGACGGCACCGCCTCGTCGGCCCCGGCGAGCATCGTCATCGAGATCATCGACGATGTGCCGACGGCTTTTGCCGACACCAACAGCGTGGAGGAGGGCGGGGTAACCACTGGCAACGCTCTGACCGATGGCACCGATGATGTGTTCGGTGCGGATGGCCCGACGGTCGGTGGCGGCGTGGTCGGCGTCAAGGTCGGCAACGATACCGCGACCCCGGCCAGCGGAGGCTTAGGAGTAGCCCTGGTGGGCAGCTTCGGTACGTTGACGCTGAATGCCAACGGCACCTACAGCTACGACGGCGCCCCGAACGTGGTGCCGCCGGCCGGTGCGACGGATGTCTTCACCTACACCATCCAGGATGGCGACGGTGACCTGAGCACCACGACGCTGACCATCACCCTGACCGACGGCGGCCTGCAAGCGGGTAACGACGACCAGGTGCTGGTCTTCGAGAATGGGTTGGACACCTCGATTAGCGGCTCCGACATCGCGGCCGGCTCGGTCACCGGCAGCTTGCCGGGGGATGCGGGCGAGACGGACGCCTCGAACACCCTGACGGACAACGTGACAGGCGGGTTCGGCAGCAAGACCTATGCGCTGCTGGGCAGTGCCGTGGGCGCCTTCGGCACTATCCAGATCAACGCCGATGGCAGCTATGTCTATACGTTGACCTCGCCGTACGACACCAGCCCGGACGCTAACAACGGCGCGAACACCGAACAGAACCGCGACAGCTTCACCTACCAGGTGACAGATGCCAACGGCAACACCGGCACGGCCACCATCTTCATCGATATCGTCGACGACGTGCCGACGGCGAGCTTCGACAGCAACAGCGTGAACGAAGGCGCACTGCTGACGGTGAATGCGGCCGGCGGTGTCCTGAGCAACGATGAGGATGGCGCGGACGGTTTTGCCGCGGGCGGTGGCGTGGTGGGAGTGCGGGCGGCGGCTGGCGACACGACGACGGCGGTGACGACCGGTGTCGGCGGCTCCATCGTGGGGCTGTACGGCACCCTGACCCTGGCGGCGGACGGGTCCTACAGCTACCAGTCGAATGCGGACACGATCAGCTCCAATGTCTCCGACGTGTTCGTCTACACGATCAAGGACGGCGATGGGGACCTGTCGACCACCACGCTGACGATCAACCTGAACGACAGCAACCTGCAAGCGAGCAACGACGACCAGGTGCTGGTCTACGAGAAGGCGTTGGACACCTCGATTAGCGGCTCCGACATCGCGGCCGGCTCGGTCACCGGCAGCTTGCCGGGGGATGCGGGCGAGACGGACGCCTCGAACACCCTGACGGACAACGTGACAGGCGGGTTCGGCAGCAAGACCTATGCGCTGCTGGGCAGTGCCGTGGGCGCCTTCGGCACTATCCAGATCAACGCCGATGGCAGCTATGTCTATACGTTGACCTCGCCGTACGACACCAGCCCGGACGCTAACAACGGCGCGAACACCGAACAGAACCGCGACAGCTTCACCTACCAGGTGACAGATGCCAACGGCAACACCGGCACGGCCACCATCTACATCGACATAGTCGACGATGTACCGCTAGCCTTTGCCCCGGTCAGGGCGTTGCTGGTCGATCAAGTGCCTTCGTCGCACACCGTGACAGCCGGCCTGAACTTTGCCGATGTGGCCGGCGCGGACGGTGTGGGCACTGTGGTGTTCAGCAATTTCACAGAAGGAGATCTTGCCAAGGATGCATACGGTCAACAGTTGTTTCTCAATGGCGAGGCGTTGCACCTGTACTACGGCACCGATCAGACGCAGTTGGTGGCCAAGACCCTGGCTAACGATGTCGGCTTGCTCCTCGATATCGATCCGGCGAGCGACACCTACGCCTTGACCACCTACGGGGTGATCTCGAATGGTGCTATAGAGGTGACAACGACCAACCTGAGCGGAGTCGGCGCGGGTAACGTGGCCTTCAAGGGCTTGCTGAATATCGGCGGCACGACACAGGATGTGCTGATCTCCACCACAACCGCTGGCGGTAGTGTCAACAGCGACATCGACGACATAGGGGTTTCGAACCAGTGGATCGACACCGGCGAGAAGATCCGCTTCGACCTCGTTAATGGTTTGGCAACGGGTGGGGCCAATGGCACGGGCTTCGTTTACACCGACCACAATCAGGCGAACAACTATCGGCAGCGGATATTCGTCAAGGGCGGCGGTGGCAATACCGCGACCCTGATCGTGACGGCGATTATTGCCGACAACGACTATGTCTTTGGCACCAGCGATGCCGGTGAGCCCCAGGTCGACCTGTCGACCAGCGATATCAAGGTGTTCAACGGCGCGGTCGATGTGACCGGGTTGGTGACCCTGAGCGATGGCGGCAACTCGATCACCATCGGCGGGATGAAGGATGGCTGGACCTTCCAGGTCAGCTCAGCCACTTCCTTCAGCGCGGTGCATGTCGAGGGCGGAGGCGGCGAGGACTTCTCGCTGGGCTTCTTCAGTTATTCCCAGCTCGTGCCGGGGCAACCGATCGACCTTACGCACGCCATTACCGCGACGGATGGCGATGGTGATGCCATCACCAGTGCGATCAATTCGACCCTCTATCCGCTGACCAGCAGCGTGGAGGGAAATAGCAGCGACAACGTCATGACCGGCACCAGTGGGGTGGATCATCTGTTCGGCTATGGCGGGAATGACAGCCTGAGTGGTCTGCTGGAAAATGACGTGCTCTCGGGCGGCGATGGTAACGACACCTTGAATGGCGGTCTGGGCAATGACTTGCTGTCTGGTGGGTCGGGCAAGGACACCCTGGTGTGGAATTCCGGCGATACGGGGGTCGATCACATCACCGACTTCTTTATCGACGGGCCCGGCGTAACAGGGGGCAACTCCGATGTGTTGGAGTTATCGCAGCTGTTGGTCGGCGAGACTGCGAGCGGGAATGTGCTGGATGACTACCTGAGCTTCACCTTCGCCGCGACCAGCAGCACCATCGATGTGCGGGCGACGGCCGGCGGAGCTGTGGTACAGCAGGTCGTGCTGGATGGCGTGGATCTGTCCAGCGGCGCTTACTACGGCAGCACCGATGCGGCGACAGTGATCGATGGCATGCTCAACGACAACGCCCTCAAGGTAGATACCGTCTAATCTGCCCTACAAAGCCAGCCCGCCACCTTCACGGGTGGCGGGTTTTTTTATGGATGAATGCAGGAGGCCGCCTGGTCTATGTGCCGCGTGATGAGAAGGGGCGGTTGTTGCGGGTGGCGCATCACCCCTTCGAGGGCATGACGGCAACCCTGGCGGTGGAGAACGAGGAACTGCAGGTCTGGCTGACCGCGGCCGCGCCTGCTGTCGAATGAGGGAGGACCCAGCGACGGGCTCGCAAGCTAATGCTTACTCCTGCCAGGGCGTCGGTGCGCCGAGCAGGTGGCCCATGGCGCCGTGAACGCCAAGCTCGTTGAGTACGGCGAGCTCGCCTGCGGTCTCCACCATCTCCGCCATCAGCGGCAAATCGATGCTGTTGGTTGCGCGGAACATGGCTTCGATAAACAGGCGCTTGTCGCCTTCCTGATCGATGGCGCGAATGTAGGTGCCGTCGATTTTCAGGTACGCGAGGCCAAGGTGCGTCAGGTTGCCGATCAGGCTGAAGCGGCCACCGAAGTGTTGCAGGCCAAGGTTAACGCCGGCGTCATGCACCGCTTGGCTCAGGCGCTCCAGCTCGGCTGGCGGTGGCAGGTTGCGCTCGTCGATCTCCAGGGTCATCAGCTTGGCTTGCTGGGGGTGTTCTTTGAGGATGGTGACCATCCGCGCTTGGTTGTCCGGCTCACGCAGGGTCGCGGCCGACAGACTGAGAGCGACTGGGTGCGGGTGTTGCGCGAGGTGGGCCAAGCTGTGCTCCAGCATCGCCAGGTCGAAGCGCGCGGCCCAGCCCAGGCGTTCGATCCAGGGTAGGAAGCGGCCGGCCGCAACGGCCTTGCCCTGCGGGTCGAGCAGGCGCGCCAGGATCTTCCGATGCAGCACCTTGCGGGTGTCCGCACACGCCACCACCGGTTGGAAGTACAACTGCAACTTGCTGTTGTTCAGCGCTTCGTCGATCCAGTTGCGCCAGTCGTTCAGGCCCTGGCTGGGGAGGGCGTTGAAATCATCCAGACGTTCCCAGGCTTTGCTCGGATTGCTTTGTGCCTGGGCCAGAGCCTGATCGGCCCGACTTAAGACGTGGTTAACCTCTTCGCCAGGGCGGAAGGCGGCGATACCCAGGTGGGCGACGGGTGTGCAATCGCTGGCAGCGGTCTGCCGCAGGCTTTCCAAACCATCACTTAGCTCCAGCGCCAGCCGGTCGGCATCCTCGCTAACCAGCCCCGGTGCGAGCAGGCTGAACTCGCCGCCGCGGCTGCGCGAGGCCAGCCAGTTGGCGCGGCTTGGCTGGTCGAGTAGGCGCTTGAGCTGCTCGCCGATGGCACCGATCAGGGCATCGGTGCGTTGCCCACCCAGGCGCTGGTTCAAGCCACCGAGGTCATTGACCCGCAGCAGAATCAGGTAGCCCTCGGCGTTTTGTTCGTGAACGGCGAGCCGGGTGGCCAAGTTAACCTCGAACAGCCGGCGGTTGGCCAAGCCAGTGAGGCTGTCTTGATAGGCTTCTTCGCGCAGTTTTTCGCTACGGGCGGCTTCTTCGGCAAACAGGTTTTTCAGTTTCTCGACCATCTGGTTCATGGCCAACACGACCCGTTTCAGTTCGGGGGTCCGTGGTAGGTGCGGCAGGGTGAAGAATTCGCGGCGGGTGATGGCCTCAGCTTGCTGCACCATATTGTCCAACGGCCTTAGCTGGGTGCGCAACAGCCAGCCGCCGAGGATGGCGCTGAGCAGCCCGCACAGCAGCAGCCAGAGCAGGCTGCCGATGGCGCTGTCCCAGAGCTTGGCCAGGGCGAATTGCGGATGGCTGAGCACTTCGACTCGCGCCGCCTGTTCCCAGCCGCGCATGATTAGCGCATCGCCACCCTGGGGCTGGAGGTCGACCAGGTGGGCGAACCAGCTCGGCACTGTCTCCGCGGTCGTGGTGTTGCTCCGCTCGACTATCACCCGCTCATCGGCAATGCGCACGACACGGATGCTGGCGAAGTAGCCGCTGTCGAAAATCGAACTGACCATCAACTCGATCATCGCCGGGTCGTCCACATGTGGCGTCATCGACAGCCCCAGCGCGGTGGCGGCGTCTTGCGCGTGGGAGCGCAGTTGGCTGAGCAACTGTGCGCGCGAACTTTCTACCCCAGCGATAAAACTGCCGGTGAAGGCCACCACCAGAAACAGGCAGATGGCGAGAAATAGCTGCTTGAGTAGCGACATAGTGTTCTCCTAACCCTCACCAACGGCGAAGCCTTCGGCGTGCATTTTTTTCAACAGATCCTGCCAGCGCGACAGCTTCTTGGAGTCACCGCGTTTGCCGGCGGAGCCAGGCAGATAGAGGCCTTCGGCGTTGAAGGCATACACCGGGAGCAAGTCTTTGCGTTGCGCGGCGGGGCGGATGGCGCCGATCAGGTTATCCAGTACCAACGGCTGCGCCGTGGGGCTGGCGTAGTAGGTCAGCACCATATGGGCCTGGTTGTAGTTCAGGGCTTTGACGTAGGTGATGCGCAGCTTTTCGCTGGGGATGCCGAGGCGGCGCAGGGTGAAGTACTTAGCGATGGAGTAGTCCTCGCAGTCGCCCGCACCTTTGACCAGCGCCTCGATCGGCGTGGCCCAATAATCCTTCTGCCGCCAGTTGCGGCTGTCGTCGACAAAGCGCAGTTGGCGGTTGAAGAAGCGATTAACCGCGCCGAGTTTTTTGCTCTCAGGCAGCTCGCCGCTGCTCTCGATCAGCGCACTCCAGGCCTCGATCCGGCCCTTGGCGGCGCCGAGGCTGCCGTAGCGGGTTTCGGCTTTCTGGAGGATCACGCCAAAGTCCCAGTTAGCCCAAACGTTAGCGACGCCGACGATGAGGCCAAACAGCAGGCAAAAGCCCAAGCAAGCCAGTAGCGGGCGCGGTTGTCGTCCATGAGTGCGCTGCCGAGGCTGCATGTGCCGCGTCTCCGCCGAAGATGGCAATAGTCTAGGCAGTACCTGGGGGTTTTGCCGGGTAGAGGTTATTAGCTGACGCTATTAAGTGTCGGTTGGCGGGCACTGCATCAGCGAGCGGGCAGGGTTTTCTGCTTGAGGATGTAGAGGCTGACCAAGACCGCACTGCTGAGCATAAACGCGCGGGCCCAGGGTAGCGGCACCAGGTAGCAAGAGAGGGCGATGCTGATCCACATCAAGCCGATGGCGTAGACCTTGCCCTTGAGCGGGATGCCGTGGCCGTCGAGGTAGTCGCGAATCCACGGGCCGAGCTTGGGATGGCCGACCAGCCAGAGATAGAAGCGCCGTGAACTGCGGGCAAAGCAGGCGGCTGCCAGCAGCAGGAAGGGCGTGGTCGGCAGCATCGGAACGAAGATGCCGATCACGCCGAGCACTACGCTCAACCAACCGAGGGTCAGCAGGCCATAGCGCACGCCAGGATGACGACTTTCGCGGATTTCGTGGCTCATCCGCGCAACCTTAGTGGTGACGCGGCTTGAGCAGCGCGGGCTTCTCGTCGGGGGCGTTGCAGAGCAGGAACAGCGCGGTGAGCAGCTCCGGGATTTGCTCGACCATGTCGTCCATCAGGTGGCGATCACGGGCGATATCGACGAACTCGGGCTGTTCATCGAACAAGCCGGAACCGACCATGATCGGCAGCAGCAGCTCGCTGACTTCGTCTTCGGCGTCTTCGAACCAGGCGGCTTCGCGCAGGAACACGCCTTCCATAAAGCCAATGCACCAGCCGCGAATGTCGGAGTCGTCCGGCACTTCACCGAGGTCGAGCTCGCAGGGCAGCTCCAGGTCGTCATCGGCGGCCAGCAGGCGGGTGATATGGGCTTTGAGCTGGATCAGCGTGGCTTCGATCTCTTCCCGTTCGGCGTCGCTGCGGTAGTGCGGCGGTTCGGCGAACAGCGCGTCGATCCACTCGCGCTCTGGCGCTTGGTCGGGGCAAATCGACAGGGCGGTCAGGTAGCCGTGGGCGGCCACGTAGTCCAAGGCCTCGTCGTGCAGCTCGTCAGCGTCGAGGAAGGCTTGCAGGCGGGACAGTTGCTCGGCGAAGGACATCGTGGGACTACCTTAGAAGGACTTAACAAGGCTGGATTTTAGCCCGGATAGCCCAGCAAAGCGGCGCTGATCTGAGATTTTTTTCGATTTAACCTCATGCCATCCGGCGTTATGGCTGGAATGGCGGATATTCCAGGGGGGTGGCGCGATGGGCGTCGATCTCTGGCGGCGGTCGCTGGCGTATACTGCGCGGCTTTGTGACGGCGCCCGTGCGCCACCCGCCGGCTCTTCAGCCAGCGCGGGTATTCCGAGGAAACGCTCAGGGATGGGCTTTTTCGGGGACTCTTCTTTTGCAACAGCTTGGGGTTTATATGCTCGAACCGGCTCTGCGCATTCTTAAGGACATCTTCGGCTACGACAGTTTCCGTGGGCGTCAGGGTGCGATCATCGAGTGCGTTGCCCGGGGTGGCGATGCCCTGGTGTTGATGCCGACGGGGGGCGGTAAGTCGCTGTGCTTCCAGGTTCCGGCGCTGCTGCGTGAAGGCTTGGCGGTGGTGGTTTCGCCGCTGATCGCGCTGATGGAAGATCAGGTCGCCACGCTCGACGAGTTGGGGGTGGCGGCGGTCGCGCTGAATTCCACCCTGAGTGCCGATGAGCAGCGCGAAATCGCCGAGCGGATCAAGCGTGGCGAGATCAAGCTGCTGTACCTGGCGCCCGAGCGCCTGGTGCAGCCGCGCATGTTGGCGTTCCTGCAAAACCTCGATATCGCGCTGTTCGCCATCGACGAGGCGCATTGCGTGTCGCAGTGGGGCCATGATTTCCGCCCGGAATACCTGCAGTTGGGCCAGTTGGCCGAGCTGTTCCCACAGGTGCCGCGGATCGCCCTGACGGCCACCGCGGACATGCGTACCCGCGAGGAGATCGTTACCCGCCTGCATTTGCAGAATGCCGAGCGTTTTCTCTCGAGCTTCGACCGCCCCAACATCTTCTACCGCATAGTACCGAAAGAGCAGCCGCGCAAGCAGTTGCTGGCCTTCCTCGGCGAACGCAAGGGCGATGCCGGGATCGTCTACTGCCTGTCGCGCAAGAAAGTCGAAGAGGTCGCGGCCTTTCTTTCCACCCAGGGTTACCCGGCGCTGCCGTACCACGCGGGCCTGCCCCATGAGTTGCGCGCCTATCACCAGAAGCGCTTCCTCAATGAGGAAGGCCTGATCATGGTGGCGACCATCGCCTTCGGCATGGGTATCGACAAACCCAACGTGCGCTTCGTGGCGCACCTGGATCTGCCGAAATCCCTCGAGGCCTATTACCAGGAAACCGGGCGGGCCGGGCGCGATGGCTTGCCGGCCGATGCCTGGATGGCCTACGGCCTGCAGGACGTGCTGCTGCTCAAGCAAATGTTGCAAAACTCCGAAGGCGATGAGCGCCATAAGCGCCTCGAGCAGCACAAGCTCGACGCCATGCTCGCCCTCTGCGAGCAGATTCGTTGCCGCCGCCAGGCCCTGCTGGCCTACTTCGATGAAGAACTGCCACAACCCTGCGGCCATTGCGATAACTGCGTCGACGCTGTGCAAACCTGGGACGCCACCGAACCGGCGCGTCAGGCGCTCTCGGCCATCTTCCGCAGCGGTCAGCGCTATGGCGTCGGTCATCTGGTCGATCTGCTGCTGGGCCGCGATAACGACAAGGTGCGCAGCCTCGGCCATCAGCACCTGTCGGTGTTTGGCGTCGGCAAGGCGCTCAGCGAAGGCGAGTGGCGCTCGCTGTTCCGCCAGTTGGTGGCGCGAGGCTTGGCCGATGTCGATCTCGAGGGCTACGGCGGTTTACGCCTGAGCGACAGTTGCCGGCCGTTGTTGCGCGGCGAGGTCGCCTTGCAGTTGCGCCGCGACCTGAAACCGCAGCAGACCGCCAAGCCCTCGGCCAGCGCCGCCAGCCAACTGGTGCGTGGCGAGGAACGCGAGCAGTGGGAAGCCCTGCGTGCGCTGCGGCGCAAACTGGCCGAGGAGCATGCGGTGCCGCCCTATGTGATCTTCCCCGATGCGACCTTGCTGGAGATGTTGCGCAGCAAACCGGGTTCGCTGTCGGCAATGGCGCAAGTCAGCGGAGTCGGGGCGCGCAAGCTGGAGCGCTATGGCGAGGCCTTCCTCGACGTGCTCAACGGCGCGGCCGAGACGCCGCAGGTGGTGGTCGACCTACGCCACGAGCTGATCAGCCTGGCACGCGCGGGGATGACCCCGCAGCAGATCGCCGGGCAGCTCAAGTGCAGCGAAAAGAACGTCTACAGCCTGCTGGCCGAAGCCATTGGCCGGCAACAGTTGTCGCTGGAGCAGGCGCTGGATCTGCCACAAGAGCTACTGGGCGAGATTCAGGATGCCTTCCTCGATGGCGAAGGCGAGCTGCCAGCGGTGGCGGTGTTAGCCGAGCAGTTTGCCGGACGGGTGGCGGATGGGGTGCTCTATTGTGTGCGCGCGGCGTTGCAGGCGGAGTTTGAGGTCTGAGACGGCCCGGCCGGTTGTTGCGAAGACCTGTTTCGCCAAAGCGTTGACGCATCAAAACGACAAACTTGTGACGTGCATCACCAGCGGTTAAGGTGTCTCGAAAGCCTCCCCCATGAGAAGAGGTAAAGGTGTCGTTCCATCATGCTTGGCTAGACGATGTCCGCCCCAATCCCTATGCCGATCAGCTGGCGCTTGGCTTCCGCCTGCTGCGCTTCGTACGTCCGCTGGAGCGTGAGTACCGCGCCTATATGCGCGAGGATGGCTTGGTCCTCAAGTGCATTACGTTAAGCATCGTCATGCTCCTCTGGCTGACCTTTGCCGGCCTCGATTCATATCTGATTCAGCCCCCGCAACTTTGGTGGATGCTCGCCGTGCGTTTGGGTGTGTTCTTGCTGCTGCTGGTCTGTGGCGGGCTGTTGCTGCAAGGCCGTCATACCCACCTGATGGTGCCCTTGAGTCTGATCTGCAACGGGGTGTTCGGGCTAGGTGCGGCGGCCGTCGTGGCGATCGCCCACACGGTCGATCTGAACTATCCCTATGAAGGGCTGCTGCTGATCTGCCTGGCGGCTTACTTTCTGGTCGGTCTGCGGCTTTCCGAGGCAATTGCCAGCTACCTGGTGGTGCTGTTGGCCTATGTCGGCTTTGAGCTGCTGGCCGGTTTGCCGATCCCACGGCTGGTCAACAATGTGCTGTTTCTGTTGTGTGCCAATCTGATCGGCGCGGTGGGTTGTTACCTCTTGGAGTTCAAGTCGCGGGAGCATTTCCTGGTCAGCCGGCTGATGCGCGTGCTGGCCGAGCACGATAGCCTTACCGGGCTGCACAATCGGCGCAGCTTCAACCGCCAACTGGAGCGCCTGTGGCGCCAGGCCCAGCGGGATAACCAGTCCTTGGCTCTGCTGCTCTGCGATATCGACCACTTCAAAGCCTACAACGACCGCTATGGCCACCCAGCCGGGGACAACGTGCTGCAACGGGTTGGCACGGTGCTCAGCGAGGCCGCGCGGCGACCGCTGGATATGTCGGTACGCCTCGGCGGTGAAGAGTTCGCGGTGCTGCTCTATAACATCAGCGAAGAGCAGGCGCGCCAGCGTGCCGAGACGCTGCGGGCGGCGTTGGAGCATCTGGACATTCGCCACGAGCGCTCGGATACCGCCAACATGGTCACCATGTCGATCGGCGTGGCCTGCCTGCGCCCGGCTGAGGGTGGCGAGTTAGCCCAGTTGTATGAGCACGCGGATCGTGCGCTGTATGAGGCCAAGGCCTTTGGCCGTAATCAGGTGGTGGCCTAGACGTCGCTACAGTGCCGTGACCCGAGCGTCGCGGCTGGCCGATTTTGTCCTGGGAGTTGGCGTCGGCGGTGACTGCCGGCCTGGCACGCCGGTGCTAGCATCGCGACGTCCCCTTGCAGCGAGCACGCACCTTGATGGACCCACTGATCCAGGCCAACGGCCAGCCGCATTACGGCATCTTTCCTGCCGCGCCCAGCGTGATCAATTACCGCGACTTCGACTTCCGCTCCCCCATGGGCCGTCGACTGGGGTCGCTGGCCAAGTGGCGGCGCTTTCATCAATTTCAGTATTTCGGCCTGATCAGCGAGCAACTGATCGGCGGCTGCGCACTGGCCAACCTCAGCCTGGCGGGGATCGGCTTCGTCTACCTGTTCCATCCCGCCAGCGGGCGGATGATCGAACGCCAGTTCAAGTTACCGCTGGGGTTGGGCACACGCTTTTCACAGCAGCCGAATGACGGCGTGTGTGAGCTGCGCAGTGGGCGCAATCTGCTGCGCCTGGAAAATCATGGCGCCTCGCAAGAGAAGCATCTGCTGGTGGAGCTGGACGACGGCACGCGGATCGCCGCCTGCTTCAGCGAGGCTACGCCGGCGTTTCAGCCGATGTGCATCAATACGCCGACCGCGGTGAACGGCTGGGTGTATGCGCAAAAGGTCGCCGGCGTGCGCTGCAGCGGGCAGGTCAAAAGCGTTTTGGGTGACTTCGACCTGAGCGCGCTCGAGGCCTTCGCCCATCACGACTGGTCGGCCGGCTATATGCGCCCTGAGACCAGTTGGAACTGGGCCTGTTTGTCTGGCCAGGCAGGCGCGCAACGGCTAGGGCTGAACCTGTCCTGCGGGGTGAATGAGACCAGCTTTACCGAGAACTGTTTTTGGCTGGATGGCGAACTGCTCAAGGTCGATACGGTGCGCTTCAGCTATGACCGCGAGCAGCCGCTGCAGCCTTGGCAGATCGACTCTTACGATGGCCAGGTGGCATTGCAGTTCGAGGCGCGTGGCTTGCACCAGGAGCGCATGAATCTGGGCGTGCTGGCCAGCAACTTCAAGCAGATCTTCGGCCAGTTCCGTGGCGTGCTGCGGCCCCACGGGCGGGCGGCAATCGGCATCGACAATCTCTGGGGCTTTGTCGAAGAGCAATATGTGAAGTGGTGAGGGGCGTCGAGGTCTTGCCTCTGTGGCTGAGGTTATGATTAGCTAACTAATAATTAGCTTTGGCAGTAATCAAGAGCCTTTCGTTATGTCGCACACTGATCAACATCGTTTTGCTATGCAGCTCGCCCAGTTGTCGCGTTCTTGGCGCGCGGAGTTGGATCGGCGCCTGGCCGGGCTTGGCTTATCCCAGGCGCGCTGGCTCGTCCTGTTGCACCTGGCGCGCTTCAGCGAATTGCCGACCCAGCGTGAACTGGCGCAGAGCGTCGGCGTCGAGGGGCCGACCCTGGCGCGCTTGCTCGACAGCTTGGAAGCCCAGGGCTTGGTCAGCCGGCAGGCGGTAGTAGAAGATCGCCGGGCGAAGAAAATCGCCTTGAGTCCGTCGGCGCGCCCCTTGATCGAGCAGATCGAGGCAATTTCCACCCAACTGCGTCTGGAGCTCTTCGCCGGCATCGATGAGGAAGAGCTGCGCCGCTGTCAGCAGGTGCACGCACGGATTCTGGCCAACCTGGAAAAGCGCTGAATGCAGGATCTCGAGAGCCTGCAGGCGCGTTTCGGTGGGCGCTACCCGCACTGGCTGCTGGGTGTGCTGATGATCGGCAGCATGGCCATGGTGCTGGCGTCGACCAGCATCAACGTGGCCTTGCCGGCGATCATGGAGGATTTCGCCATTGGCCGGCCGCTGGTGCAGTGGTTGTCCACCGGTTTTCTCGCGGCGATGACCGCCGGTCTGTTGCTGGCGGCCTGGGCACAGGCGCGTTTCGGTGCCCGGCGCACCGCGCAGCTCGGCCTGGTGCTATTTATCCTCAGCTCACTGTTGGCGTTGGCGGCGCAAGCGGCCTGGCAGTTGATCGCGCTGCGCATCGTTCAGGGTTTGTGCGCCGGGATCATCCAGCCCTTGGCCATGGTGCTGATCTTTCGCGTGTTCGCCGACGGTGGCCGTGGCAAGGCATTGGGGCTCTATGGCCTGGGGGTCATGGTCGCGCCAACGCTGGGGCCGACCATCGGCGGCTATCTGGTCGATCATTTCGGCTGGGTGGCGGTGTTCTGGCTGCCGCTGCCGCTGTGCGTCCTGGCGCTGCTGGGCGGGCAGTGGTTGCTACCCAGCCAACGTGCGAAAACGACTCCATTCCTGGATATCTGGGCCTTTGCGTGGTTATGCGTGGCAGTGTTTGCCTCGCTCGGCGCCTTGGCCGAGGCGCAGCGTTTCGCCTGGCTGGAGCCGCGTGTGTGGGCGCCGGCCCTGGTCGGCGTGCTGGCATTCACGGGTTTTGTTTCGCGCAGCCGGCGCAGTGGCAAACCGCTGCTGCCGCTGAGCCTGTGGCGGCATGCCGGTTTTCGCCGTGCCAGTTGGGTGGCATTGACCCTGGGCATGGGCCTGTATGGCTCGACCTATCTGATCCCGCTGTACCTGCAAACGATCGAAGGTTACAGCGCCGGCCGCGCCGGGCTGTTGTTGCTGCCGACCGGGGTGCTGATGGGCATGGCCTCCTTTGTCGGCGGCTGGCTGAGTGATCGGCTGTCGGCGGCCGTGCTGCTGATCAGCGGCTTGCTGGTCTTCGCCCTGTCGGCGGCAGGTCTGGGCTGGCTCGAGCAGGGTGCCTCGTTTGCCGTGCTGTGTTTCTGGGCGTGTGTCGGTCGGTTCGGGCTCGGGCTGCTGTTGCCGGCTCTGAGCACCGGCTCCCTGGATATTCTGAGCCCGGAGGAACTGGCCCAAGGCGCCGGCGCCATTACCTTCGTGCGCCAACTGGGCGGGGCGTTCGGGGTCAATCTGCTGACCTTCTTCCTCGAGTGGCGCCACAGCGCCGAGGGCGGTAGTGGGCTGGCCGAGGCGTTGGCATTCCAGCAAAGCTTTTGGCTGATGGCGGCGGTCTTTGCGCTGACGGTGCTGGCGGCACGGGGTGTACGGCCGACAACGCACTGACAGTTATGCGGCGCAGTCATTCTTTGTCGTTTATCGACTGTTTTTCTAGGCTTTTGCGTATCATGGTCGCCGGCCTGATTGCTGTGCGCCCACTAAAACGCGAAAGCCTTTAAATCGTCGCCAGACTCACTTACTAGTAGGGTTCGACACGGACGTTTCTCCCGACGCAAGAATTTGCTGCGCCGTTTGTTTGCACCACCAACTGGATGCGTACGCCAAGGCGTGCGGTGGTGCAATGATGCGGAGCGGAGTTACCGGAAGAGGTCGTATGACTCGGGTTCGGCAATTGTTGATTGGCCTTGCATCAAGCTCGGCGTTCTATTCGGGGTTGGTGCCCGCCTTGGGGCTGGGCGAAATCACCTTGCATTCGGCTTTGAACCAGCCGTTAGAGGCTGAAATCGAATTACTGGAAGTTGCCGACCTGGGCGCCGATGATCTGCGGGTGCGGCTCGCGCCTGCCGAGGTGTTCAGCCGTGCTGGCGTCGGTCGTTTGGTCTTTCTGAATGACCTGCGCTTTACCCCTTTACTGCGCGGTGGCAAGAGTGTGATTCGCGTAGTGTCGAAGCAACCGGTGCGTGAGCCTTACCTGAATTTTATTGTCGAAGTGGCGCGGCCTACTGGTCAGTTGCTTCGGGAATACACCTTGCTGCTCGATCCGCCCAGTTCCTCTGCATCTCGTGCCGTTGCCCAGGCGCCCGCTGCCCAGGCGCGACCCGACCGGCCGCTGATTGATGTATCGCCCGCTGTGCCTGCTGTGCCAAGCGTCATGCCGTCCGCCGAGCAGGGTAAGCGCTATCGGGTCAGCAGTGGCGATAGCCTCTGGACGATAGCCACGCGTTTGCGCGCCGCGGGTAGTCAGGCTTCGCAACAAGCTTTGATGCGCGATATCCAGGCGCTCAACCCCCAGGCATTTGCCAATGGCGATATCAATCGCCTGCGAGCCGGGGCCGATCTGTTACTGCCGGATGCGGCTGCGACGGCCAATACGCCAGTAAGCGAAGCGCCTGACGCGGTTGCCAGCGAGCCGCCGCTTACGCCCCCCGAGCAGCCGCTCGACCCGCAGGCCGAATTGATCGCGCAAGTGCAACGGCGGCTGGATCAGGAACTGGCCATCCACGTCGCGGAAAACCTCCAGTTGCAACAGAATATGGCCAACCTGCAGGCGCAGTTGCAGCAGTTGCAAGCGCAGATGAGCGGCAAGGATCAACAGTTGGCAGCGTTGCAGGCCGAGTTGGCTGCACGCCAGACGCCTGCTGAGCCACTGCAAGCGCCCACCGCGCCGGCTAAAGTCGCAGAGCCTGCCGCGGCAGAGCTGAACGAGCCGATAGCCGTTCACCTCCGCAACTGGATCGGCGCAGGCTTGGCCATGCTGGCGTTGTCGCTGGTCGGCCTTCTGGGCCTGTTCTGGCGGAGCAAACGTCAGGCCGCTCCGCCCGGTCTGGAAAGCCAGGCAGCCTCTGTGTCCGCTGCGGTTTCTTCGGAACTGCTTGCACCGCCCAATGCCAATACCTTCGTCCGTGTCGATGAGGTACCGACGGCCGCGTCTATTCGCCCAGCAACGCTAACCGATACCTTGGAAGGCGCGAATATCTACATTGCTTATGGGCGCTTTAGCAAAGCCGCAGCGACCTTGCGCAACGCTTTGGCCGCTCAGCCGCACCGCAGCGATATACGCTTTCGTCTGCTGGAGGTGCTGGCGCAACTGGGGGATGCTCAGGCATTCCTCCAGGAGGAGGCTATTTTGCGTGACTCCGGTTTTACTGCCGAGCCTATCGAGCAGCTCAAGACCCGCCACCCTGGTTTGCTTGGCGGGGCCGCGGCTGATCCACTGGATCCAGCCGTGCTGGACCTGAACGAAGCGCCGCCGCAACCGCCGGCGGATGATCTGACGGATGATGACTTTCAGCTCAATTTGGATGACTTGCCGTTGGATCCGGACTGGGATCTGGTCAGCCCGTTCTCACCGCCCGCGCGCAACAAAACAGCGGCGGCGCCGGCTCAGGCGCAGATCGATTCGCATCGCAAAGAACAGTCGGAGGTTTTTGGGCTGACAGGCGAGCGCGATGCGCTGGGTCCTTTTGCCAAGTCAATGCTGGTTGAAGAAGCATCGGCTGCGGACTGGTTCCAGGAAGAGCTGCACGAGGTTTTCCTCAGTCAACCGCGGGCCGAAGGCAGCGCTTTGTTGAGCGACCTCGATCATCTGGACGGGAGTCGCGATAACCTGGCCAAGTTCAATCTGGCGCTGGCCTATATCGAGCAGGGTAATCTGGAAAGTGCCTGCAATATTCTCAATGAACTCATCAACGATGGCGATGACGAACAAAAACGGGAGGCTTGCGAGCTGTTGGCCAAGATCGCCTAGCTTTGTATGAGAGGGCTATGTACCCGCTAGTTGCTCTTCGTAGGAGCAGACCTTCTTTGCCTGCTCGGCGTTATCATGGCGGCCTAGTGCCTTCAGAGTTGTTTTATGTCCAGTCCAAAAGCCGAAGTGGTCATCACCTATTGCACGCAATGCCAGTGGCTGTTGCGCGCCGCCTGGTTGGCCCAAGAGTTACTCTCGACCTTTGCCGATGACCTGGGCAAAGTCAGCCTGGAGCCGGCCACCGGCGGGGTGTTTCGCATCACCTGCGACGGCGTGCAGATTTGGGAGCGCAAGGCCGATGGCGGCTTCCCCGAGGCCAAGGTGCTCAAACAGCGGGTCCGCGACCAGATCGACCCTGCGCGCGATCTGGGTCACAGCGACCGGGTTGCGCCGCCAGGGGACTGAGCGCGCGTTCGCCAGCATCCCCCCCGGCTGTAGCCCGGCCGCGATCGCCGGCTGAGGCCGTCTCGCTCACTCATTCCACCGTCGTTTCCGCCAGCCGCCGCTGGCGTTCGGACGCGGCGCCGTGGCGGGCGGCAATCGCGATGGCGAGAATGATCAGCACGCCCCCGGCAATCATCCGCAGGCTGGGCGTTTCCGCGAAGATCAGCCAGGCGAAGCTAATCCCGTAGACCGGCTCTAGGGCAAAGACTAGGGCGGCGGTGCGCGCCTTGAGTACGCTCAGGCTGGCGACGAACAGGCTATGGGCCACCCCGGTGCAGAGCACACCAAGCAACGCCAGCCACAGCCAATCGAGCGCCGATACGCTGGCTAGGGTCGGCGCGGCGAAGGACAGCAGGCAGAGTGCGACGACCAGATTCTGGCAGAGCGCGGCTTGCACCGGCGGCACCTTAGCGGAGCCGGCGCGGTTGATCAGTGACAGCAGCGCGAACAGCAAGCCGGAAAACACCGCCCAGAGCAGCCCACTGGTGGCGCCGCTGGCCAGGTTGAAGTCGGGTGTGACCAGCACCAGGCCGAGGCTCACCACGGCAACCAGGGCGATCTCATTGCCGCGAATGCGCTCGCGGAAGATCAGGCCTTCGAGTATCACCGTGAACGCCGGAAAGCTGGTGAAGCCCAGCGTGGCGATGGCCACCCCGGCGACTTTCACCGCGATGAAGAAGCTCACCCAATGCCCGGCCAGGAGCAAACCGCCCAGCGTCAGACGTGCCCAGTCGGCGGCCTGCAGGCGTTGCCAGGGCGTGCGGGTGATCAGGCGGGCGAATAGGCTCAGGGCCAGGACGGCAAACGCCGCCCGGCCGAACACTATGACTGCCGGGCTAGTGGCGGCCAGTTTGCCGAATACGCCGGTCAAGCCAAACAGCAGGGCGCCGCAATGCAGGGCGGTGAGGGCTGAGCGCTGATTCATGTTGATCCTTCGTTCAGGCCAGGCGGCTGCCATTCGGCAGGGGATGTTCGAAGCTGGCCAAGACCACACGACTCTCCGCGTCATACGCACCGGTGACGAGGATCTCCGAGCGCACGCCGGCAATCGACTTAGGCGCGAAATTGCACACGCAGAGTACTTGGCGGCCGATCAGGCTATCGGCCGCATACAGGGCGGTGAGTTGCGCGCTGGAGGTTTTCACCCCGAGTGGGCCGAGGTCGACTTCCAGCACATAGGCGGGCTTGCGCGCCTTCTCGTTGGGTTTTGCGCTGCGGATGGTGCCGACGCGCAGTTCCACCCGCTCGAAATCCTGCCACTCGATAGTCTGCATAGTGCTCCCTGCCCCGTCTTCCTGAGTAATGACGGCAGTCTAGAGTCTGCGCGCGGGGCTGTCTGTCGCGCGGCTAGCGGGAATTGTCGCGCGACTCGCGGCGCAGGCTGCGGGGCGTGGCGCCGAACTGGCGGGCCAGGGCGGCGGTGAAGGCGCTTTGCGAGCTGTAGCCGACCCGGGCGGCAATCTCACCGACCGCCAGTTGCGTCCCGCGCAGCAGTTTCAGGCCCTGTTGCAGGCGGCGGCTGCGCACGTAGTCCATCGGCGTTTGCCCGGTCTCACTCAAAAAGCGGGCGTGGAAACGCGCGCTAGGCAGGCCGGTCAGGCGCGCCAGGTCGGCTACCTGCAGCGGGTGCGCGGCATGTTGGTCGATATAGCTATCCAGCGCGGCAAGCGGCAGGCGCTGGCTTGCGTCGGCGCCGTGGCGTTCGGTCGCCAGGCTGGCCAAGAGCAGGGCGGCGCCTTGCTGGGCGATCACCGGATCATTGATCGGGCTGGCGGCCAGCCAGTGGACCAACTGGTTTTGCGCCGGGCTCAGGGTCAGGGCGGCGGGCTTTTCCAGCAGACGGCGACTGCTGTCCGCGTGCGGGCCGAGGCTGTGCTGCAACCACTCGGTGGGCGGCACATCGAGCACCAGGCACTGGCTGCCAGTGGGGCTGCCGCAGGCATGGTGGGTCGCGCCAGGCACCACCACCAGGCTTTGGCGGATGACCTGGCTGCCACGTCCGGCGACTTCGAAGTCCAAGTGGCCGCTCAGGCCGAACACCAGCTGGGCGTGGTCGTGGCTGTGGGCGATCAAGTCATGGCTGTAATGGCGCAGGGAGAGAATCGAGCTCATCGCGGCTTCCTCGGCGGAGGCGCTCAGTCTACCCGCAGTTGTTGGCGGCGGCGCTGTCATCAGTTTGTCGTGTGGCTGTCATGCGCGTTTCACCACCGGCGCTCAAGCTCGGAAAAACTCTGCCGGAGGCCGCCCCATGAGCAGCGCTCAGCTCGTCAAACCCAGTCGTAAGCAACGCGTCCGTACCCTCTGGATCTCGGATGTCCACTTAGGCACCCGCGATTGTCAGGCCGAGCATCTGTCGCAGTTTCTCAAGCGCTACCAGGCGGACAAGATCTACCTGGTCGGCGACATCATCGACGGCTGGCGGCTGCGCAGCGGCATCTTCTGGCCACAGGCGCACACCAACGTGATCCGCCGTTTACTGACCATGAGCAAACGCGGCACCGAGGTGATCTACGTCACCGGCAACCACGACGAGTTTCTGCGCCGTTACTCCAAGTTGGTACTGGGCAATATCCAACTGGTCGACGAGGCGGAGCATGTCACCGCCGATGGCCGCCGCCTGCTGATCGTGCATGGCGACCAGTTCGACGTGATCACCCGCTACCACCGCTGGCTGGCCTTTCTCGGCGACTCGGCCTACGAATTCACCCTGACCCTGAATCGCTGGCTCAATCACTGGCGCCGCCGTTACGGTTATGGCTACTGGTCGCTCTCGGCCTACCTCAAGCACAAGGTCAAGAGCGCGGTGAACTTCATCAGCGACTTCGAAGAGGCCATCGCCCACGAGTGCGTCAAGCGTGGCTTCAATGGTGTGGTCTGCGGGCATATTCATCATGCCGAGATTCGCCAGATGGGCGAGGTGGAATACCTGAACTGTGGTGACTGGGTGGAGTCGTGCACGGCGTTGATCGAGCATCTGGACGGCACGATCGAGCTGTATCGCCTGGCCGATGATCAGGCGCGTTTGGCTCAGCAGGCGGCCGAGTCGGTGCTGGCGGTCGAGCCGGCGGCATGAGAATCCTGATCGTCAGCGACGCCTGGCTGCCGCAAGTTAATGGCGTGGTCACCAGCCTGCAAGCGCTGGTCGCTGAGCTGCGTGGGCTGGGGCATCTGGTCAAGCTGCTGGCACCGCTGGAGTTCCGCCATCGGCCGTGTCCGACTTACCCGGAAATCCCGCTGGTGTGGGAGCTGTGGAAGGTCGGTGCGGCGATCCGCGAGTTCCGCCCGGATTGCGTGCATCTGGCCACCGAAGGCCCGCTCGGCTGGGCGGCGCGACGCTGGTTGGTCAAGCGCGGGTTGGCCTTTTCCACGGCGATCCACACGCGCTTTCCGGAATACCTCCACGCGCGCTGGCCACGGATTCCGTTGGCCTGGGGTTATGCCTACCTGCGCGCCTTTCACCGCCCGAGTCAGGCGGTGCTGGTGACGACCGAGCGCTTGCGCAGCGAGTTCGCCGGCTGGGGCTTGCAGCGTTTGGGGGTGTGGCGCAAGGGCGTGGACCTGCGCCTGTTCCAGCCGTCGCTGGCACACACCCGGCCGGAACAGCCAGTGTTTCTGTATGTCGGGCGGATCGCCCCGGAGAAGAACCTGGAGGCCTTTTTGCGCCTCGAGTTGCCAGGGGAAAAGCGTGTGGTCGGCGACGGTCCGCAGCGCGCGGAACTGGAGACGCGTTATCCGCAGGTGCGTTTTCTCGGCTATCGGCATGGCCAGGCGTTGGCCCAGGCCTATGGTGAGGCCAGCGTGCTGGTCTTTCCCTCGCGTACCGACACCTATGGCTTGGTGATGTTGGAGGCGCTGGCCTGCGGCACGCCGGTCGCGGCCTTCCCGGTAGCCGGGCCGCTGGATGTGCTGGAGGCGGGCGTGACGGGGGTGTTGGATGAGGATTTGGCCAAGGCCTGCCTGGCGGCGCTGGCGCTGGACCGTATCGGCTGCGCCGAGCGGGCGGCGCGACAGTCCTGGCGGGCCTCGGCGCTGGAGTTTCTGGCGCAGCAGCCGTTGCTGGATGGTGAGCCCGGCAAAATCGGCGAGGCACTCGTCAACCCGTAGGCGCGGGAGTGGGACCCTTGCTGGGTTTCATGAGGTGCATCCATGCACCTCACCCTACGGGCAGCTGAAGCTGTGCAAAACGGCTTTCCTGCCGTTTTGTCGCTGCGCTCTACCTAGCCTACGGTTTGGCGTTGCCCGAGCTTAGAGAATCACCTTGTCGCGCAGCTTCTCGGCCGCTAGGTTGAGCGCCTGGATCACCCGTTCCTTGTCGAAGTTCTGGATGCCGTTGGTGTCCAGGTACATGGAGAAACCGGGCAGTTCGTGCTCGACATAGCTGGAGGTGGCGCCGAGGTCGCGGCGGAAATCCACCACTTGATAGATTTGCACCGGGCGGGTGAAGCCCTTGACGCTGATCTGACCTTTGTCGCGGCACATGATTACATCTTTCACCAGCGAGTAAGTCTCGTGGGAGATCAGGATCTCGCCGGACTCGGCGGCGCTTTCCAGGCGACTGGCGAGGTTCACGTCGCGGCCGATGATGGTGTAGTCCATGCGCGTGTCGGCGCCAAAGTTACCGACGGTGCAGTAGCCGGTGTTCAGGCCCATGCGGATTTCCAGCGGCTTGGTGATGCCCTGGGCACGCCACTGTTGACGCAGTACCTTCATATGCTTGCGCATGGCGATGGCCATGGATACCGCGTTCACCGCGTCCTTCTTCGCGCCCTGGCTGGCCGGATCGCCGAAGAACACCATCACGCAGTCACCGATGAACTTGTCGATGGTGCCACCGTATTTCAGGGTGATCTTCGACATCTCGTTCAGGTAGGTGTTGAGCAGGTCGGTCAGGGCCTCGGCTTCCAGTTCCTCGGACAGCTCGGTGAAGCCCTTGATGTCGGAGAAGAACACCGTGAGCTTCTTGCGCTGGGTTTCCAGGCGCACGCTCTTTTTGCCGCTGAAGATCGATTCCCAGACCTGGGGCGACAGGTATTTGGCCAGGTTGCGTGCCAGCCGCGCGGCCTTTTCCTGCTCGCGTTTGATCTCGCTACGGGCGACGCCGAGGCGGATGCCCTGTTGGTGCATGAAGTAGGCGGTAATGCCGATGTACAGCGTGGTGAACAGCACGCTGACCAGCGCCACCAGGGTTGGCGTGGTGGCTTTCAATTCGGGTTGGACGACGACGCTGGTCAGCACCAGTCCGCTGACCGCGATCAACAGCGACAGCCCGAGGTAGCGCAGGCCGCCAATGATCAGCGCGCTGAAGCTCAGGGTGAGCAGGAGCATCAGACTCGGGACCACCGAGAAACCCAGCAGCGCCGCACCGGCGCCGGCATGCAGGGCGTCGATAAACAGCAAGACCAGGTTGGTGTGTTGTGGATGCTCGCCCTTGAAGCGCTGACTCAGGTGATGCGCCAGGTGTGGGTAGAGCAGGGCGTAGGGCACCAACCAGAGGATGTCGTAACCGAAATACTGCACATAGGTGCCCGCCGCGATGCTGGCAGCCGTGGCGATATAGGCCAGTACGCGGGAGTAGTACTCGCGTAGGGGGAGCGAGGGTAAGTCGTTAAAGCGCTCGAGATGGGCTGATTTCATGGCGGTGACACGATCCCTACTGATTTTCTGACGTCTCTGCTGGACGTCTATGCGCTTTGCAAGGCCGAGGCCAAGCTTTTGACTGGTCGGGATCATAACCAGCAAAGGTTCGGCAGCCAAGCATGACTGCCGAATGGCGGCGCCAGGGTTGCCAGTGGTTAACGGGCTTAGCCTTGGCCCTGTTCCATAGCCGCCGTGTAGATCGAGTTTCTCGGCTGGGCGAAGAGCCGTCGCAGCATCGGCTCGAAGAACGCCAGTGGCAGGCTGGCATAGTCGGGATCGAAGGCCGCCGCATCGTACTTGGCGCAGAACTCGATGGTCTGCAGGTAGTGCGGGTGTTCCTTGAACTGCTCGCGCAGGTGCCGATCCATGCCCAGGTGGTGGAAAAAGTAGTAGCCCTGAAAGATCCCATGTTTCTCCACCATCCAGAGGTTTTCCGGGCTGACGAAGGGCTTGAGGATGGCCGCGGCGATATCCGGGTGGTTGTAGGAACCGAGCGTGTCGCCAATATCGTGCAGCAAGGCGCAGACCACGTACTCCTCGTCGCGCCCATCCTGGTGGGCGCGGGTCGCGGTTTGCAGTGAGTGCGTCAGGCGATCGACCGGGAAGCCGCCGAAGTCGCCGTCGAGCAGTTGGAGATGGGTCAGGATGCGATCCGGTAGTTGTTTGGCGTAGGCGACGAAGTCTTGGGCGATGATGCTCCAGTCCTCGGCAGTGCCGTCTTGCATATGGGTAAAGCGGGCACGGGCGTTCATCAGGAGTCCTCTTATTGGGTTTTGTCGGACGCGTGCACGGTAGGCTGGGTAGAGCCGCTTTTTTGCGCTCTACCCAGCCTACGGTTTGGCGTTGCCTGGGTTTGAAGAATCACTGTGTGGTGTCGGGCGTAGAGCCGGTGTTTCCACGAATCCCTGGTCGTGCGGGACAGCGTGTGAACACCGCAGGCTTAGAACTTGATGCGCCCAGTCAAGGCATCCTTGAGCATCACCCAGTCGCCCATAAAGCTGTACAGCGGGTACTTGAAGGTGGCGGGGCGGTTCTTTTCGAAGATGAAGTGGCCGACCCAGGCGAAACCATAACCGGCCAGCGGTAGCGCCAGCAGCCACAGCCACTGCTGGCTGACGACGGCGTAAGCGAGGATGCTCAGCACCAGTAGGCTGCCGACATAATGCAGGCGGCGGCAGGTCGCGTTGCTGTGTTCCTGCAGGTAATAGGGATAGAAATCGGCAAAGCGGGTGTAGCGCTCGGCGGCTTGCGTGCTCATGGCACAGCTCCTGTCATGGTTAAGGCGCGGATTGGCTGTCCTGGCAGACCAGTGCGCTGCGAGTCCGGCACGGGTCCGGACTGCGCTCACGCCCTCATCGGGCGGGCGGCCCATCCCTGCGCCCGTGGTATTTGCAGTCTAGGGCGAGTGTCTTCGCGGGCCAGTGACATTAGGCGCCAGTTTAGTATCCTTGCGCCGCCAGGCCGCGCTCTTGCGGCCGGCGTGGATAGCACAAGAAGGCGCCATGAGCGAACGTACGACTTCCTCAAGCTGGGCCCTGGGCATAGTGCAGGCGCTGGAAATGGGCGGGGTCGACTGCCGTCGGCTGTTTCCTGAACTGGGGCTGGATTACGCCGCACTGGATGACCCGGATGCGCGTTTCCCGCAGGACGCTATGACCCGGCTGTGGCAGCGGGCGGTGCAGCTCTCGGGCAATCCGGCGATTGGCCTGAACATGGCCAAGGTGGTGCGCCCGGCGTCCTTTCATGTGGTCGGTTATGCGCTGATGTCCAGCCGTACTCTGAAAGAAGGGTTCGCCCGGCTGGTGCGTTATCAGCGGATCATCGGCGAAGGGGCGGACCTGAGTTTTCGCCCGCTGCCTGAGGGTTATGCGCTGATGCTGGCGATCCATGGCGACCGCCTGGCCCCCGCCCGGCAGAGTGCCGAGGCTTCACTGGCCTACGCCCTGGCTTTCTGTCGCTGGATGACCGGCAAACCCATTCGTCCGCTGCTGGTCAGCTTTCAGGGCGAGCCGCCGGCCGATCTCGAGCCATATAAACAGGTGTTTCAGGCGCCCTTCCAGTTCAATGCCGCGCATTACGCGCTGCTGTTCGAACGCGCCGACATGGAATCGCCGCTGCCCACGGCCAATGCGTCGCTGGCGCAGTTGCACGATCGCTTCGCCGGCGAATACCTGGCGCGCTTCTCGGAAAGCCGGGTGACCCATCTGGCGCGCCAGGTGCTTTGCCGGTTGTTGCCCCAGGGTGAGCCCAAGCGCGACACGGTGGCGCAGGCGCTGCACCTGTCGCAGCGCACCTTGCAACGGCGTCTGCAGGAGGAGGGCACCAGCTTTCAGCAGTTGCTCGACGATACCCGCCGCGAACTGGCCGTGCAGTACCTGGCGCAACCCAATCTGACCCTGCTGGAAACCGCCTATTTGCTGGGTTTCGCCGACCCGAGCAACTTCTTTCGCGCCTTCCGCCGCTGGTTCGACGCCACCCCGGGCGAGTACCGTGCACGGTTGTAGAGTGCGGTTTCACCGCACCCTTGGCTCGCTCTGCTCCTACAGCTTCGGGGTGATTCAGCACGTAGGCTGGGTAGAGCAGCGCGAAACCCAGCGCAGCCCCACGCTGGGTTTCGGCGCAGGCGCCTCTACCCAGCCTACGCACTGCCCGCATGCGGATCAGCTGCGAGCAGCAGGTCCGAAAAGGGTTTTCAGTGCTTCCAGAACGCGCGGGTGAACAACACCAGTACGGTGAGAATCTCCAGGCGGCCGAGCAGCATGCCGATGGTCAACAGCCACTTGGCCGAATCCGGCAGGCTGGAGAAGTTGCCCACCGGGCCGATGATCGGGCCCAGGCCCGGGCCGACGTTGCACACGGCGGTGGCGGCGCCCGTTAGCGCGGTGATCCAGTCCAGACCAATTAGCGCCAGGCCGAGGGCGATCACGCCGATGGTGATGGTGAAGAAGAACGAGAAGGTAATCAGCGAGCGAACGATATCTTCATCGAGGTTGTGGTTGTTGTACTGCTGTTTGATCACCGCGCGCGGATGCACCAGTTGCTGCAGGTTGGCCCTGAGCAGCACATAGGCAACCTGAAAGCGGAAGATCTTCAGGCCGCCGGCGGTGGAGCCGGAGCAGCCGCCGATGAAGGTCAGGTAGAAGAACAGCAGCACCGAGAAGCTGCCCCACAGGGTGTAGTCGCCGAGCGCCACGCCGGTGGTGGTGACGACCGAGGTGACGTTCAGCGCGACGATGCGGAAAGCGTCTAGCCAAGCGTGCTCGGAGTTGAACCACAGCCAGGTGCCGAACACCAGCCAGGTGAGGACCAGGAAACCGACGAAGCCGCGCACCTGGTGATCCTTGAGCAGGGCTTTGCGATGACCGCGCAAGGTCGCGACATAGAGGGTGAAGGGCAGGCTGCCGAGCATCATGAACAGCACCGCGACCCAGTGCACCGCCGGTTGTGACCAATGAGCCAGGGATGAGTCGGAGGTGGAGAAGCCGCCGGTGGAGATCATCGACATCGAATGATTGATGGCCTCGAAACCACTCATCCCGGCCAGCCAGAAGCACAGGGTGCCCAGCCCGGTAATGCCGACGTAGACCAGCAGAATGTACTTGGCGGCCATATGTGAACGCGGCATGACCTTCTCGCCCCAGTCCGAGGACTCGGTCTGGAACAGGCGCATGCCGCCGACCCGCAGCAGCGGCAGAATCGCCACCGCCATGCCGATAAAGCCGATGCCGCCCAGCCAATGCAGCATCGAGCGCCAGATCAGCAGGCCCGGCGAGGCACTGTCCAGCCCGGTGAGCACGGTCGAGCCGGTGGTGGTAATGCCGGACATGGTCTCGAAAAAGGCATCGGTGTAGCTGATGTGCTGAATGATCACCATCGGCAGCGCCGCGAAACAGCACACCACGACCCAGCTGGCGGTGGTGAGAAAATACATGTCCCGTGGCCGCAGGTGCGCCTGCCCCGGGCGTCCGGGGGCAACCAGCGCGAGGCCGGCGAGTACGGTGATCAGGCTCGACCAGAGGAAGGCGTTGAGATCGTCGGTGAGCTCGAAGAGCAGCAAGGTCAGCATGGGAATGACCATGCTGACCGCGAGGGTGATCAGGAAGATGCCGAGGATAAAACCAATGATACGCAGGGTCGGCAGGGCCATGTGGTCGGGCTCAGAGGAGGCGAGGGCGCCATTCTACGCGCGCCGTTGGGCCTGTAAACCAGCCTTTACGGGGCTGCGCAGGCGTTTTCTGCTGGTTAGGATAGCCGCCGCTGCTTGTCATGCCGTAGGGCGTACTCGCCGCAGGCAGTACGCCGACCTATTGGCGGGCTGTCGCTGCGCTCCGAGACCACCCTACGCGCAAGCGGCCGCGGGCCGAGTCGTCCGATCGGCTAGAATGCCGGCTGTCTTTGTTCTGGAGGTGGCCGATGGAGGCTCTCGACGCTCTGCTTAACCGTGTTTCCGCGCCGCGCTTGCGCGAGCCCGCACCCGATGCGGCGCAACGTGAGGTGCTGTTTCGCGCGGCCTTGCGGGCGCCGGATCATGGCCAACTGCGGCCCTGGCGTTTTCTCACGGTGGAGGGGGCTGCGCGCGAGCGACTCGGTGAGTTGTTTGCCGCGGCGCTGACGGCGGGCTCGGCGCCAGTCACGCAAGAGGCGTTGAGCAAGGCCCGGGCGATGCCGCTGCGCGCACCGCTATTGATCGTGGCGATCGCCCGTTTGCAAGACCACTTCAAAATCCCGCAGCAGGAGCAACTGCTGGCGGCTGGCTGTGCGGCGCATGGCATTCTGCTGGCCGCTCACGCCCAAGGAATTGGTGCGGTCTGGCGGACCGGCGAGCTGGCCTACAACGCGGGGGTGGCCCAGGGCCTGGGCTTGAGCGCGGCTGAGCAGATCATCGGCTTTCTCTATCTGGGGACGCCGGAGCGTGAGTTGCGTACCCCGGCAGAACTGGCGGTCAGCGACTTCGTCAGTGCCTGGCCGGCTTGATTGGTAGTTCGCTCGCCATCAGCGGCAGTTCCAGGCTGGCAATAAAGCCACCGCCTGGATGGTTCGCCAGCTTCAGGCTGCCGCCGTGCCGCTCGGCGGCGCGGCGGGCAATCGCCAAGCCCAAACCATGTCCTGCCGTGCTTTGTTCCGGGGCGCGGAAGAAGGGTTCGCCGAGTCGAGGCAAATGCGCGGTCGGCACGCCGGGGCCATGATCGCGCACGCTGAGCAGCAAGCGTTCAGCCTGACGCTGCGCTAATAGCTCGATCGGCTGGTCGGGCGGATTGAAACGCAGGGCATTGCGCAGCAGGTTGTCCAGCGCGCGCTCGAGCATGTCCGGCCAGCCTTGCAGGCTCAGTCCGGGCTCTATTTCGATGCGGATCTCCTGCTCCGGGGCGCTCAGTTGTGCCTCTTGCCGCCGGCTTTCAAGCAGGGTCGCTAGGTCGATCGGCTGTGCCGCGCCAGGCTCGGCATCCAGGCGGGCGAGGGCGAGAATCTCACTGATCAAGGCTTCCAGGCGGTCGCATTCGCGGGACAGGCGTGGCCACAGCGGTTCGCGTTCGGCCGGGCTTGCGCGTTCGGCCAGGGCCAGGGCGATGCGCAAGCGCGCCAGCGGTGAGCGCAGTTCGTGGGACACATCGCGCAGCAGTTGGCGCTGGCTGCCGATCAGGCCTTGCAGGCGTGCGCCCATGCGGTTGAAGTCGCTGGCCAGTACGCCGAATTCATCGCGGCGGTTGGCCAGGCGCGCCAGGCTGTGCTGCTGATAGGTGGTCTGCCCGAGGTCGTGCACGGCGCCGCGCAGGCGGCTCAGCGGGCGGGTGATGGAGAGCGTCAGCAGCAGGCTGAACAGGCTCAGCACCACCAGCGCGATGCCCAGCGCGCTCAGCGGCCAGAGCAGGCTGCCGCGGTGCCAGGCATCCAGCTCCGGGTGGGGAATGCGGTAGATCAGCAAGTAGGTCTCGCCGCTCGCCGGGCTGGTGTAGTCGGCGGTCAGGCGGCGCCAGGGCAAGCGCCGCCGATCATTGTGGCGACGCGCCTCGAAGGCCGCCGCGCGTCGCGGGAAGGTGCCCTTGACCAGTGCGTCGCCGTTATCGTCGAGCACCTGGATGTCGATGTGGTAGCGGCGCTTGCGCTGCTCTAGATAGTTCTGCGCGGCCTGCTCGCCTTCTGCTTCATAGATCTGCGTCCAGCGCTCGGCCAAACCCTGTAGGCCGGGGTGGCGGCTGAGAATCCAGGCGTCCTGGTTCAGCGCATGGCCCAGCAGCATGGACAGCCCGGCGACCAGGGCGATGGCCAGCCAGAAGCTGGCGAAGATGCGCCAAAACAGTGAACGCACAGCAACTCCTTAAACGGACAAAGCCCATCCAACAGGGGCGTGTTGGATGGGCGGCTAGCATGCTGCGGCTTCATGCCGCCGGTGGTGCGGCAAGCTTACTGGGCTTTTTGCTCTTTCTGGGCTTTCCAGGCCTCGAACTCGGCGCGTTCGGCGCGGCGTTCTTGCTGCTTCTTCTGCAGTTCGTCGAACTGTTTCTGTTGTTCAGGCTTGAGCAGGGCGCGGATCTCGCTCTGGGTCTTGTCGTGTTTGGCCTTGAGTTCATCCTGCATGGCTTTCTGTTCAGCGGCGGGCAGCTTGTCCAGGTAGCGCTGGGTGATCTCGTGGCGGCTGTGCATTTGCTCGCCCATCAGCTTGCCGATGGCATGCCGTTGTTCCTTGCTCAGATCCAGCTCTTTGAACATCTGCGAGCCGTGTTCGCCGCCGTGGCGTGGGCCGCCTTCGGGCATGGCCATGGCGAATGTCGGCAGGGCTGCGGCGAACAGGACGGCGATGAGGGTCTTACGCATGAGGTGTCTCCTTGTCTCGATTCCGGCCAGTTGCCGGATGTGCCCAGTCTAGGGACGGCAAGGTCAAGGGCGGTCAGGCAAGGGTAAAGCTTAGGTAAAGGCTGGGGGCGCTGGGTTCAGGCGCTGTAGTAGTAGCCGCGGCTGCGCAGCGCGAGGATGCGCGGTCGGCCATCGAAGTGTGGGCCGATTTTTTTTCGCAGGTTGCTGACGTGCATGTCCAGGCTGCGGTCGTACAGGGTCAGTTTACGACCGAGGGCCAGTTGCGCCAGTTCTTGCTTATCCACCGGCTCGCCGGGTTGGTGCAGCAGGGCTTCGAGCAGGCGGCTTTCGGAGACGGTGAGGATGACCTCATGGCCGCCAATGTTGACCACGCCGCGGGCCGGGCTGAAGCACAAGTCGTCCAGCTCCAACTGGCTGGACACGGCCACTGGCAGGCTACGGCGCAGAACGGCGCGTAGACGGGCCGTCAGTTCGCGAGGATCACAAGGTTTGGCCAGGTAGTCGTCGGCGCCGAGTTCCAGGCCGAGGATGCGATCCAAGGGTTCGCCACGGGCCGAGAGCATCAGTACCGGCAGTTCGGGGTGGTCGCTGCGCAGCTGCTTGAGCAGCTCCAGACCGCTGCCGTCGGGCAGCATGACATCCAGCACGACGGCGGCGGGCGCCTGTGCGGCCAGTGCCGCACGGGCACTATGGCCGTCATGACAGGCGCTGACTTGAAAGCCTTCCTGGCTCAGCCAGTTGGCGAGCAGTTCGCACAGTTCACGGTCGTCGTCGATCAGCAGTAAGGTGGGCATGGCGGCGCTTAGTTGATCCATTCGCGGCGGGTTCTGCGGCGGCCACGCAGCATGGCGCCGCAGAGCAGGGCGACCAGTGCCACGCCCGCGCCAACCACAAACCACAGCTGTTGTTCGCTCAGCAGGCGTGCCGGCTGTTCGGCCTGGGCTTGCTTGAGTTGCAGCTTGAGCCGCTGGTTGTCCTGGCGCAGCCGCGTCAATTGAGCGTTCTCGCGCTCACCGTCAGTGCTTTGTAGTTGCGCGGCCAGTTCGGCGCGCCGCTGTTCACTTTCGGCCAGGCGCTGCTCCAGTGCGTCAATTTGCGTTTGCGTCGCAGTGGCGGCGGCCAACGGTGGGTTGCTGTCAGGTGCAGCCGATAGTTCCTCGGCGTGCAGTTGGCCAGTCACCAGCAACGCAGCGAACAGCAGGGACAGCGGACCTTGGCGCATCGGAACTCCTATTTCCTGGTTGTTAGCGGCCTGCGGTTTCGGTGGTTCTTAGGGGAGCACGAGCTTGAAGGGTTTCACCAGCACGCTGGCATAGACCCCGGCAGCCCGGTAGGGATCGGCGTCGGCCCAACTCTGGGCGGCGCTAAGGGATTCAAACTCGGCGACGATCAGGCTGCCGCTGAAGCCGGCGGCGCCAGGGTCATTGCTATCGACTGCCGGGTGCGGGCCGGCGAGCACCAGGCGGCCTTCATTTTTCAGCTGTTCCAGCCGAGCCAGGTGGGCGGGGCGGGCGGCCATGCGGTTTTCCAGCGAGTTGGCTAGATCGGTGGCAATGATCGCGTAGAGCATGTCAGTCCTTGGTTTTAGTAGCAGAAGGGGCGGGTTCGACGTCATGGATATGGCGAGCGAGGAACAGGCCTTGGCCGATCAAGAACAGCAGGGTCATGCCCAGGCTGCCGAATACCTTGAAGTCGACCCAGATGCTTTGGAAGGTGAACGCAACGAACAGGTTGGCGGCGCCACTGACGAGAAAGAACCCAATCCAGGCAATATTCAGACGGTTCCAGATCGGCTGGGGCAGGCTGATGGCATGGCCCATGATGCGTTGGATCAGCGGCTGTTCACCGATAAAGTGGCTGCCGGCAAAACCCAAGGCGAACAGCCAGCTGACCACTGGCGCCTTCCATTTGAGGAAGGTCTCACTGTGGAAGGCCAGCGTCAGGCTACCGAATACCAAGCAGGCGATCAGGGTCAACCACTGGCTTTTCTCCAGCTTGCGCTGCAACAGGAAAAAGATGCCGTAGACCACCACCGAACTGACGATCAACATCGCGGTGGCACTGAAAATACCGCCTAGCATGTAAGTATTGCCGGCTAGCTCAACCGCACGGGGTTCGAGCTTATAAACGATGAAGAACAGGATAAGCGGGATGAAGTCGATGAATTGTTTCACAGTGGCAGCCAGAAGCAGGATGTGCCGGCATAATAACAAACCAAACCAGTAGGGAAACTCCGAACGCGTCAGAGTTTCCTGCGGTAGAGAGAGAAACACCGAATGAACGTCGATCTGCACTGCCACAGCACAGCCTCCGATGGCGCTCTAGCGCCTGCCGTGGTTGTCGCGCGCGCCCATGAACGGGGGGTGCGCATGCTGGCGCTGACCGACCATGACACTTTGGAAGGCCTCGACGAGGCCCGTGTCGCCGCCACTGCGCTGGATATGCAGCTGATCAACGGCGTGGAACTGTCCTGTACCTGGGGTGGTGCGACCATTCATGTACTCGGCTACGGCTTTGCGGCCACTGCGCCGGCGCTGCTGCAGGCGATTGCCGAGTTGCGCGATGGCCGCTGGTTGCGCGCCGAAGAAATCGACAAACGCCTGGAAGCCAAGGGCATGCCTGGCGCACTCGAAGGCGCGCGGGCCATCCAGCAAGAGTTGGGGGATAGCGGTAATGCGCCGGCGCGGCCGCACTTTGCCGAGTTCCTGGTGCGAGCCGGGCATGTGCGTGACCGCGCCGAGGCGTTTCGCAAATGGTTGGGCTCCGGCAAGCTGGGCGATGTCAAGCAGCACTGGCCGACCCTCGAACAGGCGGTCGGTACCCTGCGCGAGGCGGGCGCCTGGGTCAGCCTGGCGCATGCCTGGCAGTACGACTTCACCCGCAGCAAGCGGCGTAAGTTGATCGCCGACTTCATCCAGGCCGGCGGTCATGCGCTGGAAGTGGTCAATGGCATGCAGCCGGCGGAGCAAGTCGGCAGCCTGGCCATTCTGGCCCGCGAATTTGGTCTGCTGGCGAGCGTCGGCAGTGATTTTCACGCCCCGGGAGACTGGTCCGAGCTGGGCATGTACCGCCCGTTGCCCGATGATCTTCCGCCGCTCTGGTTGCGTTTCGAGCATGTCCAGCAGCCTGCTGCCCTCTGAACAGGGAGTTCCCATGAGTCAATTCTTCCAGGTGCACCCGGAAAATCCGCAGGCGCGCCTGATTAAGCAGGCGGTGGAAATCATCAAGGCCGGCGGGGTGATCGTCTACCCGACGGATTCTTCCTACGCGCTGGGCTGTCATATCGGCGACAAGAGCGCGGTGGAGCGGATTCGCCGTCTGCGCCAGCTGGACGATAAGCACAACTTCACCCTGGTCTGCCGCGATTTGTCGCAATTGGGGCTGTTCGCCAAGGTCGATACCGGCGCGTTTCGTCTGCTCAAAGCTCATACGCCGGGGCCTTACACCTTCATTCTGAGTGCCACCCGCGAAGTGCCGCGCATGCTGCTGCATCCCAAACGCCGGACCATCGGCCTGCGAGTGCCAAGCCACCCGATCGCCCAGGCGCTGCTGGCGGAGCTCGGCGAGCCGCTGATGAGCGTCAGCCTGATTCTGCCTGGCGAGGATGTGCCGATGAGCGACCCTTACGAGATGCGCCAGATGCTGGAGCATCAGGTCGACCTGATCCTGGATGGCGGTTTTGGCGGCCTGGAAGCCTCGACCGTGATCAGCCTGGTCGACGATGAAGCCGAAATTATCCGTGTCGGTTGCGGTGATCCGTCGCCATTTGCGGGCGGCGGCTAGGTGCTGGCTATAATCGGCTTTCTGTCTGTTCGCTAAAGGAACTCTGCTTGAGCCTCGTTGACTCCCAGCGGCGCGTGCTTTCGGGCATGCGCCCCAGTGGCCGTTTGCACCTCGGTCATTATCACGGTGCGCTGAAGAACTGGGTCAAGCTGCAGCACGAATACGAGTGCTTCTTCTGCATCGTCGACTGGCATGCGCTGACCACCGATTACGACGAAGTCGGGCAGATCCCCCAGCACGTCATGGACATGGCGGTGGACTGGCTGGCCGCGGGCGTCAGCCCCAGTTCGGCGACCCTGTTCATCCAGTCGCAGGTGCCGGAACACGCCGAACTGCACCTGCTGTTGTCGATGATCTGCCCGCTCAGCTGGCTGGAACGGGTACCTTCCTATAAAGAGCAGCAGGATCAACTGCATCACAAAGACCTCAGCACCTATGGTTTTCTCGGCTACCCCTTGCTGCAGACGGCCGACATCCTGTTGTATCGCGCCGGCCTGGTGCCGGTCGGTTCCGACCAGGTGCAGCACATCGAGTTTGCCCGCGACGTCGCGCGGCGCTTCAACCATCTGTACGGCCGCGAACCGGGCTTCGAGGACAAGGCCGAAGCGGCGATCCTCAAACTCGGCAAGAAAACCGCCAAGCTCTACAACGGCCTGCGCAAAGCCTTTCAGGAACAGGGCGATGTCGAGGCGCTGGAGACCGCACGCGCGCTGCTCAAGGAGCTGCAGAGCGTCACCCTCGGGGATAAGGAGCGCTTGTTCGGCTATCTGGAGGGCGGCGGTAAGGTCTTGCTGCCGGAGCCGCAGGCGTTGCTCGGTGACGCGCCGAAGATGGCCGGGCTGGACGGCCGCAAGATGTCCAAGTCCAATGGCAATGCCATCTACCTGCGCGATACCACCGAGCAGGTGGAGGACAAGCTAAAACGCATGCCGACCGACCCCGCGCGGGTACATCGCGCCGATCCGGGTGATCCGGCGCGCTGCCCGGTGTGGCAGTGGCATGAGGTTTACTCCAATAACGAGACTCGGGCGTGGGTGCAGCAGGGCTGCAAAAGCGCCGGCATTGGCTGCCTGGACTGCAAGGCGCCGCTGATCGAGGCGGTTCAGGCTGAACTGAAACCCTTGCAGGCGCGCGCCATCGATTACCAGGACAGCCCGGAACTGGTGCGCAGCATTCTCGCTGAGGGTGCTGAGCGGGCCCGTGATGAAGCGCGAGAAACCCTCACCGAGGTTCGTTTGGCCTTGGGTTTGAATTACCGATAACTCGACTGAGTAAGCCGGGGGGATTAGGCGCCCCGGCTTATTTGCTTGGCTGTCATGACACCTAGGTCAGAGGGCTATCGCCACCAGAATGGCGACCAATAGGATGATCACAAAATCGGTACCACTCAGGGCGCCGCCGGCGGGAAGGGCATCGATCCGTTGCGCCAGCAGGGTGACTTCCTGCACCGTCAAGGCATCGACACGCTCTTTGGCAAAGGCCGCCTGGACGCCCAGAGCCTGCATTTTTTCCTGCACACTGGCGCGGCTCAGAAAGTCGCGGACTTTGTCGCGGTCGGCCTGAGCCTGTTGTGCGGCTACGACCTCTTGCGTCGAGAGCATCCCGGCTTGCACTGCAGAGGTTTGGACGAAAGCCAGGCATGCGAACAGCAAAACAACACCGAATGCCATCGTTAATGTTTTCATAGTGCACCTCCCAAGGGTCCTGTTAGAACCCATTGAAGTGAACGTTCCGAACTCATTAAGTTTGGCACAGCGTGTGGACGCGGCAACTTTCCGGCCTTGGCCGAGATTGCGCGACTTATGCCCGATCCAGAGGAATATATGCAGGACATACCGCCAATAGCGCCTTCAGACAGCCAAGCCGGCGCGCAGCAGGAGCTGCCGTTCGCCCTGGTGTACGGCAAGGCCGTCACCGAGCTGCCGCTGGATTTGTATATTCCGCCGGATGCGCTGGAGGTGTTCCTCGAAGCCTTCGAAGGCCCGCTCGACCTGCTGCTCTACCTGATCCGCAAACAGAACATCGACGTGCTGGATATCCCGGTGGCGGAAATTACCCGGCAGTACATGGGCTATGTCGAGTTGATGCAGTCCGTGCGCCTGGAGTTGGCCGCCGAGTATCTGGTGATGGCGGCGATGCTCGCCGAGATCAAGTCGCGCATGCTGCTGCCGCGCTCCAGCGCGGTGGAGAACGAGGAAGATGACCCGCGCGCCGAACTGATCCGGCGGTTGCAGGAGTACGAACGCTATAAGGCCGCAGCGGAAGGCATCGATCAACTGCCGCGGGTTGGCCGCGATCACACGGTGCCGTGCCTGGATGCGCCGCAAGCGCGGGCGCGCAAGTTGTTGCCCGACGTAAGCCTGGAAGAGCTGCTGCTGTCGATGGCCGAGGTGCTGCGCCGGGCCGATATGTTCGAGAGCCACCAGGTCACGCGGGAGGCACTGTCGACCCGCGAGCGGATGAGCGAGGTGCTAGAGCGCCTCAAGGGCGGGGCGTTTGTGCCGTTCGTGGCCTTGTTCCGCGCCGAGGAGGGCCGCCTCGGCGTGGTGGTGACCTTTATGGCGGTGCTCGAATTGATCAAGGAATCCCTGGTCGAGCTGGTGCAAAATGAGGCCTTTGGGCCTATCCATGTGCGTGCGCGAGCCGAATAAAGAGTCGAAAGATGAACCTGAGCGACCCCCGCGAGCTGGCCTCGCTACTCGAAGCTTTCCTCCTGGCGTCCGGCAAACCGCAGTCGCTTGAGCGCTTTTTTGAGCTGTTCGAAGAGGCCGAGCGGCCCGAACCGGCCGTGTTTAAAAAGGCCTTGGCGCTGCTGGGTAAGTCCTGTGAAGGGCGGGCCTTCGAGCTGAAGGAAGTCGCTACGGGTTACCGTCTGCAGGTGCGCGAGCAGTACGCGCCTTGGGTTGGCCGGCTCTGGGAGGAGCGGCCGCAGCGCTATTCCCGCGCCATGCTGGAAACTCTGGCGCTGATTGCCTATCGCCAGCCGATTACGCGCGGCGAGATCGAGGATATTCGCGGCGTGGCGGTGAACAGCCATATCGTCAAGACCTTGCTCGAACGTGAGTGGATTCGCGTCGTCGGTTATCGCGATGTGCCGGGCAAACCGGCGATGTTCGCCACCACCAAGCTGTTTCTCGATCACTTCAACCTGAAGAGTCTCGATGAGCTGCCGCCGCTGGCCGCGCTGCGCGAGTTGGAGCCGGAACCGCTGTTGGCCTTCGACGACGAGCTGCCGGTGCCGGATGACTTGCAGGCCCGCGCCGACTTGGCCGATTTGGCCGAGGAAGCGGTGGAGCCGCGGAATGAAACCAGCTTCAGCAGCCTGTTGGCGGAGTTGGATTCGATGGAGCAGGGCCTGAAAACCGATTTCGATGACCTGGCCGATGCCGAGCAAGACGACAAGCGCGCAGAAGCCTTGCCGGACGAGGCGGAGGCTACTCGCGATTGAGCTGAATCTGGGGTGTCTGGCTCGGTCACTGTGAGGGAGCGAATGGCCTAAGGAAGCCTGATCGTTTATCGGTTGCTGGCAAAGTATCGCCAGCTAAGGCCGGCAGATGCGCTAGGCTTGGTTGGCTGCGCAGCGTATGATGCGCGCCCTTCGGCGAGTCCTCGCCGCAGGTGACCAGATTGCTACACCGGGAGGTGCCCAGAATGAGTGAGTCCGAAGAATACAGTCCCGCCGGGGAAAAACTGCAGAAAGTCCTGGCTCGCATGGGTCTAGGCTCGCGCCGCGACGTGGAAGCCTGGATCGGCGAAGGTCGGGTCAAGGTCAACGGCAAGGCGGCCACCCTTGGCCAGCGTGTCGATCTGCATGACGCCATCGCCATCGATGGTCGCCTGCTCAAGCGCGAAGAGGCCGCCGAAGAGACGCGCCGCGTGCTGATCTACAACAAGCCCGACGGTGAAATCTGCACCCGCGACGATCCCGAAGGGCGCCCCACCGTATTCGATCGCCTGCCACGGCCGAAAGAGGGGCGTTGGATCAATATCGGCCGCCTCGACATCAACACCACCGGTCTGCTGATGTTCACCACCGACGGTGAGCTGGCCAACCGCTTGATGCACCCCTCTTATCAGATGGATCGCGAATACGCCGTGCGGGTGCGTGGCGAAGTCGATGAAGACATGCTCGCGCGCTTGAAAAACGGTGTGCTGTTGGAAGACGGCCCGGCGCGCTTTACCGATATCAAGGAAGCGCCCGGCGGTGAAGGCTTCAACCATTGGTACCACTGCGTGGTGATGGAGGGTCGTAACCGTGAGGTGCGGCGCCTGTGGGAATCTCAGGGCTTGGTGGTCAGCCGGCTGAAGCGCGTGCGTTTCGGTCCGGTGTTCCTGACTTCCGATCTGACCATGGGCCGCTGGCGCGAAATGAGTCAGGGGGAAGTGGATATCCTCAGTGCCGAAGTGGGTCTGACGCCTATTGTCCAGCAGGGGATGAAGGCCAAGACCCGCGAGAAGCTCGACCGCATGCAGCGTAAATCGGCTAAACCTGTGGGCCGTGGCGAGCGCCCGGTGAGAACCCTGCGCCCGGCCCATGGTGGCCCTGTCGCGAGCGGTGAAGGTGGCGAGCGCCCTGTTCGGACCCCGCGTGGCGAGGGTAATGAACGTCCACAGCGTAGTGGCGAGCGCCCGGCGCGTAGCCCGCGTCCTGAAGGCGGCGAGCGTCCTCAGCGTAGCGGCCCGCGTTCCGACTCGAGCGAGCGTCGCAGCCCGCGCCCCGAGGGTGAGCGTGTGCAGCGCAGTGGCCCGCGTTCTGAGTCCGCTGAGCGTGGTTCGCGTACGCCGCGGCCCGCCGCCGGGCGTGCTGAGCAGAACCGCGGCACGCCAGTGGCCGAGCGCCCGAGCGAGATGAACAAAAAGCGTCCGAGCGCCGGTAAGTCGGGGCGGCCAGGCATTGAGCTGGCTGATCGGCCGGCGCGTAAACCTGCCGGTGCACCGGCCAAGCGCCGTGGCCCGCCGGCTGGCGAAGGTCAGCGCCCGGGTTTCGGTCGCGGTCGTAAGCCGGAGAAATAATCCTGGCTAATAAAAAAGGGGCTCATTGAGCCCCTTTTTTATTGTGTGCTGTCCGCGCGGCGTAGCAGGCTGTCTACCGATTCCCCAGGCAGTAGACTGGCGCAGCGTTCAATCGACTGCCCTTGGGGCAGGCGTTGCAGCTCCTGCACCGCGTGGCTCAGACGTTTTCCGATCATGGCGACCGCTTCCCGGCCGGTGTCGGAGGGCAGAATCAGAAACGCTTCGCCGCCGGTGCAGTGGTCGTAGTGGCCGATGACTGTCGACGGCTTTGGCGCGAGAGGGGGCGCAGAGCTGGGTTATTGCGCGTCGAAGGCCTGGCCGTTAACTCCGAGGCTGTCCGGACCCATCAGGTAGAGGTAGACCGGCATGATCTCTTCAGGCAACGGGTTATTCGTCGGCTTCTCGCCAGGGTAGGCCTGGGCGCGCATGTCGGTGCGGGTGGGGCCCGGGTTGATGCTGTTGGCACGTGCGCCGCTGGTGCCCTCGAGTTCGTCGGCGAGGGTCTGCATCAGGCCTTCGGTGGCGAACTTGGAGATGCCGTAGGCGCCCCAATAAGCGCGGCCCTTGCGGCCGACGCTGCTGGAGGTGAACAGCACTGAGGCATCTGGCGAGAGTTTCAGCAGCGGCAGCATGGTGCTGGTCAGCATAAACATGGCGTTCACGTTGACGTGCATGACGCGCATGAAGTTATCGCCGGAGAGCTGCTCGAGTGGGGTGCGCGGGCCGATGATCGAGGCGTTGTGCAGCAGGCCATCCAGGCGCCCGAACTCGTTCTCGACCATGGCGGCCAACTCGTCGTACTGATGCGCCAGGGCGGTTTCCAGGTTGAACGGGATGATCGCTGGCTGCGGGTGGCCGGCCGCCTCGATCTCGTCATACACCTGGGTCAGATTGGCTTCGGTCTTGCCCAGCAGTAGCACGGTCGCGCCGTGGGCGGCGAAGGTCTTGGCGGCAGCGGCGCCAATGCCGCGGCCGGCGCCGGTGACGAGGATCACGCGGTCTTTCAGCAGATCGGGGCGGGCAGAATATTCAAACATCGTAAAGTCTCTCTCATTCGTAGGGTGGATTAGCCGCAAAGCGGCGTAATCCACCATCGGCACCGCAAGGTGCCGCCTATGGCGGCAGTGGTGGATTACGTTTCGCTAATCCACCCTGTGTCTGTCGTCGGCCGTTCAGCAGCTGCACAGCGCCCGGTCGAGTACGGCGCGCAGCTCCAGCGGGTGATCGACCACCACGTCGGCGCCCCAGTGCGTCGGGTTATCGTCCGGGTGGATATAGCCGTAAGTGACTGCGGCGGTCTTGGTGCCGGCCGCACGACCAGATTCGATATCGCGCAGGTCATCACCGACAAACAGCACGTTGGCCGGGTCCAGCCCGAGCTGGGTGCAGGCGAGGAGCAACGGCTCCGGGTCCGGCTTGCTGTTTTTCACATGGTCCGGGCAGATCAGCACGGCCGAGCGTTCCGCCAGGCCGAGCTGTTGCATGATCGGCGCGGCGTAGCGCACGGGTTTATTGGTCACCACGCCCCAGATCAACTTGGCCTGCTCGATGTCGGTCAGGAGTTCGAGGATGCCGTCGAAGGGCCGGGTCAGGACGGCGCAGTGATCCTGATAGCGTTCGAGGAACTCCAGGCGTAGCGCCTCGAACTCGGCCGATTGCGGATCTGCGGCGAAGGCGGTTGCGACCATGGCGCGGGCGCCACCTGAGACCTGGTCGCGGATCAGTTTCTCAGCCAGGGGCGGTAAGCCATGGGCGACGCGCATGGCCTGGGTGATGGCAATGAAGTCCGGCGCGCTGTCGAGCAGGGTGCCATCCATGTCGAAAAGAACCGCTCGCAGGCGCATCAGGCTTCCTTCAAGGTCTGGATCATATAGTTGACGTCCACGTCGGCGGCCAGCTTGTAGTGCTTGGTCAGCGGATTGTAGGTCAGACCGATGATGTCCTTGACCTCGAGCCCGGCCGCCCGGCTCCAGGCGCCCAGCTCCGAGGGGCGGATGAACTTCTTGAAGTCGTGGGTGCCGCGCGGCAGCAGGCGCATCAGGTATTCCGCGCCGATGATGGCGAACAGGTAGGCCTTGGGGTTGCGGTTGATGGTGGAGAGGAACACCTGGCCGCCCGGCTTGACCATGGCGAAACAGGCGCGGATGACCGAGGCGGGATCGGGCACGTGCTCGAGCATCTCCAGGCAGGTGATCGCGTCGAACTGCTCGGGCATTTCCTCGGCCAGCGCTTCGGCGGTGATCTGCCGGTATTCCACCGAGACGCCGGACTCCAGCTGATGCAGTTGGGCCACGGCCAGCGGGGCTTCACCCATGTCGATGCCGGTGACGATGGCGCCGCGCTGGGCCATCGCCTCGCTCAAGATGCCGCCGCCGCAGCCGATGTCCAGCACTGTCTTGCCGGCCAGGTTGACGCGCTCATCGATCCAGTTGACCCGCAGCGGGTTGATGTCGTGCAGCGGCTTGAACTCGCTCTCGCGATCCCACCAGCGGTGGGCCAGGGCGGCGAATTTGGCGATTTCGGCGTGGTCGACGTTGCTCATGGTGTTTTCCTCAAATCACATTCAGCTCGTAGGATGGATGGTGCTTTATCCATCCAGCATTGCGCCCGGGGTGGTGGGAAAATCGCGTGGCGATACTTCCACCCTACAACCGGCTTGCGGCGATCTTTTTCCCCCACTCCTGCGCCCTGGCGATCACTCTTTCCTCGTCCAGGCGCGTCAGCCGGCGGTCGTCGAGCAGTTGCTTGCCGCCAACCCAGACGTGCCTGACGCAGTCCCGGTTGCTGGCATAAATCAATTGCGACACCGGGTCATAAATCGGCTGCTGGGCCAGGCCGGACAGGTCGAAGGCCACCACGTCGGCGGATTTGCCGACTTCCAGTGAGCCGATTTGCTCGTCTAGGCCGAGGGCGCGGGCACCGTTCAGCGTGGCCATGCGCAACGCACGGTGCACATCCAGGGCCATGGCCGAGCCGGCAACGGCTTTGGCCAGCAGCGCGGCGGTGCGGGTTTCGCCGAGCAGATCCAGATCATTATTGCTGGCGGCGCCGTCGGTGCCGATCGCCACGTTCACCCCGGCCTGCCACAGGCGCTCCACCGGGCAGAAGCCACTGGCCAGCTTGAGGTTGGACTCCGGGCAATGGATGACGTTGCAGTTGCTCTCGACCAGCAGTTGCAGGTCGTCATCGCTGACCTGGGTCATGTGCACGGCCTGGAAGCGTGGGCCGAGCAAGCCCAGGCGCGCGAGGCGGGCCAGCGGGCGTTCGCCGCGCTGTTCCAGGCTCTGCTGCACCTCGAAGGCGGTTTCCTGCACATGCATATGAATGCCGGCGTCCAGCTCCTCGGCCAACATGCGGATGTTTTCCAGCTTGTCGTCGCTCACCGTGTAAGGGGCGTGGGGGCCGAAGGCGACCTTGATCCGTGGGTGCAGTTTAAGGTCGTCGAACAAGGCCAGACCCTTGCGCAGCGCCTCGTCGGCGTCACGGGCGCCGGGAATCGGGAAATCCAGCACCGGAATGCAGATCTGCGCGCGGATGCCGCTCTTGTGCATCAGTTCGCTGGCTACTTCCGGGAAGAAGTACATGTCGGAGAAGCAGGTGATGCCGCCTTTCAGCTGTTCGGCGATGGCCAGCTCGGTGCCGTCGCGGATGAACGTCTCATCGACCCATTTGGCTTCCGCCGGCCAGATGTGTTGTTCCAGCCAGCTCATCAGCGGCAGGTCATCGGCCAGGCCGCGGAACAGCGTCATCGCGGCATGGCCGTGGGCGTTGACCAGGCCGGGGGTAAGCAGCATGCCCGGCAGTTCGCGTACTTCGCGGGTGGGCTGTTGGAGGGCTTCGGCGCGAGGTGCGATCAGGGCGATACGGCCATCACGGATGCCCAGGCCATGCTCGTGCAACACCACGCCGGCGGGCTCGACAGGCACCAGCCAGGTCGGCAGGAGCAGCAGGTCGAGCGGGGCAACGTGGTCGGGCATGATCGGCTTCCAAGGGCGTATCCTGAGGTCGCCGAAGTATACCCGAGCGCCTTGGCAGGGGGCTCGCTATAATCCGCGGCTTTTCGTTTCTGAGTACGGGGTTGGTCATGCGCGAGCAATTGTTGGCGGCGGAGAAGGTTAAGGCCATCGATTGGCGGGATGGCGCGCTGTATCTGCTCGATCAGCGGCTGCTGCCGTTCGAGGAAACCTGGTTGCGCTATGACTCCGCGGTCGCGGTGGCCGAGGCGATTCGAGCGATGGTGGTGCGCGGCGCGCCGGCCATTGGCATCACAGCGGCCTATGGCCTGGTGCTGGGTGCGCGGGCGCGCTTGGCCGCAGGCGGCGATTGGAAGGTTGCGCTGGAGGAAGATTTCCGGGTGCTGGCCGACTCGCGGCCGACGGCGGTTAACCTGTTCTGGGCGCTCAACCGGATGCGTGAGCGCTTGGCGCGTCTAAAGGAGACGGAGAGCCCCCTCGTGGCCCTGGAAGCGGAGGCGGTGGCTATCCACCTGAGCGATCGCGAAGCCAACCTGACCATGGCGCAGCTCGGCGTCGAGCTGATTCGCAAACACCAAGGCAATCTGCAGACCCTGCTGACCCACTGCAACACCGGTGCGTTGGCGACTGGCGGTTTCGGCACGGCTTTGGGGGTGATTCGGGCGGCCTATCTGGATGGGCTGGTCGAGCGGGTCTACGCCGATGAAACCCGCCCCTGGCTGCAGGGCTCGCGGCTGACTGCCTGGGAGCTGGCCAATGAGGGCATTCCGGTCAGCCTGAATGCCGACTCGGCGGCGGCGCATCTGATGAAAACCAAGGGCATCACCTGGGTGATCGTTGGTGCCGACCGCATTACGGCCAATGGCGATGTGGCCAATAAGATCGGCACTTACCAGTTGGCGGTCAACGCCATGCACCATGGTGTGCGTTTCATGGTGGTGGCGCCGAGTTCGACTATCGATATGACCCTGGAGAGTGGTGACGACATCCCGATCGAAGAGCGCGACGGTCGTGAGCTGTTGGAGTTGGCGGGGCGGCGGGTGGCGGCGGATGTGGAGGCGGTCAATCCGGTGTTCGATGTCACGCCGGCCGATCTGATCGACTTCATCGTCACCGAAAAGGGCATAGTCGAGCGCCCGGATGCGGCCAAAATGGCGCAATTGATGTGCCGCAAACGCCTGCATTGATAGTGGTGTTTGTGTGACGCGGCGACCTGTTTGTCTGCTGGCTGGGGATAGGTGCAGGGCGCTGATTGTGGTACTCTCCGTCAGTTTTCAAGGGGGTCGACAAGGGGCGCCTTCACAGCGCAGATCCATGTCATAACTCGTTGATTTGTCGTGAGTCGTTGCTGGGCCTAAGCCCGCGACGGCGAGCTTCGTCCCGTTCAGGATGGATGTGGCGGAGCTTCACCAGAAAAAGGAACCAGGCTTCTCATGGGCGAACTGGCCAAAGAAATTCTACCGGTCAATATCGAAGACGAGCTGAAGCAGTCCTACCTCGACTACGCGATGAGCGTGATCGTCGGGCGTGCCTTGCCGGATGCGCGCGATGGCCTCAAGCCCGTGCACCGTCGAGTGCTGTTCGCGATGAGCGAGCTGGGTAACGACTGGAATAAGGCGTACAAGAAATCCGCCCGTGTGGTCGGTGACGTGATCGGTAAGTATCACCCGCACGGTGATACGGCGGTGTACGACACCATCGTGCGCATGGCGCAACCGTTCTCGCTGCGCTATCTGCTGGTCGATGGTCAGGGCAACTTCGGTTCGGTGGACGGCGATAACGCCGCCGCCATGCGTTACACCGAAGTGCGCATGACCAAGCTGGCCCATGAGCTGCTGGCGGACCTGGACAAGGAAACCGTCGACTGGGTGCCCAACTATGACGGCACCGAGATCATCCCGGCAGTCATGCCGACCAAGATCCCCAACCTGCTGGTCAACGGGTCCAGCGGTATCGCCGTGGGCATGGCGACCAACATCCCGCCGCACAACCTTGGCGAAGTCATCGACGCTTGCCTGGCACTGATCGACAACCCGGAGCTGACGATCGACGACCTGATGCAGTACATCCCGGGCCCAGACTTCCCAACCGGCGCGATCATCAATGGTCGCGCCGGTATCATCGAGGCGTATCGCACCGGTCGCGGGCGGATTCAGATCCGCGCCCGTGCCGAGATCGAAGACATCGACAAGGTCGGTGGGCGCCAGCAGATCGTCATCACCGAGCTGCCGTATCAGTTGAACAAGGCGCGGCTGATCGAGAAGATCGCCGAGCTGGTGAAAGAGAAGAAGCTCGAAGGCATCACCGAGCTGCGCGACGAGTCCGACAAGGACGGTATGCGCGTGGTGATCGAGTTGCGGCGCGGCGAAGTGCCGGAGGTGATCCTCAACAACCTCTATGCCCAGACCCAACTGCAGAGTGTGTTCGGCATCAACGTGGTGGCGCTGATCGACGGCCAGCCGAAGATCCTCAACCTCAAGGATCTGCTCGAGGCCTTCATCCTTCACCGTCGTGAAGTGGTGACCCGCCGTACCGTTTATCTGCTGCGCAAGGCGCGTGAGCGTGGGCACATCCTCGAAGGGCAGGCGGTCGCGCTGTCCAACATCGATCCGGTGATCGCGCTGATCAAGGCCTCGCCGACCCCCGCCGAAGCCAAAGAGGCTTTGGTCTCCACGCCCTGGGAATCCACGGCGGTGCAGGCCATGGTCGAGCGCGCCGGCGCCGATTCCTGCCGCCCGGATGATCTCGACCCGCAGTACGGCCTGCGTGAAGGCAAATACTTCCTCTCGCCAGAACAGGCGCAAGCCATTCTCGAACTGCGCCTGCACCGTCTGACCGGTCTGGAGCACGAGAAGCTGCTGGCCGAGTACCAGGAAATCCTGACCCAGATCGGCGAGTTGATCCGCATCCTCACCAGTGCCACGCGCCTGATGGAAGTCATTCGCGAAGAGCTGGAAGGCGTCAAGGCCGAGTTCGGTGATGTTCGTCGCACCGAAATTCTCGATGCCCGCCTCGATCTGACTTTGGGTGACCTGATCACCGAGGAAGATCGTGTGGTGACCATCTCCCACGGTGGCTATGCCAAATCCCAGCCGCTGACGGCCTATCAGGCGCAGCGTCGTGGCGGTAAAGGCAAGTCCGCGACCGGGGTGAAGGACGAGGACTACATCGAGCATCTGTTGGTCGCCAACAGTCACACCACGCTGCTGCTGTTCTCCAGCAAGGGCAAGGTGTATTGGCTGAAGACTTACGAAATTCCCGAAGCCTCGCGGGCTGCGCGGGGTCGGCCGCTGGTCAACCTGCTGCCGCTGAGTGAAGGCGAGAGCATTACCACCATGTTGCCGGTGGAGGAGTACACCGAAGGTCACTTCATCTTTATGGCCACCGCTGGCGGCACCGTGAAGAAGACTCCGCTGGAGCAGTTCAGCCGTCAGCGCAGCGTCGGTCTGATCGCGCTGGAGCTGGACGAGGACGACATCCTGATCTCCGCCGCCATCACCGATGGTTCCCGTGAGGTCATGCTGTTCTCCGATGGCGGCAAGGTCACTCGCTTCAAGGAAACCGACGTGCGAGCCATGGGCCGTACCGCCCGTGGCGTGCGGGGCATGCGTCTGCCGGAAGGGCAGAAGCTGATTTCCATGCTGATTCCGGAAGAGGGCAGTCAGATCTTGACCGCGTCTGCCCGTGGCTACGGCAAGCGCACCGCCATCTCCGAGTTCCCCGACTACAAGCGTGGCGGTCAGGGTGTGATCGCCATGGTCAGCAACGAGCGCAACGGCAAGCTGGTTGGCGCCGTGCAGGTGCTGGACGGTGAGGAAATCATGCTGATTTCCGATCAGGGCACCCTGGTCCGTACCCGGGTCGACGAAGTCTCCAGCCTGTCGCGTAACACTCAGGGCGTAACGCTGATCAAACTGGCCAGCGACGAAACGCTGGTGGGCTTGGAGCGCGTGCAGGAGCCATCGGCTCTTGACGAGGAAGCGGGCGAAGGCGAAGAGGGCGCAGAAGCCCCGGCCGCCGAAGCAGAAGCCAGCGAAGAGTAAGCGCGTAGGGCGTACTCGCGTAGCAGTACGCCGCAGGCTGTGGATGGGACATCCGGCGTACTGCCTGCGGCGAGTACGCCCTACACGAAAGCGCACCGTCGCCCGGGCGACGGTGTTGGTGAACTGAGAGAGACTGACGTGAGCAAGCGAGCCTTTAACTTCTGCGCCGGCCCGGCCGCGCTTCCTGAAGCTGTACTGCAACGCGCCCAGGCGGAACTCCTCGATTGGCAGGGTAAAGGCCTGTCCGTGATGGAGATGAGCCATCGCAGCGACGAGTACGTTGCGATCGCCGAAAAAGCCGAGCAAGACCTGCGTGACCTACTCGCCATCCCCTCGAACTATAAAGTGCTGTTCCTGCAGGGCGGCGCCAGCCAGCAGTTCGCCGAGATTCCGCTGAACCTGCTGCCGGAAGAGGGCGTTGCGGATTATATCGACACCGGCATCTGGTCGAAGAAAAGCCTCGAAGAGGCGCGCCGCTATGGCAACGTCAACGTGGCTGCCAGCGCCAAGGCTTACGATTACTTTGCGATTCCTGGGCAGAACGAGTGGCAACTGAGCAAAGATGCCGCCTATCTGCATTACGCCTCCAACGAGACTATCGGTGGTCTGGAATTCGACTGGATCCCTGAGGTTGGTGATGTGCCGCTGGTGGTGGATATGTCCTCGGACATCCTCTCGCGTGCCATCGACGTGTCGAAATTCGGCCTGATCTATGCAGGTGCGCAGAAGAACATCGGCCCGTCCGGCCTGGTGGTCGTCATCGTCCGCGAAGACCTGCTCGGGCGTGCCCGTTCCAGTTGCCCGACCATGCTCAACTACAAGGTCGCCGCGGATAACGGCTCCATGTACAACACCCCGGCGACCTTCTCCTGGTATCTCTCGGGCCTGGTGTTCGAGTGGCTGAAGGAGCAGGGCGGGGTCGAGGCGATGGAGCGGCGTAACCGCGCCAAGAAAGACCGGCTTTACGGCGTCATCGATGCCAGTGAGCTGTACAGCAACCCGATCGCGAAAAACGCCCGTTCCTGGATGAACGTGCCGTTTCGCCTGGCAGACGAGCGACTGGACCAGCCATTCCTGGTTGGCGCCGATGCCCGTGGCCTGCTCAACCTGAAAGGTCACCGTTCGGTGGGCGGCATGCGTGCCTCTATTTATAACGCCGTGGGTCTCGATGCCGTGGAGGCTTTGGTGGCTTACATGGCGGAGTTCGAGAAGGAGCACGGCTGATGTCTGAGCAAGAGCTGAAAGCCCTGCGGGTGCGCATTGACAGTCTCGATGAGAAGATTCTCGACCTGATCAGTGATCGCGCCAGCTGCGCCCAGGAAGTGGCGCGGGTGAAGATGCTAGCGTTGCCGGAAGGCGAGAAGCCGGTGTTCTATCGTCCCGAGCGTGAAGCCTGGGTGCTCAAGCACATCATGGATCGCAACAAGGGGCCGCTGGACAACGAGGAAGTGGCGCGCTTGTTCCGCGAAATCATGTCCTCCTGCCTGGCCTTGGAGCAGCCGCTCAAGGTTGCCTATCTTGGGCCTGAAGGCACCTTCACCCAGGCGGCCGCGCTGAAGCATTTCGGCCATGCGGTGATCAGTGTGCCAATGGCGGCGATCGACGAAGTGTTCCGTGAAGTGGCCGCTGGTGCGGTCAATTTTGGCGTGGTGCCCGTGGAGAACTCCACCGAAGGTGCGGTCAACAACACGTTGGACAGCTTCCTCGAGCACGACATGGTGATCTGTGGCGAAGTCGAGCTGCGTATTCACCATCACCTGTTGGTTGGCGATACCACCAAGACCGACCGCATTACTCGCATCTATTCCCATGCCCAGTCCCTGGCGCAGTGTCGCAAGTGGCTGGACGCCCATTACCCGAATGTCGAGCGCGTGGCGGTTTCCAGCAATGCCGATGCGGCCAAGCGGGTGAAGAGCGAGTGGAATTCGGCGGCGATTGCCGGCGATATGGCGGCGAGCCTGTATGGCCTGACCAAGCTGGCCGAGAAGATCGAAGACCGTCCGGATAACTCCACGCGCTTTTTGATCATCGGCAGCCAGGAAGTGCCACCTACCGGCGACGACAAGACCTCGATCATTGCGTCCATGCGCAACAAGCCGGGTGCGCTGCATGAGCTACTGGTGCCGTTCCATGCCAATGGCATCGACCTGACCCGCATCGAGACTCGCCCGTCGCGCAGCGGCAAGTGGACCTATGTGTTCTTCATCGACTTCGCCGGCCACCACCGTGATCCGCTGATCAAGGATGTGCTGGAGAAGATCAGTCAGGAAGCTGTAGCGCTGAAGGTGCTGGGTTCCTACCCGAAAGCCGTTCTTTGACCCCAAGCGATTCTCTGAGGAGAGCCCATGAGCAGCGACTTCCTCGCCCTGGCCCAGCCTGGCGTGCAGAAACTCTCGCCTTACGTCCCGGGAAAGCCGGTTGACGAGTTGGCGCGTGAGCTGGATCTCGATCCAGCCACTATCGTCAAGTTGGCCAGCAACGAAAATCCGCTGGGGCCCAGCCCGAAAGCCTTGGCGGCAATTCGCGAGGCTGTGGCCGAGCTGACCCGTTACCCGGACGGCAATGGTTTTTCGCTGAAAAGCCTGCTCGCCGTACGCTGTGGCGTGCAGGTCAGTCAAGTCACCTTGGGCAATGGCTCCAACGACATCCTCGAACTGGTCGCCCGTGCCTATCTGGCCCCGGGTTTGAATGCCGTGTTCAGCGAGCACGCCTTTGCCGTGTATCCCATCGCCACCCAAGCAGTGGGTGCGGAGGGCCGCGTGGTGCCGGCCAAGGATTGGGGGCATGACCTCGAAGCCATGCTGGCGGCGATCGATGCCAATACCCGCGTAGTCTTCATCGCCAACCCGAATAACCCCACTGGTACCTGGTTCGGCCCGGCTGCGCTGACCGATTTCCTGGCTCGCGTGCCTGGGCATGTGCTGGTGGTGTTGGACGAGGCCTATATCGAATACGCCGAAGGCGGTGAGCTGCCGGATGGTCTCGATTATCTGGCTGGCCATCCCAATCTGCTGATTTCCCGCACCTTCTCCAAGGCTTACGGCTTGGCGGCGTTGCGGGTTGGCTATGGCTTGTCATCGGTGGCGATTGCCGACGTGCTTAACCGCGTGCGCCAGCCCTTCAACGTCAATAGCCTGGCTCTGGCCGCTGCCTGCGCGGCACTGGAGGACGCGGACTACCTGGCGCAAAGCCGGCAGCTCAATGATGCCGGCATGGCCCAGCTGGAAGAGGGTTTCCGTCGGTTGGGGCTGAGCTGGATTCCGTCCAAGGGCAACTTTATTGCCGTCGATCTCGGTCGTGAATCTGCGCCGCTATTTCAGGCCTTGCTCCGGGAGGGTGTGATTGTGCGTCCGGTGGCGAACTACGGTATGCCGACCTACCTGCGTGTTTCCATCGGTCTGCCGGCGGAAAATGCCCGCTTCCTCGACGCGCTGAACAAGGTTCTGGCTAGTGTCTGATGTCATGCCTGCGCAACAGAGCGAACCTATGATCGGCCGCCTGGTAGTAGTGGGGCTTGGCTTGATCGGCGGCTCCTTTGCCAAGGGTTTGCGCGAGCGTGGGCTCTGTCGCGAGGTGGTGGGTGTCGATCTTGATCCAGAGTCGCGCCGTCTGGCAGTCGAACTGGGTGTGGTCGACCGCTGCGAAGAGCAGCTCGCCGCCGCTTGTCAGGGCGCAGAGGTGATCCAGCTGGCGGTGCCTATCCTGGCCATGGAGAAGCTGCTGGTCGAGCTGGCCAAGCTCGACCTGGGTGACGCGGTGCTGACAGATGTCGGTAGCGCCAAGGGCAATGTGGTGCGCGCCGCGCGTCTGGCCTTTGGCGGTTTGCCGTCGCGCTTTGTCCCTGGCCACCCGATTGCGGGCTCTGAAGAGAGCGGGGTGGAGGCCTCCAATGCGGAGCTGTTCCGTCGCCATAAGGTGATCCTGACGCCGCTGGAACAGACCGATGCCACGGCGCTGGCGCTGGTTGATCGACTCTGGCGCGAGTTGGGTGCGGACGTCGAGCATATGGCGGTCGAGCATCATGATGAGGTGCTTGCCGCCACCAGCCACCTGCCGCACTTGCTGGCGTTTGGCCTGGTGGATTCGCTGGCCAAGCGCAGTGAAAACTTGGAGATTTTTCGATATGCCGCGGGCGGTTTCCGTGATTTCACGCGGATCGCCGGCAGCGACCCGGTGATGTGGCATGACATCTTCCTCGCCAATCGAGAGGCGGTATTGCGCACTCTGGATGCATTTCGCAGCGACCTCGACGCCTTGCGCGACGCGGTCGACGCAGGGGACGGGCACCAACTCTTGGGCGTATTTACCCGCGCCCGGGTGGCCCGCGAGCATTTCAGCAAAATTCTGGCCCGTCGGGCCTATATGGACGCTATGAACACCAACGACCTGATTTTCCTAGCCAATCCTGGTGGTCGCCTGTCCGGGCGGATTCGTGTACCGGGTGACAAATCCATCTCTCACCGCTCGATCATGCTTGGCTCTCTGGCCGAAGGCACGACCGAGGTGGAAGGTTTCCTCGAGGGTGAGGACGCGCTGGCAACCTTGCAGGCGTTTCGCGACATGGGCGTGGTCATCGAAGGCCCGCATCATGGTCGTGTGACCATTCATGGTGTCGGTCTGCATGGTTTGAAGGCGCCGCCTGGCCCGATCTATCTGGGCAACTCTGGCACCTCGATGCGCTTGCTCTCCGGCCTGCTGGCTGCGCAGCCCTTCGATACCACCCTGACTGGCGATGCCTCGCTGTCCAAGCGGCCGATGAACCGCGTGGCCAAACCGCTGCGTGAGATGGGTGCGGTGATCGAAACCGCCGCGGAAGGCCGTCCGCCCATGACCATTCGCGGCGGTCAGCGCCTGTCCGGAATGAATTACGCGATGCCGATGGCCAGCGCCCAGGTTAAATCCTGTCTGCTGCTGGCGGGCCTCTATGCTGCCGGTGAAACCGCCGTCACCGAGCCGGCGCCAACCCGCGATCATACCGAGCGGATGTTGCGTGGCTTCGGTTACCCGGTTTCGGTCGATGGCAGCACGGCTACCCTAGAGTCTGGCCACAAGTTGACCGCGACCCATATCGAAGTGCCGGCTGATATCTCCTCGGCAGCCTTCTTCCTGGTCGCCGGCAGCATTGCCGAAGAGTCCGAGCTGGTTCTGGAGCACGTCGGCATCAACCCGACTCGTACCGGTGTGATCGACATCCTGCGTTTGATGGGGGCGGATATCAGTCTCGAGAATCAGCGTGAGGTTGGTGGTGAGCCGGTTGCGGATCTGCGCGTACGTTCGGCCAAGCTGAAGGGAATCGACATCCCGGAAGATCTGGTGCCCTTGGCTATTGATGAATTCCCAGTATTGTTCGTTGCCGCGGCCTGCGCCGAGGGCCGTACCGTGCTACGCGGTGCAGAAGAGCTGCGGGTGAAAGAGTCCGATCGTATCCAGGTCATGGCCGATGGTCTCCTGGCGCTGGGCGTCAAAGTCGAGCCGACAGCAGATGGCATCATCATCGATGGCGGCACCATCGGCGGCGGTGAAGTACACAGCCATGGCGACCACCGTATCGCCATGTCTTTCAGTGTCGCCTCGCTGCGCGCGACGGCTCCCATCCGCATCCACGATTGCGCCAACGTCGCGACCTCTTTCCCGAACTTCCTCGGCTTGGCCGCACAAGTCGGTATTCGTGTGAGTGAAGAGGCTAAGTCATGAGTGCCCAGGCTCCGGTAATTGCGATTGACGGTCCGAGCGGTTCAGGCAAGGGTACGGTGGCGGGCCTGCTGGCGAAAAAACTGGGTTGGAGTCTGCTGGATTCTGGCGCGCTCTATCGTTTGCTGGCCTTCGCTGCGCGTAACCATGGGGTCGATCTGACCAACGAAGAAGCGATGAAGGTGCTTGCCGCTCATCTGGATGTGCAATTCATTGCGGCGACCAATGGTCAGCCGCAGCGCATCATTCTCGAGGGTGAAGAGGTGACTGACGCCATCCGCAATGAGCAGGTGGGTGCCGGTGCTTCGCAAGTCGCAGCCCTGCCGGCGGTCCGTGATGCCCTGCTTCAGCGCCAGCGTGCTTTTCTCGAGGCGCCGGGTCTGGTGGCTGACGGGCGCGATATGGGGACCGTGGTTTTCCCCGAGGCGCCGCTGAAAATCTTCCTGACCGCCAGTGCCGAGGAGCGTGCCCGTCGCCGCTACTTGCAGTTGAAGGCTAAGGGGGATGATGTTAATCTTACGAGTCTGCTAGACGAGATTCGTGCGCGCGATGAGCGTGACACCCAGCGAGCGGTAGCGCCGCTCAAGCCGGCGCCTGACGCCATTCAGCTGGACTCCACGGAGCTCTCGATCGAGCAGGTGTTGGAACGCATTCTGAGTGAAGTCGCCAATCGCGACCTCGCCGGATGACCAAGTAGGCATGTGGGAAACCAGTCTTAGTCCCGCAGTCTGCTTTTAAATAAACGAAACCCACATTGTCTGGAATGTGGAAGCTGGGCGTATTTTTCGCCCTAGATCAATCAGGAATCAACATGAGCGAAAGCTTTGCGGAACTCTTTGAAGAAAGCCTAAAAACCCTCGACATGCAGCCGGGTGCCATCATCACCGGTATCGTGGTCGACATCGACGGTGACTGGGTCACTGTCCATGCCGGTCTGAAGTCCGAGGGTGTCATCCCGCTCGAGCAGTTCTATAACGATGCTGGCGAGCTGACCATCAAGGTCGGTGACGAAGTGCACGTTGCGCTGGACGCGGTAGAAGATGGCTTTGGCGAAACCAAGCTGTCCCGTGAAAAAGCCAAGCGCGCCGAGTGCTGGATCGTTCTGGAAGCGGCTTTCGCAGCTGAGGAAGTGGTTAAGGGCGTTATCAACGGTAAGGTTAAAGGCGGCTTCACGGTCGACGTTAACGGCATCCGTGCGTTCCTGCCAGGTTCTTTGGTTGACGTTCGTCCGGTGCGCGATACTACGCACCTGGAAGGCAAAGAGCTCGAATTCAAAGTTATCAAGCTTGACCAGAAGCGCAACAACGTTGTCGTTTCCCGTCGCAGTGTATTGGAAGCCGAGAACAGCGCCGAGCGCGAAGCTCTGCTGGAATCCCTGCAGGAAGGTCAGCAAGTCAAGGGTATCGTCAAGAACCTCACGGATTACGGCGCATTCGTCGATCTGGGTGGCGTCGATGGCCTGCTGCACATCACCGACATGGCTTGGAAGCGCATCAAGCATCCGTCCGAAATCGTCAACGTTGGCGATGAGATCGATGTGAAAGTGCTGAAGTACGACCGCGAGCGCAATCGCGTCTCCCTGGGTCTGAAGCAACTGGGCGAAGACCCATGGGTTGCTATCAAGGCTCGTTACCCAGAAAGCACTCGCGTTACCGCGCGTGTAACCAACCTGACCGACTACGGCTGCTTCGCAGAGCTGGAAGAAGGCGTGGAAGGCCTGGTGCACGTGTCCGAGATGGATTGGACCAACAAAAACATCCACCCGTCCAAAGTCGTACAAGTTGGCGACGAAGTGGAAGTCATGGTTCTGGATATCGACGAAGAGCGTCGTCGTATCTCCCTCGGCATCAAGCAGTGCAAAACTAACCCGTGGGAAGATTTCTCCGGTCAGTTCAACAAGGGCGACAAAATCTCCGGCACCATCAAGTCGATCACCGATTTCGGTATCTTCATTGGTCTGGATGGCGGCATCGACGGCCTGGTTCACCTGTCCGACATCTCCTGGAACGAAGTGGGCGAAGAAGCCGTACGTCGTTTCAAGAAGGGCGACGAGCTGGACACCGTGATTCTGTCGGTTGATCCGGAGCGCGAGCGTATCTCCCTGGGTATCAAGCAGCTGGAAGACGATCCGTTCTCCAACTACGTGTCTGTTAACGATAAAGGCACCATCGTGCGCGGTATCGTTAAAGAAGTTGACGCCAAAGGCGCTGTAATCACTCTGGCCGAAGGCATCGAAGCTGTGCTGAAAGCCTCCGAAATCAGCCGTGACCGCGTTGAGGATGCGCGCAACGTGCTGAAAGAAGGCGAAGAGGTCGAAGCTAAGATCATCAGCGTCGACCGTAAGAGCCGCGTAATCAGCTTGTCGGTTAAGTCGAAAGACGTAGACGACGAGAAAGAAGCGATCAAGGAAATGCGTAAGCAGGAACCCGAGAGCGCTGGTCCGACCACTATTGGCGACCTGATTCGTGCGCAAATGGGGAATCAGGGCTAATCCCTGATCCATCCCAAAAAGGGCGACTTCGGTCGCCCTTTTTTGTTTTTAGATCAATGGCCTGGAGATGGTTTAGGGGCTGTTCAAAGCTCTTTGGTCATGCTAAAACCTTCTTAGAGCTGATCTAGCCGCTTGAAAACGAAGGGAAAACCATGACCAAGTCGGAGTTGATCGAACGAATCGTCACCCATCAGGGGCTCCTTTCATCCAAGGATGTAGAGCTGGCGATCAAGACCATGCTGGAACAAATGTCCCAGGCCTTGGCGACGGGCGATCGCATAGAGATACGTGGCTTTGGCAGCTTTTCCCTGCATTTCCGTGCGCCTCGCGTTGGCCGCAACCCGAAGACGGGGCAGTCGGTGCGTTTGGATGGCAAGTTCGTGCCTCATTTCAAGCCTGGGAAAGAGTTGCGTGACCGAGTTAATGAAGATGATTAGCTCGGTTGGGTGTGTTCTGATTGCAGTCCCCCAGGCCGACGGCCGAGCAAACACATGTCCTGTGAGTTCGCAGGCTGCTCAAGCGTAAAATTCAAAGTCTTGCCACTGAGTTGATCGTGCGCCTCATGCTTGTGGCATTAATTGCGTGTTCCAGGTTTGAAAAGCCAGCAACGGGCAGCTGGTTTGCTTTGGGCTGGCGGCTTCTCAACCTTCCTCGGCGATTGCCGGGGGTGCTGCACTTCTGTCGCCTTACTGATGGCTGGTCTAGCAGTAGTCGTACGGTATCCCAGTGCAGACACAGCTCCGCCCGGGTCGGCAAGCGGATGTGCCACTGAGCACCGCTTCCGCCAAGTGTCGGGTCGGGCGAGCATAGCGATCCAGCCAACTGACGAGCTCCTTCCTTTGGCCGCAGGTTCTGCAGGCGACGCGCCTGAGCGCAACGCTCAATTGCACCGTGCGCCCGAGGATCGGCAGGTCGCGGATTTGCCGCGTACAGTACTCATGAACAAATGAGCAGGGCTGCTGGCAGCCACTGCGTAGCGGGATGAGTTTTGGATGGCGATTAGTTCGATTTTGAGAAAATCAGCCTCAGGCTCAACAGAAACGACAGAAAACCCTCCCAGAATGGAAGGAAAACAGTAGCATTTGGCATCAGAACGGCGGTTTGGGTTTAGAGGTTTGGTCGCACAAACATCTTCACTCAAATTGCCGTTCTTTTTTGCGACCTCCACGGGATTCAGTGAAGAGCTTTTTTGGGCGGCACCTTCCCATTAAGGCTTAAGAAGCCAAGCATGCATAAGAGTTTTTGGGATAAAGATCATAAGGGGACAAATTAATGCGAATTCTCGTGACCGGCGGCGCCGGCTTTATCGGCTCTGCTGTGGTTCGCCACCTGATCCAGAACACCCAATATGAGGTCGCCAACCTCGACAAGCTCACCTATGCCGGTAATCTCGAATCGCTGATTTCAGTATCCGACTCGCCACGCTACCGTTTCCATCTGGTGGATATCTGCGACGGGAGTGCGCTCGATGCAGTGTTTGCCGCGTTCAAACCCACCGCAGTGATGCACTTGGCGGCCGAGTCCCATGTGGACCGATCCATCGACGGGCCGGCTGATTTTATCCAGACCAATATCATCGGTACCTACAACTTGCTCGAAGCGGTTCGTCGTTACTGGAATGCCTTGCTGGCAGACGAGAAGGGCTCGTTCCGCTTCCACCATATTTCCACCGACGAGGTGTATGGTGACCTGGACGGTACGGATGATCTATTCACCGAAACCACGCCCTATGCACCCAGCTCTCCGTATTCCGCCTCCAAGGCCGGTTCGGATCATCTGGTCCGCGCCTGGCAGCGTACCTATGGCTTGCCGGTGTTGGTGACCAACTGCTCGAACAACTATGGGCCGTTCCATTTTCCGGAAAAGCTGATCCCCCACATGATCCTCAATGCCGTTCATGGCAAGCCGTTGCCGGTGTATGGCGATGGTTCGCAGATTCGCGACTGGCTCTTTGTCGAGGATCATGCCCGGGCGCTGGTTGAGGTCGTGACCAAAGGCAAAGTAGGGGAGACCTACAACATCGGCGGGCATAACGAGAAGCGCAATCTCGAGGTGGTGGAGATCATCTGTGAGCTGTTGGATGAGTTCGTGCCCGTGACTGCAGAGGGTGATCGTGGGCAAACCTGCTCCTACAAAGAGCTCATTACCTTTGTGCAGGATAGGCCGGGGCATGATCGGCGTTACGCCATCGATGCGAGCAAGATCGAGCGTGAGCTGGGATGGAAACCGCAGGAAACCTTCGAGAGTGGTATCCGCAAGACCGTGCAGTGGTATCTGGATAACCGCGAGTGGTGGCAGCGTGTGTTGAGTGGCGATTACCGTCTGGGACGTTTGGGAGAACAGGTATGAAAGGTATTATCCTCGCCGGCGGCTCCGGCACCCGCCTGCATCCGATCACCCGTGGCGTGTCCAAGCAACTGCTGCCGATCTACGACAAACCAATGATCTATTACCCGCTATCGGTGCTGATGCTGGCTGGCATTCGTGAGGTGTTGATCATCTCCACCCCGGAAGATCTGCCCAACTTCCGCAAGCTGCTGGGGGATGGCTCCGACTTCGGTATTGAGCTGAGCTATGCCGAGCAGCCGTCTCCAGATGGGCTGGCTCAGGCCTTTTTGATTGGCGAGGAGTTCATTGGCGACAGCAGAGTCTGCCTGATCCTCGGCGACAACATTTTCTACGGTTATGGCTTCAGCGCCATGCTGCGCGAGGCGGCGCAACGGGAGCGTGGGGCTACGGTGTTCGGTTATCACGTCAATGATCCGGAGCGCTTCGGTGTGGTGGAGTTCGATGCGGCCGGCAAGGCGATTTCCATCGAGGAGAAGCCCAAGGCGCCAAAGTCTAACTATGCGGTGACCGGACTGTATTTCTATGACAACTCGGTGGTGGAGATTGCTAAGCAGGTGAAACCTTCTGCCCGTGGCGAGCTGGAAATCACCGATGTGAACAACGCCTACCTGCAACGCGGCGATTTGCATGTGAGCCTGCTCGGCCGTGGTTTCGCCTGGCTGGATACCGGTACTCACGACTCCCTGATGGAGGCCAGCCATTACGTGCAGACCATCGAGACCCGCCAGGGGCTGAAAGTGGCTTGCTTGGAAGAGATCGCCTATCACCAGGGTTGGTTGTCTGCAGAACGGTTGGCTGGTCAGGCAGAGGCGCTGAGCAAGACGGGGTATGGCCAATATTTGATGCGCCTGCTGAGCCAGGTGGTTGTGCGATGAAGGTAATCGAGACAGCACTGCCGGGCGTATTGATCATCGAGCCGAAGGTGTTTGGCGATCATCGTGGGTTTTTTCTTGAATCTTTCCAGGTCGAGCGTTATCGCGAGGCGGGGATCGATTTGCCGTTCGTGCAGGACAACCACTCGCGCTCGCAACGTGGCGTCCTGCGTGGGCTGCATTTTCAGCGCACCCGGCCACAGGGCAAGCTGGTCAGCGTCAGCCGTGGCGCGGTGTATGACGTGGCGGTGGACATTAATCCCGAGTCGCCGACCTGCGGCCAGTTCGTCGGCGTCGAACTGAGCGACGAGAACCATCGCCAGCTCTGGGTGCCGCCGGGCTATGCCCATGGATTCTGCGTGCTCAGCGAGGTTGCCGACTTCCAGTACAAGTGCACCGACTTGTACTTTCCCGAGGATGAAGGCGGACTGATGTGGAACGACCAGGATGTCAACATCCCGTGGCCGGTGGAGGCGCCGCAGTTGTCGACTAAGGATCAGCATAACCCAACCTTACGCCAGCTACTGGGCAAAAAGGACTGAACATGCGTGTACTGATTACCGGTGCCCGTGGCCAGGTTGGCCATGAGTTGCTTCGCCTAGCACCTGAAGGCTTCGACACCGTGGGCATGGGCTCGACCGAGCTGGATATTGCCGATGCCGCGCAAGTGGCCGCCGTCGTCGATGAGGTGCAGCCACAGTTAATCATCAACGCGGCAGCCTACACCGCTGTGGATAAGGCCGAGAGCGAACAGGAGCGCTCCTGGGCGGTGAACCGTGACGGTGCGGCTCACCTGGCGATTGCCACTGAGCGACTGGGCATTCCGCTGCTGCATATTTCCACCGACTATGTGTTCGCCGGTGACGCCCGCGAGCCGTATCGGGAAACCGACCCGACCGGCCCTACTGGCGTGTACGGAGCCAGCAAGCTGGGCGGCGAAGAGGTGCTGGCAACCAATTGCAGTCGGCACATCATCTTGCGTACCAGCTGGGTGTTCGGTGCGCATGGTAACAACTTCGTCAAAACCATGCTGCGCCTCGGGCGCGAGCGCGAAGAGCTGGGCGTGGTGGCCGATCAGCATGGCTGCCCGACTTCGGCTGCCAGCATTGCTTCGGTCCTCTGGAGTCTGGCCAGTCAGTACCGTGACCGCGGCGCGTTGCAATGGGGCACCTACCATTTCAGCGGTACGCCGGCTTGTACCTGGCATGAGTTCGCCCTGGAGATTTTCCGCCAGGCGCAAGAGCTAGAGCTGCTGGAGCGTCTGCCGCATGTGCGGGCCATTGCTACGGCAGACTATCTGACGCCTGCCAAACGACCTGCGTGGTCGGTGCTCGATTGCAATAAGCTAAGAAATGTATATCACATTGTTCAGGCTGACTGGCGAGTCGAGCTGGCCACAGTTTTGCGTGAGTTAGTTTAAGTTCTGCATGCACAGCAGTATTATTCAAGCCACTCTTGTGCGGACTTATCTTCTCTGCGCGGATCGTAAGGTCTACCTGATTGCTTACCCCGCCATGTCAGTTCAGTAGTTAGGCAGGAGCTGCACGAATACTGTAGGAGCAGGCCCGCCGCCGCGAAGGTTCTTGCAGGCAGCGCAACTACCTGACTCAAAAAGCTCGCGCCGAGGCGGGGGGCGTTGAGGTCGTCCTGGGTTTATAGGTGTTAGTCCATTGATTCATCAGCAGCGCCGAGTGGAGCTATAGTCGGGCGGGGATTTGACAAGCGCTAGGCAGGAGCTAAGTTGATGGGCGCGGCTCAAGGAAGTACCGCGTCAAAGTCTAAATAAATGGAGCTTCATTATGCTTAAAGGACAAGTCTCTTCCCTCTTGTTTGCTGTCCTCACCAGCCTTTCTGTTAGCGCTTTTGCAGCAGAGCCGCCTAAGGTTGACGCGGCTAAGCCGACGGTCACTCAAGCGGCTAAAGTGGCTGAGGTCGATAAGGTTAACCTCAATACTGCCGATGCGGCCACGCTGGAGCGTGAGTTGATTGGCATTGGTGAGGTTAAGGCGAAAGCCATCATCGATCATCGCGAAACTAACGGCCCATTTGCTTCGGTGGATGAGTTGCTGGAGGTGAAGGGGATTGGTGCGGCGACGCTGGAGAAAAATCGCGATAAGTTGAGCCTCAACTAAGTCGCGAAGCACAGTAGCTCGATGTGCAGTAACTAAGGCCGGTCATTGACCTAATGCCAGTCAGTTAAGCTGACTGGCATTTTTTCGTTGGATACTTGCTGCGGCGTGGTTCGCCTCCCCGTGGGTAGCTGCGCTCGCGTCTAGCGGGGAGCAGGAAGTGCTTGGCCTGTACTCTGGGTTCTGCAAGCCGCTGAGGAATAGGGCCCGGCGTTTGCCTAGGACAATGAGGTAGCGCACCGGCAATCGCCAAGGCCAGCCACTGAAAACTTAGTCGTTGCGGCGGCGCTTTCAGCGCCTCAGCCATTAAGCGCATCTCTTGGCGGATCAGGTTATAGGCGAGCAAGGTGCCCCAGAGTTCTTGGCGAATGAGTTCGGGTTGTTTGCTGCGTGGCAGTTCCCCTTTCAATAAGCCCTGCTCGATTCCGCCTTGCTCCCAGTCGAGCAGGAAAGCCGCCGAATAGTAGGCGCGATCAAAGATCGTCACGGAGTGATCACCGACCGCTGCACCCAGGTTTTTGCCGTAGCTCAGCTCACCCACGGCGAAGTCACCGAAGCTGGCTGCGCGGATCAAATGACTGTAGGTGTCCATCAGCACACCCCGCGCACTTGCGGTCAGGCGCCATCCCCCGACGGGCTGCGGCCACCAGCAAACGCTTGCCGATTTTCCGTAGTGTCCGGCATCGACCAGACGACCCCGTCGACCGCATAGCTACGCAATCCCTGGAAGCGTGCCGACTCAGGTGGTGCAGTGGCGCCCCAGACTTGAGCCAACTGCTCAAACAGCGCAGCCAAGGGAGCCTCGCCAAGACGCTGCCGGGCTTGAACCGTCACGCTGGGTGCTGGAACCGCGCCTTCGCCACAGGCCAAACCCAGTTGTTGCACGATGAGCCAGAGGGGTTCGTTCTTGAACAATGCCAGCCCTACCACCAGCCAAACAATACGTTCAGCGGGTAGGCGCCTACGACGAAGAGAAACCGTACCGGTCAGTGTCAGCGCCTGCTCAATCCAGGCTGGGTCAACTTCAGCAACGATCGATTGTCTATGCTTTGAAGGAGCCCAGCACTCAGGGCCTGTGTCGCAACCGAATGGTTAGCTGAGGAGACGCCACCATGTTTAAACCTTCATTCCTGCGTAGATTGGCTGCTGTTTTAGCGGTGTTTCACCTGCTGTTGATCGCTCAGGTGCCTGCGGCAAATGCAGCCATGCTGGGTACTGCCGAGGTCTTGGCCGAGCAGCAGCAACAGGTCGACCGTGAGCATCTGTTGGCGATGCTCGATGATCAGGGGGTACAAAAGAAGCTTGCCTCACTCGGAGTCGAGCGAACTCAGGTTGCCGATCGGATCAATAGTCTGACCAATGCCGAATTGGCGCAGTTCAACCAGCAGTTGAATGAGGCCCCGGCCGGCGGTTTCATCGGCATCATCGTGCTGTTTCTGGTGATTTTCATCATCACCGACCTGCTCTGCGCGACCGATATTTTCACCTTCGTCAAATGTATAAATCGTTGAAAGGCTGGCATGTTCTCCCGCTAGTCCTGCTTGCTTTACTGGCTGCATGCGCGCGCTCCCCGGTGCTACCACCGGAGAGCGCGTTGTTGCCGGAGCGGGTAGAGCTCACCGAAGTGCCATTTTTCGCACAGAGTGACTATCAGTGCGGGCCGGCGGCGTTGGCGACGATGCTCAGCCAGCGTGGTGTCGCCACCAGTCCTGGCCTGCTCAAGGATCGCGTCTATATTCCCGGCCGTGAAGGCAGTCTGCAGGTCGAGTTGGTGGCGGCAGCGCGTGCGCATGAGCTGCTCGTCTATCCACTGCAACCGCATTTGGCGGATCTGCTGAAGGAGGTGGCGGCGGGTAATCCGGTGCTGGTGCTGCAGAATCTGGCTTTCGACTGGTATCCGCGTTGGCATTTTGCGGTGTTGGTTGGCTACGACCGCCGCGATGGCAGCCTGATTCTTCGCTCGGGCACCACCCGCCGTTGGCTGACTGACTTTGCCAGCTTCGACACTACCTGGGCGCGCAGCGGACGCTGGGCTGTCGTGACGCTGCCGGGTGATCGATTGCCAGCAGGTGCGCAATTGCGGCCCTGGTTAAAGGCGGCCAGTGACCTGGAAGAAACTGGGCATAGCCAGGTGGCTCGGCAGGCCTATCTGACCGCAACCAAGCGTTGGCCGGCGGAGTCTCTGGGTTGGTTTGCCTTGGCCAACAGTCATTATGCGGCAGGCGATCGAGCGGGTGCCGAGGCGGCTCTGCGCGAAAGCATCGAGCATGCGCCGAGCTTCGCCGCCGGTTGGTTCAACCTGTCGCAAGTGCTGGCAGAGCGGGGCTGTGAGGCTGCGGCGGCGGAGGTCGGGGCCTGTGCTCGGCGTCTGGCCCCGGCGGATAAGCGTTTTTCCTCGGTGCAGGTTAAGTCTCATCAGGCAGCCGGGCAGTGCTCGCCACCGCCAGCCTGCCCCCAGCCCTGATGGCTTAAGCCGGCCTTCTTAGGGGGCATGGCATCCGCTCAAACAGACGCAAGTCGTCGCGCTGCTGCGGCGTCAGCCAGTAGATCAAACCCTCTATCCTATGCCTTCAGCCTGGACGATCAGGTTCCAGCCAGGCACAGGCTTGGCGATTGCTCAGTTCCCAGGCCGGAGAGCGTTGCAGCGACATCTCGCCCGTTATTACCGTCACCCCGGCCGTCCCGCGATTATCTTTGTTAGTCATGCTTGAAATTTTGAACGGCTGGTGCGTATTTTGTACATGTCGCCATTACAGTGCGGTATGGGCAATTACAAGGATGAGACGTGATGACCACTGACGGCCGCAGTTCGCTTGCTGAGCGATTGATCGGCATTGACGAAATCGAGTGCGTGACCCCTGACCTGAACGGGGTGCCGCGGGGCAAAGTGATGACTGCCGCGGGCTTCCTCGAAGGGCGGCGGTTGCAGCTGGCGCGTGGCGTGCTGCTGCAATGCATCATGGGTGGTTACCCGCCTGCGTCTTTTTACGGTAGCGACGATGGCGACCTGGCGTTGAACGCTGATCCGACGCAGATTCACCGTCTGCCCTGGAGCGAGACACCGCGTGCCCTGGCCATCTGCGATGCGGATGAGCTGGATGGCCGTAGCTCCGGCCTGTCTACCCGCAGCCTGCTCAAACGCGTGATCGCCAGCTATGCCGAGCGCGGTTTGGCGCCGGTGGTGGCGACCGAGTTGGAGTTCTTTATCTTCGCCCCGAATGCCGATGCGCAGCAGCCGTTCAAGCCGCCGGTCGGCCTGGACGGTCGGCGCGAGGACGGCTGCTCGGCGTTTAGCGTGTCCTCCAATAGCGGCCTGCGGCCGTTCTTCAATGAGGTCTATCGGTGCATGGCGGCGCTCGGTCTGCCACGCGACACCTTCATGCACGAGATGGGCATCAGTCAGTTCGAGATCAATTTGCTGCACGGCGATCCACTGCTGCTGGCCGATCAGACGTTCCTGTTCAAACACTTGCTCAAGGAAGTCGCCCTCAAGCACGGTTTGACCGTGGTGTGCATGGCCAAGCCGTTGGCGAAGACTCCCGGCAGCTCCATGCACATTCACCAAAGCGTGGTGGAGCAGGGTAGCGGGCGGAATATTTTCAGCGATGAGTCCGGCGTAGCCACACCGGCGTTCTACCACTTCATTGGCGGTCAGCAGGCGGCGTTGGCGGAGTTCACGCTGTTGTTCGCGCCGAACGTCAACTCCTATCAGCGCTTGTGCCATCCCTATGCTTCACCGAACAATGCCTGCTGGTCGTACGATAACCGCGCGGCGGGTCTGCGCATCCCGGCCAGTGCGCCGGTCGCGCGGCGGGTGGAGAATCGCCTGCCGGGCGCCGATGCCAACCCCTATCTGGCGCTTGCCGCGAGCTTGGCGGCCGGGCTGTATGGGCTTGAGCATGGGTTGCAACCGAGCGAGCCGATCCAGGGTGAGTTCGCGGTGCCGGAGACGCTGAGCCTGCCGTGTACCATGCGCGCGGCGATCGAACGCTTGAAACGTAGCGAATTGGCGCGGGAACTGTTCGGCAAGGAGTTCATCGAAGGCTACATTGCTACTAAGACGATGGAACTTACGAGTTTCTTCGACGAGATCACGCCTTGGGAGCGCCGCGTTCTAGCCGCCCAGGCTTAAGTTTTTGCCTCCCCGGGCCGCGTTGTCTCTCAGCGCCCCGGCCCCCATTCAAGGAGCCGCTCGGAAAGCCGATGCGTCGAATCTGGAAGTCTTTTCGAGCGCTGTATTTCGCCAGCCTGCTAATGCTGATTGGCTCTGGTCTGTTGAGCACCTACCTGGGGCTGCGTCTTGCCGCGGATAAGACCGATAGCCTGTGGGTCGGTGCGCTGATGGCGGCCAACTACTTTGGTTTGGTGTTGGGTGGCAAACTCGGCCACCGCTTGATCGCGCGGGTGGGGCATATCCGTGCCTATGTCACCTGCGCGGGCGTGGTGACCGCCGCTGTACTTGGCCACGGTTTGATCGACTGGCTGCCGGCCTGGATCGTGCTGCGGGCCATCGTCGGCCTGGGCATGATGTGTCAGTACATGGTGATCGAGAGCTGGCTCAACGAGCAGGCCGATGCAAGTCAGCGAGGCATGGTCTTTTCCGGCTATATGATCGCCTCCTACCTCGGTCTGGTGCTGGGCCAACTGGTGCTGGTACTGCACCCGGCACTCGGGCTTGAGTTGTTGATGCTGGTGGCGCTGTGCTTTGCCCTGTGCTTGGTGCCGGTGGCGGTGACGCGCAAGATTCACCCGGCACCGATGCACCCGGCGCCGTTGGAGCCGCGCTTTTTCATTAAGCGGGTACCGCAGTCGTTAACCACGACCTTGGTATCTGGGCTGGTGATTGGCGCGTTTTATGGCCTAGCACCGCTGTACGCCTCTCGCTTGGGGCTGAGCACTGAACAAGTCGGTTTGTTTATGGGCTGCTGCATCCTCGCCGGGCTGGTTGTGCAGTGGCCGCTGGGCTGGTTGTCCGATCGGCATGATCGCGCTCGCTTGATCCGTGGTTGCGCTTTCCTGCTGGTGCTGGCGGCCTTGCCGTTGGCCTTGATGCCTTCGGTGCCGCTGGAGCTGTTGTTCCCCATGGGCTTCGTGGTCAGCCTGTTGCAGTTCAGTCTCTATCCCTTGGCGGTAGCCTTCTCGAATGACCATGTCGAGGGCGAACACCGGGTGTCGCTGACCGCCATCTTGCTGGTCACCTTTGGCATTGGTGCCTGCTTGGGGCCGCTGGTGGCTGGGGTGTTGATGCGGCAGCTGGGCGCCCACATGCTCTTTGCCTTCGTCAGCTTCTGTGCCTTTACCCTGGTCTGGCGGATCCGCCCGGATGCGGTAAGCAAGCTGTATCAGGTCGAAGATGCACCGCTGCATCACGTTGCGATGCCGGACAATATGACCAGCTCACCGCTGGTGGCGGCGCTTGATCCTCGGGTCGATGAGCAGATCGTGCACGATCAGATGCAGAACCCGTCGGAGCCTCCGGTTGAATCACCCGCCGAGCCGGTTGACGAAGCGCTACGATGACGGCGCCGCTGCTCAGCGTGATCATTCCCGCGCTGAATGAGGCGCAGAATTTGCCGCGGCTGCTGGACGATCTGCAGAGCCTGCGCGCGGCAGGCGCCGAGCTGATTTTGGTCGATGGCGGCAGCCGTGACGGTAGCGCACAGCAGTCGGCTGCTGCCGTCGATCAAATCCTGACGACCGCTCCAGGGCGTGCGCGGCAGATGAATGCCGGCGCCAGCCTGGCGAGCGGGCGTTACCTGTGGTTCTTGCATGCCGACACGCGAGTACCGCCGCGGGCCTGGCAACGTTTGCTCGAGGTGCTTGCCGAACAGCCGGCCTGGGGCCGTTTCGATGTGCAGTTATCGGGTCCTGGTCCATCGCTACGGCTGATCGGCAACATGATCAGCCTGCGCTCGCGACTCACCGGTATAGCCAGCGGTGATCAAGGCATCTTCGTTGCACGCCGCGTGTTCGAGGCGTTGGGTGGTTACGCCGAACTGCCGCTGATGGAAGATCTGGAGCTGTCGCGACGCCTCAAACGCTTGGCCCGGCCGCGTTGTTTGTGGCCGCCACTGGTGACATCTAGCCGTCGTTGGGAGCAGCATGGTATCTGGCGTACAGTGCTACTGATGTGGCGCTTGCGCTTGGCCTACTACTGCGGTGCCAGCCCCGAAAAACTGGCGCGACAGTACGACGGAGGACCGCTGTTATGAGCCTGTCCATCTCCTTGCACCTGCTGGCGCGTACGCCTGAGCCAGGCCGCGTCAAAACCCGGCTGATTCCTGTTTTGGGCGAAGAGGGGGCCAGCGATTTGCAACGTTTGCTGCTTGAGCGCGCGCTGGCCCTGCCCGCGCAGGGGTTCACTGAGCGCTTCCTGTGGCTGGATGAGGACCCGGATGAGGAGCTGGAAGCCCTGGCCGAGGCGTTCGACTGGACGGTGATCGGACAGCCCGCGGGCGATCTTGGCGAACGGATGCGGCGTATCGCGACCCTCGGCTTGGCGGAGAGTGATGCGGTAGTCCTGATCGGCAATGACTGTCCGGCGCTGGATGGCGAGTATCTCGGCGCGGCCTGCCAAGCGTTGACGACGCAGGAGGCGGTGCTGGGGCCGGCGGAAGACGGTGGTTATGTGCTGCTCGGTTTGCGCCGGCTCGACCCGCTGCTGTTCGAGGCTATGCCCTGGGGCACCGACCAGATCTTGGCGCTGACCTGTGAACGTCTGCAGCAGTTGGGTTGGGGGCACAAGCTACTGTCGGTGCTATGGGATGTGGATCGCCCGGAAGATCTATCGCGCTTGGCTGAGCTGGGGATTCGTCTACGCGTGATCTAGAGGGGCGATCAAGACTCTTCGGTTGAGCGGATTGCCGCCTTATTGCCTGCGCTGCCCCTTAAGTCATGCCTGCGCTTTTCTGGGTGTTCTCTGCCAATTTGCCGGTTTATTACGGCACATTTCCTGGCTTTCCAAACAGCCGCTTAGACTTTTCGTCGGGAAAGCAGAAAAATCACGCCATAAAATTGACTCTTGTCGTGCTTTTAACTTTACTAGTGGCCACTTGCCGGTGTTTTCCGTAAATTTTGACGGCGACGCGGTCCTCTTCCAGCCCACGAGTTAGAAAAAATAAGATGTGGCGTGAAACCAAAATTTTGCTGATTGACGACAACAGTGAGCGCCGTCGGGATTTGGCGGTCATTCTGGATTTTCTCGGGGAAGAGCATCTCGTCTGTAGCAGCCGAGACTGGCGTGAGACTGTGAGCCAACTGGCCAGCAGCCGCGATGTGTTGAGCGTGCTGCTTGGCGAGGTTGAGTCCAAGGGCGGGGTGCTTGAGCTGCTCAAGCAACTGGCGAGCTGGGACGAGTTGGTGCCGCTACTGCTGATCGGCGAACCGGTGCCGGCCGATTGGTCGGAAGAGCTGCGGCGCCGAGTACTGACCAGTCTGGAAATGCCGCCAAGCTATAACAAGCTGCTCGACTCCCTGCATCGTGCCCAGGTCTACCGTGAGATGTATGACCAGGCCCGCGATCGTGGCCATCAGCGCGAACCCAATCTGTTTCGCAGCCTGGTCGGCACTAGTCGTGCGATTCAGCAGGTGCGGCAGATGATGCAGCAAGTCGCCGATACCGAGGCCAGCGTGCTGATCCTCGGCGAGTCGGGCACCGGTAAGGAGGTGGTTGCACGTAACCTGCATTACCACTCCAGGCGCCGTGATGCGCCCTTCGTGCCGGTCAACTGCGGGGCGATCCCGGCGGAGTTGCTGGAAAGCGAACTGTTTGGCCATGAGAAGGGCGCCTTTAGCGGCGCCATCACCAGCCGGGCTGGGCGTTTCGAGTTGGCCAATGGCGGTACGCTATTTCTCGACGAGATCGGCGACATGCCGTTACCCATGCAGGTCAAGCTGCTGCGGGTGTTGCAGGAGCGGACCTTCGAGCGGGTGGGTAGCAACAAGACGCAGAGCGCTGACGTGCGCATCATCGCGGCGACGCATAAGAATCTGGAGCAGATGATCGAGCAAGGCACCTTCCGCGAAGATCTCTACTACCGCTTGAATGTGTTCCCGATCGAGATGGCCCCACTGCGCGAGCGCGTCGAGGACATTCCGCTGTTGATGAACGAGCTGATCTCGCGCATGGAGTTCGAGAAGCGCGGTTCGATTCGCTTCAACTCCGCGGCCATCATGTCGCTCTGTCGGCATGACTGGGCAGGCAACGTGCGCGAGCTGGCCAACCTGGTCGAGCGCATGGCGATCATGCATCCCTACGGCGTGATCGGCGTGTTGGAGCTGCCGAAGAAGTTCCGCCAGGTCGACGACGAGCATGATCAACAGGCGACCAACCTGCGTGATGAGCTGGAGGAGCGGGTTGCGTTCAGTGCTGGCATACCGGGCTTGGATTCGTCAGCGATGCTGCCGCCGGAAGGCTTGGATCTCAAGGATTACTTGGGCAATCTCGAGCAGAGCCTGATCCAGCAAGCGCTGGATGATGCCGGCGGGGTGGTGGCGCGTGCGGCCGAACGCCTACGCATTCGCCGGACCACTCTAGTCGAGAAAATGCGCAAGTACGGCATGAGTCGTCGCGATGACGAGGACCAGCCGGAGGATTGAGGCGCCCTCCGGTGGATTTTTTTATCTGGTTGGAAAGTAAGCCTAATTTTTAGGTGCTGGCATGGCTCGTCCTCTCTCGATTGGCGGTCTTATGGTGGCTCGCTGCGTGCGTGGATCATGAACCCAACCGCCCGCCAGCTGGGCTGCGGTCAGACATTATCGAGTCAGGCCGAGGGCAGGCTGGGGGCGTTGCATCGCTACCTGGCTGATGAGCTAGCCGCGTTATCTTGACGAGGCGAATGCTGACGCGGATAAACGGGGGCAGAAGTTGCTCGATGAGTGGTCGCGCAGGCTGCTCGGAGGTGGGCACGGTTGACCGCGGTTGCGGTTGCTGTTGGTGAGGGGCGGTGCTACATCTTCAGTGTGCGCACCGCGCATAAAATTATGGATTTCTGCTGCATAGGGAGTGTTTCATGGCCATCACTTCGTTGCCCTCGGCCGATGGGCAAGAGCTAAACATTCGGATCCAGGGGCGTTTCGATTTTGGCGCGCACCAGGAGTTTCGCGACTCCTACGAGCGGGTGAATGTCAGCCCGAAGCGTTACGTCGTCGACCTCGAGGGCACCACCTACCTCGACAGTTCGGCCCTCGGCATGCTCCTGCTGCTGCGCGATCATGCGGGGGGCGACCATGCGCAGATCAGCCTGGTCAACTGCAATGCCGACGTGCGCAAGATTCTCGCCATCTCCAACTTCGAACAGTTGTTCAAAGTCGCATAGGACATCCACTGATGGCCGAGCGTCTGTCCATCCTAATTGCCGAGGACAACGCTGCCGATCGGATGCTGCTGTCGACCATCGTCAGTCGTCAGGGTCATCGGGTGCTGACTGCCAGCAATGGGTTGGAGGCGGTGGCGCTGTTCGAACTCGAACGGCCAGAGTTGGTACTGATGGACGCCTTGATGCCGGTGCTGGATGGCTTCGAGGCGGCGCGGCGGATCAAACAAGCAGCCGGCGAAGCGCTGGTGCCGATCATCTTCCTCACCTCGCTGAGCGAAGGCGAGGCTTTGGTCCGTTGCCTGGAGGCCGGTGGCGACGATTTTCTCGCCAAACCCTATAACCGGGTCATTCTCGACGCCAAGATCAAGGCCATGGATCGCCTGCGTCGCCTGCAAGCGACCGTGCTGCAGCAGCGTGACCTGATTGCCAGGCACAACGAGCATCTGCTGACCGAACAACGGGTGGCCAAGGCGGTATTCGACAAGGTGGCGCACTCCGGCTGCCTGAGCGCGTCGAATATCCGCTACCTGCAATCACCCTATGCCTTGTTCAATGGTGACCTGCTGCTGGCGGCGTTCAAGCCTTCGGGCGGCATGCATGTACTGCTCGGCGATTTTACCGGACATGGCTTGCCGGCAGCGATTGGTGCCATGCCGCTGGCCGAAGTGTTCTACGGCATGACCGCCAAGGGTTACTCCCTGGCGGAAATCCTCCGCGAGGTGAATGCCAAGCTCAAACATATCCTGCCGCTGGGGGTCTTCTGCTGCGCCACCCTGCTTAATCTGAGCTTTCAGCGGCGGGTGGTCGAGGTCTGGAATGGTGGCCTGCCGGATGGCTATCTGCACCGCATCGCTAGCGGCGAGCGGATTGCGTTGGTCTCGCGGCATTTGCCCTTGGGTGTGCTGGAGCCGGCGGCCTTTGATGACAGCTGTGAGATCTATCCTCTGGAGTTGGGTGACCGGCTGTTCTTGCTGTCCGACGGGGTGCTGGAAACCCGTAATAGCGCGGCCCAGTTGTTTGGCGAAGAACGCCTGCTGGCGGTGTTCGCGGCCAATCGCCAGCCTGACCTGCTGTTCGAAGAAATCCAGCAGGCGCTGAGCAGCTTCCGTGGTGAGGCGCAGGATGATGTCAGTATGGTCGAGGTCAGCCTGGTCGAAGCCGGCACCTTGCCGCGACCACCGCTGGCATTCGCCGACAGCGGGCAAAGCAGTCCGCTGGATTGGTCGGCGAGTTTTGAGTTTCGTGCGCAAACCCTCAAGCGCTTCAATCCGCTGCCGTTCCTGCTGCAATTGCTCCTCGAAGTGCAGGGTTTGCGCGTCCAGGGTGGGGCGCTGTACAGCGTGCTGGCCGAGCTCTACTCGAATGCGTTGGAACACGGTGTCCTGGGGCTGGATTCGGCGCTCAAATGCGACGTCACGGGTTTCGCCGACTACTACCGTGAGCGCAGCGCGCGCCTGGCCAGTCTGAGCGAGGGTTATGTGCGTTTTCACCTGGAGCTGCTGCCGGAACCTGGCGGTGGCCGGCTGATTGTGCGGGTCGAGGACAGCGGTCAGGGCTTTGATGTGCAGCGTGTGCTGGAGCAGCAGCAAGTGGCGGACAGCCTCTGTGGGCGCGGCTTGAGCTTGGTGCGCCAGCTGACCGAGCGCTGCGCTTGGCCGGATGATGGGCGGGGCGTCAGCGTGGAGTTTTCCTGGTCGGATCAGGCATAATCTTTAGCCCCTTGATCAAGGAGTGACCAAGTGTCCGCTGCTCATCTCGACAATACCGTACTGGCCGCCTTGCAGGACGTCATGGAGAACGAATATCCGTTGTTGTTGGATACCTTCCTGGCCGACTCAGAGGAGCGTCTGCGTTTGCTGCACGCGGCGCAGCAGGGCCGTGACGCGCAGAGCCTGCGGTTGACTGCGCACAGCTTCAAGGGCAGTTGCAGCAATATGGGTGCACCGCTCCTGGCCGGGTTGTGCAAACAGTTGGAAGAGACCAGCCGTCGCGAACTCCTGGCCGAGGCGCCGCAGCTGATCGAACAGATCGAGCGCGAGTTTGCCATCGTGCGCATCCTCTTCAAGTCCGAGCGGCAGCGTTACCCGATGCCGCGCACCTAGTGGCGCAGAGCGCTGTAATCCTGTTAAAAGCTTGGCCCAAGCCCTGTTGTAGTCCCGGCACGACCCTAACCGCAGGGCGAGTGCCCATGTCCGTTGCCCCGATCTGCTTTTCGAGTCTGCACCCGAGGTAAAGCCCAAAGCGTTCCGGATCGCGAACTGGCGATCAATCCGGGGCAGGTGTTCGGCTTCTTGAATAGCATCGGCGCCAAAGATCTGGCGTTCTGTCTGGGGCGGAGCGGATCGCCCCGACCCGACCCCATGCGATCAGGCGCAGTCCCTAGGTTGCCCCATCTACCAAGCGCTACCCAGGCATGTCCAGGAGCTGCTTGGGCATGAGGAAGTGCAGCAGTTGATGCGGTTGCCGGCGAAAAGCTCGCCGAAGCTGACGCAAGAGCGACTGCCGGTACGTGGCATCCGTTCGATTGCCGAGGCTGTCTCGAACCTCGTGTCGAAGAGTCAAGATTCCGTCGCGCTAGCTGTCGCGGTGCGGGCGACGTTGGCGTGCGCCATCGGGCCAAAGCATTGTGGGGCTAGGGCTGGAGCTGCCTGTGATCAGCCTGAGGTAGGGTTGGAACAGATATTGCTGAAGATGCTATGGCCGACCCGTTTGCCGGTCTTTGTTCGGCGTGATGCGCTGGCTAGGTGTGGTGGGCGGACGCAAGAATTTCTAGGCATAGGATGTGTTTTGTACCGTTCGGGATGATCCGAACGGAACCAGCCAAATGGCCCCAGTCGAAGTCAGACAAGGTGTGTAGATAACATGGGTATGCATCCCGTACAGGTGATCGCGGTGACCGGCGGCAAGGGTGGCGTCGGCAAAACCAATGTGGCGGTGAATCTGTCCCTGGCCCTAGCCGACCTCGGTCGGCGGGTGATGTTGATGGATGCCGATCTCGGCCTGGCAAACATCGATGTGCTGCTCGGCTTAACGGCGAAGCGCACCTTGGCCGATGTCATCAGTGGCGAGTGCGAACTGCGCGATGTCCTGCTGCAGGGGCCGGGCGGTATTCGCGTAGTGCCGTCGGCCTCGGGCACACAGAGCATGCTGCACCTCTCGCCGATGCAGCATGCCGGGCTGATCCAGGCGTTCAGCGAGATCAGTGACAACCTCGACGTGCTGGTGATCGATACCGCCGCCGGGATTGGCGAGGCGGTGATCAGCTTCGTGCGCGCCGCCCAGGAAGTCATAGTGGTAGTGGTCGATGAACCGACCTCGATCACCGACGCCTATGCGCTGATCAAACTGCTCAATCGCGACCACGGCATGAGCCGTTTCCGCGTGCTGGCCAACCTGGTGCATAGCCCGCAAGAGGGCCGCAACCTCTTCGCCAAGCTGACCAAGGTGACGGATCGGTTCCTCGACGTGGCGCTGCAGTACGCCGGCGCCGTGCCCTACGATGAGTCGGTCCGTAAGGCGGTGCAGAAACAGCGCGCGGTCTACGAAGCTTTCCCGCGCTCGAAGTGCGCGCTGGCGTTCAAGGCGATAGCTCAGAAGGTCGACACCTGGCCGTTGCCGGCCAACCCGCGCGGCCATCTGGAGTTTTTCGTCGAGCGTCTGGTTCGGCGGCCGACCGCTGATTCGGCCGCATGACAGCGGCCATTGGGCTGCGTATGCATAGCAAGGCTCAGGCGCTGGCTCTCGGCATCAGTTGATCGAGCGGCATGCGCCGTGGGTCATGCCTTGCAGGCTTTGAGCAGCCCCTCCAGCGAACCTTGGCGGTCTCGCCTTTAGCCAGTAAGCCTTCCAGCGGTTGCCGCAGCTTGAGCGCAAGGTCGGTTGTGGTCGCGCTCGGGCGCGCAGTTGGCGCGGGCTGCTGATTTCGCTCATTAACGGGTTACAAGCTGTCGAAAATGTCCACTGCGGGGGGCGGGGCATGGCATGTATAATGCCGCCCCGTCCGGGCCGGCCGTGTACTTAGCTTGCGTCAATAATAGCGGTCAAGCCTGCTCGGATTTGATAGCCAGAAGCTTGAATACCCGAAAGGTCGCCATGCCGTGATTAGCCCTTTACTCGAAGCTGTGGCGCTCGCCTGCGAGCGGGATTGGCGCATGCTCTTCGAGCGGCTCGACCTGCGCCTGGCTGCCGGTGAAATGTTGCAGGTGTCCGGCCCCAATGGCAGCGGCAAGACCAGCCTGTTGCGTTTGCTGGCCGGCTTGATGCAGCCCACCGCCGGTGAGGTGCGCCTGAATGGTCAGGTGCTGGCTCGGCAGCGTGATGAGCTGACCCGCAATCTGCTGTGGATTGGCCATGCCGCCGGGATCAAGGGCTTGCTGACCGCCGAGGAAAACCTCGCCTGGCTGTGCGCGCTGCATCGTCCCGCCGAGCGTGGCGCGATCTGGCAGGCGCTTGAAGCCGTCGGGCTGCGCGGGTTTGAGGATGTTCCCTGCCATACCTTATCGGCTGGCCAACAGCGCCGAGTCGCCCTGGCTCGACTGTATCTGGACGCACCGCCGCTGTGGATTCTCGATGAGCCATTCACCGCGCTCGACAAGCAAGGCGTGGCTCAACTGGAAAGCCATCTGGCTCGTCATTGCGAGCAAGGTGGCCTGGTGGTGTTGACCACCCACCACACGCTGGCGGTGAAGCCGGTTGGCTATCGCGATCTCGATTTGGGGCAGCGCAATCCATGAGCAATGTCTTTACCTTGCTCGTCGCCCGTGAGGCGCGCCTGCTGTTTCGCCGCCCGGCGGAGCTGGCCAATCCGCTGGTGTTTTTCGCCATAGTGATCGCCCTGTTCCCGCTCGCCGTCGGGCCGGAAACCCAGTTGCTGCAAACCCTGTCGCCCGGTTTGATCTGGGTGGCGGCGCTACTGGCGGTGCTGCTGTCGCTGGACGGCTTGTTTCGTAGCGATTTCGAAGATGGCTCGCTGGAGCAGTGGGTCCTTTCGTCGCACCCCTTGGCGCTTCTGGTGCTGGCTAAGGTGCTGGCACACTGGCTGTTTTCCGGTTTGGCATTGGTCTTGCTCGCACCCTTGCTGGCGTTGATGCTCGGCCTACCGTCGCGCTGCCTGCCGGTCTTGCTGCTGACGCTATTGCTGGGGACGCCGGTGTTGAGCCTGCTCGGCGCCGTGGGTGCGGCGTTGACCGTGGGCCTCAAGCGTGGCGGCCTGTTGCTGGCGCTGCTGATTCTGCCGTTGTACATCCCGGTGTTGATTCTCGGCAGCGGGTCGTTGCAGGCGGCCCTGCAAGGATTGCCGGTTGTCGGTTACTTACTGTGGATGGGCAGTCTCACTGCGTTAGCGGTCACACTGACTCCTTTTGCGACAGCCGCCGGCCTGTCTATCAGCGTCGGCGAATAACAATGAATTGGTTACCGTGATGAATTGGACTTGGTTTCACAAATGGGGCTCGCCCAAATGGTTCTACGACATCAGCGGTCGCTGGCTGCCCTGGCTGACGCTGGCCGCCGGGTTGCTGATCGGCGTGGGCCTGGTGTGGGGGCTGGCTTTTGCGCCGCCGGATTACCAGCAGGGCAATAGCTTCCGGATCATCTACATCCATGTGCCGGCGGCCATCCTCGCCCAGTCCTGTTACCTCATGCTGGCGGTGGCGGGCGTGGTGGGGCTGGTGTGGAAGATTAAGCTGGCGGATGTGGCGTTGCAGGCGGCCGCGCCTATCGGTGCCTGGATGACGGTTATCGCGCTGCTGACCGGTGCCATCTGGGGCAAACCGACCTGGGGTTCCTGGTGGGTCTGGGATGCGCGGTTGACCTCGATGTTGATCCTGCTGTTTCTGTATTTCGGCGTGATCGCCCTCGGTCATGCCATCAGCAATCGCGACAGCGCGGCCAAAGCGTGCGCCGTGCTGGCCATAGTCGGGGTGATCAACATCCCGATCATCAAATACTCGGTGGAGTGGTGGAACACCCTGCACCAGGGCGCCACCTTCACACTCACCGAGAAGCCGGCGATGCCGGCGGAGATGTGGCTGCCGCTGTTGCTCATGGCACTCGGTTTTTACTGTTTCTTCGGCGCCGTATTGCTGCTGCGCATGCGCCTGGAAGTGCTCAAGCGCGAGTCGCGCAGCAGTTGGGTCAAGGCCGAAGTGGTGAAACAAGTGGGGCTGGAGGGCGTACGATGAGCTTTACCTCCTTCGGCGATTTTCTCGCCATGGGCCAGCATGCCTTGTATGTCTGGTCGGCCTATGGCATTGGCCTGACAGTGCTGGTTATCAACGTCGCGCTGCCGATTCTGGCGCGTCGCCGTTACCTGCAAGAAGAGGCGCGTCGTTTGCGCCGGGAGCGTCAGAAGTGAATCCGCTGCGTAAGAAGCGTCTGTTGATCATCCTCGGCATTCTGGCCGGCGTCGGGGTCGCCGTCGCACTCGCGCTCAGCGCCCTGCAGCAGAACATCAATCTGTTTTACACCCCGACGCAGATCGCTAATGGCGAAGTACCGCATGACACCCGGATTCGCGCCGGCGGCATGGTCGAAAAGGGCTCCTTGAAGCGTTTCGGCGACTCGCTGGACGTGCAGTTCGTGGTCACCGACTTCGCCAAGCGAGTCACCATCCAATACCGCGGCATCCTGCCGGATCTGTTCCGTGAGGGGCAGGGCATAGTCGCTTTGGGCAAGCTGAATGCCGATGGCGTGCTGATCGCCGACGAAGTGCTGGCCAAGCACGACGAAAAGTACATGCCACCGGAAGTGACCAAGGCCCTCAAAGACAGCGGCCAGTATCAGTCCATGCAGTCGGACGCCATGCAATCGAAAGAGGGGGCGCAATGATGTCTGGCTTGATGCCTGGTTTGATAGTGCCCGAACTGGGTCATCTGTCGATGATTCTGGCCCTATGCCTGGCGCTGGTGCAGGCCACGCTGCCGATGATCGGCGCCTGGCGTGGCGATCACCAGTGGATGAGGCTGGCGCAGCCTGCGGCCTGGGGGCAGTTTGCCTTTCTGCTGTTTGCTTTTGCCTGCCTGACCTACGCCTTCATGGTCGACGACTTCTCGGTCGCCTATGTCGCCAACAATTCCAACAGCGCGTTGCCCTGGTACTACAAGTTCAGCGCCGTGTGGGGCGCCCACGAAGGCTCCTTGCTGCTGTGGGCATTGATCCTCGGTGGCTGGACCTTCGCGGTGTCGATCTTCTCCCGGCAGTTGCCGGATGTGATGCTGGCCCGCGTGCTGGGTGTGATGGGGATGATCAGTATCGGCTTCTTGCTGTTCCTGATCGTCACCTCCAACCCGTTCGAACGCCTCCTGCCGCAGAGCCCGGTGGACGGCCGCGACCTCAATCCGCTGCTGCAGGACATCGGCCTGATCGTCCATCCGCCCATGCTCTACATGGGCTATGTCGGCTTCTCGGTCGCCTTCTCCTTCGCCATCGCCGCCTTGCTCGGCGGTCGCCTGGATGCGGCTTGGGCGCGCTGGTCGCGGCCGTGGACCATTGTCGCCTGGGCCTTCCTCGGTATTGGCATCACCCTGGGCTCCTGGTGGGCCTACTACGAGTTGGGCTGGGGTGGCTGGTGGTTCTGGGACCCAGTGGAAAATGCCTCCTTCATGCCCTGGCTGGTCGGCACCGCGCTGATCCACTCGCTGGCGGTGACCGAGAAGCGTGGCGTGTTCAAAAGCTGGACCGTGCTGTTGGCGATTGCGGCGTTCTCGCTGAGCCTGCTCGGCACCTTCCTGGTGCGCTCGGGCGTGCTGACCTCGGTGCATGCCTTCGCCTCCGATCCCGAGCGCGGCGTATTTATTCTGGCCTTCCTGTTGCTGGTGGTCGGTGGCTCGCTGACGCTGTTCGCCCTGCGCGCGCCGGTGGTCAAGAGCCACGTGGGTTTCGCCCTGTGGTCGCGGGAGATGCTGTTACTGGGTAACAACCTGGTGCTGGTGGTCGCCGCCTCGATGATCCTGCTCGGCACCCTCTACCCCTTGGTCTTGGACGCCTTGACCGGCGCCAAGCTGTCGGTCGGCCCGCCGTACTTCAATGCGCTGTTCGTGCCGCTGATGAGCCTGCTCATGCTGGTGATGGCGCTGGGGGTGATAGTGCGCTGGAAGGACACCCCGCTGAAGTGGCTGCTCGGCATGCTCAGTCCGGTGCTGCTGGCTGGCGTGGTATTGGGCGGCGTCGCGTCCCTGCTGGTGGCGGATTTCCACTGGGCGGTGCTGGCGGCCTGCCTGCTGGCGGCCTGGGTGGTGTTGGCTGGCCTGCGCGATCTGCTCGACAAGACCCGCCACACCGGCCTGCTCAAGGGGATCCGCGGCATGACCCGCAGCTACTGGGGCATGCAGGTGGCGCATATCGGCATCGCCGTCTGCGCCCTCGGTGTGGTGCTCTCCAGCCAGAACAGCGCCGAGCGCGATCTGCGTCTGGAGCCGGGCGAGTCGATGGAGCTGGGTGGCTATAGCTTCCTCTTCGAGGGCGCGGAGCACTTCGAAGGCCCGAACTTCAGCTCGGATAAGGGCACGGTACGGGTGATCGAGGACGGCAAGGAAGTCACAGTGCTGCACCCGGAAAAGCGTCTCTACAGCGTGCAGAACTCGGTGATGACCGAAGCTGGCATCGACGCCGGTTTCACCCGCGACCTGTACGTCGCGCTCGGTGAGCCGCTGGAAAATGGCGCCTGGGCGGTGCGGGTCCACGTCAAACCCTATGTGCGCTGGATCTGGTTCGGTGGCCTGTTGACCGGTTTTGGCGGTTTGCTGGCGGCCTTCGATCGGCGCTACCGGGTGAAAGTGAAAACCCGCGTGCGTGAAGCCTTGGGTCTGACTGGAGCGCAAGCATGAAGCGGGCGATCTTGCTGTTGCCGCTCGCAGTCTTCCTGATTGGCGCGGTCTTTCTCTATCGTGGTCTGTTCCTCGATCCGTCCGAACTGCCTTCGGCCTTGATCGGTAAACCCGTGCCGGCGTTTTCCCTGCCGGCCGTGGAGGGCGAGCAGACCCTGACCCAGGCCGATCTGCTCGGCAAGCCGGCGTTACTCAACGTCTGGGCGACCTGGTGCGTGGCCTGCCGGGTCGAGCATCCGGTGCTGAACAAGCTGGCCGAGCGGGGCGTACGCATCTACGGCGTCAACTACAAGGACGACAACGCCGCCGCGCTGAAATGGCTGAAGGAATTCCACAACCCCTATCAACTGAATATCCGCGACGAGCAAGGCAGCCTGGGCCTGAACCTGGGCGTCTACGGCGCGCCTGAGACCTTCCTGATCGACAGCCAAGGCATCATCCGCCACAAATTCGTCGGCGTGATCGACGAGCGTGTCTGGCGCGAGCAGCTGGCGCCGCTCTATCAGGGCCTGGTCGACGAGGCGGGCCAATGAAGCGCTGGTTTGCCGCGGCCGCAGTCATAGCCGCACTGGGCCTGAGCCTGATCGGCGTCGCGCAGGCGGCTATCGATACCTACGAGTTCGCCGATGAGGCCGAGCGCGCACGCTTTCGCCAGCTGACCCAGGAACTGCGCTGCCCGAAATGCCAGAACCAGGACATCGCCGACTCCAACGCCCCGATTGCCACCGACCTGCGCCGGGAAATCGTTCGCATGCTCGGCGAGGGCAAGAGCAACGAGCAGATCGTCGAGTTCATGGTGGATCGCTACGGCGAATTCGTCCGCTACAAGCCGGCGCTGACTGCCCGTACCTGGCTGCTCTGGTATGGCCCGGTGGGCTTGCTGATCGGCGGCCTGCTGGTGATGGGCGTGCTCGTGCTGCGCCGTCGCAAGGAGGCCGCCGCGGGTGTCGCCACGCTTTCCGCCGAGGAGCGTGCGCGCCTCGACGCACTTTTAAACTCAGAGCATGCGGATAAAAAAGACCCATGATTGATTTCTGGCTCGCCGCCGGCCTGCTGTTGCTGGTGGCCTTGGCTTTTCTGCTGATCCCCGTGTTGCGTGGCCGCCGTGCCCAGGCCGAGGAAGACCGTACCGCCCTCAACGTGGCCCTCTATCAGGAGCGTCTGGCCGAACTGGAAGATGAGCAGCAGGCTGGCGTGCTCAGCACTGAGCAATTGGACGCAGGACGCACCGATGCGGCCCGTGAGTTGCTAGCCGATACCGAAGGCGCCGAGCAGGAGCGTAGCTCGCGCCTGGGTAAGTTGACCCCGTTATTGGCCGCCGTGCTGGTGCCGTTGATGGGGGTTGGTTTTTACCTGCACTGGGGCGCCAGCGACAAAGTCGAACTAGCTCGTGAGTTCGCCCAGCAGCCACGCACGGTCGAGGAGATGACCGCGCGCCTGGAGCAGGCCGTCAAGGCCCAGCCGGACTCCGCCGAGGCCTGGTATTTCCTCGGTCGTACCTATATGGCCCAGGAGCGCGCCGCCGACGCGGCGAGTGCGTTCGAGCGGGCCATCGGTCTGGCCGGACGTCAGCCCGAGTTGTTGGGCCAACTGGCCCAGGCGTTGTATTTCGCCAAGGGTAAAAAGTGGTCGGCGGAGCTGCAGGCGCTGACCGATGAAGCGTTGAAGGCCAATCCGCAGGAGGTCACCAGCCTTGGCCTGCTGGGTATTGCGGCGTTTGAGGACAAGCGCTTCAAGGATGCGGTTGGCTTCTGGGAGCGCTTGGCGGTTCTGCTGCCGGCCGGTGATGCGTCGCGCAGCGCGATTGAGGGGGGGATCGAGCGCGCCCGGGAACGGCTCGCGCCGGGCGAAACCCTGCCCGAGCCGGCTGCGGTGGCCACGGTTGCCGCGCTGAAAGTGCGGGTCGAACTGGCGCCGGCGCTGCAAGGCAAAGTCCAGCCCACCGACACGGTATTCGTCTTCGCCCGCGCCGCCTCCGGCCCGCCGATGCCGCTGGCGGTCAAGCGCCTGACCGTGGCCGACCTGCCGGCGGAAGTCAGCCTGTCGGATAGCGACGCGATGATGCCGCAGCTGAAACTCTCCAACTTCCCTCAGGTCTTACTGGTAGCCCGTGTGTCACGGGCGGGAAATGCCAAGGCGGGTGAGTGGATTGGTCGCAGTCAACCCTTGGCTAGCAGCACAGCGGATCAGCAACAGCTGACTATCGATACGGCGGATGGCCCGGCGCAATGAAAACTACTATTCGTCTCGGTTTAGCGGTGCTGCTGTTGGCGTTGGCCGGTTGTACGGTACCTGTGGTGCAGCAGCCGATCCCGCAACAACCGATTCCACAGCCTCCAGGCCGCAGCCAGCCGCCGCCCGGCCCGCCAGCGCGCAGTACCCAGCAACCGAAAAGCCAGCCGATCCCGGCGCAGCCACCCGCTGCCACGCGGATGAAGGCCCACCCGCACTTCGCCCCGCCGCCGGGTGCGAGCAGTTTCTGGGACAGCAAGCTGGGGGTCTACGTGCTCGAGGATGCTAAAGGCATCTACTACCGCGAGCGCACCTACTACCGCTGGAACAACGGCTGGAGTTGGGCCAGCAATCTGCAAGGGCCTTGGCTACCCACCGACAACAGCGGTGTGCCGCCGGGTTTGAGCCGGCAATATCCGCAGTAGGCACGCCTATGTACCCGTTAAATGTTGAGCAGGGCTGCAGCTCTTCGTGGGAGCAAGTGCTGTTCGCGAAAGGGATGTAGGCTGGGTAGAGCCGTTTTTCGGCGAAACCCAGCAACGGGTCGAGCTGGGTTTCGCTGCACTCTAGCCAGCCTACGGTTTTGCGCTTTCCCAATGAGCGCTCTGCAACAGCAGACTCAGACATAGCCAAACATTTTGCCTCGGTCGGAGCTGCCCATGTGCTGGGCCGCCAGCCATTCCTGGCGCAAGGTCGCGACCAATTGCGCGGCGGGCATCGCGCGTAGCCGTGGCAAGTCTTCGCCACCCAGAGCGACAGACATTCCGCATCCCCAGCTGCAGCGGCCGCCCGGCGGATATCACCGCTCAGGCTGTTTTGTGCCGGGTAGGGCGCTGGCAGCGAATTGGCCATCTTGCTGAGAAGCTCATTCACCAACCCACGCGCCGGGCGTCCAGAGAACGCATGAGCCAAGGCATAGACGCCGGACAGGCTTTTGAGGCTATCGGTCAGCCTCGGCAGAAACTCCGCATTGCGCCCGCCGCGTCGCTTGCCGCACACGGTGCGCGAACGATCATGTCATCCGAGGTGAAAGGCGAGGTCGAATCTGACGTGCTATCGACGATGGCATCGATGGGCCGCCGAAGTGGTGGTGGAGGCGGTGCGGGCTAAGGTCAGCGGGGCCGTGGAACACGTCAGGCGGATCGAAGTGAGCATGCGTTTATTCCTTGGCTGAGACAGACGGGTAGCCTGGTTATGTGGTCGTATCCAGACTGCTTGGTCGACTTGCAGCTCGAGAGCCAGCAGCCATGGGCTAGGCGCCAGCCAGGCACTCATTTGACGGCAATAGCCCTTGCCTTAAGGGGAATTTGCTGGTGCACTCCGCGTTTATTTAGCTTGCGGCACCCGGCACCCGAATCGGTTTTCGGTTGCATGTGACGGACAAAACATGATCATTCTTGTTGGTTCAAAAATCGACCAATCGACCATCCAGGCTTCTCTGGGCAAGCCTGAATACAGCTATTTTTTTCTGATGAAAGACTTTATGCCCGCGCTTGAGCGTATCGGTACGGTCATCCTGGTTAAAAGTCTGGTTGAAATCGAATCGCTTTATGCGCACTACCGCGCAGAAGGGCAGTCAATCATTTTTCTGAACTTCAGTCCGCCGCACCAAGTTCCGTTGGGTTTGGAATGTCCGACGGTTACTGTGTTCGCTTGGGAGTTCGATAGCCTGCCCTCCATGGCCTGGGACGAGGATCCCCGGAACGATTGGCGTCATGTGTTCGCCCATACCATTGGCGCGATCACTACCAGTCAGGAGACGGCCCTGCTGGTGGATAACGCAATGCAAGGAAGTTTTCCTGTTATTGCCCTACCTGCACCGATTTGGGATCGTTATGCCTGTCTTGCATCTCAGGATGGACTTTCTCCTGATCTAGGGGCTCGCCAGTTTCCATTTGCCGGCATCGTCATCGACAGCCCGGTTTTGGGACTCTCCGCGGATGGCCTGGTACGCAAGCCAGAACCTGCTGCGAAAGCGCCAGAGCCGGCTACGGAAGCGCCCGAGCCTGCAGCAGAGCCCGATCCTTCGTCTGCAACTCGCCGCGTCGAGGCCTGGCAGCTCAGTAAAGCGCTGCTGACGGGGTGGTGGCGCGAGATTCACCGGCCTCTTGAGCCCGTTGCGGCTATTTCTCAGTCGTCAAATGAGCCGCTCCTGGAACCGCAGGAGCCTGATGAGCCGCAACAACCAGAGGAGCCCGAAGCCAAACCTGAGCCACACCTCATCGGCGTCAATGGAGTCGTCTACACCACCGTGCTCAACCCGGCTGACGGGCGCAAGAACTGGGTCGATCTGATTACCGCATTTTGCTGGGCTTTCAAGGACACCGACGATGCCACGCTGATCGTGAAAATGACCCATCACGATCTGGAGCACTACCGCGTCGTTCTGATGACGCTGTTGTCGCGTCTAGCTCCTTTCCGTTGTCGTGTGGCGGTGCTGCACGGCTTCCTGGAGGACGAGCAATACCAGGCGCTTATCAGTGCCAGCAGTTACTACGTGAACGCCTCGTCCGGTGAAGGGCTGTGCTTGCCATTGATGGAGTTCCTCTCGAGTGGCAAGCCGGTAATTGCTCCGGACCACACGGCAATGGCGGATTATCTGAACGAGCAGGTAGCCTTCGTTCTCAAGTACTCGCTGGAGCCAACCTGCTGGCCGCACGACCCCACTGGCATGCTGTTCACGCACCGGCATCGACTCAATTGGCAATCATTGCTGGAAGCCTTCCAGAGCAGCTATCTGGTGGCACGTAACAACCCCGCGCACTATCAAAGCATGTCGAGCAATGCTTACCAGCAGATGCGCAGTTTTGCCGCGGTTGAGCGCGTCAGTGAAGCGCTCAAGGCATTCTTGCACAAGGTTCTGACTGCCGGGGCTGCGAAACCAGAAGTCTGGACGCCAAAGAGTCTGGACGTATGAAGTTCCTGGTCTATTCGGAAATCACTGCAGCGCGAATTGCGGTAAGCCTGGGTTTGCCAGAGTACAGCTATTACTTTGTCCTGCGCGACTTCATGCCGGTGCTGCAGGAGCTGGGGGATGTGCAAGTCATTGAGCGGCCCGAAGTGGAGGTCGATCGGTTATACGATGAGGCCTGCGCGGCTGGCGAGCGCTGCCTGTTTCTTTCATTCTCTCCACCGCAGAAAACGCCTCTCAACTTGCGTTGCCCGACGATCCCGGTCTTCGCCTGGGAATTCGACAGCATCCCGAATGAGCACTGGCTGGATGAGCTGAGCCAGGACTGGCGTTATGTGCTGGAAAAATGCGGTCGCGGTATTACCCATTCAGGCCTCACCGTCCAAGCGGTAAAAGCTGAAATGGGCGAGAGCTTCCCGGTGATTTCCATCCCTTCGCCGGTATGGGACAAGTACCAGTCACTGCGCGAACAGCCGGCGGTCCAGCCGCTGCAGCAGGGCATGCGGATCCGGGTGCGCTCGGGCGTGGTATTGGATACCCACGATGTTGCCCTCGAACCCTATATGCCTGGCCCCGACGCGGTGGCCAAGGCTGTCGCTGCTGCAAGAACTCGCGAGCAAACGGACAGCCCGCCTGCTGCCCAAACAGCAACGCAGGTAATTCAACCATCCCGCCAGCAATCACGGCTGCAGATTAGCCGTCGCTATCTTGGCGAATGGTATTTACGCGTCCTGCGCGAGCTCCTGCCCTGGTTGCCCGATCCCGCTCAGTTAGCCGCACCGACAGCAGTAGAGCTGGTGATAGAGTCTGACGACAAGCGACTCGAACCGCGTAATCCGGTTGAGCCTTCCTCACTGCCCAAGTCGGGAGTCAACCCACGGACACCGCAATGGGCATTGAACGAGTGTAGCTTTGAGCTTTCAGGTGTCGTGTTCACTGCACTGTTCAACCCCTACGATGGGCGCAAGAACTGGGTCGACATGCTCACGGCTTTTTGCGCGGCATTCAAGGATGCTGCGGACGCCACGCTGGTGTTCAAACTCGGCCACCACGAGTACCAATCTGCGCTGAATGACATGCTGATGTGCATGGCGCGGATGCCCAAGTTCAAATGCCGGGTGGTGTTGCTGCAGGGGTTCCTTGAAAATGCCGAGTTCGACAGCCTGATACGCGCCAGCGCTTTTGTGGTCAACGCCTCACACGGCGAGGGGCAATGCCTGCCGTTGATGGAGTTTCTCTCCTGCGGTAAACCGGCGATCGCGCCGCGCCATTCGGCGATGCTTGACTACATCGACAGTGAAGTGGCCTTTGTTGTCGATAGCTGGCTGGACGCGACGGCTTGGTCGCATGATCCTCGCCTGGCCTATCGGACCTGCCGCCACCAGATCGACTGGGCCTCACTGGTTCGTGCCTATTGTGCGGCCTACCAGTGCGTGCGCAACGAGCCATCGCGCTACACACAGATGTCGGCTGCTGCGATCGAACGCATGCGCGGACACTGCTCCCAAGCGGTTGCCATGACGCGCTTGGAGGATTTCCTGAACCTTGACGAGGCGCTCAGCCAATGAATCAATTCGATTTATTCCGCCGCCTGGCCGGGATGGAAAGCGACCCGCGTTCCATCGAAGAGATCTGGAAGGAGACTTCCAGTCAGCCGGATTTCGTCGACTCCCGCGACTGCGGCTTGGTCGATGCAGTGCAGAGTGGCTGGTACCTGGGCGATAGTAACGAGCTGTTCAGAGGTTTTCCGATCAGCGCCGAAGACGCTGTGCTGGATGTCGGCTGCGGCGCCGGTGGCGCCACGCTGTTCTGCGCCAACCGCGGCGCACAGGTAGTATTCACCGACGTAGTCGCGGAAAAGATCGAATCGCTGCAAGCCAGGGTTGCGCAGACGCCGGCGCGCAAGGCCGCAGGTTTTGTGTCCGACAGCCTCCCGCTGCCGGTGGCGGATGCCAGCATGTCGCGGGTGATCTCCATGGAAGTGCTGGAGCACGTCGAAGACCCCGCCGCCTTTATGTGCGAACTGGTACGGGTCGGGCAGCCAGGAGCCCTGTACCTGTTGGCCGTGCCGGACCCGGTTGGCGAAAACATTCAGAAAATCATCGCTCCCCCATCCCACTTCAAGCAGCCCAATCACATCCACATTTTCGAGCGTGAAGCCTTTGCTCGCTTGGTCACCGACGCCGGGCTGGAGATTGTTCGCCGTGATGCCTACGGCTTCTATTGGACCCTCTGGATGTTCCTGTTCTGGATTTCTGCCAAGGCTGAAGGCTTCGAGCTTGACGGAGCCTCTCACGATTTCGTGAAACCACCGTATCCACCGTTGCTGAATGACTGGGCCAAGCTTTGGCACCAGGTCATCAAGATGCCAGAGGCGGCACCGATGAAGCAGGCGCTGGACCAGTTGCTGCCGAAAAGCCAGGTGATTATTGCGCGCAAGCCGGAGAATCGCTGAGATGAGTAGGCGTATCGCCGACATTGAGGTGCTGCGGGCGATCGCCGTGTTGTTCGTGGTGTTTCAGCATGCAGCGAACCTGTTCCCTTGGACATCGCCAACGCTGGAGGTGCTGTATGCCTACCTTGGAGGCATGTTCGGGGTCGATCTGTTTTTCGCCGTGTCTGGTTTCGTCATCGCCCGCGACCTGATCCCGCGCCTGCTCGGCGCGCCCGATCGGGCGACAGCCTGGAAGACCATGCTGGCGTTCTGGCTGCGGCGTATCTGGCGTATCTGGCCGTCAGCTTGGCTGTGGCTGGGCGTGATTCTGCTGGCGGTGCTGATATTCAATCGGAGCGGCGCGTTTGGCAGCTTCGAGGCCAACTTGCAGGCGACCTTTGCTGGAGTTTTCCAGTACGCCAATGTGCGGTTCGCGCAGACTTTCATGGTGCGCGAGTTCGGCGCCAGTTTCGTCTACTGGAGTCTATCGCTGGAGGAGCAGTTCTATCTGCTGTTTCCCTTCCTGATCGTGCTGTTCAGGCGGCGCTTGGTCTGGTTGCTGATAGCCATCGCGCTGGTGCAGATCTGCATACCCCGTCAGCATCTTTACCTGATGATGTTCCGCACCGATGCGCTTGCGCTAGGCATTTTGCTCGCCCTATGGAGTCGCAAGGCCTCGTGGCAGGCCGTACTGCCGGTGTTCTCCGCCTTGGGCGGGCTGGGGCGTATGTTGCTCGTGCTGGGCTGCGTCGGTGCCATGGCGCTGCTCAGCAGTCTTCTCGACCTGACCCGTTATGCTCTCGGCATCATCGCCGTGCTGTCGGCGCTATTGGTCCTGATGGCCTCCTATGACCGTGACCTACTGTTACCTCCTGGCCGACTCAAGGCGCTGCTGGTCTGGATAGGCGAACGTTCCTACGCGATCTACCTGATCCATGTACCGGCCTTCTACGCCACGCGCGAGCTGTTTTATCGCGTCTATCCCGAGCAGGTCGCCTCCGTTCAACTTACGGCCGCCTACCTGGCCTGTGCTCTGGTCATATTGCTGGTGTCGGCAGAATTGAATTTCCGCCTGCTCGAGACGCCGCTGCGTAGGCGCGGCGCCGTTGTGGCCGCACGGGTACTTGCGGCCCGCACGCCACGACAACGGCTCCGAAGCGGCTCTCCTGGGCGCCGTAGCTATTTCCTCCGCCGAACTCACTGCTAAGGTCTAGTCATGCTGGAATCCCTGAAACGGCTCATACGTCCCACCCCTGCCGAGCCGGCTCCTTTACCGGCAGAGGCGACACAAGATACCCAGGAGATACCCGACAATTCGACGCTGACGGATGCCTACTTGAGTGGCTGGTTCCGCCGTGACAGCGGCGAGCTGTTTGAGGGCTTCCCGATCAATGCCGAGGACACTGTGCTGGACATCGGCTGCGGCGATGGGCCTTTCGCCCAGTTCTGCGCGGAGCGCGGGGCGGAAGTGATCTTCGCCGACATTGACGCCGAGAAGGTTGCGGCGGTCGAGGCGATGCTGAAGCAGTCGCCGGCCCGAGCTGTGATTCCCCTGGTCACCGATGCGAATCCGATTCCGCTGCCGGCTGCGCGGGCGAACAAGATTATTGCGATGGAAGTACTCGAGCATGTGGACGATCCGGCCCAGTTCATGGCCGAACTGGTGCGGGTGGCGCGGCCCGGCGCGCAGTTCCTGATTACCGTGCCCGATCCCCTCGGCGAGAGTGTGCAGAAGAAGCTGGCACCGGCCGCCTATTTTGAACACCCGAACCACATCCGGGTATTCCAGCGCGAGGAGTTCGAACGACTGATCCTGGATGCCGGTCTGGTCATCGAGCGGCGTGCCGATTACGGTTTCTACTGGTCGATCTGGTGGTTCTTGTTCTGGGCCTGCAAGCAGGACCTCTCGCCGCCCTGGCACCCGCTGTTGGAGAGCTGGACCCACACCTGGAACATGCTGCTGTCGATGCCCGACGGCCCGCGCATCAAGAAAGCGTTGGACGAGGCGATGCCAAAGAGCCAGGCGATCATTGCCCGTAAACCTGACCTCTAACGACGTGTGAAATCTTGAAGATGAGCAGTAAGAAGAATCTTGAAATCGAATACCTGCGGGCCATTGCCATTGGTCTGACATTACTTAGTCACCTGCCGATTTTGCTGCCTTTCCATCAAACGTTTTTAAATACGCTGTTCGCGGTGTACATGCCATGGAGCGGTGTCGATCTGTTCTTCTGCATCTCAGGCTATGTAGTCAGCAAGGCATATCTCGATTTTTTCGATGAGCGCAGGGACAAAGGCGAGTTCTGGTTGGCTGCACAAAGTTTCTGGATTCGCCGGATCTACCGCCTTCTGCCCACAGCCTGGCTGTGGATTCTGATCCCGCTACTTCTCTCGATCTTTTTCAATCAATCCGGCGTTTTCGGTTCTTGGTACGACAACCTGCGCAGCCTAATTGCGGTCATGACGTTTAGCGGGAATCTGGCCAATCAATACGGCGCGACGTTGGGGCCGAACCCGGTTTACTGGAGCCTGGGGCTCGAAGAGCAGTTCTATTTTATTTTTCCGCTATTTCTTCTTTTTGTAACCAGCCCACGCTGGCGGGTAATTGTGCTGTTGGCATTAATTGCTTTCCAGTTTCTCATCGATCGAAACCCATTTGGCTCACCTGGCAGCGCGCTAGCGGCGTCATTCCGCCTGGATGCAATGATGTGGGGGGTGTTGATCTGCATGTTTTCACGCTCGCTGATCTACAAGCAGTATGAGCCGGTGTTTCTCAAGGGCTCTCCAATTCGAGTGTTGGGACTCAACTTGCTGTTGTTGTATATGCTCGGCGCAATTCCGGGACAGATGATTGCAACGCCGATAGCGGTGGGGTTGATCGCCATTGTTTCCGCTCTTCTGGTATTTATGGCCAGCTTCAATGCTGGTTATATCTTTAGCCCGCCCTTGCTTCCTAGTTTCTTGCAGTGGATGGGGTCCCGCTCCTACGGGATGTATTTGATCCATTTTCCGGCATATCACATAAGCATAGAAATATGGCAGCGCTATGCCCCTACACAGGGCCTGGAGTTCAACGGCGGACTGACTGCCGAACTACTCCTCACCGCAGCATTCTTTATCGTGGTGCTATGCGAGTTGAACTACCGCCTGATCGAACAGCCCTTGCGCAGAAAAGGCGCGGAGATCGCCCGGCGGCGCCTGCAATCAGACACTTCAGCGCCACCGCTTGACGCAAGCGCCCAGAGAGCCGCCCAGCTATGAACCGGAGTCTTTTAGTCACAGGGGCCAATGGCTTCGTGGGAAAGCATTTGGTTGCCCTTGAGGCGGCCGGGGGAATGTCGGACTGGCGGCTACAGACCACATCCGCTGGCTTTGATCTCTTGAGCCCAGACAGTATCGACGCAGCCCTGCAAGCGGGCGTGCCTGATGCGGTGATCCATCTGGCCGGCCAGACCTTCGTGCCCGAGGCTTTTCGCGACCCCGCGCACACGCTGCAGGTCAACTTGATTGGTACGTTGAACCTGCTGCAGGCACTCAAGAACAGGGGATTCAGCGGTACATTCCTGTATGTCAGTTCGGGCGATGTGTATGGCCAGGTCGGCGAGCTCGATCTACCAATCGCCGAGACGCTGGCACCGCATCCGCGCAACCCCTACGCCGTCAGCAAAGTTTCCGCCGAGCTGTTGTGCCAGCAGTGGAGCTATGCCGAGCCTTGGCGCATCATTGTGGCACGTCCGTTCAACCATATTGGCGCCGGGCAAGGGGAGTCGTTTGTCATCCCCAGCATGGCGCGCCAGATTATTCGAGTTCGCCGGGGTTTGCAGCCCGCTCTCCTGGATGTCGGCGATGTCGACGTGACGCGGGACTTCCTCGATGTCCGCGATGTGATTCAGGCCTACCTGGTTTTGCTGGAGCAAGGCCGCAATGGCGAGGTTTACAACGTCTGCTCAGGGGTGGAGCAGAGGGTGCGCGATCTGATCACGCAGATGGCCAGCCTGGCAGGAGTCGAAGTTGAGCTGGTGCAGGATGCGACCCGATTGCGCCGCGCCGAACAACGACGAGTTGTCGGATCTTCCGACAAATTACAAAAAGAGACCGGGTGGAAACCTGGCATTTCAATCACGGAAACCCTACAGAGCGTGCTCTCTGACTGGGCAGCAAGAGAACTATAAGAATGTCCAAAACTGCTTTGATTACTGGCGTGACGGGTCAGGACGGCGCTTACTTGGCCAAACTGCTGTTGGAAAAGGGCTATGAGGTTTCTGGGCTGGTCGCCAGACGCAGTAGCGATACCCGCTGGCGCTTGCGCGAGCTGGGCGTTGAGGCCGAGATTCGCTATCTCGAGGGGGACTTGGCTGACGCCTGTTCTATTCAGCGCGCGGTGATCAAGTCCAAGCCGCAAGAGATCTTCAACCTGGGAGCCCAGAGTTTTGTCGGCAGTTCCTGGGATCAGCCGGTTACCACCGGGATAGTGGATGGTCTTGGGGTCACGCATCTGCTCGAAGCGATTCGCCAGTTTTCGCCGGAAACCCGCTTCTATCAAGCCTCAACCAGCGAGATGTTCGGCTTGATCCAGGCCGAACGGCAGGACGAGAACACGCCGTTTTATCCGCGCAGCCCCTACGGCGTGGCCAAGTTGTATGGCCACTGGATCACCGTCAACTACCGCGAGAGCTTCGGCCTGCACGCGTCCAGCGGCATCCTGTTCAACCACGAGTCGCCACTGCGCGGGATCGAGTTCGTGACCCGCAAGGTCACCGATGCGGTGGCCCGGATCAAGCTGGGCAAGCAGCGTGAGTTGCGTCTCGGCAACATCGACGCCAAGCGCGACTGGGGCTTTGCCGGCGACTACGTCGAGGCCATGTGGTTGATGCTGCAGCAGGAGCAGGCGGACGACTATGTGGTGGCCACCGGCGTCACTACCACCGTACGCGACATGTGCCAGTTGGCCTTCGAGCACGTCGGGCTGAATTACCAAGATTACGTGGTGATCGATCCGCAATTCTTCCGCCCGGCCGAGGTGGAGGTGCTGCTGGGCAACCCGGCCAAGGCCGAGCGCAAGCTGGGCTGGAAGCCGCAGACCAGCCTGGGCAGCCTGATCCAGATGATGGTGGAAGCCGATCTGCGCCGTGTTGGCAAGGAGTGAAGCAGCCATGATCATTCCCGTCATTCTCTCCGGTGGCGCGGGTACCCGCTTGTGGCCGGTATCCCGCGAAGGGCATCCGAAGCCGTTCATGCGCCTGCCGGATGGCCAGTCGCTGCTACTGAAGACCTACCTGCGTGCCGCCGGGCTGATTGCCGAGGGTGGCGAGATCGTCACGGTGACCAACCGCGAGCACTATTTCGAAAGCAAGGAGCATTTCGCCGAAGCCAAACTGACTGGCCGGCGCGCGCGTTTTCTGCTGGAGCCGCAGGGGCGCAACACTGCGCCGGCGATTGCCGTGGCCGCCTTGGCCTTGGCGGCCGAGCAGGGTGAGGATGCGGTGCTGGTGGTGATGGCGGCGGATCACCTGATCCACAACCTGGCGGAGTTCAAAACAGCCACCGAGCATGCGGTAGCCTTGGCCCGTCAGGGTTATCTGGTCACTTACGGTATTCGGCCGAACGCACCGGAGACCGGTTTCGGCTACATCGAAGTCGGGGATGCACTGGATGAGCTCGGTGGGCGCCAAGTGAAACGCTTCGTTGAAAAGCCCAATAGCGTGACGGCCCAAGAGTACCTCGACAGCGGTCGCTTTCTGTGGAACTCCGGCATGTTCTGCTTTACCGCCGGTAGCCTGATCCGCGAGTTGCAGGCCCATGCTCCGGAGTTGCTCGAGCAAGCCCGCGCCTGTGTGGCACAGAGTCCGCTGCAGGACAGCGCCGCGGTGCAGGTGCAAGAGCTGCATGGCGCGAGCTTCGCTGCATTGCCGGACATTTCCATCGACTATGCGGTGATGGAGCGCTCAGCGAAGGTGGCGGTGGTGCCGGCGGCATTCGACTGGAGCGACATCGGCTCATGGGGCGCCCTATGCCAACTGGTCGAACCGGATGCCGAGCAGAATCGCGCCCAGGGCGATGCGATTTTCATCGATAGCCGCAACACCTATGTACAAAGCCAGGGACGCCTGATCGCCACCGTGGGCGTGGACAACCTGATAGTGGTGGAGACTGCCGATGCCGTGCTGGTGGCTCGTGCCGATCGGGTGCAGGAGGTGCGCCAGGTGGCCAAGCGCTTGAAGTCGGAGAACCATGAGGCCTATCGCCTGCATCGCACCGTGTCGCGCCCCTGGGGTACCTACACCGTGCTCGAGGAAGGGCCGCGGTTCAAGATCAAACGCATCGTGGTGAAACCCGGCGCCTCACTGTCGCTGCAGATGCACCATCACCGCAGCGAACACTGGATAGTCGTGCAAGGCATGGCCAAGGTGGTCAACGGTGGTGAACCGCAGCTGGTCAACAGCAACGAGTCAACCTTCATCCCGGCCGGGCACAAGCACCGCCTGGAAAACCCAGGGGTGATCGATCTGGTGATGATCGAGGTGCAGAGCGGCGAATACTTGGGCGAAGATGACATCGTGCGTTTCGAGGATCAATACGGCAGGGTTCTGTAATGGCGGTGGGCATGGCTCGCGCGGTATGGAATTACCGCGGTTTTGTTCTGGGCAGTGTCAAGCGCGAGTTCCAGACGCGTTACCGCAATTCGTTGCTCGGTGCCGCCTGGACGATTCTCAACCCGCTGTCGATGATCATCGTCTACACGGTGATTTTTTCCCAGTTGATGAAAGCCCGGCTGCCCGGCGTGGATAACAGCCTGGCCTATGGTATTTACCTGTGCGCCGGGGTTCTCGCCTGGGGCTTTTTCGCCGAGGTGATTGGCCGCAGTCAGGCGGTATTTCTCGAACACGCCAACCTGATCAAGAAGCTGAGTTTTCCGCGCATCTGTCTGCCGCTGATCGTGGTGCTGAATGCCGGGCTGAACTTCGCCATCATCCTGGCGCTGTTTCTCGGGTTTCTGCTGGTGACCCAGAACTTTCCCGGCTGGGCCGTGCTGGGGGTGATCCCGGTGCTGCTCATCCAGGTCGCCTTCTCCATCGGCCTGGGTATCATTCTCGGTGTGCTCAACGTGTTCTTTCGCGATGTCGGGCAGTTTGTCGGCATCTTCCTGCAATTCTGGTTCTGGCTCACCCCCATCGTGTATCCGCTGTCGATTCTTCCCGAAGGTATTCAACCTTTGATCGATGCGAACCCCATGGCCGCGCTGATCGCTGCTTATCAGGGTATTTTTGTCTATGGCCAATGGCCGGACTGGTCTGCACTCTGGCCGACCGCGTTGCTCGCGATGGTGCTCTGTCTGTTGGGCATGCGCCTGTTCCGCAAGCGCTCCGGTGAAATGGTGGATGAACTCTGATGGGCAGTATTCAGGTTACGCAACTGGGCAAGGCCTACAAACAATACCCCACGCGCTGGTCGCGCCTGGCCGAATGGCTCATCCCCTTCTCGGCGCCCCGGCATCAGTTGAAGTGGGTGCTGCAGGACGTCTCTTTCCTCGTCAATCCCGGTGAGGCGCTGGGCATTATCGGGATCAATGGCGCGGGCAAGAGCACGCTGCTGAAGATGATCACCGGCACCACTCAGCCAAACGCTGGGCAGATCCAGATTCAGGGCCGTGTCGCCGCGCTGCTCGAGCTGGGCATGGGCTTTCACCCGGACTTCAGTGGCCGGCAGAATGTCTTTATGGCCGGTCAGTTGCTGGGCCTGAGCATGGAAGAACTGAATGCGTTGATGCCCGAGATCGAGGCCTTTGCCGAGATCGGCGACTATATGGACCATCCGGTGCGCACCTACTCCAGTGGCATGCAGATGCGCCTGGCCTTCAGTGTGGCGACGGCGCGCCGCCCGGATGTGCTGATCGTCGATGAAGCCCTGTCGGTCGGCGATGCCTATTTCCAACACAAGAGCTTCGATCGCATCCGCGAGTTTCGCAAGGCCGGTACCACCTTGCTGATCGTCTCCCACGACCGACAGGCGATTCAGTCCCTCTGCGATCGGGCCATTTTGCTGGCCCATGGCCGGCTGGCGCTGGAGGGGGCGCCCGAAGAGGTGATGGACTTCTACAGCGCCATGCTGGCCGAAAAGGAACAGCAGACGGTCCGTCAGGAACGCTTGGACAATGGCAAGATCCGTACCATTTCTGGCACCGGCGAAGCCGGCTTCGTCGATATCGCCTTGCTCAATGCCCAGGGGCAGCGGGTCGAGGTGCTCGAAGTCGGCAGCAGCGCGACGCTGGAGGTTACGGTCGAGACCCGGGCGCCGATCAGCCGCCTGGTCCTGGGATTTATGATCAAGGACCGCATGGGGCAGGCGATCTATGGGATCAATACCCACCGCCTGCATCGCGTGCTGGAGAACCTGTCGGCCGGCGAGCGCATCGTTTACCGTTTTGCCTTCCCGGCGAACCTGGGTAAGGGCAACTACTCCATCGCCTTGTCCCTTTCACGCTTTGACTCACATCTGGACACCAACTACGAATGGCGCGACTTCGCCCTGGTGTTCCATGTGATCAACATCAATAAGCCCGACTTCGTCGGCTGTGCCTCGCTCGATGCCAACCTCAGCATCGAGCGCAATGCGCCAGCGCTTGCAAAAATTACCGAGGAAGGAAGCGTTACATGAGATTGCTGATCGAGTGCACCTATGTCTATGACCATCCTCAGGACAACTCCGGGATTCAGCGTGTGGTGCGCAATATCGTCAATAACCTTGACGGCCTAGCCGTTGAGGCTGTCTGTGTGCCGGTGATTCTGAAAAACGACAAGGTATACAGCGTTACCCAACTGAGTCCCTCCCGAGGAGGGCTGTCCGGCATCCAGACCTGGCTGTCGCGCCAGCATGACCGCCTGGGACGCTGGCGCAACCGGGTCTGGCTGTACTATGCGCAGCGTGAACGCAGTTGGCCGTTCCAGTATTCGCCGCTGCTCAGGTTTTCCCTGCGTCTGGCCTGCAAGGCTTTCAGCTTTTGTCTGGCGGTGCCGCAAAAACTGCTGGCGCACTTGTCGCTGCACTATGTGGACAAGTCACGTGCCCTTGAACTGGAGTGCCAACCGGGCGATGTGCTGGTGCTGCTGGACTCTTCCTGGCATGCCGACTTCTTTCCGGTCGCCGAGCGGTTACAGAAGGACGGCATCGGTATCGTCTCGGTGATCTATGACCTGATTCCACTGACCCACCCGCAGTTCTGCGATGAAGGTCTGGTGCGGGTCTTCGAGCAGTGGTTCGACTGGATCGCGCGCACCGCCGACGGCTTTATCGCGATCTCGCAGACCATCAGCGATCAAGTCCGCAGCGAGGTGCAGTGGCGCCTGGGTCGCGATGTGGCGGCGCGGCGTTGGTTCGATCATTTTCATCTGGGCAGCGAGCTGGACCAAGTCAATCCACGAGCGGTGGTGCGCCAAAGTGTCCAGCGGATGTGCAAAGGCCGTTCGGTCTATCTGATGGTGAGCACCATCGAACCGCGGAAAAACCACGTCTACCTGCTCAATGCTTTCGAACGCTTGTGGGACGAGGGCAGTGAGGTGGCGCTGTGTTTCGTCGGTAAAGTCGGTTGGAAGACTGAAAAGCTGATCGAGCGGGTCAAGCAGCATCCGCAATTGAACAAATGCCTGTTTATGTTCAACGATCTGAGCGACCGCGAACTGGAATATTGCTACAGCCATTCGCGCGCGCTGGTCTTTCCGTCTTACGTCGAGGGCTTCGGCCTGCCGCTGGTGGAAGCCATGCAGCGTGGTTTGCCGGCCATGGCCAGCGATATTCCGGTGTTCCGCGAAATCGGTGGTGATTCCATGGCCTATTTTGGTTTGTCGGAGCCAGAATCCCTGTGCCGACTGGTGCGAAGTTTCGAAGCTACTGGCAACTTCCCGGCGCAGACCTGTTTGAGTCAGTGGTCCTGGTTATCCTGGCAAGGTTCTGCCACCCAGTTGATCGAGCGAGTTCAACGTCATACCCAGAGGCGGCAAGAAGTACTTTGTGCTGTCAGACCCGATGTCCATATCGGTCGGCCTTAACGCCAGCATCCTGCGCGCGCCGCGTACCGGCATTGGCCACTATCTGGCTGAGCTGGTTGCGGCATTATCGGTCTCGGGTGAACTGCAAGTTAACCTGTTTACTGGTTTTGGCTGGCAGTCTGAGCTGCCAGCCGCACCCCTGCCGGGCTATTCGCGCTGGGCCGGGCTGGCCAAGCGTTGGGTGCCGAATGCCTATCGGGTGCGCCGCTGGATCGAACAGAAACGCTTCGAGGATGGATTGAGGCGTCAGCCTGTCGATCTCTATCATGAGCCCAGCCTTTGGCCGTTCGAGTTTGACGGGCCGATGGTGATGACCCTGCACGATCTGACCCATGTGCACTACCCGTACACTCAGCCGGCCGACCGTTTGGTCGAGATCGAGCGGCATGCCGCGCGTGGTGTGGAACGTGCGCAGCGCATTCTGGTCGACTCGCAGTTCATTGGCGACGAGGTCTGCCGCTATTACGGGGTGCCCGCCGAACGGGTCGTGGTGGCGCCGCTGGGTTGCGCCGCGCGCTTTCATCCGCGCACAGCCGAGCAGTTGGCGCCGCGCTTGCAGGCCCTGGACTTGCGCCCCGGAGGCTATCTGCTGTGTGTCGGTACCTTGGAGCCGCGCAAGAACCTGCAGTTGGCCCTGCGTGCCTATGAGCGCTTGCCGGCGGCGCTGCGCCAGCAGTACCCGTTGGTGATTGCCGGCATGCCGGGCTGGCGTCCCGAGCAACTGGCCGCCCCCTTGCGGCGTGCGCTGGCCGGCGGGCAAGTGCGCCTGCTGGGCTATCAGGACGATACGAGTCTCGCCGAGCTGCTCGCCGGTGCTCGCCTTTTACTCTTTCCCTCACTCTACGAAGGCTTCGGCCTGCCGGTGCTGGAGGCCATGGCCAGCGGCACGCCGGTCATCCTCAGCGGCAGTTCGGCACTACCGGAGGTGGCTGGCGAAGCCGGGTTTTATATCGATCCCCAGGACGATCGCGCTTGTGCTGAAGCCATCCGCCTGCTGATCGAGGATCAGGCGCACTGGCAACGGCTGCGCGAGGCCGGTGTGCTGCGCGCACAAGAGTTTTCCTGGGAACGCTGTGCGGCGATTACCGCGAGTGTGTACAAACAAGCCGTGGGGTGCTGATGCGCGTTTTACATTTTTTCAAAACCTATCTGCCGGAGTCGGTGGGTGGTATCGAGCAGGTGATCTACCAGCTCTGCCAGAGTGGCGTGGGGCAAGGTGTCCACAGTGAGGTACTGACCCTCAGCGCCAATCCTGAACCTCGCGAGGTGATGGTGGCCGATCACAAGGTGCACAGGGCCAAGCTGGATCTGCAGATTGCCTCGACCGGTTTTTCCTTCAGCGTACTCAAACGCTTCCGTGCCCTGGCCGCGCAGGCGGACATCATCAATTATCACTTTCCGTGGCCCTTCATGGATCTGGTGCACTTCACTTCGGGCGTGAACAAGCCGATGGTGGTCACCTATCACTCCGATATCGTCCGCCAGAAGCATCTGCTGCGCCTCTACAGCCCGCTGATGCATCGCTTCCTGCGGAGCGCTGACCGTATCGTGGCAGCTTCACCCAACTACCTTGCAACCAGTGAGGTACTCAAGCGCTACCGCAATAAAACCGTGGTGATCCCTTACGGTTTGGATCGCAACAGTTACCCCGCCCCCAGTGTGGAGTGCTCGGCAAGCTGGGAGCAGCGATTCGGACGGCGTTTCTTTCTGTTCGTCGGTGTTATGCGCTACTACAAGGGCCTGCACATCCTGCTCGAGGCCGCCACAGGCACCGGCTATCCGATCGTCATAGTCGGCGCCGGTCCGCTGGAGCAGGAACTGCGCGAGCAGGCGGCCAACCTGGGGCTGAGCCACGTGCACTTCCTGGGACGCCTGGGGGAGGAGGATAAAGTCGCCTTGCTGCAGTTATGCACTGCAATCCTGTTTCCCTCGCATTTGCGCTCGGAGGCCTTCGGTATTTCCTTGCTGGAAGGCGCGATGTACGGCAAACCGATGATCTCCAGCGAGATAGGCACCGGCACCAGTTATATCAATATCCACGGGGAAACCGGCCTGGTAGTGCCCCCCAGCAACCCGGCAGCCTTCCGCGAGGCCATGCGGACACTCTGGGACAATCCTGAGCAAGCCCGGGCAATGGGCGAGAAGGCGAGCCAGCGCTACCAGCAACTGTTTACGTCTGAGCAGATGGGCCGGCAGATGGCGCATCTGTACCGGGAGCTGCTGGGCCGCTAGCCTATGCGCGGATGAGCGCACTGGGCTGAGGCTCCTGGCTCAACCACGCGACTTGCGCCCGTGGGGAGCACAGTCGGCTGCCGGGTTGCGCAACAGCCGGCTGCCGGCCTGCACCAGCCAGCAAGCGAGGATAAAGGGTGCGGTCAGCGCGGGCAGCCCCAGGGCCGCAAAGCCCGGTTGCAGGAGCAAGGCCAGCACTATGCCGAGCAAAGGCGCCCAGGGCTGCCGGCAGTTTTGGCTCAAGGCGAGGGCGGCCAGGGCGGCGTTGTAGCCATAGAGTCCAGCCAAGGCGGTTGGCGTTGGCCAGCCCTGCAGTAACGCCAAGCCCAGTCCGGCGGTGGAGCCGAGCAGCGCCCAACAGGCGGCCCGGCGGCTGGCCACGAGCAAGCCGGCGAACAGGATCAGGCCGGCCAACGGCTGGTCGAGAAAGATCACCTGACCCACGCCGCGAGCTATCGCGGCGCAAAGGTTCAGCCCGTCGAAACTCAGTGCCGGGCTAGCAATTGCAACCGCGGGCGTCAACTGCAGGGGCGCGGCGATTACCAGCAGCAACCAGCTCAGTACGACAAAGGGCGAGGTGTAGGCGGGTAGCCATTGGCGCTGACGCGAACGCTGCAACAGCGGGTTCAGCAGCATGGCGGAAATCCCGCCGCTAGCGATGATCAACAGCGGCAGCAGTGGCGACCAGGCGAATGTGTAGCAGAGCAACAAACCCAGCAGCACGCCGTTGTAGCTGTACAGCCCGGCCTCGATAGCGTCCTCGGCATAGTGCCGCTGGCGTGCCGTCAGCGCTCCGGCGAACCCCCCGAGCAAGGCGCCGCCGAGCAACTGCGGCGCCGCCACCGCGATGGCCAGCAGAATGAGCAGCCCGCACAGCGGGTGCTGCTGCAGGAAGATCTGGCTACAGCCATTGAGCAGGGCTTTGGACTCGCACAAGGTTCGCGTGGGCAGTGATGGGCGCAGCATGGCGGCAGTCGTTGTCGGCAGTTGTTGAATAAAAAAAGAGGCGCCAGGTGAGGGAACACCGGACGCCTGGAAACTGGCAAAGCCAGATGGGATCAGCTGATCAGTTCCCTCGCCCGAAAAGGGCGAGGGGCTGGTTCAGATCAAGGTCTCGATCCGCAGTGTATTGGTCGTCCCCGGTTGGCCAAAGGGCACACCGGCGGTGATCACCACGGTATCGCCGCGCTGCGCCATGTTCTGCGCCTGGGCGATTTCCAGCGCGGTGCTGGTGACCTCCTCGACCTGGTGCAGACGCTCGTTGACCACCGAGTAGATGCCCCAGGCCACGGTCAAACGGCGGGCGGTGTGGATATTCGGCGTCAGGCTCAAGATCGGCGCCTTCGGTCGCTCGCGCGAGGCGCGCAAGCTGGAGCTGCCGGACTCGGTGTAGTTGATCAACGCCGCCACCGGCAGAATGCCGCTGATTCGACGGATCGCACAGCTGATCGCATCGGAGGCGGTAGCCTCGGCCTGCGGGCGGCTGACGTCGAGCTGGGCCTGGAAGTCCGGGCCGTTCTCCACCTGGCGGATGATCTTGCTCATCATGCTCACGGCTTCCTGCGGGTAGTCACCGGAGGCGGTTTCCGCCGACAACATCACCGCGTCGGCGCCTTCGGCCACGGCGTTGGCGACGTCGGTGACCTCGGCGCGGGTCGGCGCCGGCGAGAAACGCATGGATTCGAGCATCTGGGTGGCGACCACCACCGGCTTACCGAGTTGGCGGCAGGTGCGGATGATGTCTTTCTGGATGCGCGGCACGTTTTCCGCCGGCACTTCCACGCCCAGGTCGCCACGGGCAACCATGATGGCGTCGCAGAGCTTGGCGATGGCTTCGAGTTGCTCGACGGCCGAGGGCTTCTCGATCTTGGCCATCAGGAAGGCGCGGTCACCGATCAGCTCGCGGGCCTCGAGGATGTCTTGCGGGCGCTGGACGAACGACAGCGCGACCCAATCCACCCCGAGCTGCAGGCCGAAATCCAGGTCGCGGCGGTCCTTCGCGGTCAGCGGGCTGAGTTCCAGCACCGCCTCCGGCACGTTGACGCCTTTGCGGTCGGACAGCTCGCCCCCGGCGATCACCTGGGTATCGATGGCGTCGCCATGCTTGGCGGTCACCTGCAGGCGCAGCTTGCCGTCGTCCAGCAGCAGGTTCATCCCTGGCTGCAGGGCGGCGATGATTTCCGGATGCGGCAGGTTGGCGCGCTGCGCGGTGCCGGGTGTCGGGTCGAGGTCGAGGCGGAAGGCCTGGCCGCGCTCCAGATTGACCTTGCCCTCGGCAAAGCGGCCGACGCGCAGTTTCGGCCCTTGCAGGTCCATCAGGATGCCGATCGGATAGTTCAGCTGGCGTTCCACCTCGCGCACCCAGTTGAAGCGCTCGGCGTGGTCGGCATGTTCGCCGTGGCTGAAATTCAGGCGGAACAGGTTTACGCCGGCTTCCACCAACTGACGGATATCGTCGATGCCCTTGATGGCTGGGCCCAGGGTGGCGAGGATTTTTACTTTCTTATTCGGGGTCATTTGGCAGGGCTCTCCAGTATCAGGATGGCGCGGAAGTCGTTGACGTTGGTACGAGTCGGCCCAGTGACGATCAGTTCGTCGAGGGCGGCGAAGTAGCCATAGCCGTTGTTGTTGTCCAGTTCGTCACTGGCGCTGAGGCCCTGGCGGGCAGCGCGGGCATAACTGTCGGGGGTCATCAGGGCGCCGGCGTTGTCTTCCGAGCCGTCGATGCCATCGGTGTCGCCCGCCAGCGCGTAGACGCCGGGCAGGCCTTTGAGGCTATCGGTCAGGCTCAGCAGAAACTCCGCATTGCGCCCGCCGCGCCCGTTGCCGCGCACGGTGACGGTGGTTTCACCGCCGGAGAGGATCACGCAGGGCGGTTTGAGCGGCTGACCGTGCAAGACGATCTGCCGAGCGATACCGGCGTGGACCTTGGCCACGTCGCGGGATTCGCCTTCCAGATCGCCGAGGATCAGCGGGGTGAAACCGGCTTTCAGCGCCTTGGCGGCGGCTGCGTCCAGGGATTGCTGCGGCGTGGCGATCAGTTGGAAGTGGCTGCGGGCCAGGCATGGATCGCCGGGTTTGACCGTTTCCGAGCGTGGGTCTTGCAGCCAGGCGCGGACGTGGGCCGGAATCTCGATGGCGTAGCGGCTGAGGATCGCCAGGGCTTCGACCGAGGTGGTCGGGTCGGCGACGGTCGGGCCGGAGGCGATCACCGTGGCTTCATCGCCCGGCACATCGGAAATCGCGTAGGTGTAGACGCTGGCCGGCCAGCTGGCCTTGGCCAAGCGGCCGCCCTTGATCGCCGAGAGGTGCTTGCGCACGCAGTTCATCTCGCCGATGGTGGCGCCGGATTTCAGCAGGGCCTTGTTGATCGCCTGTTTATCTTGCAGGCTCAAACCGGCCGCCGGCAGGGCGAGCAGGGAAGAGCCGCCACCGGAGAGGAGGAAGATCACCCGGTCGCTTTCGCCGAGGTTGCTGACCAACTCCAGTACGCGTTGGGCGACTGCCAGACCGGCGGCATCCGGCACCGGGTGCGCGGCCTCGACCACTTCGATTTTCTGGCAGTTGGCGCCGTGGCCGTAGCGGGTCACCACCAGGCCGGAAATCTCGCCCTGCCATTGCGCCTCGATCACTTCGGCCATGGCCGCCGCCGCTTTCCCGGCGCCGATGACGATGACGCGACCCGTGCGGTCGGCCGGTAGATGGTCGGCCAGCACCTGACGCGGATGGGCGGCGTCGATGGCGGTGGCGAACAGTTCGCGTAGCAGGGACGTTGGATTGAAAGACGGATCGGAAGACATAGCAGGGCTCCTGACTTCTGGTTGTGCTGCTGGGCCGATTGCAGTCCGGAGCCGCCGTTGTGCTAACAGCGGTTCGGGACTGGAATCGACCAGCCTGGCAGGTAGGCCGTGACTCCGCCTGCCAGGAGGTCGAAACTTTTACTCCCCTCGCCCCGCAGGGCGAGAGGATCAAGCGCTTACTCTTTGCGGATCGAGAAGTTGGCCATGTGTTCCAGGCCTTTGATCAGCGCCGAATGGTCCCAGTTGCTGCCGCCGATGGCCGCGCAGGTGCTGAACACTTGCTGGGCGTTGGCGGTGTTGGGCAGGTTCAGGCCCAGCTCGCGGGCGCCGGCCAAGGCCAGGTTGAGGTCCTTCTGGTGCAGGCTGATGCGGAAGCCCGGGTCGAAGGTGCCTTTGATCATACGCTCGCCGTGCACTTCGAGAATCTTCGAGCCGGCGAAGCCGCCCATCAGCGCTTCCCGCACCTTGGCTGGGTCGGCACCGTTCTTCGCGGCGAACAGCAGCGCCTCGGCCACCGCCTGAATGTTCAGCGCGACGATGATCTGGTTGGCCACCTTGGCGGTCTGGCCGTCGCCGTTAGCGCCGACGTGGGTGATGTTCTTGCCCATGGCCTGGAACAGCGGCAGGGCGCGTTCGAAGGCCTGCTCGCTACCACCGACCATGATGCTCAGGGTCGCGGCCTTGGCACCCACTTCACCGCCGGACACCGGGGCGTCGAGGTAGGCGGCGCCGGTGGCCTTGATCTTCTCGGCGAAGACCTTGGTGGCGGTCGGCGAGATCGAACTCATGTCGATCACCACCTTACCTGCGCCAGCGCCTTCGGCCACGCCGTCCTTGCGGAACAGTACCTCTTCAACCTGCGGCGTATCCGGCACCATGATGATGATGAACTCGGCTTCCTGCGCCACTTCGCGCGGGTTGGCCAGGCCAATGCCGTTGGCGCCGATCAGGTCGGCCGGGGTCTTCTCGAAGTGCTCGGAGAAGAACAGGGTGTGCCCGGCTTTCTGCAGGTTCTGAGCCATGGGCTTGCCCATGATGCCGGTGCCGATAAATCCGATTTTAGCCATGAGGATTCTCCTTTGATGGCGTTGTGGAGACGCTGAAAACTTCAGCGTCTTCAGTGGTACATGGATGTGCTACCCGCCAACCATCGGTTGGCGAGAGCCGAGTCCGGGCTTGTACCGAACTCGGCATTTCTGAAAAAGTCAGGAGGACTTTTTCAGAACTAAACGAACGCTTTCAGCCAGCCGAGGCCAGCAACGGTGGTGGTAGCCGGCTTGTATTCACAGCCGATCCAGCCCTGGTAGCCGATGCGATCCAGGTGTTGGAAGAGGAAGCGGTAGTTGATCTCGCCAGTGCCCGGCTCGTTGCGGCCCGGGTTGTCGGCCAGTTGTACGTGGTTGATCACCGCCAGGTTGCCTTCTAGGGTGCGGGCCAGATCGCCTTCCATGATTTGCATGTGGTAGATGTCGTACTGCAGGAACAGATTGCTGCTGCCGACCTTCTCGCGAATGGCCAGGGCCTGCTTGGTGTTGTTCAGGTAGAAGCCGGGGATGTCGCGGGTGTTGATGGCTTCCATCACCAGCTTGATGCCGGCGGCTTGCAGCTTGTCGGCGGCGAACTTCAGGTTGTCGACGAAGGTTTGCTCGACGGTCGCGCAGTCGAGGCCTTGCGGACGAATACCGGCCAGGCAGTTGATCTGCTTATTGCCCAGCACCTTGGCATAGGCGATGGCTTGATCGACGCCGGCGCGGAACTCGGCAACGCGATCCGGGTGGCAAGCGATACCGCGCTCGCCTTTGGCCCAATCACCGGCCGGCAGGTTGAACAGCACCTGGGTCAGTTTGTTGGCATCCAGGCGCGCCTTGATTTCTTCGGCGCTGAAGTCGTAGGGGAACAGGTATTCGACGCCGCTGAAGCCCGCTTGGGCGGCGGCGTCGAAACGATCCAGGAAGTCCACTTCGGTGAACAGCATGGACAGGTTGGCAGCAAAACGGGGCATAAGAGTTCTCCTCGGTTGGCTCCCCTCTTCCGCCCTTCTTTCATGTAGAGGGGGAGAGGGGCCGGGGGAGAGGGCCTTATGAAAGGTACCCTCTCCCTAACCCTCTCCCACAAGTGGGAGAGGGGATGGTTCTGCGTCAGTCGAGCAGCGAGATCGCCGTCGGCGCATCCGCACCGGTCAGCGCCAGGTCTTCGAACTCGTTGACCGCATTGATCTCGGTGCCCATGGAGATGTTGGTCACGCGCTCTATGATGATTTCCACAATCACCGGTACCCGGTGCTGTTTCATCAGTTCCTGAGCCTGGCGCAGGGCCGGCTGGATCTCGCTCGGCTCGAGCACGCGAATCGCCTTGCAACCCAGGCCTTCTGCGACGGCCACGTGATCCACGCCATAGCCGTTCAGCTCAGGAGCATTGATGTTGTCGAACGCCAGCTGTACGCAGTAATCCATCTCGAAACCGCGCTGCGCCTGACGGATCAGGCCGAGGTAGGAGTTGTTCACCACCACGTGAATGTACGGCAGGTTGAACTGCGCGCCGACGGCCAGTTCTTCGATCATGAACTGGAAGTCGTAGTCGCCGGACAGCGCCACCACGTTGCGCGTCGGATCAGCCTTGACCACCCCCAGCGCCGCCGGAATGGTCCAGCCCAGCGGGCCGGCTTGGCCACAGTTGATCCAGTGGCGCGGCTTGTAGACGTGCAAGAACTGCGCGCCGGCAATCTGCGACAAGCCGATGGTGCTGACGTAGCAGGTGTCCTTGCCGAACACCTGGTTCATCTCTTCGTAGACGCGCTGCGGCTTGACCGGCACGTTGTCGAAGTGGGTCTTGCGCTGCAGGGTGCGCTTGCGCTGCTGGCAGGCATCCAGCCAGGCGCTGCGGTTCTTCAGTTTACCAGCGGCTTGCCACTCGCGAGCGACGGTGATGAACATGTCCAGGGCGGCGCCGGCATCGGAAACGATACCCAGATCCGGGTTGAACACGCGGCCAATTTGGGTCGGCTCGATGTCGACGTGGATAAAACGCCGACCGGCGGTGTACACGTCAACCGAACCGGTGTGGCGGTTGGCCCAACGGTTGCCGATGCCGAGTACCAGATCGGACTCCAGCATTGTGGCGTTGCCGTAGCGATGCGAGGTCTGCAGGCCAACCATGCCGACCATCAAGGCGTGGTCATCCGGGATGGAGCCCCAACCCATCAGGGTCGGTACTACCGGTACGCCGACCAGTTCAGCGAACTCAACCAGCTTGGCGCTGGCGTCGGCGTTGATCACGCCACCACCGGAAACGATCAGCGGGCGCTCGGCCTCGTTGAGCATCGCCAGGGCTTTTTCGATCTGGGTGCGGTTAGCGGCAGGCTTGGCCAGCGGCAACGGCTCGTAGGCGTCGATATCGAATTCGATCTCGGCCATCTGCACGTCGAACGGCAGATCGATCAGCACCGGGCCCGGGCGGCCGCTGCGCATTTCGTAGAAGGCCTTCTGGAACGCGTAAGGCACTTGGCCCGGCTCCATGACGGTGGTTGCCCACTTGGTCACCGGCTTAACGATGCTGGTGATGTCGACCGCCTGGAAATCTTCCTTGTGCATCCGCGCACGCGGCGCCTGGCCGGTGATGCAGAGGATTGGGATCGAGTCGGCGGAAGCACTGTAAAGGCCGGTGACCATGTCGGTGCCGGCTGGGCCGGAGGTGCCGATGCACACGCCGATGTTGCCGGCTTTGGTGCGGGTGTAACCCTCGGCCATGTGCGAGGCGCCTTCAACGTGACGGGCCAGGACGTGGTCGATGCCGCCGACTTTTTTCAGCGAGGAATACAGGGGGTTGATAGCGGCGCCGGGGATACCAAACGCGGTGTCAACGCCTTCGCGGCGCATTACGAGGACGGCAGCCTCGATTGCTCTCATTCTGGCCATGCTGTTGTGCCTCATTTGTTCTTAAATTGTATACAACTTACGGTGTTGGATTCTATTCAGCTCATGACTTTGCGGTCAAGATTTTTTCTCTGGCAAAGCGCCGCAGCGAAAAATCTTTTGAAACGGTTGTTTGAGCGGGCGCGCGGAAGGCGCCTGGGCTGTGGTCTGAAGTAATGTATACAAAATGCTTTTAGATTGTATCTGTCTATTGCGTTTTTTGTTTTCGGTGAGATATTTGCTCCGAGCTTTTGATTGTGCCCGTTCGGCTCGGCCCGCTTTTCCGGGTAGCCGTGTGCAGTGGCAGCTGTCCTGTCTGGCAGCACCGACGGGCGCGTTTCTTTCCGATTTCTCACTAGCAAAAGAAGGGTTGAACATGAGCGCTTTAACACTGGAAACCGCGACCATGATTACCAATCAGGCACTGGCGGCTGGGCGTGCCATCTCCGCTGCACCGCTGACCATTGCGGTGCTGGATGCGGGCGGCCACCTGATAACGCTGTTGCGCGAAGACGGCGCAAGCATGCTGCGACCGCAAATTGCCATCGGTAAAGCCTGGGGCGCCGTGGCGCTGGGCAAGGCCTCACGGCTGATCGCCAATGATGCGCAGCAGCGCCCAAGCTTTATCGCGGCGGTCAACACCTTGGCACAAGGCAACCTGATTCCGGCACCGGGTGGCGTGTTGATCCGCAATGCGGAAAACGCAGTGATCGGCGCCATCGGCATTACCGGCGACACCTCCGACATCGACGAACAATGCGCGATCAAAGGGGTGCAGGCGGTTGGCTTGGTCGCGGATGCGGGTTAAGTCAAAGCGGCTTTAGCTGCAGGGTGGCGATGAAGTCCCCACGAGCGGGGCATTTCCTAGCCGCAAAAAAACGCCTCTTCCAGATGGGAGAGGCGTTTTTTTTTAGCGATGCAGAAGGGTGAGCTAGCCGGCTACTTTAACTGCCGGCTTTTCGCTGCTATCGGCGATCTCGCAGCCCTTGATCACCAGGCGAATGATGGTCTCGGCGGCCGCTTCGTAATCGGCATCGTCGAGGCTGGCCTTGCCGGTGACGGTGGAGATTTGCCAGTCGAAGTCCGCGTAGGTCTGGGTTGCCGCCCAGATGCTGAACAACAGATGGTTGGGGTCGATTTTGGCCATCAAGCCCTGATCGATCCATGCCTGGATGCAACTGATGTTGTGCTTGGCTTGCCCGTTGAGCTGTGCGGTTTGTTCTGCCGACAGGTGCGGCGCGCCGTGCATGATCTCGCTGGCGAATACCTTGGAGGCGTAAGCCAGATCGCGGGAGATGCGAATCTTCGAGCGGATATAGGCCGTCAACACCTCAGCTGGCTGACCGCCTTCGTTGAACGGCGCGGAGGCCTGCAATAGCGGTTCGATGATGCTTTCCAGCACCTCGCGGTAGAGGTTCTCTTTCGACTTGAAGTAGTAATAAACGTTGGGCTTGGGCAGACCCGCCTTGGCGGCGATATCGCTGGTCTTGGTCGCGGCAAAGCCTTTGTCGGCGAACTCTTCACTGGCCGCGCGCAGAATTAACTCTTTGTTGCGCTCGCGAATGCTGGTCATTTAAAGGCTCTTGTGCTGTTTACACCCCGCAGAGAATGGCGGACGGGCGGTCGGGCATGGTAGCACCGGCCTCGCGCGAGGCTCAACCCAGCGGCCCAGTGCCTGGATCGAGGTTTGCCTGGGGTTTCCTGCACAGAGAGGCGGCAGGAAATTTTGTCGAATTTTTTGTATACGCGCTGGGGGTTTTCTGGTTATATTCCTGACCGGTCGGTCAATAACAATAACGTCTCGGCGCCTTGAGCACTAGGAGACCCGCCTTGCCCAACACCCAGTTGGTCGACCCTTTCGGTCGGCGCATCACCTACCTGCGTCTGTCGGTCACCGACCGCTGCGACTTTCGCTGCACCTACTGCATGAGCGAAGACATGGTCTTCGCCCCTCGCGAACAGATCCTCAGCCTGGAAGAGCTCTATACCGTGGCCGATGCCTTTATCGGTCTCGGGGTTAAACGCATCCGCATTACCGGCGGTGAGCCGCTGGTGCGCAAAGGGCTGCTCGGCCTGCTTGAGCGCTTGGGCGCACGGCCCGAACTGGAAGACCTGGCGATCACCAGCAACGGCTCACAGCTTTACCAGATGGCGCCGCAACTGCGCGCCGCCGGCGTCAAACGCCTGAATATCAGCCTCGACTCCCTGCGGCGCGAACGTTTCGCCGCCTTCACCCGGCGCGACAAGCTCGAGCAAGTGCTGGCCGGCATCGAAGCGGCGAGGGCGGCGGGTTTTAGCCGGATCAAACTGAACAGCGTGGTGCAGAAAGGCCGCAACGATGACGAAGTGCTCGATCTGGTCGAGTTCGCCGTCGAGCGCGGGCTGGATATCAGCTTTATCGAAGAGATGCCGCTGGGCAGCATCTCCAGCCATAAGCGCGAAGAGACCTTCTGCTCCAGTGCCGAGGTGCGCGAGCGCATCGAGCAAGGCTACGCGCTGGTGCGCAGCAGCCGCGTCACCGGCGGGCCATCGCGCTACTGGCAGGTGGTCGGGAGCGATACTCGGGTCGGTTTCATCTCCCCGCACAGCCACAACTTTTGCGCCGACTGTAACCGCGTGCGGGTGACCGCCGAGGGCAAGCTGGTGCTCTGCCTCGGCCATGAAGGCGCCCTCGATCTAAAAGCCCTGCTGCGCGCCCATCCGGGCGATAGTCAGCGCCTGCGCGAAGCCCTGCAAAATGCCCTGCAACTCAAGCCGGAGCGCCATCACTTCCAGGTTGAAGAGCAAGTGCAGGTCTTGAGGTTTATGAGCATGACCGGCGGCTAAGCCGCCTCGATAAATTCCTCGGCCACGCACGCGCGCGGCTACTTATCTCTGTTCGAGTCAATCAAAGCCACTAACCAGGAGGTTTGTTGTGAAGCCTAAGCTCGTCTGCAGTTTGTTAGCCGTTCTGCTCTCCACCAGCGCCCAGGCGCAAACTTATGTGGTTGGCGTGGAAAACCTGGCCTTCTTGCCGCACTACAGCACCGATAAGCAGGGCAACTACGAGGGGTTCGCCCGCGAAGTGCTCGACCTGTTCGCGGCCAAAAGCGATGTGCAACTGGAGTACAAAGCGCTGCCGGTCGAGCGCCTGCTACCCGCGTTGCTGCAAGGCGAGGTGGACTTCAAATACCCGGACAACCCCAACTGGTCGCAGTCGCAAAAAGCCGGCAAGGGCATGAGCTACAGCCAGGGCGTGGTCAATTACGTCGACGGCGTGCTGGTCGCCCCACAACACCAGGGCCGCGGCCTGGAACAGCTGCAACGCCTGGCGGTGGTGAATGGCTGGACGCCCTGGGGCTACCAGGAGCGCATCGCCGCGCAGCAGATCCAGCTGTTCCAGGGCGCCGACCTGCAACAGATGATCAAGCAAGCCCTGAAGAAAGACGCCGACGGCGCCTACTTCAACGTGGTAGTCGCCACCTATTATCTCGACAACATCCGCGCCCGCCCGGGCGCCCTGGTGTTCGACCCGAAACTGCCCTACACCCGCAGCACCTTTAACCTCTCGACGGTCAAACACCCCGAACTGCTTCAGCGCTTCGACCAATTCCTGGTGGAGCAGCACGCCGAAATTGCCGCGCTAAAAGCCAAATACCAAGTCGAGGCTAATCTGGATTCGGAGTTTATGGGCATGGAGCAGTGGAAGGTCGACTTCCTCAAACGGCAGAAAGCCAAAGAGGCGGCGGGCTCCTGAGAGGCGTTTGGGGATTTAGGCAACAGCGCGGGAATAGCCATAACCCCGAGAAATCATAACCATGAGCACAAGTGCTTTTACTTAACTGACCTCTGCCCCTTAGCCTCCTGACATCCCAATAAGAGATGCCAGGAGGCACACCTTGCTCTACAGCCCCTATATCGCCGCAGTTTTATCCCTACTGCTGATAGCCCTTTCCCTGAATATTTCCCGCCTGCGACTGGTCCATAAGGTCAGTTTCGGCGATGGCGGCATCAAGGAATTGACCTGGGCCATCCGAGCCCACGGCAACAGCCTGGAACAGGCGGTGGTGTTTACCCTGCTGATCTATTTCGTCGAGACGGCCGCTGAAGCCGGCGCCACAGCGGTGCTGGCGCTTGGCGCTGCATTCGTGCTCGCCCGTATCCTCTATTGCCTGGCTTTGTTCACGCGGCGCTTGCTGGTCCGGCAGCTTGCGCATGCGCTCACGCAGCTTCTGCAGATAGCCGCTGCACTGATCATCCTGGCCAACTGATTCAGCACGGAGGCGACTATGGAAAATGACGACAAGAAAATTGCGCTATTCGAAAGGGTCAACGGCTTTACCGGGCCTCTGTCGAGAACCGCTTGGCATTGGCGTACCAGAGTCATCGCCAGGCTGTTGGCGAACTATATGTTCCTGAAAAACAAAGGCGAGCGCAAAGACAGCGTTGGCGCTATAGCCGAAGAGTGGCGGCAGATGTTTGGGTTGAACCGGTTCTGGAAGATCGACCGGATCGACGACGACACCGCCTACTGCGAGATTCATTTCCCGTGCTCGCTGGAGCGCACCGGCGATGTGCAGGCCTGCTATCGGCTGATGGAGTACGACCGGGCGCTGGTGGAGAAGATCGGCGGGCAACTGGTAGTGCTGGAATCGCGGGCGGACCCTAAGGTGGCCGGGAGTTGCAAGGTGGCCATCCGCAAGCGTGATGATTTGAGGACGGACCTGATCCCGGCCCATCTTATTGAGTGACCTTGAGTCAGGCGGTTAAGCTCCCACTCGTTTATGCCTATTGGCTGGCGACAAGGAGCTGTCATGTTGCGCCTGGAAATCAAGCATTTGCGCCTGGTCGCCGCAATTGCCGAGACTGCTAATCTGACCCGAGCAGCGCAGGCGCTGTGTCTGTCGCAGCCGGCTTTGAGTAAGCAGTTGGCCGAGTTGGAGGAGCGCCTGGGCTTCGCGCTGTTTTACCGCACCAAGCGGGCGATGATCCTGACCGAACCAGGCGCTCTACTGGATACTCAGGCGAGACTGATCCTGGGGCAGGTCGCCGAGCTGGAAAGCCAGCTGCATCAATACGCCAAAGGCGATTCGGGCAAGCTGCGGATCAGCATCGACCGGGTGCATCAGGCCGACTGGCTGCCGGCGGTGATGAAGCAATTTCGTATGCGCTATCCGCAGATCGAATTGGTGCTCAAGCCAGTCCCCGATCTGCTGTGCAGCCTGCAACAGAGAGAGATCGATGTGGCGGTGATCGGCGAGGTCATCGAGGCTGCCGGTGTCGACTATGTGGCGCTGAATGAAGATGAAATGGTCGCCGTCCTGCCGCTGGATCACCCGCTGTGCCAGCAAGTCTATGTGTCGGTTGCGGATCTGGGCGGTCTGGATCTGCTGTATTACTTCGAGCTGGAGCAGTCCTATCTCTACCGTCGCCACCTCTATCCCAATCAGATCAGCCTGGGCTCGTTTCACCATATTCAGAATATCGACGCGATCATCGAACTGGTGACGGCTGGCGAGGGAGTCAGCATTCTACCCAGGCGCCTGCTCAGCGAGGCGCTATGCAGGCAGCAGCTCGCCGTGCGGCCGATAGGTGAGGGCGGCTTTGCGTTCAGATGGTATGCGGCGCTGACGCCGCAAGCGGATAAGCCTTATGTGGTGGGCTTTATAGAGTTGCTGCAGGGGGCGATCGTCGAGCAAAGGAAAGGGGAATAACGCTCGGCGTTATCCCCCTCTATATTTTCAGCCATGTAGGGTGGGTGAAACCTGCGTTGCGGGCTTCTCTGGAGACAGCCGCAACCAGCCTCCCCGGCAAACCCATCAGCAATCGCAGACTCGTTGGTTACACCTACTGGCCTTTTGCTATTAGCGCTGCTAGGTTCTTTCGCAACGTGCGAAAGGAATCACCCCGCAGGCACGGAGGCTTATCTCGTACTGTCGCGTTCGCTCTGAAGCATTGCCGCCTTTCACTTGGCAGGCTTTCGGCGGTTTCCAGCACCACGGCGAACTTGGCTTTGGCTGGCCAGTCATCTGGCAACTTCTTGTCTCCCGGCACGGCGACTGCTCCGGCCGGGCCGCGGGAAGGTAACAACCGGGATCAGCGATCGCTGAGTGCAAAGGTCGTCAGGCAGAACGTTGGGATGCCGATGTCTTGCAATCGTTGCGAGCCGCCGAGTTCCGGCAGGTCGATGATCGCGGCAGCCTCGAAGATGCTCGCGCCCAGGCGCCGAACCAGATTGGCCGCGGCCAGCAGGGTGCCGCCGGTGGCAATCAGATCATCGAACATCAATACCGAGTCGCCCTCGCACAGGCTGTCGGCATGCACTTCGAGGAAGGCTTCGCCGTACTCGGTCTGGTAGCCCTCGGCCAGCACGTCACCCGGCAGCTTGCCTTGCTTGCGAAACAGAATCAGCGGCTTGTTGAGGGCGTAGGCGATGATCGAACCGATCAGAAAGCCACGTGCGTCCATGGCGCCGACATGGCTGAACTCGGTCTCGACATAACGCTGGATAAAGCTGTCGGCGACCATTCGCAGGGCGCGAGGGGACTGGAATAACGGCGTGATGTCACGAAAGATCACCCCGGGTTTGGGGAAGTCGGGCACGGGGCGGATCAGGGATTTGATACTGAATTCGTCGAAGATCATCGTCGCAGATTCCTACGGCTGGCGGGCGTGCGGAAATTCTAGCAAGCCTGTGGTGATCAGGTGTGCCGGTTCGGCAGCCGGGGCAGTTTCGGCAGTTGGGACAGTGCTTAGCCTTCGAGGTTGCCGCCGGCCAGGGCGCACAACTCGATAGGGTCGAGGATTTGGATTTCCTTGCCCTCGGCGGCGATCAGGCCGTTCTGCTGGAAGCGGGTGAATACCCGCGACACGGTTTCCACCGCCAAGCCCAGGTAGTTGCCGATTTCGCTGCGCGACATGGCCAAACGGAACTGATGGGCCGAGAAGCCACGGGCGCGGAAACGAGCGGAGAGGTTGACCAGGAAGGTGGCGATGCGCTCGTCGGCGGTTTTCTTCGAGAGCAGCAGCATCATCTGTTGATCGTCGCGGATTTCCCGACTCATTATCCGCATCAACTGGCGGCGCAGCTGGGGCAGCTGTACGGACAGTTCGTCGAGTCTCTCGAAGGGAATTTCACAGACCGAGGTGGTTTCCAGCGCTTGCGCGGACATGGGGTAAGTCTCGCCGTCCATGCCGGACATGCCAACCAGTTCGCTGGGTAAGTGGAAGCCGGTGATCTGCTCATCACCCGCATCCGAGACGCTGAAGGTGCGCAGGGCGCCTGAGCGCACGGCGAAGACCGAGCCGAAGGCATCGCCCTGGCGGAACAGGAAGTCGCCTTTGTTCAGCGGGCGGCCGCGTTTAACGATCTCATCCAAGGCATCCATATCTTCCAGATCCATGGACAGCGGCAGGCACAGGCCGGCCAGGCTGCAATCCTTGCAATGCACTTGGGGCAGGCTGCGGGCCTTGATGTTCTCGGCCATCGAGAAAAGTCCTTACGCTAAAGCACACATGAGCTGTAAGGGTAACAGCTAGGTCGGCGCCTGACCATTTGCTCAAGTTTCCCCGTTAATGGCCGAAAGAGCCTATCGGTAGGCAAGGCGCGCACAGGTTGCGGGTAGCCTTCTTCAAGGCTGACCGGGCGTCCGTTGAGTCCGGGCGCGATCAGATCACCCGTGAAAAGCGCTGGCGGTTTTGCTCGGCCAGGTAGTGGTCGAACAGCATGCACACCGAGCGTACCAGCAGACGCCCGGCGGGGCGGATGTGGATGGCGCGGTCGCTCAGATCGAGCAAGCCGTCTGCGGCCATGTGCTGGAGTTGCGGCCAGATCGCGCCGAAGTAGGCGCGAAAGTCGAGGTTGAACTGGTTTTCGATCACGCTGAACTCCAGTTCGAACTGGCAGATCAGGTGCTGTATCACGGCGCGCCGGATCCGGTCATCGGCGTTGCAATGCAGGCCGCGCTGGGTGGCCAACTGGCCTTTTTCCAGGTCGTTCTGGTACTGCGCCAGGTCGCTGCTGTTCTGGCTGTACAGCTCGCCAATCTGGCTGATCGCCGAGACCCCAAGCCCCAGCAGGTCGCAATGGCCATGGGTGGTGTAGCCCTGGAAATTACGCTGCAGGCGGCCATCTTCCTGGGCGCTGCTCAACTCGTCGTCAGCCAGGGCGAAATGATCCATGCCGATATAGCGGTAACCGGCAGCGGTCAGTTGCTCGATGCTTTGTTGCAGCATCGCCAGCTTGTCGGCGGCTGTCGGTAGTTCGCTGTTGTTGATGCGCCGTTGCGGCAGAAAGCGCTGCGGCAGGTGGGCGTAGTTGAACACCGAGAGCCGATCAGGCTGCAGGGCGATCACCTCGGCGACGGTACGGGCGAAGCTCGCCGGGGTTTGTTTGGGCAGGCCATAGATCAGGTCGATATTCACCGAACGGAACTGCAAGGTGTGCGCGGCTTCGATGATGGCGCGGGTTTGCTCCAGGCTTTGCAGGCGATTGATGGCACGCTGCACCGCTGAATCGAAGTCCTGTACGCCGACACTGACGCGGTTAAAACCCAGCTCGCGCAGCAGACCCATGCTTGACCAGTCGGCCTCGCGCGGGTCGAGCTCGATGCCGTAGTCGCCGGAATCGTCGTCCAGCAGGCTGAAATTCTGCCGCAGCGTGCCCATCAGACGGCGTAATTGGGCATGGTTAAGAAAAGTGGGAGTGCCACCCCCCAAGTGCAGCTGTTCGATGCGCTGGCGGCGATCCAGATGACCGCCAAGGATGGCGATCTCGTGGGTTAGCCGATCCAGATAGGGCTCGCTACGGCTGCGATCCTTGGTGATGACCTTGTTGCAGGCGCAGTAGTAGCAAATGTTGGCGCAGAACGGGATGTGCAGGTACAGCGACAACGGGCGCAGGGCTCGACGGCTGCCGTGTAGGGCGTCAAGCAGCTCGGCCGGGCCGACGCCGGGATGAAACTGCAGGGCCGTCGGGTAGGAGGTGTAGCGCGGGCCGGCCTGATCGTAGCGGTGGATCAGGTCGGTGTCCCAATTGATGGTATCGAGCATGCGAGCGATCCCCGGTTTTCAGACTGTGCCGGGGAGTCTAAAGAGCGGGCGCAGAGGCCATCTTGATCTGTATCAAGTGGCTCAGTGCTGGTGCTGCTCGGCTTGCGCGCTGCTGTGGCTGTGGTCGGAGCCATGCCCCATCAACCAGGCCTGGTGGGGACCGGGTAGCGTCCATAGCCCAAAGAGAATCACCACTAGGCCGCCGGCCATGCGCACCCTGCGCTTGCGCAGCACCGCGGTCAGCCGTTCGGCGGCCATGCCGGTGGCTAGCAGTACCGGCCAGGTGCCCAGACCGAACGCCAGCATCAGCAGCGCACTGTCGAGTGCATCGCCTTGGCTGGCGGCCCACAGCAGGGTGCTGTAGACCAAGCCGCAGGGCAGCCAGCCCCAGAGTGCGCCGAGCAGCAGGGCGCGGGGCAGGCTGGAGACCGGCAGCAAGCGGCTGGCGAAGGGTTGGATAGTGCGCCAGAGTCCGCGGCCAAGGGCTTCGATGCGGGTCAGACCGCTCCACCAGCCGGCCAGATAGAGGCCCATGGCGATCAGCAGCAAGGCCGCCACCACGCGCAGTGCCAGCGCCGCCGGGCTGCTGGCGACGGCCCAGCCGGCCAGGCCGATCAACAGGCCGGCGCTGGCGTAACTGAGAATCCGGCCGAGATTGTAGGCGAGCAGCAGACGCAAACGCCGACTGCGTTGCTCGGGCGGGATGGCCAAGGTCAGCGCACCCATCAAACCGCCACACATCCCCAGGCAGTGGCCGCCGCCGAGCAGGCCGAGAATCAGCGCGGAAACCAGCAGCGGAGCGAGTTCAACCACGCGGCGGTTCCTCGTCCTTGGACTGGTTGCCTGAGGTTGTGTTGCCGCTGGCTTCGTCGATGCCGGCCTGATGCTGCGGGTCTTCGTCGTCGAACAGGATGCTGTGGGCCGGGCCATCCAGGTCGTCGTACTGACCGCTGTCGACCGCCCAGAAGAAGATATAGATGGCGATGGCGACGATCAGCAGGGCTACTGGAATCATCACGTAGAGCGCGGGCATACAGCCTCCAGGTGAGCGGGAAAGCCCACGCCCTGCTTAGGCGGGGGCGTGGCGGGCGAGGGTCGCGTGGGCACTGGCGGGCGCGGCCTTTACCTCCGGTAGACGGGTCAGGCGCAAGGCATTGAGCACCACGGTCAGCGAGCTGAGTGACATGCCGATCGCGGCCCAGGCGGGGGTGATCCAGCCGAGGGCGGCGAACGGCAACATCAAGCCATTGTACAGCCCCGCCCAGAGCAGGTTCTCGATGATTACACGGCGGGTGCGGCGGGCCAGACCGAAGGCCTGAATCAGCGCCTCCAGGCGATTGGACAGGAGTACTGCGTCGGCACTGGTTTTCGCCAGATCGGTGGCCGAACCCATGGCCACGCTGATATCGGCGGCGGCCAGCACCGGCACATCGTTGACCCCGTCACCGAGCATCAGCACCTTGCGCCCTTGCTGGTGCAACTGTTGGAGGAGCGCCAACTTGTCAGCGGGGCGCAAGCCGCCGCGGGCTTGGTCGATACCCAGCTCGGCGGCGACGCTGGCGACCATCGGTGAACTGTCGCCGGACAGCAGCAAAGTCTGCCAGCCGCGGCCCCTGCAGGCGGCGAGCAGGGCAGGCGCGTCGGCCCGCAGGCGATCATCCAGGACGAACCAGGCCAGAGGGCCCTGGCTGTCGCCGAGCAGCAGCCATTGGCCGGGCTCCTCGGGCATGCTCGGCACTGTGCAGCCACTCAGCGCGCAGACGAAAAGTGGCTGGCCGATGCGCAGACGCCGGCCGGCAACCAGGCCTTCGAGTCCGAGGCCGGGGCTGCTGGTGACCTCTTCTGCGGCTTGAGGGGCTTGGCCGAACGCCCGGGCGATGGGGTGTTCCGAGCGATTTTCCAGGGCGGCGGCCAGGGCCAGGCAGCTGTCGGCGTTCTCGGCGCCCAGCGGGCGGATAGCCCGTAGCGTCAAGCGGCCTTCGGTCAGGGTGCCGGTCTTGTCGAAAATGACCGTATCGATCTGGTTCAGGCCTTCCAGCACATGCCCGCGGGTCAGCAGTAAACCCAGCTTGTGCAAGGTGCCGGTGGCTGCCGTGAGTGCCGTGGGCGTCGCCAGGGACAGCGCGCACGGGCAGGTGGCGACCAGCATGGCCAGCACTATCCAGAACGCGCGGGACGGCTCCAGCTGCCACCAGATCAGGCCGATGACGGCGGCGAGCAGCAGGGTGGCGAGCAGGAACCATTGCGCCGCGCGGTCGGCCAGTTCGGCCAGGCGTGGCTTGTCGGCTTGCGCGCGTTCGAGCAGGCGGACGATGGCCGAGAGCCGGGTGTCGTGCCCCAGCGCCAGGACTTCGACGGTCAAAGGGCCTTCGACGTTGAGCGTGCCGGCGGTCACCGCATCGCCTTCGATGCGCGCTTGCGGCAGGTATTCGCCGGTCAGCAGCGATTCATCGACGCTCGATTGACCTTGCCGGATGCGTCCATCGGCAGGCACTACCGAGCCGGGTTGCACCAATACGCGATCACCGAGCCGCAACTCGCTGAGCAGGATGCGCTCACTCTGGCCCTGGGCATCCAGGCGTAGACAGGAGGCCGGTAGCAGGTTGACCAACTGCGCGGTCGCCGCCGCGGTGCGCTCACGGGCGCGGCGCTCCAGGTAGCGGCCGCTGAGGAGGAACAAGGCGAACATGCCGACCGCATCGAAATACAGTTCACCCTGGCCGCTGATCGCCGTCCAGATCCCGGCGAGATAGGCGCCGCCAATCGCCAGCGAGACCGAGACGTCCATGGTCAGATGACGGGTGCGCAAGTCGCGCAGGGCGCCGCGAAAGAACGGCGCGCAGCTGTAGAACACGATCGGAGTGGTCAGAAACATCGCCACCCAGCGCAGAATCTGGTGCAGTTCCGGGCTCAGGTCGATATTGAATTCCGGCCAAGTGGCCATGGTCGCCATCATCGCCTGGAACCACAGCAGCCCGGCGACCCCCAACTGGCGTAGGGCGAGACGATTTTCCGCAGCCAATTGCTCGGCCGCACGATCCGCCTGGTAGGGGTGGGCGGCATAGCCAATACTGCGCAGTTCGCCGAGCAGTTGGCTGAGGGGCAGTTGACTGTCCGCCCAGCGCACCTGCAAGCGGTGGTTGGACAGGTTCAGGCGGGCTTCGGCAACCCCCGGCAGATGGCGCAGATGATGCTCGATCAGCCAGCCACAGGCGGCGCAACTGATGCCTTCCATCAGCAGCGTGGCTTCGGCCAGCTCGCCGTCGTGCCGCACGAACGGCTGCTGTACATCGGGGCGGTCGTACAGCGCCAGCTCATCGCTGAGTTGCTGGGGCAGAGCCTGCGGGTTGGCTGAGACTTCGCTGCGGTGGCGGTAATAACTGTCCAGGCCGCCGGCGACTATCGCCTCGGCCACCGCTTGGCAGCCGGGACAGCAGAACTCTCGGGGTTCACTGAGCACGGCCGCGCAAAAGCGACTGCCGGCGGGAACCGGCAAGCCGCAGTGATAGCAGGGCAAAGGTGCGCTCATGGAGAAGCCTTCAGCTCTCGAGCTTGAGCGGGCGGGAGGTTACCGGCGCGCTCATGGACGCAGGTCTTCCGCCCCGGGGATGGGTTCGTCACCGAGCAGCATGTCACCGCCGGGGCTGAGCATTTCTTCCTCGAACAGGCGCCAGGTCTGCTCGCCTTGCTGGCCGAGCAATTCGATGAAGCGGCGACCGCTGATGGCTTCAGGCAGCTGGCCGATGTAGCGGTCTGCTTCCGTGGTGCTGCGCGTCAGTGCGATGTGCCGGTCTTTTCCCGCCTGGGTCGGGGAGATCAGGTTGAGTTCGAGCTTGTCCGGGCGGCTGTTGCCGGACAGGCGCAGGCTGACTTCGCCGGTCAATTCGTCGAGGTGGGCCTTGGCCTGTAGCTTCAGCTCTTTGGCCAGTTGTTCGCGCTCCAGCGAACGGCTGATGCCCTTGCCGGCCTCGTAATAATTGTCGCTGACCAGTGTGTCTTCGGTGTCCGCGGCAATTATCACCATATGGATGGTGAGGAGCACCGAGGTGGCCAGCATGGCGATGATGATCCAGGGCCAGAGGTGTTTGTACCAAGGACTAGCGGGTGTAGCGGGCATCTTGTCGCTCTCTTAACGAATGTGCGGGCCGATGAAGCGGCTCTTGGCTTCAACATGCGTGTCGGGTTCGTCGACGTCATCGAGGGTGAAGATCACCTCGTTGGCACTCGACGGCAACTTCTCTGGCGCGATGGACAGTTCTACCGGCAGGCTCAGGATCTCGCCGGCGGCGACCTTGAGCTCGCGCTGGCCTGCCAGTTGCAGGTCGTCCAGGCCCTTGGCATCGAGCAGGTAGGTGTGCTCGCGCTGATCCTTGTTCATGATCTTCAGGCTGTAGACGTTCTCGATTCGCCCTTCCGCGTTTTCGCGGTAGAGCACGCGATCCTTGCTGACGTCGAAGCCCACCAGCGGACGCATGACGAAGGCTGCGGCGAGCAGGCCGATCATGGCGAGCAGGGCGATGGCGTAGCCGATCAGGCGTGGCCGTAGCAGGTGAGTCTTCTGTCCGGAGAGGTTGTGCTCGGTGGTGTAGCTGATCAACCCGCGCGGGTAGTCCATCTTGTCCATGATCGAGTCGCAGGCGTCGATGCAGGCGGCGCAGCCGATACATTCGATCTGCAGGCCGTCGCGGATGTCGATGCCAGTCGGGCAGACCTGTACGCACATGGTGCAGTCGATGCAGTCGCCGAGGCCTTCGGCCTTGTAGTCGGCGCCCTTTTTACGCGGGCCGCGGTGTTCGCCTTTGCGCGGGTCGTAGGAGACGACCAGGGTGTCCTTGTCGAACATCACGCTCTGGAAGCGCGCGTAGGGGCACATGTAGATGCACACCTGCTCGCGCAAGTAGCCGGCGTTGCCGTAGGTGGCGAGGGTAAAGAAGCCGGCCCAGAAGTACGACCAGCCATCGGCCTGGCCGATGAAGAAGTCGAGGCTCAGCTCGCGAATGGGCGAGAAGTAGCCGACGAAGGTCAGCCCAGTGACGAAGCCGATCACCAGCCAGAGGCTGTGTTTGGCCAGCTTGCGCAGGAACTTGTTGGCGTTCATGGGCGCTTTGTCGAGCTTGATGCGCTGATTACGGTCGCCTTCGGTGACCTTCTCGCACCACATGAAAATCCAGGTCCAGACGCTCTGCGGGCAGGTGTAGCCGCACCAGACGCGGCCGGCGAACACGGTGATGAAGAACAGGCCGAAGGCGCTGATGATCAATAGCCCGGAGAGCAGGATAAAGTCCTGCGGCCAGAAGGTGGCGCCGAAGATGTAGAACTTGCGCTCCGGCAGGTTCCACCAGACCGCCTGATGACCCGCCCAGTTGAGCCAGACGGTGCCGAAGTACAGCAGGAGCAGGGCAGCGCCACCGAACCTGCGCAGATTGCGGAAGAAACCGGTGAAGGCGCGGGTGTAGATCTTTTCACGCGAAGCGTAGAGGTCGACGCTGTTAGCCGCCGGCTTGGCCTGCGGGGTAATGTCTCGAACGGGGATCTGCTTGCTCATCAGTGCGTACCACGGCTGTGGAAGAGAGCCTCGGCCAGTACATGCCGACAGAGGTCAAAGCGACTTGCGCGCTCTGAATTATACGCTGGGAGTGCGGCTTTAACGCTGCGACCCGAAGTCGCGTGGAGGCAGGGCGTTATGCGGGAGCTGCTTCAGAGCCAGCCCGCCAGAGCGGGCATGACTCCGAAAACAGAACTTACTCGGCCGTATCGGTAGCGGCATCGCTGCCATGCGACAAGCTGTAGACATAAGCCGCCAACAGGTGAACCTTGTCGTTGCCCTGGAGTTGTTCCTGGGCCAGCATCACGCCTTGGCGACCGTAGCGGATGGTCTGCTGCAGCTGAGCGAAGCTCGAACCGTAGATGAACGCAGCCGGGTGAGTCAGGTTCGGTGCGCCCATCGCTGGGGTGCCTTTACCTTCTGGGCCGTGGCAAGCCAGGCAGTTGGCGGCGAAGATCTTCTGGCCGGCGGCGGGGTCGGCTTTCGCGTCTTCCGGCAGCTTGCGACCGTTCAGTTCGGTCAGCACGAAGGCGGCCACATCGCGTACGCCTTGTTCGCCGATCACCTCGCCCCAGGCCGGCATCACACCCTGACGCCCGCCCAGGATGGTGGTCTTGATGGTTGCCGCCTCGCCGCCCCAGCGCCAGTCGGCGTCGGTCAGGTTGGGGAAGCCATAGGCGCCCTTGGCATCGGAGCCGTGGCAAACCGAGCAGTTGGAGGCGAACAGGCGGCCACCCATCTTCAGGGCTTGCGGGTCTTTGGCGACTTCTTCGATAGGCATGGCGGCGAACTTGGCGAAGATCGGCGCGAACTTCGCGTCAGCCTTGGCCATTTCCTTTTCCCACTCATGCACGCCGGTCCAGCCAGGCTGACCATTCGAGAACTCTTGCTGGGTCTCGTTGTTCAGGTGGCCGTAACCCGGCAGCAGACCTTTCCAGTTACCCAGGCCAGGGTAGAGCGCCAGGTAGCCGAGGGCGAAGATGATGGTGGCGACGAACAACATGAACCACCATTTCGGCAGTGGGTTGTCGTACTCCTCGATGCCGTCGAAGGAGTGGCCGACCGTCTGGTCGGTGGCTTCTTTGCGCTGGCCTTTACGCGTGGATAACAGGATCCCGGTCAGCGTGGCGATGGTGCCCAGGGTGAGTACTGTGACGTACAGACTCCAGAAGAGGGTCATTCTTTATTACTCCTAGAAGCTTGCTCTTGCTCGACGTGCTTAATGGCTTCGGGATCATCTGCGAAAGGCAGCAGTGTGGCCTCGTCAAAGTCCTTTTTACGTCTTCCGCTAAACACCCAAAGCGCCAGACCGATAAAGGCCACCATCACTACAACGGTGCCAAGACCACGAATCATCCCGATGTCCATCACAGTCACCGTTTGCTTTTGATGATGGTGCCCAGGCCCTGCAGGTAGGCCACCACGGCGTCCATTTCGGTCTTGCCTTTAACCGCAGCGCGGGCGCCGGCAATGTCTTCGTCGGTGTAAGGCACGCCCATGGAGCGCAGCACTTCCATTTTCTTGGCGGTGTCTTTGCCGTCGAGCTTGTTTTCGACCAGGAAGGGGTAGGCCGGCATGATCGACTCGGGCACTACGTTGCGCGGGTTGTACAGGTGCGCGCGCTGCCACTCATCGGAGTAGCGGCCGCCAACCCGGGCCAGGTCCGGACCGGTACGCTTGGAACCCCAGAGGAACGGGTGATCCCAGACGCTTTCGCCGGCTACCGAGTAGTGGCCATAACGCTCGGTTTCGGCGCGGAACGGGCGGATCATCTGCGAGTGGCAGCCGACACAGCCGTTGGCGATGTAAATGTCACGGCCTTCCAGTTCCAAGGCGGTGCGCGGTTTCATGCCTTCCACCGGCTTGTTGGTGACGTCCTGGAAGAACAGCGGAACGATCTGGGTCAGGCCGCCGATGCTGACGGCGATGACCATGAAGAAGGCCAGCAGGCCGATATTCTTCTCGACTACTTCGTGTACTTGGGGGTTCATCAATGAGCTCCTACAGCGATCTGAGCGGCGGCTTCAGCTTCAGCTGGCTTGGAGGCGCGCACGGTGCGGAAGGTGTTGTAGGCCATCAGCAGCATGCCGGAGGCGAAGAACGCACCACCGATTGCCCGCACGATGAAACCTGGGTGACTGGCTTGCAGCGCTTCAACAAAGGAGTAGGTGAGGGTGCCGTCTTCGTTGATGGCACGCCACATCAGGCCTTGGGTGATGCCGTTGACCCACATGGAGGCGATGTACAGCACGGTACCGATGGTGGCGAGCCAGAAATGCGCGTTGATCAAGCCAATGCTGTGCATTTGTGGGCGACCCCAGAGCTTCGGAATCATGTGGTACAGCGCGCCGATGGAGATCATCGCCACCCAGCCGAGGGCGCCAGCATGCACGTGGCCGATGGTCCAGTCGGTGTAGTGGGACAGGGCGTTGACGGTCTTGATGGCCATCATCGGGCCTTCGAAGGTCGACATGCCGTAGAACGCCAGGGAGACCACCAGGAAGCGCAGGATGGGGTCGGTGCGCAGCTTATGCCAGGCGCCAGACAGGGTCATCATGCCGTTGATCATGCCGCCCCAGCTCGGAGCCAGGAGGATGATCGACATCGCCATGCCGAGGGACTGCGCCCAGTCCGGCAGCGCGGTGTAGTGCAGGTGGTGCGGACCGGCCCAGATGTACAGGGTGATCAGCGCCCAGAAGTGCACGATCGACAGGCGATAGGAGTAGATCGGACGCTCGGCCTGCTTGGGTACGAAGTAGTACATCATGCCGAGGAAGCCGGTGGTCAGGAAGAAACCTACGGCGTTGTGGCCGTACCACCACTGAATCATAGCGTCGGTCGCGCCGGAGTACAGCGAGTAGGACTTGAATGCGGAAACCGGCATTTCCATGCTGTTGACTATGTGCAGCAGCGCGGTCACCAGGATGAAGGCGCCGAAGAACCAGTTGCCGACATAGATGTGCTTGGCCTTGCGCTTGAGGATGGTGCCGAAGAACACCACGGCATAGGTGATCCAGACGATCCCGAGGAGGATGTCGATCGGCCATTCCAGCTCGGCGTATTCCTTGGAGCTGGTGTAGCCCAGCGGCAGGCTGACGCCGGCGCCGAGGATCACCGCTTGCCAGCCCCAGAAGGTGAAGGAGGCGAGGCTGTCAGAGATCAGTCGGGCCTGACAGGTACGTTGCACCACGTAGTAAGACGTAGCGAACAGAGCACAGCCACCGAAGGCGAAGATCACCAGGTTGGTGTGTAGGGGGCGCAGGCGTCCAAAGCTCGTCCATGGCAGACCGAAGTTCAGCTCCGGAAAGACCAGTTGCGAGGCGATGAAAACGCCCATGCCCATGCCAAGGATCCCCCAGACCACCGTCATGATGGCGAACTGGCGGACCACCTTATAGTTATAAGCAGTCGGACTGATTGCTGTGCTCATTCTAAGGTTCCACGGTTTAGGGTGTTTTTTAGGGGTAAAAATCGGCGGCAAGTATGGAGAAACCAGGTAGCCATTGCAACGTCGCAAGCAGCAGCTATCGGGGTTTCAGGCATCTGAAACAAGTTATTTCAGCCTCTAAATGAGGACGTTTCTCAGGTGCTCGACTCGATAACGGATGTTGCGCAAAGAGAGGTGCTGCCTTGAGGTTATGGCAGGCGGCTAATGCGCGAAGATTAGTCCAAGTCAAACCACTGTGACGGTTGTTGGTCGGCGAGGTGCGACACTGGGTCGCAGCTCGAAACGGTGCTCCGGATAAAAGCGGGTGCATCCTGCTGAGTCCTCGGAGGTAAGCGGATTTCCTTGCTTTTGCACGCGCTCTTGTCGTCGGCGCCGGGTTGCTTGGGCGGCGTCGGGGGCACACCGCCAGCCATTGCTCCGGCTTCTGCGGCAGCCTTGAGGAGCTGCAAGATTTTGCGCGGGCGATGGCCGATAGATGGTCGCTATAGGCGGTACTGGTTGCGCGGTTCATGTAAAAGCCTCCAGTCACGGCGAAAGGCGGATTCTGCAAAAGCGAGGCAAGCATGGTGAAAGGGCAAATGCAGGGTATTGATCAGGATCAAGGTTCATCCAGTAGCACGAAGGCACACAGCAGTACGCAGACGGGCGAGTGGTTATGGAGCCGGCCGCAAGGCACGACAGAGGCCTGCCTGATTCTCGCCCACGGGGCAGGCGCGGCGATGGATAGCCCGTTTATGCAGGGTATGGCGGAGCGCCTGGCGGCGCGTGGCGTGGCGGTGCTGCGCTTTGAGTTCGCCTATATGGCCGCGCGGCGTGCGGATGGGCGCAAGCGGCCGCCCAATCCGCAGGCGCAATTGCTGGACACCTGGCGCCAGGTCTATGCGCAGGTGCGCCAGGAGTTCAGCGGGCCTGTGGCGATCGGCGGCAAGTCGATGGGTGGACGGATGGCGAGCATGCTGGCCGACGAGCTGGGAGCGGCTGCGCTGGTTTGCCTCGGCTATCCGTTCCACGCCATCGGCAAGGCGGACAAACCGCGGGTGGCGCATCTGGCCGATCTGCAGACGCCCACGCTGATGGTGCAGGGCGAGCGCGACGCCATGGGCGATCGCCAAGCTGTGGCCGGTTACAGTCTGTCGGCGGCGATTCAACTGCATTGGCTGGTGACCGGAGATCATGACCTGAAACCGCTCAAGGCCTCGGGGCTGACCCATGAGCAACACCTGGATGATGCGGCGGATGCGGTGGCGTTTTTTTTGCGGAATAGCCCCTAACTAGATTTGAACGGCTCCACATTTTTAGCACGGTAAAAACGACGGGCTGCCCCCTGCAGCCCGCCCGTCACCACGGCTTCTGCGATTAACCGGCGATCAATTGCCGCAGCACGTAATGCAGAATGCCGCCGGCCTTGAAGTACTCGACCTCGTTGAGGGTGTCGATGCGGCACAGCACTTCGAAGTTTTCGCGGGTGCCATCCTCACGGCTGACTTCCACCATGAGGTTCATCAGCGGGTGCAGCTCGACGCCATCCAGCCCGTAGATGCCGAGCTTTTCCTTGCCGGTCAGTTGCAGGGTTTTGCGATCCTGCCCCGCCTTGAACTGCAACGGCAACACGCCCATGCCCACCAAGTTGGAGCGATGGATACGCTCGAAACTTTCGGCGATCACCGCCTTCACACCGAGCAGGTTGGTGCCCTTGGCCGCCCAGTCGCGGGATGAGCCGGTGCCGTACTCCTTGCCGGCGACCACCACCAGCGGGGTGCCTTCCTCTTGGTAACGCATGGAGGCGTCGTAGATCGCCAGCTTCTCGCCGCTCGGCACGTGCAGGGTGTTGCCGCCTTCCTCGCCGCCGAGCATTTCATTGCGGATGCGGATGTTGGCGAAGGTGCCGCGCATCATCACCTCATGGTTGCCGCGCCGTGAGCCGTAGGAGTTGAAGTCCTGCGGTTCCACGCCGTGCTCACGCAGGTAGCGCCCGGCAGGGCTGTCCGCCTTGATAGTGCCGGCCGGCGAGATGTGGTCGGTGGTCACCGAATCGCCGAGCAGGGCGAGGATCCGCGCCTGGTGGATGTCGCCGATGTGCGGTGGCGCGTCGGCGATATCCTCGAAGAACGGTGGGTGCTGGATATAGGTGGAGTCGGCCTGCCAGGCGTAGGTAGCCGCTGTTGGTACCTGGATCGCCTGCCATTTCTCGTCACCGGCGAAGACCTCGGCGTACTCCTTGTGGAACATGCGGGTGTCGACGTTCAGGATGGCCTCGGCGATTTCCTGCTGGCTGGGCCAGATATCGCGCAGGTACACCGGTTTGCCGTCATGGCCTTGACCGAGCGAGTCTTCGCTGAGGTTGATCCGCACCGTACCGGCAAGGGCGTAGGCCACCACCAGCGGCGGGGAGGCCAGCCAGTTGGTTTTCACCAGCGGATGCACGCGGCCTTCGAAGTTACGGTTGCCGGAGAGTACCGAGGCGACGGTCAGGTCGGCCTGCTGGATGGCCTTCTCGATGGGCTCGAGCAACGGCCCCGAGTTACCGATGCAGGTGGTGCAGCCATAGCCGACCAGATCGAAGCCAAGGGCATCCAGATACTGGGTCAGTCCCGCCGCCTTGAAGTACTCGGTGACCACCTTGGAACCGGGGGCCAATGAGCTTTTCACCCAAGGTCTGCGTTGCAGGCCTTTCTCTATGGCTTTTTTCGCCAGCAGGCCGGCGGCCATCATCACGCTGGGGTTGGAGGTGTTGGTGCAGGAGGTGATGGCGGCAATCACCACCGCGCCGTTCTGCAGCCGGTGGGTTTGGCCGTCGTCCTGATAGTCGATGCCGTTACCGACATCTTTGCTGCCGGCGGGTTTGAGCTGCAAGCCGATGAACTCATCGAAGGCCTGTTTGACGTGGGGCAGCGAGACGCGATCCTGCGGGCGTTTCGGCCCGGCCAGGCTGGCCTCGACAGTGCTTATATCCAGTTCCAGGGCGTCGGTGAATGCCGGTTCCTGGCCTGGCAGGCGCCACAGGCCCTGGGCTTTGCTGTAGGCCTCGACCAGGGCCACGGTTTGCTCCGGGCGGCCGGACAGGCGCAGATAGCCGAGGGTGATCTCGTCCACCGGGAAGAAACCACAGGTCGCGCCGTATTCCGGCGCCATGTTGGCGATGGTGGCGCGGTCGGCCAGCGGCAGTGTGGCCAGGCCGTCGCCATAGAATTCGACGAATTTGCCGACCACCCCCTTCTTGCGCAGCATCTGGGTGACGGTGAGCACCAGGTCGGTGGCGGTGATGCCTTCTTTCAGTTGGCCACTGAGTTTGAAGCCGATCACCTCGGGAATCAGCATCGACACCGGCTGGCCGAGCATCGCGGCTTCCGCTTCGATGCCGCCGACGCCCCAGCCGAGAATGCCGAGGCCGTTGATCATGGTGGTGTGCGAGTCGGTGCCGACCAGGGTGTCGGGGAAGGCGTAGGTCTTGCCGTCTTCCTCCTTGGTCCAGACCGTGCGGCCGAGGTACTCCAGGTTGACCTGGTGGCAAATGCCGGTGCCCGGCGGCACCACGCTGAAGTTGTCGAAGGCATGCTGGCCCCAGCGCAGGAAGGCGTAGCGCTCGCCGTTGCGCTGCATCTCGATCTCGACGTTCTGCTCGAAGGCCGAGGCGCTGGCGAATTTGTCGACCATCACCGAATGGTCGATGACCAGGTCGACGGGGGAGAGTGGGTTGATCTTCTGCGGGTCGCCACCGGCCTTGGCCATGGCGGCACGCATGGCGGCCAGATCGACGACGGCCGGCACGCCGGTGAAGTCCTGCATCAAGACGCGGGCCGGCCGGTACTGGATTTCGCGCTCCGAGTTGCGGGTCTTCAGCCAGGCCGCCAGGGCCTTGAAGTCATCGCCGCTGACGGTTTTGTCGTCCTCCCAGCGCAGCAGGTTTTCCAGCAGGACTTTCAGCGACATCGGCAGTTTGTCGAGATTGCCGAGCGTTTTCGCGGCTTCCGGCAGGCTGTAATAGAGGTAGGTGTGGCCGCCGACTTCGAGGCTGCGGCGGCAGTTCAAGCTATTCAGGGACGGCATTGCGCATCTCCTCGTCGCCCACAGGGGCGGGCCTGGCTGAGCGGAGCTGTTGTTTGACGCTAGGTCTTCAAGCTAGCCCTGCGCGGGCGGTCTCGCCATCTAACTGGACTGCCGGGCGGCGCCTGGGTTCCCAACTCCGCTATCATGCGCCGCTTGAGGAGAATCGCTAATGAACTGTTTGTTGTTGCACTGCCGCCCCGGTTTTGAAAATGAGGTGTGTGCGGAGATCGCCGAGCACGCCGCGCGCCTGGAGGTGGCGGGTTACGCCAAGGCCAAGCCGAACAGCGCCTGCGCCGAATTCATCTGCACCGAGGCCGATGGCGCCGAGCGGCTGATGCGAGGGCAGCGCTTCGCCCAACTGATTTTTCCGCGGCAGTGGGCGCGTGGGGTGTTTATCGACCTGCCGGAAACCGACCGGATCAGCGTGCTGCTCAAGCATCTGGCGGATTTTCCCACGTGCGGCAGCCTGTGGCTGGAAGTGCTGGATACCAACGACGGCAAAGAACTGTCGAATTTCTGCAAGAAGTTCGAGGCGCCACTGCGCAATGCGCTGAAGAAGGCCGGCAAGCTGGTCGAGGATGTGACCAAGCCGCGCCTGCTGCTGACCTTCAAAAGCGGCCGCGAGGTGTTTTTCGGCCTGGCCGAGGCGAACAACTCCGCCCTTTGGCCGATGGGTATCCCGCGTTTGAAGTTCCCGCGTGAGGCACCGAGCCGTTCGACCCTCAAGCTGGAAGAGGCTTGGCACCAGTTCATCCCGCGGGACGAGTGGGACGTGCGCCTGGCCCCGGCCATGACCTCGGTCGATCTGGGCGCTGCGCCTGGTGGTTGGACCTGGCAGCTGGTCAACCGGCACATGAAGGTGACCGCGGTGGACAACGGACCTATGGCGCAAAGCCTGATGGATTCCGGCTTGGTCGAGCACCTCAAGGCCGATGGCTTCCTGTTCAAACCGCGCAAGCCGGTGGACTGGATGGTCTGTGACATAGTCGAGAAGCCCGCGCGCAACGCCGCGCTGCTGGAAACCTGGATCGGTGAAGGGCTGTGCCGCGAGGCGGTGGTCAACCTCAAACTACCGATGAAACAGCGTTACGCCGAAGTGCGGCGCCTGCTCGAACGCATCGAGGACGGCTTCGTCGCGCGCGGCATCAAGGTCGCCATCGGCTGCAAGCAGCTCTATCACGACCGCGAAGAAGTGACCTGCCACCTGCGGCGCTTGGGCAAGTAGTGCAACTCATCTGACTGCGGCATCAATCTCTTATCTGATTACGCACCAAGACCAGTCACCTCACAGATCCACTGCTATGGCTTCTGTGTGGATAACCAGTGGCGGCGCTGATATGTCACGCAATCGAATCCAGTTCCAGCCCGGTCTGGTGAGCGGCCAGGGAGGCGCGGGCGCGGTGCGGAGCATAGGGTTCCCTTTATCGCTGTTGTGCAGACGAGTACGGAGGGGCATCCGCCGTACCTGCAGCATCAGGCCTTCCAGCTCAAGCACGCCCCAGGCTATCTGGCCGAGTTCGAATATCGCTTCAATCGCGGCTTCGATCTCGGCTCGATGATAGAGCGCTTCAGTTATGTCGCTTCGCGGACGCCAGCCTACAGAGCTAGGTAAACGAATTAATCAGACGGGCCACTGGTCCGCAGTTATCCCACCGGCAGCGGCGCGAAGAGTGCGTCGATGTCGCTTGGCTGCAGTTGCCAGTCACCTTTGCCGTTGCTTTCCAGTACGCCGGCGGCGAGGGCGGCTTTTTTCTGTTGCAGTTGCTGGATTTTTTCCTCGACGGTGCCCCGGGCGATCAGCTTGTAGACGAACACCGGCTTGTCCTGGCCGATACGGTAGGCGCGGTCGGTGGCTTGGTTTTCCGCGGCCGGGTTCCACCAGGGGTCGTAGTGGATCACGGTGTCGGCGGCGGTCAGGTTGAGGCCGGTGCCGCCGGCTTTCAGGCTGATCAGGAACAGCGGTACCGCGCCGCTCTGGAACTGCTGTACCGGGGTGCGGCGGTCCGTGGTTTCGCCGGTGATCTGCACATAGGCGATGTCGCGGCGCTGCAGCTCTTCTTCGATCAGCGCCAGCATCGAGGTGAACTGCGAGAACAGCAGCACGCGGCGGCCTTCGGCGAGTAGCTCCTCGAGCATTTCCAGCAGGCTGTCGAGCTTGCCGGAACTGCCGCTGCGGGGCTTTTGCGGGTTGACGGCGCTTTTCACCAGACGCAGGTCGCAGCAGACCTGGCGCAGTTTCAGCAGGGCTTCGAGGATGACGATCTGGCTGCGGGCCAGACCCTTGCGGTCGATTTCCTCGCGGACCTTCTTGTCCATCGCCAGACGCACGGTTTCGTAGAGGTCGCGTTGCGCTTCGCTGAGTTCGACCCAGTGGACGATTTCGCTCTTGGCCGGCAGTTCCTTGGCCACCTGGTCTTTCTTGCGCCGCAGCAGGAAGGGTTTGATCCGCGCATTGAGGTGGGCGAGGCGGGCACTGTCGCCGTGTTTTTCGATAGGCGTGCGGTAGTCGCGGGTGAAGCCTTTGCTGTCGCCGAGCCAGCCGGGCATGAGGAAGTGGTACAGCGACCAGAGTTCGCCCAGGTGGTTTTCCAAGGGCGTGCCGGACAGGCACAGGCGCTGCCGGGCGTCGAGCTGGCACGCGGCCTGGGCGGCTTTGCTGGCGGGGTTCTTGATGTATTGCGCCTCGTCGAGGATCAGCAGGTGCAGGGGCTGCGCTTTCAGCCGTTCGAGGTCGCGAGGCAGCAGCGCATAGGTGGTCAGTAGCAGGTCGAAGTCGGCCAGTCTAGCGAAGTCCTTCTGCCGCCCCGGGCCGTGCAGGGCGAGCACGCGCAGGTCCGGGGCGAAGCGCGCGGCTTCGTCCTGCCAGTTGGGGATCAGGCTGGTCGGCATCACCGCCAGAGCCGGGCGGTCGAGGCGCCCGGCGTGTTTTTCCGTGAGCAGATGCGCCAGGGTCTGCAGGGTCTTGCCCAGGCCCATGTCGTCACCGAGGATGCCGCCGGCTTCCAACTCGCGCAGGGTTTGCATCCAGCCGAGGCCTTCGAGCTGGTAGGGCCGCAGTTCGGCCTGCAGGCCCGGCGGAGCGCTGGCGGCGACGCTCTGGCAGTCGCGTAGGCGGTGGGCGAATTCACGCAGGCGTTCGCCGCCTTGCCATTCCAGATCCAGGGCGTCCAGCGCGCTCAGGCGGGCGGCGTCCGGGGCGCTCAGGCGCAGGGTAGGGCTCAGCGGCTGGTCGCGCAGATACAGCTCGCCGAGGGTGGCGAGAATCGACTTGAGGCGGCCAAGGGGCAGCACCACCTGTAGCGGCCGGCCGTCTTCCTGGCGCACGCTGTCGAGCTTGAGGTGCAGCAATTCGTCGTCGCTGCGCAGTTGCAGGGTGCTCGCGCTGAGCAATTGCGGGTTTTGCCGGATCAGTTTCAGCAGCACCGGCAGCAGGCTGATGCGTTGGCCATCGACCAGGATGCCCAGGGCCAGATCGAACCATTCGCGTTCTGGCGACTCGTCCAGTTCGGCATACCAGGCGTCCACCGGGGTCAGGTCGAAGACAAAGCCGGGCTTGATCTCGATCTGCCAACCCTGCTTGCGCAGTTGCGGCAGCCCCTGTTGGGCGAAGTCGAGCCAGTCTGCTTCGCTGGCCAGGTCGAACATTTCCGCCGAGTCTTTGGGCAGGGCCTGGCTTTGCCGCAGGGCAGGGCGCATGCCAAGCCGTTCCAACTGCTGGCGCAGCGCGCGCTCGGCCTTGGGCTGGCGGGCGATGCTGAGGATTTCCGCGCGGTCGACGCTGCGAATCCGCTCGCCAGCGGCCACCTTCTTGCCGTGAACGCGGGCGCCGGCATAGACAAAACTCAGGCCGGCACGATGCTGATATTCGCTGCTTATACGCCCGGTGCGCGGTTGATAACCGCTGAACAGGTGGCTGCCGAGGCTCAGGTGTGGCACCGGTAGCAGATCGTCGAGCAGTCGCTCCTGCGGTGCGCAGGGGAGCGGAACCTGGGGCGCCAGCTCGTGCAGCGACAGGCTGAACAGTTCGACCTCGGTGGCGCTGACGCTCGGTGCCTGACTCAGATGGCTGGCCAGGCGCGCGGGCAGGTCATGCTGCAGCGGGCCGATCTGGCCGGTTTCGAGATCCAGGTAGTGCAGCGGCTCGACCGCCGTGAGTACCTCCAGGTTGGTTCCCCCGTCGACTTTCCAGGTCGGGCAATAATCGCCGTTCCTCATGCTTTGCCAGGTGAAGTGTGCCTGGCGCGGTTCGCCGCTGCGCAGGGGTCGGTCGTCTTCGAGGTCGAGGAACAGCCGGCCAGTTTCCAGCAGCCGGGCGAGGATTTCACCGCCGCTGGCGCCATTCAGGTCGAGTCGGTTGTCGTAGCGGTAGCTGTTGTCCTTGCTGCTGTAAGCCAGACGGGCGATGCGCAGATCCAGCGGCAGTAGGAAGCGTGGCTCGCGTTGGATCGCCTCGCGCAACGAGGAGTACGGCTTGATCTCCGCCAGGCTGCCGTCCTTGCGCAGGCGCACCTTGTACAGCTCGATCAGCAGGTCGGGAACCAGCTGGTAATACAGGCGTGACAGTTCGCCCGGCGGGTAGGCGTTGGCGTCGGGGCGGTCGGCCTTAGGCAGCTGTTGCAGCCAGCTCTGCAGTGAGCCGGACAGCTTGGGCGTGGCAGGCGCAGTCGCCGTCTGACTGGGCGACTGCTGTAGCAGATGCAGCAACACCGCGACGCAGTGCTTGCAGTTGTAGCCGACCGGGCAACTGCAGCGGCCGATCAACGGCGCGCCCGGGGTGCCGAGGAGTATCTGCTGCTCGTAGCGCTGCGTACCCGAGCCGCGGCAGTTGGCCCTGATCAGGTTGTCCTCGCAGGCGAGAATCACCACCCGCTTCTGCTGCGCATACTCCTGGCCACGGGTCAGCGCGCCGCGGTCGAACTCGTCGGTCCAGGCGTGTTGCCTCAGCTGTTCAAGGGTAGAGCGCATCGGCCAAGTCTTACAGGGGGGATACTTTGATCAGCAGGCCGAGGCTGCCGTGGTCGAGGAAGGTCAGTTCGCCGGTCTTCAGGCGGGTGCCTTGCTTGAGGCGTTCGCTGCCGCTGAGCAGGCCGTCGGCGTCGAACTGATTGATCCAGAAATCGCTTTCCAGGTCGACAAAGCGCATCTGTTTCAGGCTTAGCGTGCCTTCCACCGGAAAGTGGCCGAACTGCTGCTGGCCGCTCGACAGGGCGATTTTCGTCGGGGCTTCGCCGACGTTCTGCTGCCAGGCCTGATGCAGCAATACCTGATAGCCATTGGCGGCGGTGAGCTTGGCCGCCTCGGCGTTCAGGGCTGTGCCGCGCTCACTGCCCGCGGCTAGTGCTTGGGCGTCGGCGGCCCAGTCATCCGGAGCGGTCTGGCTGGCCGGAATCGGTTCGCCAGCCTGGCGGAAAAGGATCAGCTCGACCTGATACAGGCCGTCGGCGAAGGCAGTCGGGGCGATGAGGGTCAGCAACAAGGCGAGGCAATGGAGGGCACGCATGAATCAGTCCTTTTTATGTAGGGCAATTCGCCTAGAGGCGTCGTGAGCGAGCGCAACAGCTTCTAGGTGGATTTACGGGGTCAGGCGCTCGAAGAGCGCCTCGAGTGTATTGAAGCGCTCTTCTGGGCGCTCCATCGGCACCTGGAATTTAAACTGCGTGGCGCCTTCGAACTTGTAACGCTTCGGTTGGCCCTGGATTAATTTGATCAGTACCAATGGATCGACCTGGGTGTCGGCGGCAAATTCTATCCGTCCACCCTGGGGGCCGGCATCGAGCTTCTTGATCCCGAGTTGCTCGGCCTGCAATTTCAGCAGGGTCAGGCGCACCAGGTTTTTGGTCGGCTCCGGCAGCAGGCCGAAGCGGTCGATCATCTCGACTTGCAGCTCCTTCAGGCTGTCCTCATCGGCAGCCGAGGCGATGCGTTTGTAGAGGATCAGGCGGCTATGCACATCAGGCAGATAGGCGTCGGGAATCAACGCCGGTACGCGCAGGTTGATTTCCGGCCCGCCGCCGAGCGGTTGCTCCAGATTGGGTTGCTCGCCTTTGCGAATGGCCTTCACCGCGCGCTCGAGCATTTCCATATAGAGGGTGAAGCCGACCGCTTGAATCTGTCCGCTCTGGCCGTCACCGAGCAGTTCGCCGGCGCCGCGGATTTCCAGGTCGTTGGTCGCCAGCAGAAAACCGGCGCCGAGATCCTGGGTGTTGGCGATGGCTTCCAGGCGTTTTTCCGCGTCCGGGGTCATCTGTTTGCGTGGTGGCGTCAGCAGGTAGGCATAGGCCTGGTGGTGGCTACGGCCAACCCGGCCGCGTAGCTGGTGCAGCTGCGCCAGGCCGAACTTGTCGGCGCGCTCGATGATGATGGTGTTGGCGCTTGGCACGTCGATGCCGGTCTCGATGATGGTCGAGGCGATCAGCACGTTGAAGCGCTTGTGGTAGAAGTCGCTCATCACCCGTTCCAGATCGCGTTCGTGCATCTGCCCGTGGCCGATGCCGATGCGCGCCTCGGGCACCAGTTCGGCGAGGTCGGCGGCGCATTTCTCGATGGTTTTTACATCGTTGTGCAGGTAGTAGACCTGGCCGCCGCGCAGCAACTCACGCAGCAGGGCTTCTTTGATGATCGGCTTCTGCTGTTCCATGACGAAGGTGCGCACCGACAACCGCCGCGCGGGCGGGGTGGCGATGATCGACAGGTCGCGCATGCCCGATACGGCCATGTTTAGCGTGCGCGGAATCGGCGTGGCGGTGAGGGTGAGGATGTCGACTTCGCTGCGCAGGGCCTTGAGCTGTTCCTTTTGGCGTACACCGAACCGGTGTTCTTCGTCGATGATGACCAGGCCGAGGTTTTTGATCTTTACATCGTCCTGCAGCAGCTTGTGGGTGCCGATGACGATGTCGATCTTGCCTTCGGCCAATTGCTGTACGGCTGCATCGACCTCCTTGTTCGACTTGAAGCGGCTCATCACTTCGACCGTTACCGGCCAGTCGGCGAAGCGGTCGCAGAAGCTGTTGTAGTGCTGCTGGGCGAGCAGGGTGGTCGGCACCAGAATCGCCACCTGCTTGCCGCTGTGCACGGCAATAAAGGCGGCGCGCATGGCCACTTCGGTCTTGCCGAAGCCGACATCGCCGCAGACCAGGCGATCCATGGGTTTCGCCGCCAGCATGTCGGCCATCACCGCGTCGATGGTGGTCTGCTGGTCCGGGGTTTCCTCGAAGGGGAAGCCGGCGCTGAAGGTGGCGTAGTCGGCCAGCGGGTCTTTAAAGGCGTAGCCTTCGCGGGCGGCGCGGCGGGCGTAGATATCCAGCAGCTCGGCGGCCACATCGCGCACTTGTTCGGCGGCCTTGCGCTTGGCCTTCTGCCAGGTTTCCGAACCGAGGCGGTGCAAGGGCGCCAGGGCGTCATCGCTGCCGGTGTAGCGGGCGATCAGGTGCAGGCTGGCGACCGGCACATACAGCTTGGCCTCATCGGCGTAGGCCAGCATGAGGAATTCAGCGGTCTGGTTGTCGACTTCCAGGGTGGCCAGGCCCAGGTAGCGGCCGACGCCATGGTCGATATGCACCACCGGTGCGCCTTCGCGCAGCTCGGTGAGGTTCTTGATCACCGCATCGCCGCTATCGCTGCGTTTTTCCCGGCGCCGGCGTTGCATCACCCGTTGGCCGAACAGCGGGCTTTCGGCGATCAGCGCTACGGCGGGTTGCTCGAGCAGTAGGCCGTCGTCCAGCGGGGCAATGCAGATCGCCAGGCGTTCGGAGCTGCCGATGAAGTCCAGCCAGCCGTCGACCGCCTGAGGGCGCAGGTGCAGGCGCGCTAGCAGCTCCAGCAAGACTTCGCGGCGCCCGGCAGACTCGGCGGTGAACAGCACGCGGCCGGGGAACTCGTCGAGGAAGCGCTCCAGCGCCGCCAAGGGTTGGTTGGCCTTGGCCTGGATCGCCAGCTCCGGCAAGTCGCGCGCGGGGAAGCGCTCGCGGCCGACGCCGGCGTCCACATCCTGTTGGCTGACGACCACGCGTGGCCAGTTCTTCAGCCGGGCGAAGCAGTCTTCGACCGGCAGGAACAGTTCAGTGGGTGGTAGCAGTGGGCGCTCAGGGTCGACGCGGCGCTCTTCGTAGCGATTACGCACGTCGTTCCAGAAATGCTCGCTGGCTTGCTCGATACCCGGCAGGGAAAACACCTGGGTGTCCGTCGGCAAGTAGTCGAAGAGGGTAGCGCTTTCCTCGAAGAACAGCGGCAGGTAGTACTCGATGCCCGCCGGGGTGATGCCGCTGTTGAGATCCTGATAGATGGGGCAGCGGCGGAAATCGACGTCGAAGCGCTCGCGAAAACGGGCGCGAAAGCCGGTCACGGCTTCTTTATTCAGCGGGAATTCGCGTGCTGGCAGCAGGCGGATGGAGTCGACCTTGTCGATCGAGCGCTGGGTTTCCGGATCAAAAGTCCGCAGCGTTTCGATCTCGTCATCGAACAAGTCGATGCGGTACGGCAGCGGATTGCCCATCGGGAACAGGTCGATCAGCGCGCCGCGCACGGCAAACTCACCGTGTTCATACACGGTGTCCACGCAGCGATAGCCGGTGGCCTCCAGGCGGGTGCGCATCTGCTCGACATCGAGTTTCTGGCCGACATCCAGCACCAGGCTGCTGCCGAGCAGAAAACGCGTCGGCGCCAGGCGGTGCAGGGCGGTGGTGATCGGCACGACCAATATGCCGTGGGTCAGCTCCGGCAGGCGGTAGAGGCTGGCGATGCGCTGCGAAATGATGTCCTGATGCGGCGAGAACAAGTCATAGGGCAGGGTTTCCCAGTCCGGGAAGTGCAGGACCGGCAGCTCGGGCGCGAAGAAACGCAGCTCCTGCTCCAGGCGTTCGGCGCTCTGGCTGTCGGCGGTCAGCAGCAGGGTGAAGCGCTTGGCCGCGCTGGCGGCCTCAGCAATAGCTAAGCTGAGCGCGGCGCCGGGCAAGTTGCCCCAGTGTTGTTTGCCCGAAGCGGCAGGTAGAGTGGGTAGATGCAATACGGACACGAGTGGTCGTGGCTCCGGTCGAGGATTGACCGGGCGGATTGTAACTATCGAAGCGATCTGCTGTCAGTGTTTCGTCCGCTGCAGATTGCCCCCAGTTGCGGGGGCCGTCATAATGTAGCCCCTTTTTTCAGCCCCTACATATGTCGAAGGTACTGCCCGTGACTCAGAAGCCTGACCAGTGTCTTGGTGAATGGATCGAACGTGAAGCGCTCGCCGAGGCGATGATTCCGCTGATCGGTCAGCTCTACCGCAATAACAATGTGGTGAGTTCGATCTATGGCCGCAGCCTGATCAACCGTTCGGTGATAGCGATCCTCAAAGCGCACCGTTTTGCCCGTCACCGCCAAGCTGACGAAAGCGAATTGTCGGTGCATGAGACTTTCGCCATTCTCAAAGAGATGAGCGCGCTCAAGCTGGGCGCCGCTTCCGTCGACCTGGGCAAGATGGTCGTCAAGTACAAAGCCGAAGCCAATGGCCGCAGCATCGAACAGTTCGTCCGTGACGAGTTGGCCGAGGTGGTTGGCAAGCAAAATGGCGCGCCGCGCAAAGGCACCGATGTGGTGCTCTACGGTTTCGGTCGGATCGGCCGCCTGCTGGCGCGGATCCTGATCGAGAAAACCGGTGGTGGCGACGGCCTGCGCCTGCGCGCCATCGTCGTCCGTAAAGGCGCGACCAATGACCTGGTCAAGCGCGCCAGCCTGCTACGGCGTGACTCGGTGCATGGTCCGTTCGATGGCACCATCACCGTCGATGAAGCCAACAACACCCTGACGGCCAACGGCAACCTGATTCAGGTGATCTATGCCAAAGAGCCGAAGGAAGTGGACTACACCCAATACGGCATCGAGAACGCGCTGCTGGTCGATAACACCGGCGTCTGGCGGGATGCCGAGGGTCTGGGTCAGCACCTGGCCTGCCCGGGTATTGATCGCGTGGTGCTGACTGCGCCAGGCAAAGGCCAGCTGAAGAACATCGTGCACGGCATCAACCATGGCGAGATCACTGCGGACGACAAGATCATTTCCGCGGCTTCCTGCACCACCAACGCCATAGTGCCGGTGCTGAAAGCGGTGAATGACAAGTTCGGCATCATCAATGGCCACGTGGAAACCGTTCACTCCTACACCAACGACCAGAACCTGATCGACAACTTCCACAAGGGCGATCGTCGCGGCCGTAGCGCTCCGCTGAACATGGTGATCACCGAGACCGGAGCCGCCACCGCGGCGGCCAAGGCGCTGCCGGAACTGGCGGGCAAGCTGACCGGTAACGCGATTCGCGTACCGACGCCGAACGTGTCGATGGCCATCCTCAACCTGAACCTGGAGAAGGCCACCACCCGCGAAGAAATGAACGAGTACCTGCGCTACATGGCGCTGCACTCGGATCTGCACAAGCAGATCGACTTCGTTAATTCGCAGGAAGTGGTTTCCACTGACTTCGTCGGCTCGCGTCACGCCGGCGTGGTCGATGCCGAAGCCACCATCTGCAACGACAACCGCGTTGTGCTGTACGTGTGGTACGACAACGAGTTCGGTTACAGCTGCCAGGTCGTGCGGGTGATGGAAGACATGGCCGGGGTCAACCCGCCAGCCTTCCCGCACTAAGCGCTCGAAGTCAGGCAAACAACAAAACGGGAGCTTCGGCTCCCGTTTTGCATTTCTGCGGTCGACAATTTCGCCTTATCCGGCTGAGCCTTCTGGCGCTCCCTCTATCCATGGGCGAGCGCCTGCGTTTCGACTGCCCGGCGTCGTTCTAACGGCGAACATGCCCTGCTTTTGTAGGAGCGGATTTATCCGCGATGCGATCCGCCGCCGAGCATCGCGGATAAATCCGCTTACAGGTTCGTGCAGCCGAGACCCTCGCGGCGTAATCGGCTTCGAGCGAAAGGCGCCCGGCGTGCCGAGCCTGTGTTGGGCGCTTTAGTCGCGGGTCAGGTGCTCGGTAATGGCCACTGCCGCTCTTCTTCAAAAGTACGCTGCATGCCTTGGGATGACAGTGACCAAGTAGAATCGTATTATCCGCGACCACTGCGACGAGCTGAGCCGGCAGCTCGGTCAGAGCACTACCCATCGCTGACTTCAAAGGGAATTGAAGATGCCTAGCGCTGTTCATTTATTAAATCGGCTCGCCAGAAGCCGTGCTTACTCCACGACGATTATCGAATCTACACGCCTCCGCATTTACCGCTACGGTAGTTCGTGGCGCCTCTGATCTCCAAAACTTATATCCAGTCAAAGCCAGGCTTTTAACTTAGCCATTGGAGATTGTTTTAAATGAGACGGTACACCGCTTTATCTGCAGCGCTATCTTTATGCCTCCTGATATCTGCCTCAATAAAAGCCGAAGAGTATTACTGGGAATACAATCACGTCACAATGCAGGGAAGAAAGTTTCCCAGCCCATGGGCCGCATGCCAGGCTGCGGCTGCAATGCCTTGGCCTCCTAACCCTGTTGGGGTTAGCGAAACGCTTTGCATGACTCTATATCCAAAAGAACATATGAGAATGTGCGGAGGCTCCGCCACAAACAGTTCTTCATGTATAACAAGAGGAGTTGTAGGGCGAAGAGGCGATTCGTGCCCTCAAGATAAAGTCTATAACCCTATAAGCGGCGAATGCGCGAACGACCCTGACAAAGGCGCCCCTGGCAATTGTTCGGGTTCAGCAAACGGTGGAGGCAATGGCCCCGGCGGCGGTAAAGGCTCTTCCCGCAAAGGGCCTGATCCCGTGACGGGCAACCCGATCAACTTCGCCGTGGGCAATAAATACCAGGAAGAACGGGATTATGCCGGTAACCAGTTGGGGTTTTCCCGTGCCTATAACAGCCTGGATGGACTCTGGCGCCACAGTTATTCGGTCAGTTTGCGACTGACGCCTTATGCCGTCGCCTTGGTGCAAGCGGACGGTCGCGAAGTCTTCTTCAAAGTCAGTGGCACCAGCATCAGCGCCCCGGCGGCCGAACTGGGCAAACTGGAAAAGACCGGGACCACCTGGGTGTACCGCTCGCCCGACAACGAGGTCTTGCGCTTTGACGATAAAGGCCGGCTGACGCGCTGGGAGTTCCCGCAGGGATACCAGCAACTGGTATACAGCGCGGCGGGGGTGAGCGTGACCGACTACCTGGGCCACAACCTCAGCTTCACCGTGCGGGCGGATGGCCAGCCGGCCAGCCTGCACGTGTCCGACCTGCACGTGGCCTACGGCTACAACGCCAACAACCGCCTGAGTCAGGTGACCCGTACGCGTGGCAACCAGAGCGAAACCCGCCAGTACCACTACGAAGACACACGTGATCCGAAGTTGCTGACCGGCATCACCGACGAGCGCGGCGTGCGCTACGCCACCTGGACGTTTGACGACAAGGGCCGCGCTGTTTCCAGCGAACACGCCGGCGGCGCGGAACACACACAAGTTGCATACAACGCGGATGGCTCCAGCACCGTGACCAATGAGTTAGGTAAGGCCACCATCTACCGCTTCGTCAGCATCGGTGGGATCAAACGGGTCAGCGCCATCGAAGGCGAGCCTTCGGCCAACTGCCCCAACAGCAACTCGACCTTCACCTACGACGCCCGTGGCCTGCTCAAGACCAAGACCGACAACAAAGGCTTCGTCACCACTTACGATTACAACGAGCGCGGCCTGGAGGTTGCCCGAACCGAAGCCGTTGGCACGCCGCAGGCCCGTACCATCAGCACCGCCTGGCACCCGACACTGTTCCTACCGGTGACTGTCACCGAACCGAGGCGGATCACCAGCTACAGCTACGACGCCCAAGGCCGGCAGCTCAGCCAGACTCAGACCGATCGCTGATTTCAGAAGGACCTGAAACATGAATAAGACTCTGCACCGCGCGAGCCTGCTCGCGCTCGCCCTGACCAGCGCATTGAGCTGGCCCTCCACCCAAGCCGTCGAGCGCAGCTGGAGCTACAGCTACACCAGCCAGGGCCTGATCGAAACGGCCGACGGCCCGCGTACCGACGTCCAGGACATCACCCGCTACGCCTATGACGGGCAGGGGCATCTGACCAGCGTCACCAACGCCCTCGGCCATCTCACCCAGCTGTCGAACTACGACGCCGACGGCCATCCACAGAGCATCACCGACGCCAACAACGTCAGCACCAGCCTCACCTACGCCCCGCAGGGCTGGCTGGCCTCGGTCAGCACGGCCGGCAGCACCACATCCTTCGAGCACGACGCCGTGGGCCAGATCACCAAGGTCACCCGCGGTGACGGTAGCTGGCTGACCTACAGCTGGGACGATGCGCGCCGCCTCACCGCCATCAGCAATAACCTCGGCGAAACCGTCGAATACGATCTGGACGCCATGGGCAACCGTACCGCGCAACGGATCAAGGACGGCTCCAACAACCTCACCCAACAGCAGCAGTGGGCCTACGACGAACTGGGCCGCCTGCTCCGTTCGGTCGGCGCCGCCGGGCAGACCAGTCGCGTCCAGTACGACCTCAACGACAACCCCACCGCCCTGACCAATCCCAAGCAGAACAGTCACGTCCGCGCCTACGATGCCCTCGACCGTCTGGTCGCCAGCTCCGATCCGCTGAACGGGGTCACCGCCCTGGCCTATGACGCCCAGGACCACCTGACCCAGGTCAGCGACCCGCGCGGCGTCACCACTCGCTACGTCTACGACGGCCTCGGCAACCTGACTCAACTGAGCAGCCCGGACAGCGGCACCACGACCTATGCCCACGATGCCGCCGGCAATGTGATCAAAAAGACCGATGCCCGTGGCCTGGTCACCCTTTATAAGTACGACGCCCTCAATCGCCTCACCGCGCGCACTTATCCGGCCAAGCCCGCGCTGAACGTCACCTACGCCTATGACATGACCACCGGCGGCAACTCCGGCATCGGCCGGCTCACGGCCCTCAAAGACTCCGGCGGCCTGATCGGCTACAGCTACGACGCGCGCGGTAACCTGACGCAGCAGATCCGCTCATTGACGGTCGCCACGCTGCCCAAGGATGAAAGCCTCAAGTACGCCTACGACGCTGCCAACCAACTGACCGGCATCGGCTACCCCGGCGGCTTCAGCGTCACTTAC
>NZ_SCMO01000010.1:0-144686 GCF_005503735.1 Pseudomonas sp. 2FE | reverse complement strand
GTGCTCAACAGCAGCGTGCCGGTCGCCAGCGATATCGATGGCACGATCAACGCCAATGGCTATGCCCTGGTCGCAGGACCCGGCGCCGGTAACGGCAGCCTCACCTTTAACCCCAATGGCAGTTACAGCTTCAATCCCGGTACCGACTTCGACGCCCTCGCCGTCGGCGTCACCCGTAACGTGACCTTTACCTACACCGCCACCGACAACAACGGCACCGTCTCCGCACCGGCCACCGTGACCATCACCGTCACCGGCACCAACGATGCGCCAGTGGCCAACGCGGTCTCCGCCAGCGGGTTGGAAGATCCGGCTGCGCGCATCCAAGTCAACCTATCTGGCAGTGATATCGACGGCAGCATCAGTAGCTACACCATCGACAGCACCCCGGCCAACGGCAGCCTGTACTCCGCCGCCACGGGCGGCAGCGCGCTGACGGTGGGCACCGTGGTGAGCGGCCCAGTGTATTTCGTGCCGACGGCCGACTGGAGTGGCGACACCAGCTTCCAGTACCACGCCACCGATAACAGTGGTGCCAACTCTAGCAACGCCACAGCCAGCATCAGCATCACGTCGGTCGCTGATGCGATCCCGGGCAGCGCTGTCTCGGTAGTGATAGGCACTCCCGTGTCCAACATAATCGATTTCGGCAGCAACATCTCCGGACTGGACGGCCAGTCCAACTACACATTCCCGAGCGGTATCACCCTGTCCACGGGAGACTCCGGCAAGGTATTCGACTGGTCGACGGGCAGCCTGCTGTCGGTACAGACCTCAGGTGACAATGGCGACAATCGGATCCTAGGCTCGGACCAGATCGGGATCGCCTTCCCGTCCGGGATGCAGTACTTGGCGCTGAAGGTCAAGAACGCGGCCGATGACACGGTCCTGGTCCGTAGCGGTCTCGAAGTTGGCGACCTTACCAGCGGCACCCTTTCCGGGACGATCACATCGTCGGCAGGGACTACCGTCTCGTCCGCCAACCTCAAGGTCGACCTGGTCTTGGAAGTGCTTAACGGCGGCACCACGAGTACCGTTACGCTGAGCGCCACGGTAAATTCGGGCGGCACCTGGTCGGTATCCTACAGCGGCGTTACCGGGACCATCACCAAGGCAACCGCCGTGTCGTACATCGACGGCGACCTGTTCAACCAAGGCGGCAATACCTCGGCGAACGTGACCTATTCCATCAGTTCCGATATGCAGAGCCTGTCGATTGCCCAGGATACTAGTCGCACGTTCTCCGCTGGCCAAAACAACAACGGCTTCCAGATTGAGTACGTCGCAGTAGACCCAAACCCTTCTGGCCTGCTCAGCTATAGCTACCCGGTGGACATCTATGCCCTGCTCCAGGATACGGTGGGCACGTCAGAGACCATCAGCAGCTTGACACTGAGTGAGCTGCCCGCAGGCTCGACCATCAGCGTGGTGCGTGCCGACGGCACCTATCAGGAAATTGCGCCCAACGCTCAGGGTGTGTACGACTTGAGCACCTACACCTCCCTGTTGAGCACTGCAACGACCACAACGGGAACTGACAAGATTTATCTGATCACCAGCTCGGCGCTACCCAGCGGTTTCGCCCCGACCCTTACGCTTGTGATCAGTGACGACCTGAGCACAGCCACATCGATTATCGGTGGATCCGCGGATTCGACTTTCAGCGGCGGCGGCGGCAATGACTACATCAGCGGCGGTGCGGGAAGCGATAACATCAGCGGCGCGGACGGCAACGACACGCTCGATGGCGGCATAGGCAATGACATTCTCATCGGCGGAACCGGTGATGACATTTTGCTTGGCAATGATGGCTCAGACGTACTGCGTGGCGGCGTTGGTAATGACCAGTTGACCGGCGGTATCGGTGCAGATCTCTTCATCTGGAACCAAGGTGACACGGGCAACGACACCATCACGGACTTCAATGTCGGCGAAGGGGACCGCATCGATCTGCGCGACCTGCTGCAGGGCGAGAATGACAGCAACATCTTCAACTACCTGCGGGTCGACACCAGTACCTCCACCCTGGAGGTGAGCACGACTGGCAACTTTGCCGGCGGTGTCGATGCGAGCATCAAGCTGGAAAATGGCGGCGCTGCGCTCGACTTGTCCAGCTACGGCTCGACCTCCTCGCAGATCGTCAGCTCGCTGATCGCCGGCGCCGATCCGATCGTCAAGGTCGACAACTAAAAGACCACCTGACCGCCCCGGTAACCGTGCAAATGGTTGCCGGGACAGGCGGGAGCGTTAAAGGTATGGACCTGTCGCCCAAGCACTGCTCCGGCAACTGCGCAGCGGCTAGCAACCAGTGAGGCCCTGGAGGGGTTAGCTATGTTCTATGTGCAACGCGATGCGCGAGACCGTCTGCTCCGCGTGGAAGCAGCACCCTTTGCCGAGATGGGGGAAACCTTGCCCGCGGACGACCAGGAGGTGCAAGCCTGGTATGCCAATCAGGCGGTCGAGACCAGCCTGCTGCAGCTCAAGCAGAGCGACCTGGACATGATCCGGGTACTCGACGACCTAATCCAGGTGCTGATGACCAAGGGCGTCATCCGTATTACCGACCTACCTGCCCCCGCCCAAGCCAAGCTGCTCGATCGGACCCAGGCCCGCGAGACCCTGGGCGGCCTGAACCGGTTGATCAACGACGATGAAGCAGGCGTGATCTAAGAGCCTGTTCATGATCTGCTGCGCGGCGGCCATGCGCCGTTGAAAACAGGCTCTAAGCCGGACATTGCCCGGCGGCGGCTAAAACCACTGCCAGCACAGCGGGCTTAGAGCACTTGCCTGGCAGCCTGGCAGCCCTCGGCTTAACGCCAGGGCGCCGGCTCGCCGAGCAGCCGACCCTGAACGCCCAGAATCCCCATGTCCCGCAGCACCTGCAGCTCACCTTCGGTTTCCACCTGCTCGGCAATCAGCGGCAGGTCGATGCTGTGGGCCGCGCGCTGGATCGCCTCGATAAACAGGCGCTTTTCGCTCTCCTGGTCGATCGCGCGGATGTAGCTGCCATCGATCTTCAGGTAGGCCAGCCCCAGTCGCGCCAGATTGCCGATCATGCTGAAGCGCCCACCGAAGTGTTGCAGGCTCAGTCCGAAACCAAGCTCGCGCAGACGCCGGATCAATTGCTCCAGCAGCGCCTGCTCAGGCAACTGGGCTTCGGCCACTTCGAGGATCAGCCGCGGGCCCAAATGGGCATGCTGGCGCAGCGTATCCAGCACTCGATTCAGCGCCTGCGCATCATTCAAGGTCGCGCCGGACAGGTTGAGCGCCAGCGCCTGATCATGCCCAGCCAGCTGTTCGATGACCTGCTCGAGCATCAACAGATCGAGGCGTGCCGACCAGCCGAAGCGCTCCAGCCAAGGCAGAAAGCGCCCGGCCGGGATGGTTTCGCCCTGTTCGTCCGGCAGCCGTGACAGCACCTTGTAATGCAGCACCCGACGAGGTTCGCGACTGTCCACCACCGGCTGGAAGAACAGACGAAAGCGCCCCCGCTGCAGAGCCTGATCGAGCAAGTGGTGCCAGGCATGGCGTTCATCGCCAATGCTCGGCGCCGAACTTTGCTCCAGGCCTATCCAGGTTTTATCGGGTTGGCTTTCCGCTTGGGTTAGGGCCTCGTCCACCAGGTTCAGCAGGGCTTGCGCTGAAACGCCGGAACTGAACGAGGCCAGGCCAATATGCGCGACCGGCAGGACATCCGTCGCCCCGGTAGCCAGCAAGCTGGACAGCCCAAGTTCCAGGCTCTGCGCCAGCTGTTCGGCTTCTTCGCGCACCAGGCCCGGCGCCAGTATGGCGAACTCACCACCCCGGTTGCGACTGATCAGGTTGCCGATTTCGGGATACTTGGCGCACTGGCGCAGCAATTGCTCGGCTACCGCCTGCAGCAGGCGATCGGCACGCTGCCCACCCAAGCGCTGGTTCAGCCCAGCCAGATCATTGACCCGCAGCAATAACAGATAGCCACTGCTGGCCTGCTCCTCGCTACTCACCCGCGCCTGTAGCTGCATCTCGAAGTAGCGTCGATTGGCCAGCCCGGTCAGGCTGTCCTGATAAGCCTCGGCGCGCAATTTTTCGCTGCGCTCGGCCTGTTCCTGGAACAGCGCCTTGAGCTTCTCCACCATCTGATTCATCGCCTGTACCAGCCGGCGCAATTCCGGCGTGCGCGGCAGCTCCGGCAGGCTGAGGAACTCGCGGCGGGCAATGGCGTGGGACTGTTCGACCATGTAATCCAGTGGTTTCAACTGCCGGCGCAGCAACAGCGCGCCCAGACCGGCGCTGAGCAGCCCACAGAGCAGCAGCCAGCCGAGGCTACCCAAGGCGCTTTGCCAGAGCTTGGCGATGGCGAACATCGGGTGACTGACCACCTCGACCCGCGCCGCCTGCTGCCAACCACGGCTGACGATGGCATCGCCACCAGCCGGCTGCAGACCGATCAAACTCACGAACCAGCTCGGCACCTGAGTTTCGTCAGCAATCCCACTGCGCTCGACCATCACCTTGCCGGTGCCGAGATCGACCACGCGGATGCTGGCGAAATAGCCGCTGTCGAAAATCGAGCTGACCATCAGCTCGACCATCGCCGGATCGTCGATCTGCAGAGTCAGTGACAGGCCCAACGCCGTGGCGGCATCCTGCGCGTGGGAGCGCAACTGGTTGACGTACTGCGTCCGCGAGCTTTCCAGGCTGACCATAAAGCTGCCGCTGAAGGCGATCACGAGAAACAGGCAAATCGCGATCAATAACTGCTTAAACAGGGACATCTCAGCTCCTACCCTTAGTAGACCGGCTCAGCGGGAAAGCCTTCCGTGCGCATTTTCTTCAACAGGTCTTGCCCGTGCGACCAGCGCTTGCTGTCGCCGACCCGCTTGTTGCCGCCCGTACCCGGCAGCCACAGGCCTTCACCGTTGAAGGCATAGACCGGCAGCAGGTCGTTGCGCTGGCTGGCCGGCAGGATATCGCTGGTCAGGTTGTCCAGCACCAGCGGCATGGCCTCGGGGCTGGAGTAATAGCTCGGCACCATCTGCGCTTACTTCAAGCGCAAGGCTTCGACATAAGTAATCCGCAGCTTTTCTGGCGCGCTGACCTGCGCATGATTGACCAGCAGGCGCTGCCAAGCATCGATACGCCGGCGCCTCTCACCCAGCGGCCCCTAGAGCACTTCCGCCCGCCGACTGGTCAGGGAAAAACCCAGTCGGCCTGCAAGTCGCTCAGCAACAAGCACGCTTGAGCCGGCAATCGTCAATCAGAGCCTGTGGGCGGCGGCTGCGGGGTACAGCGCAACGTACCGCCACTGCGGCTAGTCCATGCGGTCAAATTGAAAGCCTGCGGATGGTGCGTGCTGCACCGGAAAAAGACAATGGCACGGTGCAATCAACCGCGCCGCGACGAAAGCGGCAGGCGCCTGGACAGCCTCAGCCGCCTTGGCCAGACTGCTCAGCATTCCGCCGAGGAGGTGCTGTTTGAACCGGTTTTTGCTGCGCTACCGCTTGCGCCTGTTGTTCGCCAGCAGCGTCTGTCTCACCGTCATCCTGGGCTGGCCACAGCCACCTAAATGGCTGGAGGTGGGTGCCCTAGTGTTGTTGGTGTTGGCCGGGCTCAATACCTTGCGCCATCGGCAGGTGTTCCTGCGGCTGATCGGCATCGTGGGCACGCTCAACCTGTTACTGCTGGCCTTCGGCAACTGGCTGACACTGCCGGAGCCGATCAGCAATGGCCTGGCCCTGATCTTTCTGTACCTGGCGCTGTTTTACGCCCTGTTCCACCGAGTCACCCACGAACGACCGGTCACCAGCGAACTGCTCTACGGCCTGACCGCGCTCTACCTGCAAATTGCCCTGGCCTTCGCCTTTGGCTATCAGGTCATCGGCGGCTTCTGGCCGGACGCGTTCTACAGCGCGCAAGGCCCGCTGCAACTGGATGACTTCATCTATTTCAGCCTGTCGACCCTGACCACCCTGGGTTACGGTGATATCCACGCCATAGGCCCCGCCGCCCGCCTGCTGGCGGTCAGCGAAGCGGTGGTCGGCGTGCTGTTCATTGCCCTGGCGGTGGCGCGCAGCCTGAGCTTGCTCAACGACAAGGACGAGAGCCTCTAGGCCGACACCCGGTCCTGCAAACTGCGCGCTGTTAACCCAGACTGCGCCGGTGCGACACGCCGAACAGCAGCACCTGCAGGCGCTCCAGCTAAGGTTGCGGGCGGTTCTTCAGGCGATTATTGAGCAGCACCACTTCCAGCACATGGACCGCTAGCATGCCGCCGGCCAGCAGGGCCAGCGCACCCTTGGCGAAAGACAGTAGATGCATCGCACGAACCTCCGGTTGTCAGGAACCCACAGTTTGCCGGCGGGCTTGACCAGGCTGGCGGCGGACAGTGCCCCGGCCCATTTGAGCAGATCGCGACGATTCATGACGCCTCCTCAGTGCCGTTGCGCGTTGTCAGTCATTGCCCTTGCGGGGCGTCGAGCCGGAGCGCCCGGATCAACGCACTGTCAGTGCGATGGGTGCGTCGGCAAAGTCGAAGCAGCCGAGGAAGGTCTTGATCTCCAGCAGGCTGCCGTCGACCTTCACATCACCCAGCACGGCCCCCTTGAGCAGGCTGTTCTCACCGCTGATCACGGTATTCAGGTAGGTCTTGTCGAGGGTCAGCTTGAGCCCGGTGCCTGCCGGAATGCCCTGGTGCAACTGCACCACACCACGACGAACCTCCAGTGCCCACTCTTCCTGGATATCGGGGAAGCTGAAACCCAGGGTCAACTGCACATCGTTGGCCTGGTCCGGGTCGACGCGGGTGATCCAGTTCTGCAGGAAGATTTTCACCGGCAGGTTCTTCAGCATATCCGGCGAGAGGAAGGTGCCACGCAGGCTCTGGGCCAGCGCCAGCGACTGCTCTTCGCCCAGGCTGCCCTCCAGCTCCATGGCGCTCATCAGGTACCAGTTGCGCCAGTTGATGTTCATCTGGGCATAGCCGAGTTTACGGAAACTGCGCGCCTTGATATCGCGCGCCAGCTTGTCCTCATGGTCGACACAAATCGCATAGCTCGCCAACTCGGCCGCCCACTGATAGTCGCCCTGCAGATAGGCATCGCCAGCCGCCAGTAGCACCTTGTCGCGGCCGCCCAGCATGCCGAGCAGACGCTCAGCTTTTTCTTTCGGCGGGGTCGGATCGAGATCCACCGGGTCACCCTGGAACCAGCCAAGGTAGCCTTGGTAGATCTGCCGCACGCTGTGTTTGACCGTGCCGTAGTACTCGCGCAGGTAGGGTGCATAGCCGGCCAGGTGCGGCGGCAATTTGACCTTCTCGACCAACTCGTCCGGGGTCAGGCCTTTGTTCATCCAGCGCACGGTCTGGTCATGGATATAGGCGATGCCGTCGCGGGTCATGCGCAGCACCTCTTCGACCTGGTCCTGGCCGGTTACCGGCCGGCCGTGCAGCGGCACCATATAGTCGGCGTTGAAACTGCGCAGCAGATCGAGGCTGTTAACCCACAGCACCGGATCGCGGAACTTGGTGCCCCGCAGGGTGTGGATATTTGGCAGGGTGGGGCCCTGGTCAACTTCCGCACTGATCAGCACGCGGTTGTCCGGCAGGTACATGACGATCTCATCCGGCGCCTCACTCGGCGCCCAACGGAACTGCACCTTGAGGCCGGCAATGGTGGTGTCCAGTTGCTGTTTGAAGGTGATGGTCGGCGGGATAAAGGAGCTTGGCCCGCCGATGGCAATCGGGCCGATGCCGCCGTTCATGTCCTTGCGATCGGCGGCATTCAGCGCGGCCCCAAAGGTGTAGGCCGAGCGCATACCGAGAATCGGTCCGACCAGCGCGCCCTGAGTCACCACGTTTTCCAGCAGGGTGTCGTGGGCGTAGATCTGCACCTCGCCGCTTTTCACCTGCTCTTCGGTGACGAAACCTTTGACTCCGTTGATATGGTCCGGGTGGAAGTGGGTGTAGACGATGGCCTTGACCGGCTTGTCGGTGACCTTGCGGAACTCGGCGAAGACCTTACGCGACTCCTCCACCGACTCGCCGGTGTCGACGATGATCAGCCCTTCCGGCGCCACGATCATCACGCTGTTGGCGATACTCCAGCCCACCGCCGAGTAGACGTTGTCGGCGACTTGGTAGATCTGCTTATTGAACACCTTGGTGTGCTCAGCCAGCTCGGCGTTGATCGAGGGTTCGATGCGCTCTTCTGGCAGATCGGCCAGGGCAGTCAAAGGTAAAGCCGCAGCCAGCAACAGGCTGCTGAAACGAGTTAGGGAGCTCATGGGCGGTTTCGTCGGCTGTTGTTATAGACGCCAGCAGACTGGCAAAGGCAGACTGATAATTCCAATGAGAAATTATCCAACTCTTAATGCGAGTTATGCATGAATGACCTGCGCCAGCTTCGTCACTTCGTCGCCCTTGCCGAGCACGGCCATTTCGCCCGCGCCGCCGAATCGGTCAACCTCAGCCAGCCGGCGCTGTCGCGCAGCATTCAGGCACTGGAGGCCAGCCTCGGTTGCCGCCTGCTCGATCGCGGGCCGCGTAACGCCGTACTGACGGCCTACGGCCAACTGGTGCTGGAGCATGCCCGACGCCTGCTGGCGGCTAGCCGCGCCCTGCAAAATGCCGTCAACCAACTGGGTAACCTCGAAGCGGGCGAGCTGCGCCTGGGCGCCGGCCCCTACCCCGCCGCGCGCCTGGTGCCGCGCGCACTCGGGCAGCTGGCCCGGCTGTATCCCAAGGTTCGCGTGCAATTGGTCATCGAGGATTGGCGCAGCCTGCGTGAACGGCTGCTGAATGAGGCCATCGAATTGTTCGTGGCCGATACCCGCGAGTTGCAGGACGACCCGCAATTGACCATCTCGCCCTTGCAGACCCATCCCGGCGTGCTGTTCTGCCGCCCAGGCCATCCACTGCTGAAACAGCCCAAGGTGAGCATTCACGCGCTGGCCGATTACCCGCTGGCCGGCACCCAATTGCCTGAGCAAGTCGCCAGCGCACTGCGTCAACTGAGTGGCCGCGAGCAACTGCTGGGGATTCAGTGCGACAACTTCATGGTGCTCAAAGCCCTGGTCGCGGAAAGCGACGTGCTGAGCATGGCGCCCTGGGACGTGATCGCCGAAGACGTCGAGGCCGGTCGCCTGGATGTAGTGCCGATGGCACCGGGCGAGTTGCCGCCGCGCTCCGCTTACGGCCTGGTCCGCCGCGCCGGACACAGCCTGTCCCCCGCGGCACAGGCCATGCTCGAACAACTCAGGAAAGAGGACGCGGCGTTTCCCGCAGTCGGCGGCTAATTCCACTGCCTACGGTCATGGTCGCGGTGGTCGCGGTGGTCGCGGTGGTCGCGGTGGTCACGGTCGTGACCGCGGTTTCGATCGTGGTCACGCTCAAGTTCACGCCGCGGCGAGTCAACCCGCTTGGCCGGCCGATAATCATGCCTCTGGCCCTGCATCTGCGGCGCCTGATAGCCACCCCGATCCCCCTGCTCCCAACCGCGTCTGTCCGGGTGCCTGGTTGGCGTGTAGAAACGCGGTGCTGGAGGCCGATAGCCCTGCGGCGCGACATACCGCTGTTGCTGATATTGGTGATGGTCGTAACGCCGAGTGTCGTAGCGTTGAGTATCGTAGTGTCGAGTGCCGTAATCGTAATACCGCGGGCTGCGGTAACCGTCATGACGCCGTACGTTGTAGCCACCACCGTAGTTGTAGCCACCATAGTTGTGGCCCCCGCTGTAATAACGGGGATAACTGCGATCACCGTCATAGTCATAGTCATAGTCATAAACCGCGCAACCACCCAGAAACAGGCTCAGCACCGCCAGCAGCATAGATCGGCAAAACATGATGGCGGCCTCCTTCGACCGCTAAGGGGCGGCACCAGTGAATACCGGTACCTACAATCGCTCCCACTGGCTTTGACAGTGTCGGCCCGAACAGAGTGCTGAGCGTGGTTCGGCCATATTCCGTTGCCAGTTGTTTCAAGCCCCGGCAAGCCACACCACAGGCTTGCCGCAGTGCTCGACACCGCGCTTGTGCCGTACTACCCGCCGGGGTAAGCAAAGAAGGAAGGTCGCTGTCAGATCGGCACTTTTGCCATGGCGCACTGGTCTAACGTAGTGCTCCAACGGCCGGTATGCGTTGGCCTTGTTACTCACGCGGTCCCAGGAGGCCGCCATGCTCTATCGATATCTGCTTATTGCCTTACTGGGGTTGACTCTCAGCTCGGGCGGGACCTTCGCCCGTGACAACCGTTACCATGGCTACCCGCGTTACTACGGTGGCTGGGTCTATCCCGAATACCGTTATCGCTTTGACGGCTACCTCTACTACAACCCCTACCGCTATCGCGCTCCAGACTACCATCGAGACTTTCGTCACGATTGGCATCATGGTCATCGCTTCGACTCCCGTTTTGACCGGCGCGATGATCGTCATCACGACTTTCGTCATGATATGCGGCGTGGCATGGATCGGCAGTGGCGTGGCGATTATCGCTACTAAAACAAATCGCGCCGCCACGACGACGAGGGCGAGCGCAAGCGTTGTCGCGACTATGCGTGAGGCCGCCCGAGGCTAGCGGAGGGGATCAATTGCACGTGAACCGTGAGATACCGCGGGGTAAAACCGCACCAAAATGAATCCCAACGCTTCATTTTCGGGCATAAGCCACCGCGAAAAAACCCAGCATCCGCCGACAGCCCTGACCTGGCGGGCCTCTCACGACTTGGCACGGCTCTCGCTTAGGAGTGGGTGTGCAGGAGCCACCTGAACCCTTGGGTTCGCGGCACTACAATTTGCAATGGATGACTAGGGTTCCGGCTCGCCGACATGTGAATGCAGGCGAGTGGCTGGTCCGAGAGTTATCGACCTCCAGTTGAGGTTACACGGCGGGACAAAAGCCCGGGAGACGAACGCCATGCCGCGTTGCGCCTGCCCGCCTTTTTCTCGAACTGGAGGTTCCTCATGCGTAAGCCCCGTCTGTTCGCCCGCCGTTTGTTATCAATAGCCGCCGCTGGCCTCGCTGCCGCCATCAGCCTCACGTCCCAGGCTAAGCCAAAAGATGAATTCAGCGTCTGCTGGACCCTCTACGCCGGCTGGATGCCCTGGGAATATGCCGCCGCCGAAGGCATCGTCGATAAATGGGCGAAGAAGTACGCCATCTCCATCGACGTGGTGCAGCTCAACGACTACGTCGAATCGATCAACCAATACACCGCCGGCCAGTTCGACGGCTGCACCATGACCAATATGGATGCGCTGACCATCCCGGCTGCGGGTGGCGTGGATTCCACGGCGTTGATCGTCAGCGACTTCTCTAACGGCAACGACGGCATCGTCATCAAGGGCGAAGGCAAGACTCTGGCCGACCTCAAGGGGCAGCCGGTCAATCTGGTCGAGCTGTCGGTCTCCCACTACTTGCTGGCGCGCGGTCTGGAAAGGGCCGAGCTGAGCGAGAAAGACCTGCAAGTGGTGAACACCTCCGACGCCGACATCGCCGCCGCCTTCAATACCGCCGAAGTGAACGCCGTCGCCACCTGGAACCCGATGCTGGCCGAGATCAATGCCAAGCCGGGCGTGAGCGAAGTGTTCAACTCCAGCCAGATTCCGGGCGAGATCATGGACATGATGGTGGTCAACAGCCAGACCCTGAAAGACAACCCCGCCCTGGGCAAAGCGCTGACCGGAGCCTGGTTCGAAATCATGCAGTTGATGAGCAGCAACAGCCCGGCCGCAACCGCGGCGCTTGAGCACATGGCCAAGGCCTCGGGCACCGACCTGGCAGGTTTCAAAGCCCAACTGGCGACCACCAAGCTGTTCTACAACGCCCAGGACGCACTGGCCTTCGCCACCAGCCCGAAACTGCCGGCGACCATGGACAAGGTCGCGACGTTTTCCTTCAACCACGGCCTGCTCGGCGAAGGCGCGAAAGACGCGGGCGCAGTCGGCATGAGCTTCTCCAGGAACGTCGTCACCGGTGACAAGGGCAACGTCAAGCTGCGCTTCGATCCGGGCTACGTGCAACTGGCTGCCGAAGGCAAGTTGTAAGGCTTGTTTATTGAGTCCTCGCCTTCGCGAGGATGACGAAGATCCGTCATTCCCGCGCAGGCGGGAACCCAAAGAAAGAGATCACCATGCGCCTGATCAATCGCCACCCGGACCGTGCAGGAAGACTGCTGCTAATACTGCTGCCGTTCGCCCTGCTGCTGTTCGCCTACTTCATGGGCTCTGCCGCACGGCTGACGGAAAACCCCAACGACAAACTACTGCCCAGCGCGGTGCAGATGACGGATGCGGTCAAGCGCCTGGCCTTTAGCGAGGACAAACGCAGCGGCGACTACCTGATGTGGCAGGACACCCGCTCCAGCCTGCAACGCCTGGCCATCGGCCTCGGCGTCTCGGCGCTGCTCGGTCTGTGCCTGGGTATCGCCGCCGGCACCCTGCCGCTGTTCAGTGCACCGCTGTCGCCGTTGCTGAGCGTGCTATCGATGGTGCCGCCACTGGCGATCCTGCCGATCCTGTTTATCGTCTTTGGCCTCGGCGAGTTGTCCAAGGTGGTGCTGATCGTCATCGGCATCACCCCAGTGCTGGCTCGCGACCTGGAGCAGCGTGCCCGCGAGATTCCACAGGAGTTGCTGATCAAGGCGCAGACCCTCGGCGCCTCGACCTGGACGCTGATCCTGCGGGTGGTCCTGCCGCAACTGATGCCACGCCTGCTGATTTCCCTGCGCCTGGTACTCGGCTCGGCCTGGCTGTTTCTGATCGCGGCCGAGGCCATTGCCTCCACCGATGGCCTCGGTTACCGGGTCTTCCTGGTTCGGCGCTACCTGGCGATGGACGTGATCCTGCCGTACGTGGCCTGGATCACCCTGCTCGCCTGGATGATGGACCTGAGCCTGAAACAGCTCACCCGCCTGGCCTTCCCCTGGTACGAAGGAGCCAAGGCATGAGCTTTATTCAGGTCAACAATGTGTGGCAGCAGTACGACGATCAGGTAGTGCTGGAACGCCTCAATCTGAGCATCGCCGCAGGCGAATTCTGCACCCTGGTCGGCGCCTCCGGCTGTGGCAAGTCGACCTTCCTGCGCCTGCTGCTGGGCCAGGAAACGCCGAGCCTCGGGGAGATTCTGCTGAACGGCCAGAAGCTGGTCGGCGAACCGGACGCCAGCCGTGGCGTGGTGTTTCAGCGCTACTCGGTGTTCCCTCACCTGTCGGTGCTGGACAACGTCGCCCTCGGCCTGGAGTTGCCGCGTTCGCCGCTGCTCGGCCGGCTGTTCGGCAGCGCCAAGGGCGAGGTCCGCGAACAGGCGGCCGCGCTGTTGCACAAAGTCGGCCTCGGCCACGCCCTGGACAAGTACCCGAGCCAGCTCTCCGGCGGCATGCAACAACGCCTGGCAATTGCCCAGGCGCTGATCATGCAGCCGCGCGTGTTGCTCCTCGACGAACCCTTCGGCGCCCTCGACCCGGGCATCCGCAAGGACATGCACGGGCTGCTGCTGGAGCTGTGGAAGGAAACCCAGCTGACCGTGTTCATGGTCACCCATGACCTGGCCGAAGGCTTCAGCCTCGGCACACGCATCCTGGTGTTCGACAAGGTTCGCCACGACCCCCAGGCGCCGAACGCCTACGGCGCGCGCATCACCTACGACATCCCCCTGAATACCGACCGCCGCGCCGTGCGCGCCGCCGGCGAAGCCTTGCCGGCGACTGCCACCGGCAACCTGCAACCTGTCTATCAAGGAGCTTGATGATGAGTGCTGCCCTCACGCTGCGATCCAGCCTTTACCAAGAAACCCTTCCGGGCGGCGGGCATACCTCGTTCGTCCTCAAGCGCGGCCAACTGCTGCGCCTCACCGATCTCGAAGGCGGCGCCAACGTCAGCCTGATGTTGCTCAACGCGGTGGAGAAAAGCGAACGGCTGAACCTGCCGGACAGTCTCAAGTGCCAGCACACCGCCAAGCTCAGCGCCGGCCATTGCCTGTACTCGGACATGGGCCGCGTACTGGCCGCCATCACCGCCGACACCTGCGGCTGGCACGACAGCTTCGGCGGCGTATTGAACGCCGCGGAGGTAGAGGAAAAGTACGGCCCCGGTCGTTATCAGGAGCTGCGCAACGGCTACTTCCGCAACGGCGTGGACAACCTGTTGGTGGAAATGGGCAAGTGGAACCTGAACCTGCAAGACCTGCTGATGACCCTCAACCTGTTCAGCAAGGTCACGGTCGATGCCGACGGCTGCTTCCACTTCGAAGCCAACCACACCAAGGCCGGCGACTACCTCGAGCTGTATGCGCCGATGGACACCCTGGTGGTGCTCACCGCGCTGCAACACCCGATGGACCCGAACCCGCAGTACGCCCCTAAACCGGTGCAACTGAACTGGAGCAAAGTCGCCGACGACGGCATCAGCGTGCTCTGCCGCACCTCGCGCCCGGAAAACGGTCGCGGCTTCCACAACACCGAACGTCAGTACATCTGAGGGCTGCCGACATGACTCTTATCCACAGTGAAAAGCATCTGGAAGCCGCCGTGTACCGCGCCACCATCCCGGCCGGCGAACCCTTCATGACCGAGGTCAAGGCTGGCCAGACCCTGCGCCTGCTCGACCTGGAAGGTAACCAGGCGGTCGACACGCTGTTCTACAGCGCCGACAACCCGCGCGAGCGTTATGACGTGCAACGCACCCTGCGCAGGCAGAACCGCGTCTACCTCAGCACCGGCAGCGTGCTGTATTCCAACCTCGGCAACCCGATGCTGAGCATCAGCGCCGACACCTGCGGCAGCCACGACACCCTCGGCGGCGCCTGCGCGCAGGAGAGCAACACGGTCAGGTATGCCCTGGACAAACGCTACATGCACAGCTGCCGCGACAACTTTCTGCGCGCTAGCCTGCACGACGGCCGCCTGAACAAGGCCGACATCAGCGCCAACATCAACTTCTTCATGAACGTACCGGTCACGCCAGAAGGCGGCCTGACCTTCGAGGACGGCATCTCCGCCGCCGGCAAGTACGTCGAACTGGTGGCGCATATGGATGTGCTGGTGCTGATCTCCAACTGCCCGCAATTGAACAACCCCTGCAACGGCTACAACCCGACACCGGCGCAGGTGCTGTTATGGGACTGATCGCCCAACACCTGCGGCGCTGGCTGTTCCGGCTATGCCAGAGCCGCTCGGGGCAATGTTGCAGCTCGCTCCGCTCGGCCCCCTCTCCCTCTGGGAGAGGGCGGGGGGTGAGGGAAACCCGTACTACGGAGTAAACCGCCCTCTCCCCAACCCTCTCCCACAAGTGGGAGAGGGGGGTAAAACATCCCAACCACGGACGACCGTGGTGCTGACCGAATAGCAGCGGGACGGCCCGCCTCACATGAGCAGCCCCTCATGTTTAGCAAACTACTGATCGCCAACCGCGGCGCCATTGCCTGCCGCATCCTCCGTACCCTGCGCGCGCTTGAGGTCAATGGCGTGGCCGTCTACTCGCAAGCCGACGCCGCCAGCCTGCATATCCAGCAGGCCGACGAAGCCTTCAGCCTCGGCGAAGGCGCGGCCGCCGGCACCTACCTTGCGGTAGAGAAAATTCTTGCCGTGGCGAAGCAGTCCGGCGCCCAGGCCATCCACCCTGGTTACGGCTTCCTCTCGGAGAACGCCGCGTTCGCCGAAGCCTGCGAAGCCGCCGGTATCGCCTTTGTCGGCCCGACGCCGGAACAACTGCGGATGTTCGGCCTCAAGCACACCGCCCGCGCCCTGGCCAAACAGCATGGCGTTGCGATGCTGGAAGGCACCGAGCTGCTGGCAGACCTCGACGCCGCGCTCAAGGCCGGCGAACAGGTCGGCTACCCCGTGATGCTGAAAAGCACCGCCGGCGGTGGCGGCATCGGCATGCGCGTGTGCCGCTCCGCCGAGGAGCTGAGCGAGGCCTTCGAAGCGGTGAAGCGCCTGGGGCAGAACAACTTCAGCGACTCCGGGGTGTTTATCGAGAAGTACATCCAGCGCGCCCGCCATCTGGAAGTGCAGGTGTTCGGCGACGGTCAAGGCGAAGTCCTGGCCCTCGGCGTACGCGACTGCTCGGTACAGCGGCGCAACCAGAAAGTGCTGGAAGAGGCGCCGGCCACCAACCTGCCAGCCGGCATGGCCGAGGAGCTTTGCGCTGCGGCGATCAAGCTGGCCAAGGCCGTCAACTACCGCAGCGCCGGCACCGTCGAATTCGTCTACGACAGCGTGGCGAGCCAGTTCTACTTCCTCGAAGTGAACACCCGTCTGCAGGTCGAGCACGGCGTTACCGAACAGGTCTGGGGTGTCGACCTGGTCGGCTGGATGATCCAACTCGCCGCTGGCGACCTGCCGCCATTGAGCGAACTGGCGCAAGGCTTGAAGCCCCATGGCCACGCGATTCAGGCGCGCCTGTATGCCGAAGATCCGGGCCGCGACTTCCAGCCGAGCCCAGGCCTGCTGACTGCGGTGAACTTCCCCGCGGCCGATGGTAAAACCCTGCGCATCGACGCCTGGGTTGAAGCCGGCTGCGAAATCCCGCCCTACTTCGACCCGATGATCGCCAAGCTCATCGCCTGGGCACCGACCCGCGATGAAGCCAGCGCCGGGCTGCACCGCGCGCTCGGCGACAGCCTGCTGTATGGCGTGGAGACCAACCGCGATTACCTGCGGCAAATCCTCCAGGACGCCCCCTTCGCCAGCGGCAATCCCTGGACGCGCTGCCTGGAAGCGCTGGTCTATCAGGCCGACACCGTTGAAGTGCTCGGCGCCGGTACCCAGACCACCGTGCAAGACTTCCCCGGCCGCCTCGGTTATTGGGCCGTCGGCGTGCCGCCCTCCGGGCCGATGGACGACCGCGCCCTGCGCCTGGGCAATCGCCTGCTGGGTAACGCCGAAGGTGCCGCCGCGCTGGAAATCACCATGAGCGGCCCCACCCTGCGCTTCAATACCGACGCGGTGGTGGTGGTGACCGGTGCCGAGATTCCACTGACGCTGGACGGCCACGCGCAGCCGCTGAACACCACGCTATTCATTCCGGCCGGCAGCACCCTGAGCCTCGGCACCCTCGCAGGCGCCGGTGCCCGCTCTTACCTGTGCCTGCGCGGCGGCCTCCAGGTGCCGGAATACCTGGGCAGCAAAAGCACCTTCACCCTCGGTCAGTTCGGCGGCCACGGCGGCCGCGCCCTGCGCGCCGGTGATGTGCTGCACATCGACAAACTGAGCGATGCCGAAGCCGGTGCCAGCCTGCCGCCTGCCCTGCACAGCGATTTGCCCGCCGTGCGTAGCATCCGCGTGATCTACGGCCCCCATGGCGCACCGGAGTACTTCACCCCGGCCTACATCGAGACCTTCTTCGCCACCCAATGGGAAGTGCACTTCAACTCCAGCCGCACCGGCGTACGCCTGATCGGCCCGAAACCCGAGTGGGTGCGCGAGAGCGGCGGCGAGGCTGGCCTGCACCCCTCCAATATTCACGACAATCCCTACGCCATCGGCGCCGTCGACTTCACTGGCGATATGCCGGTGATTCTCGGCCCGGACGGCCCGAGCCTGGGCGGCTTCGTCTGCCCGGTGACGATCATCGAGGCGGATCTCTGGCAGCTTGGGCAACTCAAGGCCGGGGATAAGGTGCGGTTTCTGCCGGTGGATATCGCCACCGCGCGGGAGTTGGCGAAGGCGAGAAAACAGGAATGCGCGGCTCTCTCTACCTGCACGAATAGTCCCCTCTCCCACCGGGAGAGGGCGGAGGGTGAGGGATGCATCGACCGGTATTCGGCGTTTCCCTCACCCCTAACCCCTCTCCCGGTGGGAGAGGGGAACTTGACCTCCCCCATCGTGCTCGACATCGGCTCGGCCGACACCCGCCTGGTCGCGCGCCTATCCGGCGACACGCACCTGCTGGTGGAAATCGGTGCGCCGGAGCTGGATCTGGTGCTGCGTTTCCGTGGCCATGCGCTGATGCAGGCGCTGGAAAGCAAAGCCCTGACTGGCGTGATCGACCTCACCCCCGGCATCCGTTCCCTGCAAGTGCACTACCAGCCGGAAACCCTGTCGCTGGCCGACCTGCTGGGCATCATCGCCGGCGAATGGGATGCGGTCTGCGTCGCTCAAGACCTGCAAGTGCCGTCGCGCATCGTCCACCTGCCGCTGTCCTGGGACGATCCGGCCTGCCAGCTGGCGATCGAGAAATACATGACCACCGTGCGCAAAGACGCGCCCTGGTGCCCGAGCAACCTGGAGTTCATCCGCCGCATCAACGACCTGCCGAACCTTGAAGAGGTCTACCGCACCGTCTTCGAGGCCAGCTATCTGGTGATGGGCCTCGGCGATGTCTACCTCGGTGCGCCGGTCGCCACGCCGCTGGACCCACGGCATCGCCTGGTCACCACCAAATACAACCCGGCGCGCACCTGGACGGCGGAGAACTCGGTGGGCATCGGCGGCGCCTATATGTGCGTGTACGGCATGGAAGGCCCTGGCGGTTACCAGTTCGTCGGCCGCACCCTGCAGATGTGGAACCGCTACCGCGAAGTCGCAGCCTTCGATGGCAAACCTTGGCTGCTGCGCTTCTTCGATCAGATCCGTTTCTACCCGGTGGGCGCCGAGGAGTTGCTGCAAATCCGCCGCGATTTCCCACTGGGTCGCTATGACCTGAAGGTCGAGCAAAGCGAGCTGAAGCTGGCCGACTACCAAGCCTTCCTGGCCGAGGAAGCCGAGAGCATCGGCGCCTTCCGCAGCCAGCAGCAGGCGGCCTTCAATGCCGAACGGGAACGCTGGATCGCCAGCGGCCAGGCACATTTCGACAGTGAGGAAGTGGCCCCGCAGCTCAGCGAGGACGCCCCGCTCGCCCTCGGCCACCACTCGGTTGAAAGCCATATCGCCGGCAATCTCTGGCAGGTGCAAGTCGAGGCCGGCAGTACGGTGAAAGCCGGTGACGTGCTGGTGATTCTCGAGTCGATGAAGATGGAGATCCCGCTGCTCGCACCGCGTGACGGCGTGGTAACAGAAGTCCGCGTGCAGCCGGGTTCGCCGGTGCGCGCCGGGCAACGCGTCGTCGTGCTCGCAGAAGCCTGATTCGGACCGTAGGGTGCGCCGTGCGCACCATAAAACTGAACCTTCCACTGTAGGGTGCGCCGCGCGCACCAGAACGCTTGCGGTGCGCACAGCGCACCCTACAAGGAGCCGAACATGAAACACGAATTCGACCTGCGCCTGGACGCCGTCCGCGCCGCCTACAGCGAAGGCACGACCCCGCGCCAACTAATCCTGACCCTGCGTGACAAAGCCGCCGCACTGAACCCGGATTACCACCTGTTTATCCACCTGCTGAGCCGTGACGAGCTGGAGCCTTACCTGGCGGCGCTGGACGGCAAAGCGCCGGAGAGCCTGCCGCTGTTCGGCATCCCCTTCGCCATCAAGGACAATATCGACCTGGCCGGCATTCCAACCACCGCCGCCTGCCTGGCCTTCGCCTACATCCCCGAGCGCTCGGCGAGCGTGGTCGAACACTTGATCGCCCTGGGCGCCGTGCCGCTGGGCAAGACCAACCTCGATCAATTCGCCACCGGCCTGAATGGCACGCGCTCGCCCTACGGTGAGTGTCCGAACAGCGTGCTGCCGGCATATCCCTCCGGTGGCTCCAGCGCCGGCTCTGCGCTGGCCGTGGCGCTGGGCGTAGCCAGCTTTGCCCTGGGTACCGACACCGCCGGCTCCGGCCGCGTGCCGGCGGCGCTGAACAATCTGGTCGGTCTCAAGGCGACCAAGGGCCTGCTCTCTACCGCCGGCGTAGTGCCAGCCTGCCGCACACTGGACTGCGTGACTTACTTCACCGCCACCGCCCGCGAAGCCAGCCAGCTGCTGGCGCTGACCGCCAAACTCGACCCGCGTGACGAATACAGCCGCGCCAACCCGTTGTGGAACGACGCCAGCGCCTTCGGCAGCCCTCGCCCCTTCCGCTTCGGCGTCCCGCGTGCCGAGGACCTGCAATTCTTCGGCTGCACAGAAGGCCCCGCGCTCTTCGAGCAGGCCCAGCAAACCCTCAAGCACTGCGGCGGCGAAGCGGTGGAAATCGACCTCTCACCCTTCCTCGAAGCCGCCCGGCTGCTCTATGAGGGCCCCTGGGTTGCCGAACGTTACAGCGTCGCCGGCGAACTGCTTGAACAAAGCCCCGAGGCCGTGTTGCCGGTGATTCGCGCCGTGTTGGCCAAGGCACCGGCCGTCACCGGCGTGCAGACCTTCCGCGCCCAGTACCGCCTGCAAGCGCTGAAAGCCATGTGCGACAAAACCCTGCAAGGTCTCGACTGCGTGCTGACACCGACCATCGGTCGGCCGGTGACGCTGGACGAACTGCACGCCGAACCGGTGCTGCGTAACTCCGAGCTAGGTTACTACACCAACTTCATGAACCTGCTGGACTACGCCTCCGTCGCGGTGCCGAGCGGCTTCATGCGCAACGGCCTGCCCTGGGGCGTGACCTTGTTCGGCCGCGCCTGCACCGATCAATACCTGCTCAGCCTGGCCGACGCCCTGCAGCGCCAGCGCGACTTGCCGCTGCCGGGCGGGTGCAAGCTGAAACTGAGTGCACCAACCGGCGCAGCGCGCAGCGATCGGGCTCGCATCGTGGTCTGCGGCGCGCACCTGGACGGTCTGCCGTTGAACTGGCAACTCACGCAGCGCGGCGGCCGCCTCGTCGAGGTCACCCGCAGCTCGCCGGACTACCAACTGCATGCGCTGGCCGGCGGGCCGCCGCTGCGCCCGGGCATGCTACGCGTTGTCGAAGGTGGCGTGGCCATCGAGGTGGAAGTCTGGGAGTTGCCGAGCAGCGAGTTGGGCTCCTTCCTCACCGGCATCCCCGCCCCGCTCGGCCTGGGCAAGGTGCAACTGGAGGATGGCCGCTGGGAAAGCGGTTTCATCTGCGAGCCCTACGGCTTGGTCGGCGCCACCGATATCAGCCGGTTCGGCGGCTGGCATGCCTACCTGCAATCCAGGGGCTGAGGTTCACTACCCCCCTTCCATCCCCCAAGCTGTTTCAGGCCTGGCCTGAAACAGCTGCACGGGCTCGGTGACGCCAGCGCTCCGGCAGGCTAGCATGTTGCTATCACGTCAGAGTTACCCCGTTCCCATGTCGTCACGCCCGACCAAGCATGCCCAGCGTTACCTGGTGCTCGTCCTGTTGCTGTTGCTTGGCAGCGGCTTCCTCGCCACCTCCCTGGTCAGCTACTACGCCTCACTCAACTCGATCCGTAGCAGCATCGTCGAGACCGAGCTGCCGCTGACCTCCGATAACGTCTACTCGGAGATCCAGAAGGACCTGGTGCGGCCAATCCTGATCTCCTCGATGATGAGTCGCGACACCTTCGTGCGCGACTGGGTGATCGACGGCGAGCAGGATGTCGCCCAGATGACCCGCTACCTGCGCGAGGTGCAGGAGCACTACGGCGCCTTCACCAGCTTCTTCGTCTCGGACAAGAGCCATCTCTACTACCAGGCCAAAGGCGTCCTCAAAAGCGTGCGCGAAAACGAGCCGCGCGATATCTGGTACTTCCGCGTACGCGACATGCAGGAACCCTACGAGATCAATGTCGATGTCGACTTGGCCAACCAGGACAGCCTGACCTTCTTCATCAACTACAAGGTGTTCGACTACGCCGGCCGCTTCATCGGCGCCACCGGCGTCGGCCTCACCGTGGACGCGGTGGTCAAGCTGATCGACGACTACCAACAACGCTACGACCGCAGCGTGTATTTCGTCGACACCCACGGCAAGATCGTCCTCACCGGCGCCACGGGCGGCCCGCTGGGCGCCCGGGTCGGGCAGTCGCTGAGCGAGGTGCAGGGGCTGGAAGAACTGCAGGCCAAGCTGCCGCAGCCGCAGAGCGGCAACTTCAACTACCAGGAGCACGGCCGCGGCCATTTCCTCAACGTGCGCTTCATCCCCGAACTGGACTGGTATTTGTTCGTCGACAAGCACGAAGGCGGCGCCCTCGCCGGTATCCGCCAGACCCTCTACCTCAACTTGCTGATCTGTTTCGTCGTCACCGCTCTGGTGCTGACCCTGGTCAACCTGGTGCTGCGCCGCTACCAGGCGCGTATCGAGGCGCTGGCCACCACCGACAGCCTGACTGAGCTGCCCAACCGGCGCGGCTTCGACCTACTCGCCAACCAGGCGCTGCAAGAGGCCCAGCGCGAGCGCAAGCCACTGGCCATGCTGATGATTGACCTGGACAACTTCAAGGCGCTCAACGACACCTACGGCCACCTGGGCGGCGACGAAGTACTGCATGGCTTCGCCCGCAACCTGCAAGGCTGTCTGCGCCAGTCCGACATCATCTGCCGCTGGGGCGGCGAAGAATTCATCGTCCTGCTCAAGGACACCAGCAGCGCTACCGCGCAGCAACTGGCCGAGAAGATCCGCAACCTGAGCGAGCAGAGCCGCTATCCCTTCGCCGGGGTCAATCTGCAAGCCAATACCAGCATCGGCCTCACCGAACTGCACCCGGACGACTCCCTGGACAGCCTGATCGCCCGCGCCGACCGCGGCCTCTACCGCGCCAAGCAGTCGGGGCGCAATCGCGTCTGTGTGGAACCGGCCGGGGTAACGGGCTGACCGGGCGCCTCTTGCGCTCGGCGCTGCCACACCGCACCCTGAGCGCCCCCTTCATTCGCCAGCCACAGCATGAGCGCCACCCTAGACCCCACGCGCTGCCCGCTCTGCGGCCAGTCCAACCAGTGTACCCAGGCCGACCCGCGCGCCGCCCAATTGCCCTGCTGGTGCTTCTCCACGCCGATCGACCGCGCCGTGCTCGACAACCTGACGGCTGCCGTGCGCGACCTCGTCTGCCTCTGCCCCAACTGCGCCCAGGGCACAACCGCCGAACGCTCGAAGGAAGCTGTCTCGACGCTACCAATCGCGTAGCATGCGCCTCCTGTCACGACTCGCCGCCCCTATGCGCCTCGACCGATTCCTCAGCAACCTGCCGGATTTCAGCCGCCTCGACGCCCGTTTGCTGCTCGCCGCCGGGCGGGTAAAAGTGGACGGTGCCCAGGTCAGCGACGGCCGCCTGGACGTCCGCGAGTTCCAGCGCATCGAGCTGGACGAGCGCTTGCTGCAGGCCGGCAAGGCCGCGCGTTATTTCATGCTGCACAAACCTGCCGGCTACGTCAGCGCCACGGCCCATGACGAACATCCCACCGTGCTCGACCTGCTGGATGAGCCGGACAAACACGAACTGCACCTGGGCGGGCGCCTCGACCTGAACACCACCGGCCTGCTGCTGATCACCAACGATGGGCAATGGTCGCGGCGCATCACCCTACCCAAGAGCAAACTGCCGAAGGTCTATTACGTCGAGACCGAACAGCCGATCACACCCGAGTACGCCGAGGTATTCGCCCGCGGTCTGTATTTCCAGTACGAGGACCTCACCACCCTGCCCGCCGAACTGCAGATCCTCGCTACCCGCGCCGCCCGCCTGACGCTGTTTGAAGGCCGCTACCATCAGGTCAAGCGCATGTTCGGTCATTTCCAGAACAAGGTGCTGCGCCTGCACCGCGAAAGCATGGGGCCGCTGCAACTCGATCCGAGCCTGCCCCCAGGCGCATACCGCGCACTCTCAGACGCGGAGATTGCCCTGCTTTGAGAAGCGGTTAACGACCCGCTAACGAGGCGTCTAGCGCATCCAGATAGGACTGGATATCCACCGCGTCGAGCTGCTCCGGGCGAAGGAATTTTTCGCCATACTGGCGATACACGCCCGAGCTGAGAAAGAGCCGGAACAACTCCGCATCGATATGGTTCTCACGGGCCATGACGCTGAGAATCCTCACCGACTCGGAGAGGGTTTTCGCGGCCTTATAGGGGCGATCGGCGGCGGTCAGCGCCTCGAAAATATCGGCAATCGCCATCACCCGCTCGGCAATGCTCATGTCGTCCTTGGTCAGCCGCCGCGGGTAGCCGGTGCCGTCCATCTTTTCGTGGTGGTTACCGGCGATGCTCGGCACGCGCTTGAGCTGGCGCGGCAGCGGCAAGGTACTGAGCATGATGATGGTCTGCACTATGTGCTCGTTGATCTTGAACCGCTCCTCCTCGCTGAGGGTGCCGCGCCGAATGCTGAGGTTGTACAACTCGCCGTAGTTGTTGGCGTAGGTCGGCAGGTGCATGTCGAAGCCCCAGATATTGCGCGGATCCTGTGCTTCCACCGGCGGCTTGCGCTCGCCCCAGGCCTGTAGGTGATCGGGGCGGTCGGCCAACAGCTGTTCTTCCACCGGCAGCGGCTGTACCGGCAGCAACGCCAGTCGCTCGGCCTCCTCGTAAGACAAGCCAAGGCGATTGTCGAAGTGCCTGAGCCAGCTGCGCCGAGCGATCGCCTGCAGGCGCGCGGCGTCCTCGTCCTGCATGAACTCACCACCGAGGTTGGCATTGGCGACAAAGGCGAATTCGTCCTGCAAAACCTGTTGGCGGTCCGCCAGCAAGGCCTGCTCGATGGCCGGGTCGCCGCCGCTGCCGAGCGCCTTCCAGTAATCCAGCTCGGCATCGCGCCAGAGCACCTCGAAGCGCGTGCGCACCTCGTGGATGCGGTTGTACAGGGTCTCCAGCTTGGTGGCTTTGTCCACCACATATTCCGGGCTGGTGATCTTGCCGCAGTCATGCAGCCAGGCGGCGATCTGGAACTCGTAAAGCTCGGCCTCGCTCATCTGGAAGTCGGCGTAGCGGCCAGTATCGGCGGCGATCGCCTGGTTCAGCAGCATGCTGGCCAGCTGCGGAACCCGCTCGCAGTGGCCGCCGGTATATGGACTTTTGGCATCGATGGCATCGGCCAAGAGTTTGATAATGGCGTTCAGCAAACGCTGCTGAGCCTCGAACAACTGGCGGGTTTCGATGGCCACCGCGGCGGCACCGGACAGCTCCTCGACGAAGCGACGAAACGGCTGCTGCACCTCGCCGTGGGTCTCATGCTCGGCCGCCAGCTGCAACACCAGAACCCCGAGCAACTGCTGGCTGCGGTTATTCAGCGCAATCGACAGGTAATGCTGCTGGTTGTGCAGAGCCTGCGCCACTGCGGCGGCCAGTTCATCCGGGGTGCGCAGCGCCACGTGCAGTGCCTCGGGGTATTGCTCGCCCTGGTAATGCGCGGCCAGTTGCAACGCGCCGGACTCCTCATCGTGCAGGTACACCGCGCCGCCGCTAACACTGGTGGCTTCCACCAGGCGGCTGAGCACGCCGTCGAGCATGCTCTCCAACTGAGTTTCCCGGCTCAGGGTCAGGGTGATCGCCTGGAAGTTGTGAATAGTGCGCGACATCCGTCCCAACACATGGCTGAGTTCCTGCACCTCCGCGACCCGCGACTCGACCCCGACCGGCTGACTGAAATCGAACCCCGCCAAAGCGCCGAGCTGATCGGCCAGCGCGCGCAGCGGTCGACCGATGCGCTGGCCCAACAGCCAGCCGACCAGCAGCAGCAACGCGATCAGTACCGCGGCCCAGAGCGCTTGGTCGAGTAACACCTGATGCGCGCCAGCCAGCAATTCATCACTGGGCACCGCGATCAACACCTGGATGTCCTGCTCGGCAAAAGACGACAACGGCATACGGATGCCGTACCAGCCCTTGCCAGCAGCCTGGTACGGCTGCGGCTTCCGGCCTTGCGGCGGCAAACCGAACAGTTGCGTCAGGCTCGGGACATTGAGCTCGGCGAGTCGCGACAGGCGGAAGCCTTCCCCCTCAGGGACCAGCAGGCGCTGTACATCGGGATAAGCGATCACGTTGCTCTCAGCGTCCACCACGGCCATCTCGGTGCCGGGGGTCATCCGCAGGTCCTGTACTTCACCGCCCAAATCGTTGACTGAAGCATCCATGCCCAACACCGCCGCGCCGTCCAGGCTGCGCTGCGCCAGGGTCAGACCGATCTCGCGGGTGGTGAAGAACACGTAGGGCTTGGTCAGCACGGTGCTCGCGCTGCCAATGGCCAAGCTGAACCAGGGCCGGGTGCGCGGATCGTAGCGGTAGTCCGGCTTGATTTGCGTCTGCAGCAGCGTCAGCTCGCGGTTATAGAAACGCCACTCGCCGATCATCCGGCCAGCGTCACCCAGGCTGATGCTCTGCACCAGGAACACCGCACCCTCGGGCGCCTTTAGACGTTCGCGTACGTCGCGCTCGCGCAAGACACGCACCAGCAGAAACTCGCCATTGGGATAGCCGGCGTAGACCGCACTGAGCATCTTGTTAGCGTTCAAGCTCTCCACCAGCAGCGGCAGACGCTCGAGCCGCGCCGGCAAACTAGCGGCCTGGGAGATGGGGTCATAGGCCAGCAGACGGATCGAACTTTGCGCCGGGTTGATCAGCCGCTGCGCGCGCTCGTTGATGGTGCTGCCGAGCTGATTGGCGGTATCACCGGCCGCCGCCACCAGCGACCGCTCAATGCCCTGGTAACCCTGCAAGGCCAGGGCCCCGCCGAGCACCAGCATGCTGAGCATAATCGCGCCAGCGATCAGCAACTGTAGAGAAAAGCCCTGCTTGGTGGTGCTCATGGCTGGCGCCCTTGTTTGGCCAGCTCAACGCGATAACCGCTATTGAGCGATTCCTCGGCTAGCGCTGGCGGCGCCTGCGCACACAGCAGGCCGCGGCCGAGCATCAGCACTAAGCCGTATCTGAATGGGTTAACAGTCGCCAGAGAAAAATCCAGCATCATGTCGCACCCGCCTGCTAGAAACCTTCATCCGCAAATGCGCACGGCACGCCGTGACTTCCTTGCAATCCTTGGCAAGTTTAATAGGCACGGGAGAAAACGCCGGTTTTATCCACGAATGGTCATGAGAAAAGGCTTCATCACGCTTGCCAGCCCCTGGGCTTACTGCTTAAATGAAAACCGCAAGGTCAAGCTGTGACCAAAGAGTCACTGAGACCATCTAAGCGTTCCTGCGGTTGCTTGCGCTCTGCGCATATTGGATTCCTGCCTGGTTCAAAGACGCTACTCCCCGCCCTCAAAAGCGCTGGGAATTGCCGTCCTGTTCGGTCCTAACTGCTTGAAAATAAATAACTTACAAGATCCTCCAGCCTGACATTCGTTTGTCATGTCCAGGCGCTTATCTGACTGCCATACATAGCCCGGTAAACGGTCCAGCCGCTTGCCTTGTCTTACCTGCGCCAGGAGGAAAACGACATGAGGCCAGAAACCGCTGTCGTTAATGTTCACCGCCAATACAACGTTCACACCGAGTTCTACGCTAGCCCAACTGCTCGCAAGACGATCATCCTGGTCAATGGCTCGCTGGCGACCACGGCCTCATTCGCGCAGACCATCAAATACCTGCAACCGCAGTTCAACGTGGTGCTCTACGATCAGCCGTATGCCGGCCAATCAAAGCCGCACAACAGCCACAAGCAACCGATCAGCAAAGAAGATGAAGCCGAAATTCTGCTGGAGTTGATCGAGCATTTTCACGTCGATTACCTGCTGTCATTTTCCTGGGGCGGAGTCGCCTCCTTGCTCGCTCTGGCGCAGTGCCCGGCACGGATCGAGAAGGCGGTGATCAGTTCCTTCTCGCCACTGCTCAACGCGCCGATGCTGGACTACTTGGAGCAAGGCCTGCGCTATCTGCACAGCGTGGATCGCGAGAACATGGGCGCGCTGGTCAACAGCACCATCGGCAAGCACCTGCCGTCCTTGTTCAAGCGCTACAACCATCGCCATATCAGCAGCCTCGACGAGCACGAGTATCGGCAGATGCACGCCCATGTCCATCAGGTGCTGACACTCGACAGCCACTGCCACATGGACTACCTCGCCGCCATCGAGATTCCACTGCTGTTCGTCAACGGAGAGCACGACGAGTACACCACCCCAGCAGATGTGCGGTTGTTCGCCCAGCACGTAAACGATTGCCAATTCACCACCGTCAGCAACGCCGGGCACTTTCTCGACATGGAACACAAAGGTGCATGGCTACAGTCGCAACAGGCGCTGCTGGGCTTCCTGCAGGCCTCGGCAAACGGGCAACAACAACGCCGGCTACGGCTTGCCGAAACCACGGCGATTGCGGTTTGAGGGGGGTTCAAACAGACGTAACTGCACCGAGTCGCAGAAAGTTGTGCTCGGTGCGGGCTTCATTTCCCCCGCGACTTCTGGTACAAAGGCCCCCGCAAAAGCGGGCGTCGTATAATGGCATTACCTGAGCTTCCCAAGCTCATGACGAGGGTTCGATTCCCTTCGCCCGCTCCACCTCTCGCCTGAACTGCTCTGAAACGCTACTTAGAGAGCAGAGAGTGCTACCTCAAGCCTGGAAAAGCATCCGTCTTCAAGGACATCTTCCAGGTCAAAAACAGTAAATACTGCCTTAATTAATTCACTCGCTCCCAGCCGCGCCAGCGGTTTTCAGTACGCCGCCTCTTCTTAAGTAAGACCTCCCTCACCAGGCAAAAGCGCATTCACCCCGTATCGAAGATGCTGAGTCAGCACTTCTTGCATCACAGCTAAAATGCGGGCTTTGGAGAGCCGATAGGAATACCACCCCACGAAAGTCGACCACACAATACAAATGATCAGTCCTGAATGTCGTACAACACGCCATAGATGCCCCCGTGGCGATAGCTCTCAGGATCACATCGCGAACGACTTGCTGCCATTCATAATCATCACCTACAGAGTAGTGGCCGTAGACTCGTCGACAGCTCGCTAAATATGCATTCACTAACGATACGAAGGCGTCGAGACTCTCAGCCTCAGCACCGAAAAACCTGTGCAAAGGCGCGTGACGTCAGGTGGGTGCGCTGTTGGACGCTGCACAAGGCTCTGTCGAGTTTATTTTTCGCCGACTTCAAAAATGCAATGATCCAGATATAGGTCAGCGTCTACGAGATAGATTTCTTCGTTCTCTTCGCTATAATCCAGCGCGAGCAGCTACATATAGACACAAATACAATCAGCAACTACGGTTACACTTAGGTGGCTGCTTGTATTGCGCAACGAAGGTTATGGATGCACTGCCCTTCGCCTGCTCAAATAACGATAAACAGGGCACGACAACAGCCCTGCTCTTGGTAGCTAAAGCAGTTAAGCCTCATGCCTCCCACGCTGCCAATACACTTTAAGACCAACGGAAAACCACGTGACGAAAGACGAACTGCGTGCCGAACTCGAGCGCCAGGCGCAGCGTTACAAGGAAGTTTACGGCGGGGAAGTCATTACCTACGCCGCCCAGCCGGACCCTGAGCGCAAGCCCTGGCGCAAGAAAGCCAGCCTTCTCGACCAAGCCTTTGAGAAAGAGCTGCAGAAAATCGAAAAAGACCAACAAGCCAAAATCGACGAGTCAAACGACTAACGGTTAGGGCTCCTCGGAAAACCTGCACCCGCGAAGGTGGCAACCCAGCTGCCACGGCGCACCGGCGTACCGGCGTACCCGTCTTCGCGGGTATGCCGACTAGGTCAGAGCGGCCTGCTGTTCGACCAGAATCTTTCTCGACAAAGATCCTGGCCGAACGGTCTTAACGACGCTTGCCGCCCAACAGTGAGCCCATCAAGCCACGCACCAGCTGTCGACCAAGTTGGTTGGCGGCTTGGCGCACGACCGTCTTCATCATTTGCCCGGCCAGGCTGCCAAGCAGATCGTCGGCCATGCCCCCCAGCCCCCCTTCCGACGCGCTGCTTTGGCCTTGAGTGGTCGGTTCAGCAGCAGATGCCGCGCGCGCCGTCAGTAACTCGTAAGCGGACTCACGATCAATCGGCTTATCGTAGTGCCCGGCTTGTGGCGACTGCCGGATCAAGGCCGCGCGCTCGGCCTCACCGAGCGGGCCGATGCGTGACTGCGGCGGTGCGATGGCCACCCGCTGCACCATCGCCGGCGTGCCCTTCTCTTCCATGGTGCTGACCAGCGCTTCGCCAATGCCTAACTCGGTGAGTACCGTCAGCGTATCGAATGCCGGATTGGCTCGGAATCCATCGGCCACCGCACGCAAGGACTTCTGCTCTTTGGCCGTGAAGGCGCGCAAACCATGCTGAATGCGCAAACCGAGTTGCGCCAGCACATCGTCTGGCAAATCACTCGGCGATTGAGTCACGAAATAGACGCCGACGCCTTTCGAGCGGATCAGCCGGACCACTTGCTCCAAGCGCTCCTGCAACGCCTTCGGCGTGTCAGCAAAGAGCAGGTGCGCTTCGTCGAAGAACAGCGCCAACACCGGCTTATCCGCATCACCGCGCTCCGGCAGCTGCTCGAACAGTTCGGCCAGCAGCCACAACAAGAAGGTCGCGAAGACCTTCGGCGCCTCATGCACCAGCCGGCTGGCATCCAGCAAATGAATACGCCCACGGCCATCGGCATCGGGCTGGAGAATATCTTCCAACTGCAAGGCCGGCTCACCGAACAAGGCTTCGGCGCCCTGCTGCTCGAGGGTCGCCAGGCGGCGCAACAGCGCCTGACTCGAGCCGCCGGTGAACAGCGCAGCATCCTCACCGAGCAACTCGGGGTGATCTTTCAGGTGGTTGAGCAGGGCCTTCAGGTCTTTCAGATCGAGCAGCAACAAACCTTCGCGATCAGCCACCTGGAACGTGGCATACAGCGCCGCCTGCTGACTGTCGGTGAGTTCCAGCAGATTGCTCAGCAGCAGCGGGCCCATCTCGCTCAACGTAGTGCGCAGCGGATGGCCACTGCGCCCGTGGATATCCCACAGGGTCAGCGGATAAGCCTGCGGGCGGTGATTGAGCCAAGGCATCCCGGCGATACGCTCGGCCACCTTGCCCTGCGGATTGCCGACGGCGCCGAGACCACAGAGATCGCCTTTGATGTCAGCGGCGAACACCGCCACCCCGGCATCACTGAAAGCCTCAACCAGGCGCTGCAAGGTCACCGTTTTACCGGTGCCGGTGGCGCCCGCGACCAAGCCATGCCGATTGGCCAGGCGCAGCGCCTGAGCGACAGGCTGACCGCAAGGGTCGGCCCCGAGAACGAATTGGTTAGCTACGGGCATCTTGCCCTCTCTGAGTTAAAGCTTTATGGGGTCGCTGCCGACACAGGAGGCGACCCCGCTGCGTCCAGCAGGATGCTTCCGCCTTGGCGGCAAGCAGCCGATTAAGACTGGAGCCTGACCCTCCTGGACGCAAGAAAGCCATGACAAAAAGCTCGAAATTCAGCCACAAGATTCCGCTCGCCTTCTGCTCGCCGCCTCCCGGTGGGCGCTGGGGTTGCCGAGACTCCAGCCCAACTACCAGGTAACCGGATGAACAGCCACAGACGTGCACGATTGACCGCGCAAGATCGAAGGGTTCCGATCGAACGCATAGCCCAGCTCGGGATACCCGCCGCCGCACGGGACTTCGCCATGTCCACCCGCACCACCTACAAATGTTTGGCCCGCTTGTGCATCTAACGCCCAGACAAAAAAGGCGCCCAGCTCTGGACGAGTCGGGCGCCTTTTCTATGCCTGCATAAGGCTTGGTTCCGCCGAGAGCTATTCCTGCTTCGGCTTGCCGGGCGGTTGCTCGGGCACAGTTGCCGGCGACTGCGTCAACTCCACCCAAAGCTCGGCAGCGTCGGGAAACGCAGTGCCATGCTCATCACTCAACGCCTCGGGGTCGTAACGCCTGACACAGCCCTCCCCCAGCGTCGGTGGTGGGCTTGAGGTGGCGCGCTCGAGTGGACCGGTCATGCTTTAGCTTCCTCGGCCGACAGCCTGCAGGGTCGTTACCTGGTGCGATTCAGTCGGCGCTGGATCGCGGTCAAGCTATCTACCGCCGGCCATTCAGTCGAACACCACGGTCTTGTTGTCATGCACCAGCACGCGGTCTTCCAGGTGATAACGCAGGCCACGGGCCAGCACCATCTTCTCGACATCCTTACCCAGCCGAACCATTTCCTCGATGCTGTCGCGATGGCTCACACGCACCACATCCTGCTCGATGATCGGGCCGGCATCGAGTTCCTCGGTGACGTAGTGAGAAGTCGCCCCGATCAACTTCACCCCGCGCAGCGAGGCTTGGTGGTAAGGCTTGGCGCCAATGAACGACGGCAAGAAACTGTGATGGATATTGATTACCCGGTGGGCAAACTCGCGGCATAACGCGGGCGGAAGAATTTGCATATAGCGGGCCAGCACTACGGCATCGGCTTGCAGCTCCTGCACTAAACGCGACACTTCGGCGAACGCCGGCTCTTTGTTCTGCGGGTCGACCGGCACATGGTGATAAGGAATGCCATGCCACTCGACCATACTGCGCAAATCGTTATGGTTGGAGATCACACAGGGAATTTCACATTCCAACTCATCGCTATGCCAGCGGTGCAGCAAATCGGCCAGGCAGTGCGACTCACGGCTAGCCATCAACACGACGCGCTTCTTTTGTGCCGAGTCAGTGATCCGCCACTCCATAGAAAACTCGCGGGCAATTGGCGCAAAGGCCTGCCGAAACCCCTCGAGATCAAAGGGCAGGGAGTCCGCACGAATCTCGTGGCGCATAAAGAACCAGCCACTTTGATTGTCCGAATGGTGGCTCGCTTCAGTGATCCAGCCGTTGTAGGTGGCCAGAAAGTTACTGACCTTGGCGACGATACCGACGCCGTCCGGGCAGGCGATTACCAGCCGAAAAGTGCGCATGCGGGAAACTCCAGAAACTTCACAAAGGCGGCCATTCTAGCCACAGCCCAGGAAAACTTCAGTAACCCGCGCAGCTCGGGCAACGGCGGACAAGGCCGCAGACCGCGCAATCAATCCATTCGAGGTCTGCCTGAAAGCGCGCCCGATAAACGCCAAACACCCGCGACCGTGCAATATTCCATGCCCGAGACAGGGCCTTGCTCCGCATATATGTCCTCTTGAGGAAGGCCGTATTTAATTCAGGAAATGGCTCTAAGCCGACTCATCGGACTGAATACAGGTAGCAACTAGAACAGCGCGGGGATAATTTGTGCAAAACTTTTCAAACATGTTTACTTGCGGAAAGTGCCTGACTATTATTGTTAATACTTAGCCACTGCCACTCTCTCGACTCAAGGTAAAGCACATGTCACTGATCAATGAGTACCGCGCTACAGAAGAAGCCATCAAGGAACTCCAAGAGCGCCTGAAAAACCTCTCGCAAGACGACAAGCTGAAAAAAGAACTCGAGTTCGAAGGCAAACTCCGCACGCTGATGGGTGAATACCAGAAATCCCTGCGTGACATCATTGCCATGCTCGACCCGGACGCTAAAACGAGCAAATTACCGCGCGCGACCAAAGCTACCGGCAGCAAGCGCGCGCGCAAGGTCAAGCAGTACAAGAACCCGAACACTGGTGAAGTGATCGAAACCAAAGGTGGCAACCACAAGACGCTGAAAGAGTGGAAAGCCAAGTGGGGCGCCGCCGAAGTAGAAGGCTGGGCCACTCTGCTCGGCTAAGCACCGCGCTGCGCGCCTGACTCCTGCGCACAATAAAAAACGCCAGCAGCGCTGGCGTTTTTTATTGTCTGGCGATTACTTATCCAGCACTGACGAGCAGCACAAAAGCGCCAGTTATAAGCCATAGCGCTGCCGCAATTGCAGCACATACTCACGCCACTCGCCCAACACCAATTGCTGTGTAGCCGATGAGTTATCCAGTGCTTGCGTTAGCGCCACCTCGAAACTCATCAAGGTATTAGGTGCACCCCATTCCGGCGCACTCAAACGCCGCTGACAGAATTCTCGCCAGCGTTTTTGCTCAGGCTCCGACAAAGTTTCTGGAAAGTTGCGCGCCCGGTAGCGAAACAACAACTCAGGCAAACGCCCATCATCGAATGGCCAGTCTTCTCGGGCTAACCGTTGCGGCTCGGCGCAGCGCACTTGCTCGCACAGACGGCGATCGCGATCCCCCAGAAAGCCGTCATATAACTGCTGCTCGGGATCTTGGCTCGGCGCAAACTGATCGGCGTTATAGAGTGCTACCAACTTATCCTGCCAAACCGCCTGCGCCTCGCGCAGCAATGCAGCGCGGGCCTCACACTCCCCCATATCAACCTGTAACCGCTGCCGATCAGCAGCGCGCAGCACACTCAACGGCGCCAGAACCGGGCAGCGATTAACGTGCAGCAACTTCAGCGGCACCGGCAACTCACCTTCCGCCAACTGCTCCCGCCGGGTGTACAGCAGCCGCCGCAGGCTATCGGCATCCTGTTCCAGCAATGGCGCCGGATCGGCCTGTAGATCGCAAACGATCAGAGCATTGCGATTGCGCGGATGCCAGGCCAGCGGCAGTACCACCGCCAGGTAATGCCGGGCAGCAGCAAAGCGCCCGGAAATATGCACCAGCGGTTGCAGCAGGCGGATCTGCTCGAGCACCCGCTGCTTGCTGCGCAGTCGATAGAGATAATCATAGAGTTTCGGTTGCTTGGCGCGGATCAGGCGCGCCAGCCCGATGGTGGCGCGCACATCGGACAACGCATCGTGGGCCTGACCGTGGTCAATCCCGTTCGCGGCGGTCAAACGCTCCAGCTTGAGCGTGACCCGGTCGTCCTCTTGCGGCCACTCGATACCCTCCGGCCGCAACGCATAGGCGGTACGCACCACATCGAGCAGGTCCCAACGGCTATTGCCGCCCTGCCACTCACGCGCGTACGGCTCGAAGAAGTTGCGATAGAGGCTGTAACGCGTCACTTCATCGTCGAAGCGCAGGCTGTTATAGCCCGCCCCGCAGGTTCCCGGAGCGGACAGTTCGGCATGTACCCGCGTCATGAACTCGGCCTCGCCCAAGCCCTGCTCGGCGAGCCGACTGGGGGTGATCCCCGTGATCAGGCAAGCCGCCGGGTGCGGCAGGATGTCGTCGCTCGGCCGGCAATAGAGGTTGAGCGGCTCGCCGATTTCGTTCAGCGACTCATCCGTGCGAATCCCGGCAACCTGCAACGGGCGATCGCTGCGCGGGTCGATACCGGTAGTTTCGTAGTCGTACCAGAAGATGCTCGAAGTCACAGTCGATTCCTAAAACGGAGGCCTGCGGCAGTCTAGCATCCACCGTCGAGTTGGCTGCCGGGCAGGCTTTCAGCAGCGCAAAGTTTGATACCCCGCACAGCGGCAGACAGCCTTTAGTCACGCGCCTTGCCGCTAACTCGCCAGTACCGCTAGCATGGTCAAGACTGGAAGTTCACCCCCATCACAAGGACGGATCACCATGAGCGACTCCCTCGCCCCAAATCCCTATGCAGTTCCCACCAGCAACCTGCAAGAGCCAACCGTAAGCAGCCAGGTGCCGACCATCGCCGAAGCCCTAAGCCGTGGTTACGACTTCAACATCGGCGACCTGATCAGCGAAGCCTGGCAGCGCACCAAAGGCACCAAGGGCATCATCCTCGGCGGCTTTATCATCTATTACGTGGCCATCTTGGCGATCACCACAGTCCTCGGGCTGGTCTTCGGCTTCGTCGGCCTCGGCGCTGAAGAAGGCGGCGTCGCCGCCCTAGTGGTCGGTCAACTGCTGATTGGCATCATCGGCTCGGCCCTCACCTACCCCTTCCTGGCCGGTATCATGATGACCGGCATTCGCCGGGCCGCCGATCAGCCGGTGACCTTCAACGAGATGTTCAGCCACTTCGGTCTAACGCTGCCCCTGATCGTCACCGCCCTCATCATGATGGTGCTGGTGTATGTCGGCATGCTGCTTCTGGTCATTCCAGGCCTTTACCTAAGCGTGGCCTATATGCTCGCCATTCCGCTAGTGGTGGAGCGCGGCCTATCGCCCTGGCAGGCGCTGGAAGCCTCGCGCAAAGCCATCAGCCAGCACTGGTTCAAGGTTTTCGGCCTGTTCCTGCTGCTCGGCCTGATCACCGTGCTGAGCATGATCCCGCTAGGTATCGGCCTGATCTGGAGCATCCCGCTGTTCGTGATCAGCATGGGCGCGCTCTATCGCACCCTCTTCGGTGTGCTACCAGCCGCCCAATAAGCCACGCATAGGCTCCGGGCCGTTAATACGGCCCGGTTGGTTGCTTCCCCGCCTGCTGCTCGCTAGCATCGGGTTTTCCTCGACGCAGTTCGCCGATGCCTCTCACGCCCACCGCCAACTTCCACCTTGGCACGCCTACCGGCGTGACGTTGGACACCCGCTTTCAGGTGGAAACCCCGGAAGGTATCGACCTCATCCTGCGTCCCGCCGGCCTGGTGCCGCGCGCTCTGGCCTTCGCCATTGACCTGGCGATCCGCGGCCTGGTGCTGTTGCTGATGTTCGTCACCCTCGCCTTGCTGGGCCAACTCGGCATGGGGCTCGGAACCATCCTGCTGTTTCTTGTCACCTGGTGGTACATGGTGCTGTTCGAGGTGCTCAACCAGGGGCGCTCACCGGGCAAACAGTTGCTGGGCCTACGCGTCGTTCACGATGACGGCACGCCGGTCGGCTGGGCCGCTTCACTAACCCGCAACCTGCTGCGCTTCGTCGATATCCTACCGTTCGGTTACACCCTGGGCCTACTCAGTTGCCTCAATCACCCGGCCTTCAAGCGCCTGGGCGACTTGGCCGCCGGCACCCTGGTGATCTACCGCGATATGCCGCTCAAGCGCCCGCCACTCCTGACCGTCGAGCCCTTGCGCCCGCCCTTCCCGTTGAGCCTCAACGAACAGCGTGCGCTGCTGGGCTTTGCCGAGCGCCAGGCGGAACTCTCCAGCGCCCGCCGTGCCGAGTTGGCGGCGATTCTCGCCGAACCCTTGGCCGTATCCGCAGAGCAGGCTGAAACGCAGATCAACCGCATCGCCCGCGGTTTGGTGGGGCCGGCATGAAGCAGAGCCTGTTCGAAAGCCGTCATCAGGCCGATTGGCAACGCTTCGGCCAGTTACTCGATGCGCTGGAGCGCGGCAAGGCCGAGAGCAAGACCTGCCAAGGCTTCGCCGCCGATTACCGACACCTTTGCCAGCAGTTGGCATTGGCCCAGGAGCGGGGCTACAGCAGCCACCTGATCGAGCAGCTGCAACTGCTGGCCATGCGCGGCCATCAGCAGTTTTACCGGCATCGCAGCCACCTCGGTGCACAGCTGATTGGCTTCGTCCTCGGTGGTTTCCCCCGCCTGGTGCGCGCCGAATGGCGTAGCGTGCTGGTCGCCAGCCTGTTGTTCTTCGGTAGCCTGATCGGCATGGGATTGCTGGTTTACCTGTTCCCCGATCTGGTCTACAGCGTGATCGCCCCCGACCAGGTGGCCTCGATGGAGTCCATGTACGACCCCGACACCACGCGCATTGGCCGTTTCGGCGAGCGCGACTCCGGCGACGACTGGATGATGTTCGGCTTCTACATCCTGAACAACATCGGCATTTCCTTTCAGACCTTCGCCAGCGGCCTGCTGTTTGGCCTCGGCAGCCTGTTCTTCCTGCTGTTCAACGGCCTGATGATCGGTGCCGTGGCCGGTCACTTGACCGAGATCGGCTACAACCAGACCTTCTGGTCCTTCGTCATCGGCCATGGCGCCTTCGAGTTGACCGGCATCGCCTTGTCCGGTGCAGCCGGTCTCAAACTCGGTTGGGCCTTACTGGCACCGGGCCGGTTGACCCGTGCCGAAGCGCTACGGTTAGCGGCGGGGCGCAGCGTTCAGCTGGTCGCCGGGGTGATCCTGTTCCTGCTGATCGCCGCCTTTATCGAGGCGTACTGGTCATCCATGACCTACACCACGCCGCAGATCAAATACCTGGTCGGTGCCGGCCTGTGGCTGCTGGTACTGGCCTATTTCATCTGCGCCGGACGGACAGCCCATGCGCCTGACTGACGCCAGCGTGGTGATCCGCCCGCGCAGCGCCTGGGAAGCCCTGGACCTGGGTGTGCTCCTGGCACGCCGGCATGCCGGCCTGCTGATGGCCAGTTGGGCGCTGATCACCTTGCCGATCTTCGCGCTGCTCAGCCTGCTGCTATGGAACTACCCGAGCTGGGCCCTGTTCTTGTTCTGGCTGCTGAAACCGGCCTACGAACGCCTGCCGCTGCACATTCTCTCGCATGCCCTGTTTGGCGCTACGCCGACACTCAAGCAAGCGCTCAAAGCCTGGCCGCGCTTGCTCAGGCCGCAACTGCTGGCCAGCCTGACCTGGCGCCGCCTGAGCCTGACCCGCAGCTTCGATTTGCCGGTGCTACAGCTCGAAGGCCTGTCTGGCCAAGCCCGCAGCCAGCGGCTGATCGTCCTCGGCCAGCGTGATGCCGGTGCGGCAACCTGGCTGACCCTCGCCGGCATGCACCTCGAGGGCGCCCTATGGCTAGGCCTGATCACCCTGTTCTACCTGCTGTTGCCGCAGCAGATCGAACTGGACTGGAGCTGGCAGAGCCTGATCGACGCCGCCTCCGGCGAGTGGCGCTGGCTGGAGCACCTGTCCAACCTGCTCTATGCGCTGCTACTGATCATCTGGGAACCTGTCTACGTCGCCTGCGGTTTCACCCTCTACCTGAACCGCCGCACCGCCCTGGAAGCCTGGGATATCGAACTGGCCTTCCGCCGCCTGCGCCAGCGCCTCACGGGTGTGGCCTACGCCCTGCTGCTCGGCGCCGGCCTGCTATTAGTGCAAACACCCGGCCCCGCCTGGGCCGCACCGGCCAGTATTAGCCCGGCCACTATCAGTAGTTGTCCGCTGCCCAGCGAAGACCCGCTGGGGCCAAAGGCCGAACGCCTGCAGCACCAGCCACTGACCAGCAAAGCCGCGCAGGCCAGCATCGGCGCCCTGCTCGACCAGCCGCCCTTTGAGCATCGCGAAACCGTGACGCGCTGGCGCTTTACTGAAGAAAGCCAAGCGCAAGAGCCGAGCGAGGCTGACGGCGAAGGCCTGGTCAAACTGCTCAAGCACGTCCTCGACCTGCTCGGGTTCTGGAGCAGCCTGGACAAGGTCGCGCTGTTCTTCGAGGTGTTGCTCTGGGGCGCGCTCATCAGCCTGTTGGTACTGCTGGGGTGGCGCTACCGCGACTGGCTGAGCGCCTTCTCCGGCCGTTTTACCCTGCCGCAGCGGCGCCAGCGGGCCATGCCGGCCATGCTGTTTGGCCTGGAAATCGCGCCGGAAAGCCTGCCCGAGGATGTCGCCGGCGAGGCCGAACGACTCTGGGCCGAACAGCCGCGTGAAGCGCTCGGTTTGCTCTATCGCGCGTTACTCAGTCGCCTGCTGCACGACTTCCGCCTGCCGCTGAAGGGCTCGCACACCGAAGGCGAAGTCCAGCAACTGGTGCAGAGCCTGGAGCAGGCCGACCTCAGTCGCTTCACCCAGGTGCTGACACGCCACTGGCAGAACCTCGCCTACGGCCACCAACTGCCGCCGGAAAACCTCAAGCGCGGCCTCTGTGAAGGTTGGCGCCGGCTGTTTCATCCGGGTGCCCACGCATGAGCCGGCGCACCTCTTTCTACCTTGGCGCCGGCCTGTTCCTGGCTCTAGGTCTGCTGGGCATCTATCTGCTCAGTCGCCTGTCGCCCTACCAAACCACCATCGAACACGGGCCCGCGCCGGAAGTCGCCGCCAATCCCTATCTGGCCGCCGAGCACTTTCTCCACAGCCGCGGCCTGAGCGTGCAACGGGCCGACGGCCTGGAGGTATTGCCCTCTTTGCCGAGCCAGGGGCAGACCCTACTGCTGCTCGGTGACCGTAAGCATATGACTCCGCGGCAAGCCGAACGCGTACTGACGTGGGCCGCCAAAGGCGGTCACCTGCTGTTCGTCGCCGAACGCGTGTGGGACAAAGACTCGGGTAAGAGTGGCGACCTGCTGCTCGATCGCCTGGAAATCCAGCAATACCTGACAGAAGACCTCGACGACGAAAACGCAGAGGATGAAGAAGATGGCGAGGCTAACGCAGACAGTGCCCAAGCGCCGGCAGAGCAAAACGCTACGAGTGAAGAGGACAGCGCAGCCTCGGCCCCCAGCAACGAGCAAGCGCCTGATGCAGAAGAGTCGAGCCCAGCAGCCGAGCAGAGCGCCGATGAAGACCGCTACCCGGAGCTGACCAAGCTGTACCTGGAGAACGAGAACGCCCCGGCGTACATCAGCTTCGATACCGACTTCCACCTCTACGATGCCAAGAACCAGGCCCAGGCCTGGGCCAACAGCAGCGACTCCACCCACATGCTGCAGCTCAACCACGGCGACGGGTTGATCACCGTACTGTCGGACAACTGGATCTGGCAGAACCGCGACATTGGCAACTACGACAACGCCTGGCTGCTCTGGTATCTGACCCAAGACAGCGCCGTCACCTTGCTCTACCGCGCCGAACGCGACGACCTGGCCAGCCTGCTACTGCGCAACTTCCCCGAAGCGCTGGTGGCGCTGGCACTGCTCATCGCCCTGGCGCTCTGGGCGGTCGGCCTACGCCAAGGGCCGCTGCAAGCCCCGGCCAGCCGCGCACGCCGGCAGTTGCAAGAGCACCTGCGCGGCAGTGCCGATTTCCTCCGCCGTTGCAGCGGCCAGCACAGCCTGCTGCACGCGCTGCAACGCGACATCCTGCGGCAGGCACGCCGCCATCACCCCGGTTTCGAACGCCTCGATGTCGCGGCGCAGTGGCAGACTCTCGGGCGCCTGACCCGCCTGCCACCCAGCGCCATCAGCCTAGCCATGCGCCCGCTGCCCCCGCAGCGCCTTTCCGCCGCCGACTTCACCCGCCAGGTCGCCCACCTGCAAACCCTTAGGAATGCCCTATGAGCGAACAGACGCCCGAACAGCCAATAACCGAAACCACTGCAAGCGCGGCGGCCAGCCCAGCCGCTGCCCCCACCGCCAACCCGGCAGTGCAACGGCAACGCGCCAGCCAGCTGGCCCAGGCCCTGCGCCATGAACTGCAAAAGGCCGTGATCGGCCAGAGTGCGGTGATCGACGACGTGCTGACTGCCCTGATCGCCGGCGGCCACGTGCTGGTCGAGGGCGTGCCCGGGCTCGGCAAAACCCTGCTGGTACGCGCCCTCGCGCGCTGCTTCGGCGGCGAGTTCTCACGTATCCAGTTCACCCCGGATCTGATGCCCAGCGACGTCACCGGCCATGCCGTGTACGACCTGCAGTCCGAGCAGTTCAAGCTGCGCAAGGGCCCGGTGTTCACCAACCTGCTGCTGGCCGATGAAATCAACCGTGCCCCGGCAAAGACCCAGGCGGCGCTACTGGAAGTCATGCAGGAGCGCCAGGTGACCCTGGAGGGTCGCCCGCTGCCGGTGCCGCAACCCTTCATGGTGCTGGCCACGCAGAACCCCATCGAGCAGGAGGGCACCTATCCACTGCCGGAAGCCGAGCTCGACCGTTTCATGCTCAAGCTGCGCATGGACTACCCGTCGGTCGATGAGGAACTGAGCATGGTTCGCCAGGTGAGCCGCTCATCCAAGGCCGACATGCTGGAGGTCACGGCGCTCCGCACCCTGCTGCAAGCCAAGGATGTGCAGGCCCTGCAGAGGATCGCCAGCGAGCTGCCGCTGGACGAGCAGGTGCTCGACTATGCCGTCCGTCTGGCCCGCGCTACCCGTAGCTGGCCGGGCCTGGCCATCGGCGCCGGGCCGCGCGCCTCGATCGCCCTGGTGCGCGGCGGCCGCGCGCGGGCGCTGTTGCGCGGTGGCGACTTCGTGCTCCCGGACGATATCAAGGGCTGCGCCCTGGCCGTGTTGCGCCACCGCGTGCGGCTATCGCCGGAACTGGATATCGAAGGACTGTCGGTCGATCAGGTGCTCCAGCAGTTGCTCGAGCAGGTCGCGGCGCCACGCCTATGAAGCGCCCCGCATGAAACCGTCCCGCACGCTGTTAGCGCTGCTCGGCGGCCTGCTCGGCGCAGCCATCCTGCTCGGCGCTTTAGCGGCGCTGGGGATCAAGCTGCCCGCGACTTTGCCGCCACTCTGGTGGGGGCTGTTGCTCGCCCTCACGCTGCTCGCGCTGGTCGATGCGGTCTGGCTGCGCCGCCTGCCTTCGCCGCGCCTGGAACGCCAGTTGCCGGGCAAGCTGTCGCTCGGCCGTTGGGGCGAGGTACAGCTGACGGCTCACCACCGCTTCAGCCAGGTGCAAAGGCTGGAGGTGTTCGACCACGTGCCCGCCGGCATGGAGTTCGAACACCTGCCGCAACGCATCGAGCTGCACCCCGGCGAGCAGACTCACTTTAGCTACCGCGTGCGCCCGCTGGTGCGTGGGCACTTCAGCTTTCCCCGCTGCGAGCTCAGCCTGCCCAGCCCGCTACGCCTGTGGCAAGGCCGACGCTACCTCGAACTCGCCGCTGAGACCCGCGTCTATCCAGACTTCGCCCGCCTCTATGGCGCCCAGTTGCTGGCGGTGGACGACTGGCTCAGCCGGCTCGGGGTGCGCCAGCGCCCACGCCGCGGCCTGGGTCTGGAATTCCATCAACTGCGCGAGTTCCGCGACGGCGACACGCTGCGGCAGATCGACTGGAAAGCCACCGCCCGCAAACGCACCCCGATTGCCCGTGAATACCAGGACGAACGCGACCAGCAGATCATCTTCCTGCTCGATTGCGGTCGCCGGATGCGCAGCCAAGATGGCGATCTCTCGCACTTCGACCACGCCCTCAACGCCTGCCTGCTGCTCAGCTATGTGGCGCTGCGCCAGGGCGATGCGGTGGGGCTGGCGACCTTTGCCGGCGAGCAGCAGCGCTTCCTGCCGCCGGTCAAAGGCCCGGCGCAGCTCAGCGTCTTGCTCAACGCCGTCTACGACCTGGACAGCAGCCAGCGCCCGGCCGACTTCGCCGCTGCCGTGGACGCCCTACTCGCCCGCCAACGCCGCCGCGCACTCGTCGTACTGGTGAGTAACCTGCGCGACGAAGACGACGAGGAGTTGCTCGGTGCGCTCAAACGCCTGGGGCGCCAGCATCGCGTCCTGCTCACCAGCCTGCGCGAAGAAGTCCTCGACAAGCTGCGCCAGACACCGGTGCAAGGCTACGAAGAGGCCTTGGCCTACTGCGGCACGGTGGATTACCTAAATGCCCGCGCCGGCCTGCACGAACGCCTGGCCGCCCACGGGGTACCGATACTGGATGCACGGCCAAGCGAACTCGGCCCGGAGCTGGTCGGGCGCTATCTCGCGTGGAAGAAGGCCGGGGTGTTTTGATCGGGGATAGAAGCTCGTAGGCTGGGTAGAGCTTGGCGAAACTCAGCCTACATTGGGAAACGAATCAACCGCTCAAGCCACTAGATTTGATCTGCAGTAGAAATCTGCGGCGTTACACCGACGCACCCAAGGGGCGGAAGCTGAAATACTGGCGTAAGGCCTCGACCATCTCGACATAGTCCGCCGGCGGCGCGACCAAGGCGAAACCGGAGTCGAAACCGCCCGGGGTGACATCTTCGCGGCACCACTGGCAGGTGGCCGAGAAGTCGATGAGGCGTTGGCCAGCCTGCCCGGGAATCTTCAAACACATCTCGAAACGCGCGCCCACCAGCATCGGCAGTTGGCTGATCAGCAGCAAACCATCCAACGAGACGTTGCCGAGGTAACCCATCGGCTTATCGGTGATGCGGTTGAAGACCTTCAGGTAGTAAGGCAACTGATGGCGTTCGATTCGGCGTTCAATTCGCATGATGGCAAATCGCTACAAATGACGACTGAGTATGGTCGCACTCTCACCACCAAGCCAGCCTCAACCACAGTGTTCGGCCACGCGCTCGGTCAGTTGGCGACGAGCGGTGTCTATCTGGGTATCGCTGTAATAGACCCGCTGGCCCTGTGCATCGGTTGAGTAATAACGCCCACCATCGGCTAGCTGCGCCAGCCTATTGCGTAGCTCACGACATTCTTGCTCACGCTTGCCCTGGCGTTCTGCCGCCTGGGTCGAAGCCTGTTCCTGCTCCTGCCGGCGCGCCTGATAAAACTTCTCGGTGCGCGTCTCCCGCTCGCGGGTGGCGGCATCGCGCTCGACCACCTGCGGCTTGACCTCGATCTGTTCGGCACCCGCAGCCGGACGCTGATCGAAGTGCACCTGCCCCTGGGCATCGGTCCAACGGTAGATCTCCGCGGCGGCCAATCCCGGCCACAACAGCACACAGCACAACAGATAACGCATGGCTTTCCTCCCTGAAATGAAACTTGAGTTTAGGCGTTATTCAGATGCTAATCGAGCGACCACCGGGTGCAGCCGGCGGCACTCAGGGCCAAGGCCGGCACCAGTAAAATTCGCCTGGGCGTATCCTCCGCGGTGCAGTTTATCGACTGTCACGGCAAAAACTGCAGATTCCAGACTGCAGCATATCCTCCGATTGGAACTGCACCGCAGCACTTGGCTCGCAGCGCTGGCGCTGACTAGACTGGCCGCGCCCGGCCCAAGAGCCAAGGAAACCTCATGCCCACTCGCCTCGCTATGTTGGTCTGCTCGGCCTTACTGGTCGCCTGCTCGCCCACCACGCCCCTGTTTATTGCCCAGGTCACCACCCAAGAGGTGGTCGAGTACAAGACGCTGAAGAGCAACCGCATGACGGCGGCGGTAGAAGAGGAAGGCGATCTGCTGACTTACAGTGCCATGGCCATCCGCGATGCGAAAAGTGCCCACGCCGAGCAAACCTACCTGACCGGCTACCACGACAAAAAGCTCAGCCCAGAAGTACGCGCCATTGCGCTGTACCAGATCGGCCTGATCTATATGAGCCGCTACAACGACGAGCGCAACGACGCCAAGGCGCTCAACGACTTCTATCGGGTGCAGAACGAATTTCCGGGGACGCGTGCAGCAACACGCAGCACTGCTCGCATCCAGTTGATCCGCCAGCGCGCCCAGGAGCCGGTGCAGAAAACCTCCCGCGAGCTGCTGGTCCATTGGCACCCCAGCCAAAACCTCGACCTCTACCAAGCCAGTCTCGACCCGGACATGACCCTGCTGTCACGCCGCGCGGTGCTCAAGGATCGGGTTGCCGAAGCCGAAGAGTTCTACCAACTGGCCCTCAGCGATAGCGGCGTACAGGCGGACATCAAGGCAAAAGCGCTCTACCAGTTAGCCCTGATGTACCTCGCCGCCGACAACCCCCACGCCAACCGCGACAAGGCCATCGCTTACCTGCGGCAGTTACTGGCGCAGTTCCCGAGCAGCGCGCAGGCCAGCCAAGCGGCGCGCCATTTGGATCAGGCGCTAAACCAGGCGACCCCCTAAGCCGTCACCTTCTTGCGCACCGAGGCAAGCGAACTCAAGCCTTTGCAGAAAACCAATCGGCAAGCTCGCGACGCACTTTTGCGGCGAAATGCGACGTCCTGCCGGAACTGCAAACCGTTGTTTTAGGTAGTGCAGCGCAACAATGACTACAGCGCCGCCGCATAGTAGCCTCGCATTCTGCTCGAACCCTGGAGTCCCTCGCATGACCTTCCGTCGCACTAAAATCGTCGCCACCCTCGGCCCGTCCAGCAACTCCCCCGAAGTGCTGGAACAGTTGATCCTCGCCGGCCTGGACGTGGCCCGCCTGAACTTCTCCCACGGCTCCCCGGACGAACACAAGGCGCGTGCGCGCCTGGTTCGCGAGATAGCCGCCAAGCATGGCCGCTTCGTCGCGCTGCTCGGCGACCTGCAAGGACCGAAGATTCGCATCGCCAAATTTGCCGATAAACGCATCGAGCTGAAGGAAGGCGACAGCTTCCGTTTCTCCGTCACTCACCCGCGCGATGCCGGCACCCAGGAAGTGGTCGGTATCGACTACCCGGACCTGATCAAGGACTGCAAAACCGGCGACGAACTGTTGCTCGATGATGGCCGCGTGGTGATGCGCGTCGAGTCGACGACTGCCGACGAACTGCACTGCAAGGTCCTGATCGGCGGGCCGCTGTCCGACCATAAGGGCATCAACCGCCGTGGCGGTGGCCTCACGGCGCCAGCGCTGACCGCCAAAGACAAGGCCGACATCAAGCTCGCCGCGGAGATGGAGCTGGACTACCTGGCGGTGTCCTTTCCGCGCGATGCCGCCGATATGCAACTGGCCCGCCGCCTGCGCGACGAAGCCGGTGGTACTGCCTGGCTGGTGGCGAAGATCGAACGCGCCGAGGCGGTGGCCGACGATGAAACCCTGGACGGGCTGATCCGTGCCAGTGACGCGGTGATGGTCGCCCGCGGCGATCTCGGCGTGGAAATTGGCGACGCCGAGTTGGTCGGCATCCAGAAGAAAATCATCCTCCACGCGCGCCGCTACAACAAAGCGGTGATCACCGCGACGCAGATGATGGAGTCGATGATCAGTAGCCCGATGCCGACTCGCGCGGAAGTCTCCGACGTCGCCAACGCCGCGCTGGACTTCACCGATGCGGTGATGCTCTCGGCCGAAAGTGCCGCCGGCCTGTACCCGGTCGAAGCGGTGACCGCCATGGCACGCATTTGTGTCGGTGCCGAAAAGCACCCGACCAACAAACGCTCCAGCCATCGCCTCGGCCAGACCTTCGAGCGCTGCGATGAAAGCGTCGCCCTGGCGGCGATGTACACCGCCAACCACTTCCCCGGCGTGAAGGCGATCATCAGCCTGACCGAAAGCGGCTACAGCCCGCTGATCATGTCGCGCATCCGTTCCGAGATCCCGATTTTCGCCTTCTCCCCGCACCGCGAAACCCAGGCCCGTGTGGCCTTGTTCCGCGGCGTCTACACCGTGCCCTTCGACCCCGCGGCACTGCCGGCGGACAAAGTCAGCCAGGCGGCGGTCGACGAACTGCTCAAGCGTGGCGTGGTGCAGAAAGGCGACTGGGTGATCCTGACCAAGGGCGACAGCTATCACACCACCGGTGGCACCAACACCATGAAGATCCTGCATGTCGGTGATCCGCTGGTTTAAGCGCAGCCGTTAATGACAAAGGCCGCTCAGTGAGCGGCCTTTTGCTTTTGTAGGCTGGGTGAAACCCACCATCGACACCGCAAGGTGCCGCCTATGGCGGCATTGGTGGATTACGCTGCGCTAATCCACCCTACGAGAAAACCGGTTTGCGCCGCTGCATAAAAGCCGACAACGCCTCGATGGCCTCCGGCGACCGCAGGCGTTGACCGAACAACTCGGCCTCTTCGGCAATCACCCGCCGCAGCGCTTCGCGGCCCGGGGCCTTCATCAAGCGCTTGCTGACCGCAACTGCCGAGGGCGGCAATTGCTGGAAGCGCAGCGCCATCTCACGGGCTTTGGCCAAGGTGGCCGCGCCATCCGCCAAGGCCGCAGTGGCGATGCCCCAGGCAGCGGCTTGTTCACCGCTGAAGGACTCACCCAGCAGCAGCAGCTCGGCCGCTTTGGCCTGGCCGAGCAGCTGCGGCAGGATCAGGCTGGAGCCGAACTCCGGGCACAAGCCGAGGCTGACGAAAGGCATTTTCAGCCGGGCATCGCGGCTGACATAGACCAGGTCGCAATGCAGCAGCAGCGTGGTGCCGATGCCGACTGCGGCGCCAGCGACGGCCGCGACTACCGGCTTGTTCATCTCGAACAAGGCGCGCATAAAGCAGAACACCGGGCTATCCAGGTTCGTTGGCGGCGCCTGGAGGAAGTCGGCGACATCGTTGCCACTGGTGAAACACTCGCTGCTGCCGCTGATCAGCACCGCGCGCACGCTCGGGTCGGCATCGGCGGCTTCCAGCACCTCGGCCAGGCGGCTGTACATCGCGCGGGTCAGCGCATTCTTCTTATCCAGGCGATTCAGGCGCAGGGTCAGCAGGCCCTCTTCGCGCTCAACGACTACATGCTCGCTCATACAACTCCTTGCAGGGTTCGCGGCCGGGGATTCGTAGGCTGGGTAGAGCCGCTTTTTGGCGAAACCCAGCATGGGCCCGCCGCTGGGTTTCGCTGCGCTCTACCCAGCCTACGCGTGGGGCAAAAACAGGTCAGCGAGCATCTGGTTGCGCGGCAGACCGGCCAAATACAGCCGGCGGGCGAAAGTTTCGACGCTGGCCGGGTGGCCGCAGAGTAAGGCGAGGGTTTGCCTTGAAACAAGGCGCAGTTCGGCCAAAGCCGCTGGCAACTCGGCCGCGCCGAGCAGTTCGACCTGCAACTGCGGGTAGCGGTGGGCCAACGCGCCGAGCTCGGCGGCGAGGTAATGCTCGGACGCGTCGTGAGCCAGATGGATCAGCCGAATAGCGCCCTGATGATCCTGGCGCAAGGCTTCGCGCAGCACCCCGTACAGTGGCGCCAAGCCGATGCCGGCGGCCAGCAGCCAGAGCGGTCGCGCCTGCCAGTCCGGGTCGTAATGCAGGGCGCCGCTAAGCAACTCGCCTAAACGCAGCCCATCCCCGGCTTTGAGTTGGCGCGCCGCATCGCTAAAGGCGCCGCTGTGGCGGCAATCCAGATGAAACTCCAGCCAGGGCTCTTCATCCGGCAGGCTGGCCAGGGAATACGGCCGCGCCACGCCCGTCGCGCTCCATAACACCAGGTGCTGACCCGCGCGATAGCGCAACGGCCGCTCGGGCAGCAAACGCAGACGCAGCACGCTGGGGCTGAGCCAGGTACAGCTGTCGACCCGTGCCGGCAAGCCATCGCGCACGGGGTCGAACACCTCGACACTCAGGTCTTCGACCACTCGGCATTGGCAAGCCAGGCGCCAGCCCTGCTCACGCCGCTGCGCCGCCAGCGCCTCGGGTTTGGCATCCTGCGGCTCGCCACGCACACAGCGCACCAGGCAGGCATGACAACTACCCGCGCGGCAGCTGTAGGGCACCGCGATACCCGCGCCGTGCAGGGCATCCAATAGATTACTGGCCGGAGCCACAGTGCAACGCCGGCCGGCGACACAGAGCTCAGGCACCGCTGCCCTCCCACGCCGCATCGCAGCGGTTACGCCCGCCACGTTTGGCCCGGTAGAGTGCCTGGTCGGCCCGTTGCAGCGCCTCGTCGAGATCGTCGCCCATGGCCAGCAAGGTCATGCCGGCCGACAAACTGATGCTATCCACCTGCACCCCGACCGGCTCGGCACAGGCAAAGGCTTCACGCAGGCGCTCACAGCAGGCGGTGAACTGATCGGCATCGGTATTGGGTAGCAACAACACAAATTCCTCGCCGCCATAGCGCGCCAACACATCGCCATCGCGCAGACAGGCGCGCGCCACCGCGGCTAAGGTCTGCAGCACGCGATCGCCGACCGCATGGCCGTAAACATCATTGATCCGCTTGAAGTGATCCAGGTCGATCAGCGCCAGGCCATGCTGACGCCCTGGTCGAAGGCTATCCAGCTCCCGCGCGGCAAGCCGGAGGAAATGCCGGCGATTGAACAGTCCGGTCAGTTCATCGGTTGCGACCAGATCTTCCAGTTGGCGCATCATGCCGCGCAGGGTGTCCTGGTGCGCCTGCAACGCGAAGCGCCGCTGACGCATGCGCTGGCGCAGCGCCTGCATATAACCGGCAAACAGGCTCAACCAAACCAGCACAAACAACAATGCACAGACTTGCAACAATGCCAGCCCTGGCTCGGCCAGGCGCAGCTGGTAGGCATCCCAGAGGTTGATGCCGGCGAAGCCGAAAAAAGCCACAGCCGCGCAACGGGCAAAGACCCGGGGCTGCAGCTGAAATACGCCAAACAGCAGAATCAGCACGTAGATCACCAGCAAGGTGCCACGGGCGCTATCGAGGTGGGAAAGCAGGTAGGTCTGCCAAACCAGGGCTAACAGCACCTGCGGCTCGGTCAGGCTGGGGTCGCGGAAGCGCAGGTTGTAGCCACTGATAAACACGACAAACAGCACGACCTGGCTGAGTACCACCAGCGCGCAGCCAATCAGCGCGGTGGACAACGGCGCACGGTACAGATCGCTGAGCAGCGTGATCCAAAACAACAACAAACTGAGGCCGTAGGTCGCTACCGCCATGCCGAAACGCTTCAGCAACAGGCTTTGCAGGGCTCTATGTGTGACCCTTTCACTCGCGGTGCTCATGGGCTCCGTCCCGTACTGGCATCTTGCTGCCACTCTACCGCTGAGCTCACAAAATGCCTAGTACGCTGACTGGTGCGTTAACCGACCAAGGTCTATTGCCGGCGGGTGCGCCGAGGGCAAACGCCGCGTTATACTGCCGCGCCTTTTTTGCCTTGCCTTTTTACCTTGAGAGCCTGCGCCGGGTCGTGGTCCGGCGCGCCTTGATGTTCCCGTGTTTATAGAGGAGCGCGCCGCATGACCGTGATCAAGCAAGACGACCTGATTCAGAGCGTCGCCGACGCCTTACAGTTCATTTCCTACTACCACCCGGTAGATTTTATCCAAGCCATGCATGAAGCCTACCTGCGTGAAGAGTCGCCGGCCGCGCGCGACTCCATGGCGCAGATCCTGATCAACTCGCGCATGTGCGCCACCGGCCACCGGCCGATCTGCCAGGACACCGGCATAGTCACGGTATTCATCCGGGTCGGCATGGACGTGCGCTGGGATGGCGCCACCATGAGCGTCGACGACATGATCAACGAAGGCGTGCGGCGCGCCTACAACCTGCCGGAAAACGTCCTGCGCGCCTCGATCCTGGCCGACCCGGCCGGCGCCCGTAAGAACACCAAGGACAACACCCCGGCGGTGATCCACTACAGCATCGTCCCCGGCGACAAAGTGGAAGTGGACGTCGCGGCCAAGGGCGGCGGCTCCGAGAACAAATCGAAGATGGCCATGCTCAACCCGTCCGACTCGATCGTCGACTGGGTGCTCAAGACCGTGCCGGAAATGGGCGCCGGCTGGTGCCCACCGGGCATGCTCGGCATCGGCATCGGCGGCACCGCCGAGAAAGCCGCGGTGATGGCCAAGGAAGTGCTGATGGAGTCCATCGACATCCACGAGCTGAAAGCCCGCGGCCCGCAAAACAAGATCGAGGAAATGCGCCTCGAGCTGTTCGACAAGGTCAACCAGCTGGGCATCGGCGCCCAGGGCCTGGGCGGCCTGACCACCGTGCTCGACGTCAAGATCATGGACTACCCGACCCACGCCGCCTCCCTGCCGGTGTGCATGATCCCCAACTGCGCCGCCACCCGTCACGCCCACTTCGTGCTCGACGGTACTGGCCCGGCCAGCCTGGAAGCGCCGCCGTTGGATGCCTACCCGGAGATCGTCTGGGAAGCCGGCCCCTCGGCCCGCCGCGTCGATCTGGATAGCATCACCCCGGAAGACGTGCAGAGCTGGCAGCCCGGCGAAACCATCCTGCTCAACGGCAAGATGCTCACCGGCCGCGACGCCGCGCACAAGCGCATGGTCGAGATGCTGAACCAGGGCGAAAGCTTGCCGGTCGACCTCAAGGGTCGCTTCATCTATTACGTTGGCCCGGTCGACCCGGTAGGCGACGAGGTGGTTGGCCCGGCTGGCCCGACCACCGCGACGCGGATGGACAAGTTCACCCGGCAGATCCTCGAGCAGACCGGCCTGCTGGGCATGATCGGCAAGTCCGAACGCGGGCCGATCGCCATCGAGGCGATCAAGGACAACAAGGCCGTCTACCTGATGGCCGTCGGCGGCGCCGCCTACCTGGTGGCCCAGGCGATCAAGAAGTCCAAGGTGCTGGCCTTCGCCGAACTGGGTATGGAAGCCATCTACGAGTTCGAGGTGAAGGACATGCCGGTCACCGTGGCGGTCGATGCCAAGGGCGAGTCGGTGCATATCACCGGCCCGGCGATCTGGAACAAGAAGATCGCCGACAGCCTGGCGGTCGAGATCAAGTAAGCACTGCTGCAAAAACAACAAACCCGGCCTCGTGCCGGGTTTGTTGTTTTTAGTGATGGAGAAAGCAGCGGTATGGTGAGCGGCGGCTTTCGACCCAAAGCTGACGGTCAGGCTGTGGGAAATAAGTCTGGCCCATTTTCTCCCAGCGAGGGATTATCCGCTCCAAGGTGCGCAATAACTAGCTTGCGTGAATACCCTTTCTTTGCCCCTCCTGCAAACTCGTCGAAGGAAATACTTAACTTGTACTGTTCGAAGATGGCGAGGCAACTCTCGAGATTTTCGATCGATTCAATCATGTTAACTGGTACCTCTCCGAGTGCTTTGTTTAGCAAAATGTAACATGTGTCTTTGAAAAGACTATCTGAGTCAGCGGCGCTCGCAGAGTTGTTTATGTTTAGTTTTAGCTTTAATAATTTTGCCGATTTTTCGTTTCCTTCAACGTAATATGCAATATTATCTGGTAAAAGGCCATTGCTAAGCTCCAGCATGTTAGAGCTGGCTGTCCACTCATTATTGTAGGAGTGGTGGTAGTCTCGAGTTTTAAGCCCAATATCGCTCAGAAAGTCTTTTGCTGCATAAGGTGACCAGCCTTCGTTTAGGTCGACCTCAGGAGGACTTTTCTCTATTTTTCTTCTGTGCTTTATTTCGGAAATTGTTTTGTTTATTTCTGCGCGATTAGTTGGGTGCCGTAACTGAATTTCACGTACCCAGCGCCTCAGTGACTCTAAATTGAAACCAAAGCTAAAAATGGCCTTTAGCTTGGAGTACCTAATGAGTGATTTGTCTTTGATTGAGTAACGCAGTCCAAGGAACCTGTTTTCATAGGTTACAAAGGCACTCATTAGGTATATAAAAGGTAAAAAAAGAAGTGATAGCATTATGGGGGCTGTGAACTCCAGGAGGTTTTCAGTGGTTGCAAAACCTCCAAAATCAGTCATCGCACTAGATAGCCCATACCCTAGATAGATTATCCCCGCGGATGTCAAAATTCCCGTGCAGAACTTTTGTACTTTAACATGCTCTTCTGATCTGCTCGCAATCGCCTGCATCATGGCTACAATACTTATTAGCGGAAGGATAATTAACTCGACTAATAAACTGAAGCTATATGCTTCTGCTATGAAGGTGACTACGGCTGTCATGTTAATGGTGTCGCGTATCGTCTCTTTGAAATACGTGCTGTCGTCACTGATTCTACTGATATCCATCATTGTAACGAAAGCAAAAGCCACCCCCCATACAAGAGTGGTTTTGAGGTTGCTAAAATCCCAAAGTCCGATATCGCTTAAGAACCAGACGCAGAACGATATCCAAAGAGCTGCAAGCGCTACTGAAATGACTATGGGTTTTTTAAAGAATGCTCCTGCCAGGCTGGTTAAGGAGTTTCTGATCTCAGACTTGAATGATGCTGCAACAATTACAGTCGCGATCCAAATAACCGCTGCGATTTCTCTGTTGTTAAATTCCATCCTAAACTTTATCTCTTGTTTTTTACATTGCTTTATAAGGCAACCCGAACAACGTTTATTTGTCCGAAGCTATCGGGGCGGTCTGCATACCACTGCATAATCCAGCGGTTCCCCTGAAGCAGAGCGTCGGTGCATGTTGTTCGCTGCATTTGCTCTAGCCAAGCTATCACCCGTGATAGGTATCGTTGCGCTCAAAGCCATCCTAAGTAATTCGAGTCTCTCGCCGTCTGCTTCTGGCCGAACTGAGCCGGTCACGGCCGGTTCAGAACGCCCAAAGCTGCCGGTTGCAAAGGACAGGAGCCGGCCAGAAGCGGACGCTCCGGCCTATCACGGTCGGGCAGCAGTCGACCGGTTGAGCGCACCGTCCCCTTTTTTGGCTCCTACTTAACTCCGTGCTCTTTGCGTAACGAAGAGGGGAGAAAGCAGTCGATCTCAGAATGCGAGAACGTATACTCTTCATTATTCTTAAGCGCCTTCTGGGCTGCGGCATAAGCTTTGCCATCGGTCTGAGGGGCACCTTTGTAGATCGCAGCTAGCTTTGCTTGAAGCTCATCCCGACGCTTCGTTGCTTCTTCAAAAGTTATTTGTTCCATTCTCCAATCGGTAATGAGTGATAGATAAGACTCCCGAATGGGCCACAGGCCTGCTGCAGCATCTCGATGTTTTTGTGCAGTTCCACCAGGGTCAAATCCCTTCATATATCCCGAAACCAGAAGAGTAAGAAGAGATAGAAAGGCAGTTGCAACCTTTACCCATACGGGGTCGAAGAAAACCACGATTACGGCGCTAGAAGCGGTAAGGGCAGAAACAACAATCTGTGCGATCTTGAATCGCGCAAGAGTTTTAGAGCATTTGTCCGCCATTTTTTCATGGGTCTTATGGGTGTAAACGACCCGGCCAAAACACTCGCGAATTTGGTCTTCTAGATGAGTGCGCTCATTTATATTAAGAGCTTTCGTTTTCGCCGTATCTTGCTCTTGATTATTCATCTTGATCTCACTCGACGGGGACTTCAAGTCTATCTTTTGCGACAACTACATCGTTCACAACAAAATAGCACTCCACGACATGGTTGCCGTGAAAATTTGTGTGCTCTTCGATTTGTAGATGACCTTGATCCTTTCGAATTTGCCCTCGAATACAATTTCTTCTGATTGCCTCGCTTCCGCGGTTAAGAACCTTCCAGTAAATACTGTAGTTCCCAGGAACGCTGTGGCCGACCACATGGAAGTTTAGCGACTTACTTAGCTTAAGGCGTAGTTTTTGCTGGAGAAATTCTCGTAGCATGGTTTCACGAAAGCCATTCTGAGAGACAGAGCAGTCAATTTGAAGCGGATGTCGTATATCTACCGGAAACATCTCCTCAATAAATTGCTCAGTATTGTCAGCCCTAGCGACTGTGACTGCCTCGGCTTTTGTAACGATCGCTGCTGCAGGGAAAGGCCTGCCATAAATTTTTTGCCATTTCTTGTTTTCGGATTCTGTATCGGCTGCTTCAATAGCCTTGAGGCAGAGATCATGGGCATTCTTGGCTGCTTTTTGGAATTTGCTTTTTACCTTTACCCGCTGGCCACTGCCAAGCGCGGCATAGTGTTCTTTATCCGGTTCGTTCGCCAAGTATTCGAAAAAGTCACGACTCATGTAGTCGTAATACAAAAAGCTCTTGTCGTTGTAATAGTTTGTTGATTTGAGAAAATTATTGGCAAGAGTGTCAATAAGAAGTCCTCCCATAGCCACGCCATGTTTGTTCTTCCAAGCTCTCGCCATTTTACAAAGTCGGCGAAGATTTTTATTTTTTTCTCCGTCAATTTTGGAGATCTCTTTTATCTCTTCCCGAGGCTTTGTTGCCTTCCAGCTTCCACCATTCCGAGTATCTGGATATTTGAAGCTTCCATCATCCTGCTCAAATACCGGCTGAACCTCAACATGAAAATCCGTATAGAGAACCCGGACTACAGGACTATCGACGTATATTTCAGTCTTGGGGTAGCGATTTTTTATAGCATTCTTTGTGTCGGTGAGAAGGTTTGATTGCCCTCCTGTTTTGTTGTACTCATCCCATTTGGACGCAGGCATAATGTAAAGCATGTCCAAATCTGATATGCCTTTGATTGCTGTCCAGCGTCCGTATGAACCGACCTGCAAGTTGTTATTTGTTTTCGATTCTGTGTCTCTGAACTCCTTGTTGAGTGCGGCCGTAATTTCACCATAGCGAAGGCTGATCTGGTCTTCATTTGTAAGTTTCAAATTATCTAAAAAATTTATAAATTTTTCGGAAATGCTCATGAATATCAATCCTTGACGGCAGGTGAGAGCGACAGTCGATTTAATCGAGGCTACTGTTCTGCCATCACGCTGTCCAGAGTATCGAGGGGGAAATTAAGGAGTACCACCCAATCATCAAGACTGCTGCTAAGCCGCGCGAGAGAAGCCGCAGGGATGGGGGATATCTGGCTCGAATCTAATGGGAAGCAGGAAGATAACGGCTTATTTTTTCAATCGAAGATACTTTATAGAGTGAGCTCGGCTTTCATCTAAGTGGAAAAAAGGGACAAATTTATTTCCCTCTCCCCAACGGCAGCTCCTGGCCGAAACCTGCCCTCCTTAATCATCCCGCGTTAGCACTTCCAGCAACTCGATCTCGAAGATCAGATTGGAGTTGGGCTTGATATGGGCGCCGAACTGGCGTTCGCCATAGCCGAGGTGGGCCGGGACGAAGAGTTTGCGTTTGCCGCCGACCTTCATGCCCATCAGGCCCTGGTCCCAGCCTTTGATCACCCGGCCGGTGCCGATCACGCATTGGAAGGCTTTGCCGCGATCATAGGACGAATCGAACTGGGTGCCGTCTTCGAGAAAGCCGTTGTACTGGGTGGTGATCAAGGCGCCTTTGACCACCGCCTTGCCCTCACCCAGATGAATATCTTCGATCCGCAACTCGTTGCTCATTACTCAACCTCATCTAGTCGCCAGCCCGGCTGCCCGGCCTGGGTTTGCTGGAAAATCACTCGGCCGCCGGTTCCAAAATCGCCAACAGCTCCGATAGCCGTGCATCCAGCTGCGCCAGCTGTGCCGCTGCTATAGGCGCGAGAATCCGCGCTTCGTTGGCGACATGGGCGGTCACCGCGCGGTCGATCAGCTCCAGCCCGGCCGGGGTCAAATGCACCAGCAGGCTGCGCGCGTCACTGGGGTTGGGCGTGCGGCTGGGCTGGGCACTGCTGGGACAGAGCATCACCGGCCTGGCGCTGCTGGGGCTGATCACCGTGCTGGGCAGCATTCTGGCGGTGCAATGGAGCTCGACCACAGCCACACCGGCCAGCCAAAAAACAACTGATTTACCCACTCTAGAACCCCCTGTGCAACGGAGCATGCTATGAACACTGCCATCAAGGACCTTATCGAATCCCGGGTCTCCACCACGCGTTACCAAGCAGGTCGCGATCTGCCCGAGACGGTGATCCGCGAGCTGGTGCAACTGGCCACCCGCGCGCCCTCAGCCTACAACCTGCAGAACTGGAAATTTATCGCGGTGCGCTCGGACGCCGCCAAGGCCCGCTTGCATGCCGTGGCCTACCAGCAACGCCAGGTACTGGATGCACCCGTGACCTTTATCATCTGCGGCACCCTGGCGGCCCACGAAGGCCTCGCTCAGGCACTGCAGCCGTCGGTCGACGCCGGCATTCTGCCGCCCGCCACCCTCGATGGCTGGGTGGCCATGGCCAGCGAGTCGCACGCGGGCAATCTTCAGCTGCAACGTGACGAAGCGCTGCGTTCGGCCTCCCTGACCGCCATGACGCTGATGCTGGCGGCGCAAGGTATGGGCCTGGCCAGCGGGGCCATGAGCGGCTTCGATGCAGAGGGCGTGGCGCGGGAGTTCGGCCTGGCGGCCAATGAGTTGCCGGTCATGCTGGTCACCGCAGGCTATCCGGCCGCCGGCAACTGGCCGCAAAAACTGCGCAGGCCTTTGCAGGAGGTGCTGGCATTCGCCTAAGCGCTAGCGCTTACCGACCAAGGACGTAGCGCGCGTGCTATTGCGCGCGCTGCGCCACTGCCAGCTCGCGCACATTGCTCGGCCGTTGACTGAGAAAGCGGGTGCAGCTGACCCGCAGGAAGGAGGCGAAGTTGACCACCTCGCCGCGGTAGTCCATGACCTCCTCGTACAGCTTGCCGATCAGCTGGTTGGTGGTCATGCCGTCGACTGCGGCGATTTCCGCGAGGAGGTCCCAGAACTGGTTTTCCAACCTCAGGGTGGTGACCACGCCACAGATGCGCAGCGAACGCGAACGGGACTCGTAGAGAATCGGGTCGGCTTTGACGTAGAGCTCGCACATGCTGGAGTCCTGTGTGATGCGGTGTTTACAGGGCAACCTAGAGGCTGATCGTGGTGCCCAGCAGCGCCAGGAAACCCGCCAGCCAAGTTGGGTGCGCCGGCCAGGCCGGGGCGCTAACCAGATTACCCTCGACATGCGCGTGGCTGACTTCGATATCGACATACTCGCCACCGGCCAGCCGCACTTCCGGCGCGCAGGCCGGATAGGCGCTGCACTCACGCCCCTTGAGCACGCCCGCCGCCGCCAGCAATTGCGCACCATGGCAGACCGAGGCAATCGGCTTCTTGGCCTTATCGAAGGCTTTTACCAGCTCCAGCACTTGCTTGTTCAAGCGCAGGTATTCCGGCGAGCGGCCACCGGGGACGACCAGGCCGTCATAGTCTTTCGCCTTGACCTTGGCGAAGTCGAAATTCAGGGCGAAGTTATGCCCCGGTTTTTCGCTGTAGGTCTGGTCGCCTTCGAAATCATGGATCGCGGTGCGCACCGTCTGCCCGGCGATCTTGTCCGGGCAGACCGCATGCACGGTATGACCAACCATCTGCAGAGCCTGGAAAGGCACCATGGCTTCGTAATCTTCGACGTAGTCGCCGACCAGCATCAGAATCTTTTTCGCGGCCATCATCTGTCTCCTGGCAGTAAGAGGGGGGAACTAGCGGATTATTCCGCCGCGCCCGCCCGAACAGGTAACAGCCTAATATTACGTTACAGACGGCGGGGCGCCTGCCGCTCAAGAGCGGACCGCTACAGGTCAGCAGCGGGCGCGAAAGGGTGAGGTAGTTTTAGCCTGTATTTACCGATACGGGTGGCTCGTATAACGATGGCGCCTCATCACCCGCCGTATCCACCGTCAATCCGCCACACGCATCCATCCACGATGTAGACGTAGGAAGTGCTATCGCGCCAGGGATACGTCAGCCGCACCGGCCTTTCGCCACTTACCACCGCCGGACCACCCCAGGCCCGACGCACGTCGGCTTCCTTCATCCCGAGAACTATCTGGTGAGTCTCGACATTTGACTGCCTCTCGGCACTGCTGAGGGCGCGGCAATAGGTCTCCTGCACTGGGACCGAAATGTAATCTGCAGGCGCAAGCTGTTCTTGCCTTCGCTGCTCTTTGAGCTGAACCTCGTTTATGCCAACCTCCATGGTCTTCAGATCGAGTTGCCGATCGGGCGAAGCAGCGCTGCCACCGCAGGGTTTATCGGAGAACGCAACCCGCCCATTCGCCTCAGGGCATTTGTAGACCGCTGCATTTCCCAGCATCGGCATTAGCATTAATGCCATCAGTAGTAGCCGCATAGAGACTCCCTTCCCCTGTTTGATTAGCGGGTGACTTTAGCAGGCGGCTCTGCGGGCTGCTGCAAATCTGCTTACCAATGCCTCTGTCCGGTCGACGAAAAGCGGAGGGCGCTTGGGCCTAGATGCCGATCTTATCCAGTGCCTTGCCGACGCTGCGCCAGAAGCCCCGCTGGGCTCGGACGCGCTCGCCACTCGCGGCAATCTGCGCGAACGGCTGCACTTCGTGGGTGACACCGATTTCCTCTTGCGCCAGGCCGTCCGCGACCAGCTGCAACGGCCCGTCCCCCGTGCTCGGGGCGCCCTTGCTGGTGGGTGGGGGATTCAATTCGTCGTAACGCAGGTAGTAAACGCCGCCGGCCTGCGCATCCAGGGCGAAGCTGGCGATGCGGGTGAAGTCCAACGGCCCGTCGGCCAATAGCGTCCAGTAGCTGCCCAATAGCGGCCGGCGCATTTCCAGCTGATAACTGGCCGTCTCGAACTCCAGCAGCAGATAACCGTTACTCGGCAGGCTGCCGATCAGTTGATGGTTGAGGAACAGGCCCGGCGCCTCCAACTCCTGATCGGCCCAGTCGCTTTGCGGACGGTAGAGGTAGACCAGGGCGTGGTTCTCGTCGCTCGCCGCGTGTTTGCTGAACGCCGCGCCAGCGCTGGCGCCGAAGAACGCGCCAGGCGTGGAACAACCGGCCAGGACCGCCAGCAGCAACAGGACGAACAGGTGTTGGTGGCGGCGCATGGGCGCATCCCTCTGGTGGTTATTGGCCGAGCATAGCCAGCTGGCTGGCACGCAGCACCCGACAAAAGGCTGGGCAGCACCGGCCCTGTGGCTTAGAGCCTGTTCACGACCCAAGCGAGCGAAGGTCAGGCAAGGCAAAAACAGGCGAAGAAGCGCAGTTTACGCCCTGTAAATGAGCATGACTCGCTTCGCTCGCCCCTTCGGGGCCGCGCTAAAGCGCGTTAGCAGCAAGCTGCTTGCTGAGCCTGTTTTGCAGCATCACGCGCGTAGCCCGCAGCGGATCGTGAGCAGGTTCTTAGCGGCGCTTATCGAGCAGATTCACCACCAGCCGATCCAACCAGCCCCATACCCGCTGCTGCACCCGCCGCCACCAGGGCCGCGCCTTCCAGCGCTCCAGGGTGATTTCACGGCTATGGGCGAAGTCCGTGGCAAAGCTGGCGGCGACCGCCTCGGCCAGCGCCGGGTCCAGCGCCTCGAGATTGGCCTCGAGGTTAAACCGCAGGTTCCAGTGATCGAAGTTGCAGGAACCCAGGCTGACCCAATCGTCGACCAACACCATCTTCAGATGCAGGAAACACGGCTGGTACTCGAAGATCCGCACCCCGGCCTTGAGCAAGCGCGGGTAGTAACGCTGACCGGCGAAACGCACCGGGGGATGATCGGTGCGCCGCCCGGTCAGCAACAAGTGCACCTGCACGCCGCGCGCGGCGGCCTTGCGCAGCGCGCGGCGGACTTTCCAGGTCGGCAGGAAATACGGCGTCGCCAGCCAGATCCGTTGTCGCGCGCCATGTAGCGCACGCACCAGCGACTGCACGATGTCCCGATGCTGTCGGGCATTGGCATAAGCCACACGGCCCAGGCCTTCGCCCGCGGGCGGGCACGGCGGCAAACGCGCCAACCCGGCCTCCAGGGGTGATTTCCAGGCGAGACGGGTCAGACAGGCCTGCCATTGCCGGTCAAACAAGCGCTGCCAGTCGGCCACCAGCGGCCCGGCCATTTCCACCATGACCTCATGCCAGGCGCTGCTGTCTTGGCCTGGCATCCAAAACGCGTCGGTGACTCCGGTGCCGCCGACAAAAGCCCGCTGACCATCCACCAACAGCAGCTTGCGATGATCCCGGTAAAGATTGCGCAGGCCCCGGCGCAGGCTGATCGGGTTGTAGAAACGCAGTTGAACCCCTGACTTGAGCAGGCGCTCACGCTCACGCGCGAGAAGACCCAGGCTGCCATAGTCATCGAACAGGCAGCGCACCTGCACGCCGCGCTCGGCGGCCGCGCAGAGCACCTGCACCAGCGCCTCGACACAGGCACCCGCCTCGAGCAAATACAGCTCCAACTCGACCTGCCGCTCGGCCCGCGCAATCACCTCGAACATGCGCGGAAAAAACGCCGGGCCGTCGATCAATAAGTCGAAGCGATTAGCACCGCGCCAGGGGAAGACCGCACCGGGCATCAGGCGGACTTCCCGCGCAAGAAGGCGGCGCATTGCGGCACTAGTGGTTGCTCATTTGCACTGGCCAAACATTTCTCCCTATTCCCTGGCCTACACCAGCAATGTTGCGAGGTTTTGTGCGGAAAGTCGCCGAGCGAAGATCAGGCAAGGCAAAAACAGGCGAAGAAGCGCAGTTTACGAGTTGTAAATGAGCATTTTGAGCCCGATTTCAACGCGGCATGGCCGACGCGCAGCAGATCATGAGCAGGTTCTCAGGACTCCGGCAGCGCCGCCGCTTCTGGCAGCAACTGGCAACCCTGCCGCGGGCCGAGCCAGGCGGCCGTTTGGCTGCTGCCGAGGCCACGTGCGGTGACCCGTTTATTGGCCGCATCATCGAAGAAGCCGCTGGTGGGCACGTACTGCTTGACGTAGCCCAGACAGTAGTCCGCCGAGTTATCCATCACATAGCGGCAGGAGCAGTATTCCTTGGCCGAGTAAGCACCGATGATGCCGGGGAACGCCGCGAGATGAACGCGGTTCTGCCAGCCGAGCAAGGCCAACGCAACGAAGATCAGCAGCAACAGGCTGGTGAACGGGCGACGTCTGATAAAGGCGCTCATGGGTTGACCTGCGCAGCGAAAGCCGCCTTCGCGAGTTTCAGCAATTGGTTGTGTTGGTAGCTTTTGTCGCGATCATCGCCATAGCGGACGATCACCAGTTTCTCGCTCGGCACCACATACAGCGCCTGCCCCCAGTGGCCAAGCGCGGCGAAGCCATCCTCCGGCACATCGGGCCAGGGCTTGGCGGCACCGGCCACCGCCGCGTTCAGCCACCACTGCCCGCCCGGCACCGCCTCGCCGGCAGTCTCGGCAGACGGCTGGTAGTTGGCGAACGGCGTGCGGTTGAAGGCAATCCAGGCCTTCGGCAACAGCTGGCGCTTGCCCCAACGCCCGTCGCGCTGCATCAGCAGGCCGACCCGGGCCAGATCGCGGGCGGTCATATACGCGTAGGAGGACGCGACGAAGGTGCCGCTGGCATCGGTTTCCCATACCGCACTGGTGATTCCAAGCGGCTCGAACAGCGCGGTCCACGGGTAAGTCTTGTACGCCGGCTCGCCGACCGCACCCTTCAAGGCGGCCGAGAGCAGGTTGCTGTCGCCACTGGAGTAGCGAAAGCGGGTGCCGGGCGCGACTTCCTGATCGATGCTCGCCGCATACGCCGCCATATCGGCGCGGCCACGGGTGTAGAGCATCGCCACCACGGTGGATTTCAGCGGCGCATATTCGTACCCCTCCTCCCAGGCCAGACCGGAGGCCCAGTTCAGCAGATGGCCGAGCTTAACCTCTGGATGCCCGGCGAACGGCGGGTAGAACTTGGCCACCGGATCATCCAGCTTGAAGCGCCCGTTGCCATAGGCCGTACCCAGGGTGGCGGCCATCAGGCTCTTGCTCACCGACCAGGTCAGGTGCGGAGTTTCGGCTTTGGTCGGGCCGGCGTAGCGTTCGTAGACGATTGCACCATCGCGGATCACCAGCAGCGCATCGGTGCGGATGCCCTTGCGGGTCGCGTCATCGCGGGCGGGAAAGGCGTAAGCCTCCAGGGCCTCGATGGCCGGGCTGGGCGCGCTGGGTGCGCTCGCCCAATCGGCGGCGGGCCAGGTTTCGGCGCAAGCCAAGCTGGCCGTGGCACTCAGGCAGCTGGCGAGGCATAGGCAGCGAAACAGGTGAGCGGGCATTGTGCAGCCTCTGGTTGGCAGAAGAAGCAAACCCTAGCACGGGCCAGATGACGGAAAACAGCGCCCAAAGCGCCCCCTCAGCAGCCTAAATGCTCAGCCGCACGCACCAGTGCTCAGACAGGCCAGGGACTCAAGCCAGCGCCAACGCCGCCAGCGCGTTTTCCAAGCGCTTGACCCTTGGCCCCCGGGCGATTTCCAACAGAGTGCAATCGCGCTGCCAGAGTGCCGCCAACTCCGCCGGGCCAGCGGCAAATGCCGCCGTCAGTTCGGCTTTCAGCGCGCCGAACTGAGCGAATACACCGGCCAACAACAGATGGCTGGCCGGCGCCGTGGCGCCCTGCCGCGCCACTTCGGCACAACCACCGAGCACACCGAGCAAGCGCAATCTGAGTTCCAGCGGCCAACCCTGATCCTGACCGATGCCATACAGCCAGGCGCCGATGGCGCTGAGCACGTGCAGGTCTTCGAGGGTGCGAAAAGGTTTCACGTAAGCATCCCAGCCATCGCCCGCCAGGCGTTCGCACTGGGCGCCGTCCAGATGCAAGCGGGCGTGGCCGATATCCGGCATCAAGGGCAGCGCCGGCAAGGGCTCGATGCGCACGCCCGGCGCGCCGCTGTAGGTCACGCATAAGGCCAACTGCGGCGCGGCCCCCTCCACCTCGCTGCGCGCGGCCACCAGCAACCAGTCGGCGGCCTCGGCGGCGGTGACGAAATCCTTGCGCCCGTGCAGCGTCAGCTCGTCCAGGCGCGTGTGCATATCCGCCGGGCGCAGGGTTTTGTTCTCGGTCACGCACAGCGCGCCGAGGGACCAAGGCGCCGACGGCCACAACGCCCGCAGCGCGCCCTGATAGCCCGCGAGAAAGGCCAAGCCCGGCGTTGCCGCCAAGCGCCCGCCGAGCAGCGCCAACTCGAACGGGCTGACGCCCTCCTCGAGCTGCGCCAGCAGCGCGGCGTACCAATCGTCCAGGGCGGGCATTGCAGGCAGGCGCTCGCGGGTTTCGAGCAGTCGTTGCCAGTACATGGGGGGCTCCTTGTTCACTGTCATGCAAGCATCACCAAAGCTTAATGGAGGTGACACCGGGGTTATCTAAGGTGAGCTTGCACAACAAAGTCGCTTGGCCGCAACCCGCATAAGGCTGGCTAACCAGGCCGTGTGAAAACGTAGCGAGCGAAGGTTAGACAAGGCGAAATCAGGCGAAGACGCGGAGTTTACGAGCTGTAAATGAGCAGTCTGAGCCTGATTTCAACGCCGTATAACGCGCGAAGCCCGCAGCAGTTTTCACACGGCCTGTAACGGAGGCTCATAGATGACCCATATTGCCCGTACTCGTGACCACAATACCCAGGAACGCCGCCTACAGGCCGAACGCCTGATTGGCCCGCGCGCACTACGGGAAGCCCAGGCACTGCGCTTCAGCGTATTCAGCGCCGAGTTCGACGCCAAACTGAAAGGCGCCGAACTCGGCCTGGACATGGATGACTACGACAGCCACTGCGCGCACATCGGCGTGCGCGACCTGAACAGCGGGCGCCTGGTCGCCACCACCCGCCTGCTCGACCACCAGGCTGCCCACAGCCTCGGCCGCTTCTACAGCGAAGAGGAGTTCAGCCTGCACGGCCTCGCCCATCTGCAAGGCCCGGTGCTGGAGATCGGCCGCACCTGTGTCGACCCGGCTTACCGCAACGGCGGCACCATCGCCGTGCTCTGGGGTGAGCTGGCCGAAGTCTTGAATGAAGGCGGCTACAGCTACCTGATGGGCTGCGCCAGCATCTCCATGCAGGACGGCGGCATCCAGGCCCAGGCGATCATGCAGCGCCTGCGCGAGCGTTACCTGTGCACCGAACACCTGCGTGCCGAGCCGAAAACCCCGCTGCCGGCGCTGGATCTGCCGGGCAACGTCATCGCCGAAATGCCGCCGCTGCTCAAGGCCTATATGCGCCTGGGCGCGAAGATCTGCGGCGAGCCCTGCTGGGACCCGGACTTCCAGGTCGCCGACGTGTTCATCCTGCTCAAGCGCGACGAGCTGTGCCCACGCTACGCCCGCCACTTCAAGGCCGCCGTGTGATGGGCAAGCTGCGGCTGTGGCTGCGCATCGCCCGTCTGCTGACGGTGATCGGGCTGGGCCTGCTGCTGGCCAGTTGGATGAGCCTGCTGGAGCGCCTGAAACTGCGCGATCTGCGCCACATCCGGCAGCGCATGACCCGCTGGTATCTGCTGCGGCTGAGCGCGGCGCTGCCCTTCCAGATCGAGGTCCAGGGCGAACTGCCGCGCCAGCCGATGCTGTGGCTCAGCAACCATGTGTCCTGGACCGATATCCCGCTGCTGGGGATGTTGGCGCCGCTGTCCTTCCTGTCCAAGGCCGAAGTGCGTAGCTGGCCGGTGGCAGGCTGGCTGGCGAAGAAGGCCGGCACCTTGTTCATCCGCCGCGGCTCGGGCGATAGCGGCCTGCTCAACCGGCAACTGACGGAACATCTGCAGCAAGGCCGCGACCTGCTGATCTTCCCGGAAGGCACCACCACCGATGGCCGCGCGTTGCGCAACTTTCACGGGCGGTTATTGAACAGTGCCATCGAGGCCGGCGTGCCCTTGCAACCGGTGGCGATTCGTTACCTGCGCGAAGGCCAACTGGATTGCGCGATTGCGCCCTTTATCGGCGAGGATGACCTGCTCTCGCACCTGATTCGCCTGCTTTCCAGCGACTTGGCCGCCGTCCAGGTGCAGTTGCTGACACCCATCGCGACAGCCGGACTGTCGCGCAGCGAGCTGGCCAAACAGGCGCATCTGGCCGTCGGCAACGCGCTCTACGGTGAAGCCGAACCGTTGCGTAACGCCGCTTGAATTGCGCTTGGAAAGGGGTCGATGCGGCGCATCATGGCGCATCGATTTGCCTGCGCGCAAACGCCTGCACATCCGGGTAAAACTGCCGGAAGTCCTCGCTGAGCGGCTGGTACAAGGCTGCCAGCTCATCCAGCGCGCCATCCAGCAGCTGCGGCCGTGACAGCCGCCGACGCATCCCCTGCAGCACCTGTTCGAGCACCGCAAACTCCTGATAGCTGCCCAGCCAGTCCTGCGCCGCCATGCGTGGGGCGATAAAGGCAAGGCGCTCTGGCAGCTCGGGCTCTCTTAGCAGCACCTGATAGACCCGTGAGGTGAAATGCGCCAACGGCTCGTCGGCATAATCCTGCCAATTCAGCGCCAGGCAATGATCGAAGAACAGGTCGAGCAGAATCCCCGCCGTACGCCGCCGCTCAGCGGGAAAGCGCGCCTTGGCCTGCAACACACGCGGATGACTGTCGGTGAACACGTCGATGCGCCGATGCAGACGGATCGCCGCCTCGATATCCGCCGGATAGCGCCCAACCAAGGGGCCTTTGACGAAGTCGCCGTACAGGCTGCCGAGCAATTGTGCCGGCTGTTGGCCGCCCAGATGAAGGTGTGCGAGATAGTTCATGGCATCCAGCTTACTGCCGGACAGCCATCCTGGGTATCGGCGGCCGGCCATGGCCGGTGAGTCCCAGGTTGCCCGGCATCGAAGCCATCGATAGTCAGTATCGGCGCAAACAATCTGTATATCGCGAGATGACGATATACAGTCCACTCCATTGCGATTTAGCGGTACAGCCGCCCAGGTGCCCGAACATGGCCATCGACCTCGACGAAATCATCAAAGCCCTGGCACACCCGGTGCGCCGCGACATGCTGCACTGGCTGAAGGACCCGGAAAAATATTTCGACGAGCAGGATCACCCGTTCGAGATCGGCGTTTGCGCCGGCAAGCTCGACCAGCGTACCGGCCTCTCGCAGTCCACCGTTTCGGCGCATCTGGCGACCTTGCAGCGCGCCGGGCTGGTGACTAGCCACAAAGTCGGCCAATGGCACTTCTTCAAACGCAATGAAGCGGTCATCACCGAATTCCTTCGCCAGATGAGCGAAGAGCTGTAACTCACGGCCTCCCGCCATAACCACCGATTTCAAGGAGCAGGCACATGCCTACTGCGCTTCTCGTCCGCGCTGTGTCCGCGCTGGCCATCGGCACCACGGCATTCGTGATTATGGGCCTGTTGCCCGAGGTGGCCGCCGCAGCGCCGGCCGTACTGGCCCTGAGCGCCAGCCTACTGAGCTTCGCGGTCGGGCAAAGAACCGACCTCGAACCGCTACTCGACCTATGACTTCATGCAGTACCCCGACCGGAGGATCCACCCCATGGCTAGCCTTTTCGACCCCATAACTATTGGCGATCTGCAACTGAAAAACCGCATCATCATGGCGCCGCTGACCCGCTGCCGTGCCGACGAAGGCCGCGTGCCGAATGCCTTGATGGCCGAGTACTACGCCCAACGCGCATCGGCCGGGCTGATTCTCAGCGAAGCCACCTCGGTGACGCCGATGGGTGTCGGCTACCCCAACACCCCCGGCATCTGGTCCGCTGCGCAGGTGCGCGGCTGGAGCAACATCACCAAGGCCGTGCATGCCAACGGCGGGCGGATCTTCCTGCAGCTGTGGCACGTCGGGCGGATCTCCGACCCGTCGTTCCTCGACGGTGAAGCCCCGGTCGCGCCCAGCGCCATCGCCGCCAAAGGCCATGTCAGCCTGCTGCGTCCACTGCGCGAGTACCCCACCCCGCGCGCCCTGGAGACCGAGGAAATCGCCGACATAGTCGAGGCCTACCGCCACGCTGCCGAGAATGCCAAGGCCGCCGGGTTCGACGGCGTGGAAATCCACGGCGCCAACGGCTACCTGCTCGACCAGTTCCTGCAGGACAGCACCAACCGGCGCAGCGACCAGTACGGCGGTTCGGTGGAGAACCGTGCCCGCTTGCTGCTGGAAGTGACCGACGCCGTGCTCTCGGTGTGGGACGCCGGCCGCGTGGGCATGCACCTGGCGCCGCGCGCCGATAGTCACGATATGGGCGACTCCAATCGCGCGGCGACCTTCGGCTACGTGGCGCGCGAGCTGGGCAAACGCGGCATCGCCTTTATCTGCACCCGCGAGAAGCAAGGCGAAGACAGCATCAGCGCCGAACTGAAAGAAGCCTTTGGCGGCGTGTTTATCGCCAACGAACGCTTCACCAAGGACAGCGCCAATGCCCTGCTGGCCAGCGGCGCGGCAGATGCCGTGGCCTTCGGCGTTGCCTTTATCGCCAACCCGGACCTGCCGGCGCGCCTGGCGCAGGACGCGCCACTGAACGAGCCGCGCCCGGAAAGCTTCTACGGCGCAGGCCCGGTCGGCTACCTCGACTACCCGCGACTGTAGGAGCGAATTTATTCGCGATGGGGGCAGCACCGAGTCGCTCCTGTTCGCGGATAAATCCGCTCCTACAGGTTGGGCATCGCGGTGCTCAGCACCAACCTACCGGGCGTTGAGCTGCTGCTGCAGGTTCAGCACCTGGCTCTGCAGGGTGCTGATGTTGCGCGTCATCTGCGCGCGGAAGGCATCGAACTCGCTGGTATTGTTGGCTGCCGAGCGGTTTTCCTGCTCGCTCTTGAGTACCAGCAGATCCTGCTCCAGGCGGCTGATGGCCGGGTTCGGGTTACCGAGCTTTTTCAACGCCGCAACCTCGCTGCCCAGGCTCTTGAGCTGGCTGTCCAGCTTGGCTTGCTCGTCTTGCGCGGCTTTCAGCGCAATCTGCTCGCCGGCCAGACTTTTCAGCTTGCCGTCCAACTGGCTGGCGGAGTCCTGCTGAGCCTTCAGGTCGACGGCCAGTTGCTCGACACGCTTGCCTTGCCCGTTTTGCTGGGTGCTGACGCTTTGCTGCTGCTTGCTCAGCTCAGCCACTTTGTTCTCCAACTGCTTGACCTTGAGCCGGAGCGCTTCGCTGCCGCTGGTCACGCTGGACTCGGTGGCCACCACCTTGCCGGAGATGTCCTGAATTCGCCCAGCCGCTTCCTCACTGATCCGCGCGAAGCTTTCCTGGGTGGCCACCAGTTGCTGGCTCATCAGCTCGATCTGCTGGTGGCTCCACCAACCGAGGCCGCCCAGGGCTATCACCAGAGCCCCCACCAGCGCCCATAACGGTCCGGTACTGGCGCTTTTCACCACCACCGGCCCATTGCCGCGGCCATAGGAGGGATTGCGCTCGGCCGGCTCAGGCTCATGAGCGAAGTCTCGATCGCGAGCATCGGTGGTCAGGCTGGGCACGCTATCCAGTTCGTCGAGGGCATCGTTACGCATGGGTAAACCTTCAGGGGCACACAAAGAGGGCGGGATGACGCGCAGTATACCGGTTCGCGCGCAGCGCTTCAGCGGCGCGCCAAGCCAGTGCGCGGCGCACCGACGAGGCGCGCGAACCTGTCCAGTGACCATCTCCAGGCCGCGCAGTTCCTCATTCGGTGAACTGGTACAGCATTTGCTAAATCCCGTAGGGGAGCTGACGAAGTGTCTACGCCGCCTCTTTGCCGGGCCAGGCGTTACCGGCCAAAGAGCTGCCGGTCACCGAGTCAGCCGGCTTCGAGCTCGCTGGAGCTCACGTCATTGGGGGAGAGATCGCATGGAACTGACCAAGGCTGTACTCGACTGCATGCAACTGCTGCGCCGCCGCATACGCCAGGAACAGGCGCTGGATATCCGCCTGAGCCAGCCTGGCGCAATAATCAGCATGCTGACGGCCTGCGCCGACTCGACAGTCGATGAAACCCGGGAGCTGGGCGCGCGCCTGAGCCAACTCAGCGGCCTGCGCTTGGCGCCACCGCCGCCGCCGGTGCTGAGCGAAGCGGAGTTGATCGCCAAATACACCCAGTACGCCGGCCCGCTGCGCGGCTGACTCGCGGGCTCACTCAGGGTTGCTGCAGCGCTTTCCACCATTGGCAGAACTCGTCCAACGCGGCCCATACACTGACCTGCGGGTCATAGTCCAAGTACTGTTGCGCGCGGCCGATATCCAGCGAGAAGTCCTTGGCCATCACCGCCACCCCGAGGCGGAACAGGCTGGGTTCCGGACGCCCCGGCAACACCTTGCAGAACGCTTCGTTCAGCGTCGCCGCCGCGTAAGCCACGCCATAGGGTAGATGCCGGGTGACGGGCGGCAGCTCGAGTTGGCGCAGCACGTAATTGACCACATCCCAGAGTGGCACCGGCGCGCCGTTGCTGATGTTGTAGACCTTGCCCAGCGCCGGCCCGGCGGCCAGCAGGCCACTGAACAGCGCATGGTTGAGGTTCTGCATGCTGGTGAAGTCGACCCGATTCAGGCCGTTGCCGATGATCGACAGCCGCCCCTTGCGCTGCATCTCGATCAGCCGCGGGAAGATGCTGGTGTCGCCGGCGCCGGTGACGAAGCGCGGGCGATAGGCAATCACCTCCAGGCCGAACTCCTCGGCGCCGAAGACCTTTTGCTCAGCCAGATACTTGGTCGCGCCGTAATGATCGGAAAAGCGCTTGGGTACCTGCTCTTCCTTGATCCCGACATGCGCCTGGCCATCGAAATAGATCGACGGCGAGGACAGATGCAGCAACCGCTGCACCTGCTGTTTCAGGCAGCCCTCGACGACGTTTTCGGTGACCGCGACATTCGCCTGATAGAAGTGCTGGTAGTCACCCCAGACGCCCACGGCACCGGCGCAATGCACCACGGCCTCGACACCCTGACAGAGCCGCTGGACCAACAGAGGGTCGGCCAGATCGCCCTGGACAAACTCGGCACCCCGCTTGACCAGATGCTCCACCGCCGCCGGCCGCCGGCCGTTGATCCGCACCGTCAGTCCCTGCTCCAGGGCGAAACGGGCGAAGCGCCCACCGATAAAGCCGCTCGCGCCGGTCACCAGAATCTTCATTGCCCGCCCCCGTGGTTGTCGTGGTGATTATGGTTAGGCCCACGACTGTAGCAAGGACCCGCAGCCTTGTGCCGTGGCGTCGCGAGCCAAGCCTCTGACCTACGGAGGCAGCAGCCTTGTGCATTCGACTTGGCGCCGCTGCTGGCCGTGCGGCATCTGCTGGAGTATGCAGGGCTCGGGCAAGAGCCTGACTTCGTAGGCTGGGTAGAGCCGTTTTTAGGCGAAACCCAGCAGCGACAGGAGCTGGCTTGCGCAGGCTCTACCCAGCCTACACAGCGGCCGGCACCAGAGTCCGGGCGGCCGTGCGGAGCAGATGGGCGGTGAGTTCGCCGAGCAATTCACCGCCATTACGCCAGTGGTGCCAATACAGCGGCACATCGATCGGCTGCTGCGGCAACAGCTCAACCAACTCGCCCCGCGCCAGTTCCCGCTGCACCTGTAGCTCTGGCACCAGCCCCCAGCCCAGCCCGGCTTCGGCCAGGCGGATAAACCCCTCCGAGGAGGGGCAGAGGTGGTGGATAAAACCGCCCTCGACACCGAGCGCCGCCAGATAGCGATGCTGCAACAGATCGTCCGGGCCGAAGACGATGGCCGGCGCCCGCGCCAGGGCCGCCGGCGTCACCCCGGTAGGAAAATGCCGGGCGAGAAACCCCGGGCTGGCCAAGGCGCGATAACGCATCGCCCCCAACGCCAGGCTGCGCGCCCCGGAGACCGGGCGGTCACTGGCGCAGACGCAGGCGGCCACCTCGCCGGCGCGCATGCGCTTGAGGCCGACGTCCTGGTCCTCCACCACCAGATCCAGCAGCACCCGATGGTTCGCGCAAAACTCAGCGACCGCCTGCGCCCACCAGGTCGCCAGGCTGTCGGCATTCAAGGCGATGCGCAGGCGCTCCGGCAGACCGCCTTCGTCCAGCGCCGGCACCTGGCCCTGCAAGTCGCGCTCGAGCAGCCGCACCTGCTGCACGTGGTTGAGCAGCCGCCGACCGATTTCCGTCGGTGCCGGCGGCGTGGCCCGCACCAGCACCGGCTGGCCGACGCGCGCTTCGAGCAACTTGATCCGCTGCGACACCGCCGACTGCGACAAGCCCAGCACCTGCGCGGCCCGTTCAAACCCCGCCTGTTCCACCACGGCGGCCAAGGCGGCCAGCAGTTTGTAATCGAACAAAATCAATTCTCCTAATGAGTGATCAGCAGGATTCGTTTTCCTTATACAGCCAGTCATCCCAGACTCGCCAGCATTGGAGAGGAGATGACTCATGTGGCAAAGCTATCTAAACGGGTTACTGGTGGCCGCCGGGCTGATCGTCGCCCTCGGCGCGCAAAATGCTTTCGTGCTGGCCCAGAGCCTGCGACGCGAGCATCACCTGCCGGTGGCGGCGCTCTGCGTACTCTGCGATGCGCTGCTGGTCGCCGCCGGGGTATTCGGCCTGGCCACCCTGCTCGCGCAAAATCCCGTGCTGCTGGGGATCGCCCGCTGGGGCGGGGCGGCCTTCCTGCTCTGGTATGGGGTCAAAGCCTTGCGCCGTGCCCTCAACCCACAGGCCTTGAGTGAAGCCGCCGGAGCCGGCCCGCGTTCGCGCCGTGCGGTGCTGCTGACCGCCCTGGCGGTGACCCTGCTCAATCCGCATGTGTACCTGGACACCGTGCTCCTGATCGGCTCGCTCGGCGCCCAGCAAAGCGTCCCCGGCGCCTATGCCCTGGGCGCCGCCAGTGCCTCCCTGCTGTGGTTTTTCAGCCTGGCCCTCGGCGCAGCCTGGCTCGCGCCCTGGCTGGCCCGCCCCACGACCTGGCGCCTGCTCGATCTGAGCGTCGCGCTGATGATGTTTGCCGTGGCCGGGCAACTGATCACTGACTGAGAGGTCAGCTCAAGCCGGCACTCTAGGGCCTTGCGCTACGGCGAGGGCCCTGGCATCGGCCTCTGCACTCGGCCTGCACGGCCTTTCCCACACAGTTGTTGCGTGGTTATGCCACAGACCCAGTGCTATGATCCCGAGTCCACGGCGCAAAGAGTACAAACTCCCCGCCGTATATCTGGCCGCCCGTGAACGGCCTCGCGCTCACCGCACCTGACCTGACCTGACCGCACCTGACCTGACCTGACCTGAGTAGGAGATAGACCATGGCTTTCGAATTGCCACCGCTGCCGTACGCGAAAAACGCCCTCGAGCCGCACATTTCTGCTGAAACCCTCGAATACCACCACGACAAGCACCACAACACCTACGTCGTGAACCTGAACAACCTGGTGCCGGGCACCGAGTTCGAAGGCAAAACCCTGGAAGAAATCGTCAAGACTTCTTCAGGCGGCATCTTCAATAACGCCGCACAGGTGTGGAACCACACCTTCTACTGGAACTGCATGGCGCCAAACGCCGGCGGCCAACCGACTGGCGCACTGGCCGAAGCCATCAACGCGGCATTCGGCTCCTTCGACAAGTTCAAGGAAGAGTTCAGCAAGACCTCCATCGGCACCTTCGGCTCCGGCTGGGGCTGGCTGGTGAAGAAAGCCGACGGCTCCCTGGCCCTGGCCAGCACCATCGGCGCCGGCTGCCCGCTGACCAGCGGCGACACCCCGCTGCTGACCTGCGACGTATGGGAACACGCCTACTACATCGACTATCGCAACCTACGTCCGAAGTATGTCGAGGCGTTCTGGAACCTGGTCAACTGGGACTTCGTAGCGAAAAACTACGCCGCCTAAGACCGGCCTCCAGGCCCAGAAAAACCCGGCATCCGCCGGGTTTTTTCGTTTCTGCCCGGCAGTTCCTGTTACCCAAGCGGGTTTGATGCACGATCCCGTACGACGCGCGATGCCAGAAAGGCCCGAGAGAAAACTGCCGAATGCCCTCAAGTCCAAGCGCCGCCGCACCGACGCAGTCCCAGTAGCCGGGCGTAAGGCTGCGGCCACACAGGTATGGCACGACTGTCTTCACGGTGATGGTTCTTTGACGACTTCCGCGCGGTTGCCAATACTCACAGCAGTCTGATGCCTCTGGCCTCGAACAAGGAATGCTCATTTGAAGCTGGAACTCAAACACAGCTTGTCGCTGAAGCTGCTGCGCGTGGTGCTGCTCTCAGCACTGGTAGTCGGGGTGGTGCTGAGCTGTGGGCAAATCCTCTTCGACGCCTACAAGACGCGCCAAGCGGTGGCCAACGATGCGCAACGCATCCTCAACATGTTCCGCGACCCCTCGACTCAGGCGGTCTACAGCCTGGATCGGGAGATGGGCATGCAGGTCATCGAAGGCCTGTTCCAGAACGAATCCATGCGCTTCGCCGCGATCGGCCATCCGAATGAGCCGATGCTCGCGGAAAAGTCCCGCGACCTGATGAAGCGGCCCACGCGCTGGCTGACCGACCCGATTCTCGGCGATGAAGCCAGCTTCACCACCCAACTGGTGGGCCGCAGCCCGTACAGCGAGTACTACGGCGACCTGACCATCACCCTCGACACCGCGCCCTACGGCGAGGACTTCGTCACCAGCTCGGTGATCATCTTCATCTCCGGGATGCTGCGCGCGCTGGCCATGAGCTTGGTGCTCTATCTGGTCTACCACTGGCTGCTGACCAAACCGCTGTCGAAGATCATCGAGTACCTGACCAACATCAACCCGGACCGCCCCAGTGAGCACAAGCTGCCGATGCTCAAGGGCAACGAGAAGAACGAACTGGGTCTGTGGATCAATACCGCCAATCAGTTGCTCGCCTCCATCGAACGCAACACCCATTTACGCCGTAAGGCAGAAGACCGCCTGCTGCGCATGGCCCAATACGACTTCCTCACCGGCCTGCCCAATCGCCAACAGCTGCAGCAGCAGCTCAATCAGATTCTCGCCGATGCCGGCCGCCTGCAGCGGCGGGTGGCGGTGCTCTGCGTCGGCCTGGACGATTTCAAGGGGATCAACGAACAGTTCAGCTACCAGACCGGCGACCAGTTGCTGCTCGCCCTCTCCGACCGCCTGCGCAGCCACAGCGGTCGCCTCGGCGCCCTGGCGCGCCTGGGTGGCGATCAGTTCGCCCTGGTGCAAGCGGATATCGAACAGCCCTATGACGCCGCCGAGCTGGCGCAAAGCGTGCTGGATGACCTGGAAGCGCCCTTCGCCCTGGAACAGCAGGAAGTGCACCTGCGCGCCACCATCGGCATCACCCTGTTTCCGGAAGATGGCGACAGCACCGAGAAGCTGCTGCAGAAAGCCGAACAAACCATGACCCTGGCCAAGAGCCGCTCGCGCAACCGCTATCAGTTCTATATCGCCAGCGTCGACAGCGAAATGCGCCGCCGCCGCGAGTTGGAGAAGGATCTGCGCGACGCCCTCGCCCAAGGCCAGCTGTATCTGGTCTACCAGCCCCAGGTGGACTACCGCGATCATCGCGTGGTCGGCGTCGAGGCGCTGCTGCGCTGGCAGCATCCGCAACACGGCCTGGTGTCGCCGGACCTGTTTATTCCGCTGGCCGAACAGAACGGCAGCATCATCGCCATCGGCGAATGGGTGCTCGACCAGAGCTGCCGACAACTGCGCGAATGGCACGATCAGGGCTTCGTCGACCTGCGCATGGCGGTCAACCTCTCCACCGTGCAGCTGCACCACGCCGAGCTGCCGCGGATGGTGAACAACCTGATGCAGGTCTACCGCCTGCCGCCACACAGCCTGGAACTGGAAGTCACCGAAACCGGCCTGATGGAAGACATCACCACCGCCGCCCAGCACCTGCTCAGCCTGCGCCGCTCCGGCGCGCTGATCGCGATCGATGACTTCGGCACCGGCTACTCGTCGCTGAGTTACCTGAAGAGTCTGCCGCTGGACAAGATCAAGATCGACAAGAGCTTTGTGCAGGATCTGCTGGACGACGAGGACGACGCGACCATCGTGCGCGCCATCATCCAGCTGGGTAAAAGCCTGGGCATGCAGGTCATCGCCGAATGCGTGGAAAACCTCGAGCAGGAGGCCTACATCATTGCCCAGGGCTGCCATGAGGGGCAGGGTTATCTGTACAGCAAACCGCTACCGGCCCGCGAACTGACGCTGTTCCTGAAACAATCCCGCCGTGTCAGCAACGCCAGCACTAACCCCGCGACACTCTGAGCCCTGCTCGCGATAAAAAAGCAGGTAGGGTGGATTAGCCGCAGGCGGTGGAAGCCCCTCAGGGGATTCCACCCTACTAATCTGTGCGCCCTTCACGCCAGCCGAGCTCGCGCCTAGACAACCGTGATCCCCAGCAGCCAGGCCGTCGCCAGCGCGCCGAGCAGGCACAGCACAGCCGCCGCGGCGGCCTGCCAATAGAAACGCCGGGCCAGATCGTCCTCGCCATGGCTGGACAGGATAAACGGCTGTGCTTCCCGCGGCCGGGCCAGATGATTCTGTGCCGGCTGCACGCTCATCTGCCGATGCCGATCCTCGGCTTCCAACTGCGCGGCCAGGCGCACGCGATTCCATTCCCGCTCATCCAACTGACCGTTGCGGTCGCTATCGAAGCGCTGCAAGAGGCCGGCGAAGTCGCCCTTCCATTCACGGATCACGCTGCTCTGCGCCGCACTCGGATCGAGGCCCTGACGGCCGCCGCCGGAGGTGCGGAAATCGCCGATGGCATACAACGGCTCGCCCAGGTGCAGGCGCTCCTCGGTGTAACGGTAATCTTTGTCGCTGGCCAACCAGCCGAATATCCCACTTTGGGTCGGGCCACGGGGGTGCCGCAGGTTGCCCTTCCAGACCTCACGCGTCGCCGGGCTCACCTGCGCCCCTTGCGGATCGATCAGGCAGTCGCCCGTCGCGTCGGCCAGCCGCAGCCAAGCTTCGCTGCTCCCGCTCTCGACCTGACGCCACGAGCGGCCCTTGCCGTTGCTGCTGTATTCCTCGATCTTGAAGCGCCACCACAGGCAAGCTTTACCCGTTAGCGGGCCAAGGATCGGCGTCTCCGGCAGCGGCTGCAGCACACCGTAAAGCTCGACATAACCTTGCGCCGCCGAACGGATCTTCGAGGTCGGGGTATCCAGCAAATGGCGGGCTTCGGCCAAGCGCCGCAAACACCACCAGGCGCCGCCCGCACAGGCGCCGACGCTGAACGCCAGGCTTAACGCCAGTTCTTGAAGCTCCACGACTTAACCGAACAAGGCTTTGAGGTCGACGTCGGCCTTTTGGGCCTCGCCGAACTCCAGCAACTCGGCCGCCTTGAAGCCGAACAGGCCGGCGATGATCAGGTCGGGAAACTGCTCGATACGCACGTTGTTCAGGTTGACCGCTTCGTTGTACAGCTCGCGCCGGTCGGCGATGCCGTTCTCCAGGCCACTGATGCGCTGCTGGAGAAACTGGAAGCTCTCGTTGGCTTTCAGTTGCGGATAGTTCTCGGCCAAGGCGAACAACTGCCCGAGCCCCGCCCGCAGGCCGCTTTCCGCCAGCCCCAGTGCGCCCACATCGCCCTTCTCACGAGCGCTGGCCACCGCGTTACGGGCACGGATCACCTGCTCCAGGGTGCCGCGTTCGTGCTGCATGTAGTGCTTGCAGGTCTCCACCAGCTTGGGCAGCTCATCGTGGCGCTGCTTGAGCAGTACCTCGATGTTCGCCCAGGCCTTGCTCAGCCCATGCTTCAGACGCACCAAGCCGTTGTAGAGAATCACCGCATAAGCGGCGAGAAGGAACAAAACAACCAAGACCGCGACGCTGGTCAGGCTCATGCAGGCTTCTCCATAAAGACTGAGGATGCCGGCATTCTAGCGGCACCGCGTCGTGCAGAGCAGAACTGGCGCACGCCCTATAAGAACAAATAGCCGCGCTGGCCCTTTGCACAAAATGCAAATCTTTCGCATTATGTCGCGGTTTCACACGCGCAACGCGTACCGTTCTCATCTTTAGACGCAAAGGACTTCGCCATGATTCGTATGCCTCTGGCCACTGCCAGCCTGCTGGCCATTGCTATTTCTCTCGCCGGTTGTGGCGAAGACAAAGCCCCAGCAACCCAAGCGGCGGCCCCGGCTGCCAGCAGCACCAGCACTCCAGCCGCGAGCGCCGGCAAGCTCGATGAAGCGGCCGCCAAAGCGGTGGTCAACCATTACGCCGATGTCGCCCTGGCCGTGTTCAGCGACGCTGCCAGCACCGGCAAAGCGCTGCAGACTGCGGTGGACGCCCTGCTCGCCAACCCGAATGACGAGACGCTGAAAGCCGCCCGCGCAGCCTGGCTGGCCGCCCGCGTGGCCTACATGCAGAGCGAAGTATTTCGCTTCGGCAACCCGGTGGTGGATGATTGGGAAGGCCAACTGAACGCCTGGCCGCTGGACGAAGGCCTGATCGACTACGTCGCCGCCGACACCCCGCACGCGCAGGGCAACCCGGGCGCCACCGCCAACATCATCGCCAACACCCAGGTCCAGGTCGGCGAAGACAAGCTCGACGTGACCGAAATCACCGGCGAAAAACTGGCCAGCCTGAACGAGCTGGGCGGTTCCGAAGCCAACGTCGCCACCGGCTACCACGCCATCGAATTTCTGCTCTGGGGCCAAGACCTGCATGGCACCGGCGCGGGCGCGGGCGAACGCCCTGCAACCGACTACGCCACCGGCAATGACTGCGGCAACGGCCACTGCGATCGCCGCGGCGCCTACCTGAAAGCCGCCACCGACCTGCTGGTCAGCGACCTGAATGGGATGGTGGTGCAGTGGCAAGCCGGCGTTGCCGACAACTACCGCGCGACCCTGGTCGCCGATTCGGCCGAGAACGGCCTGCGCAAAATGCTCTTCGGCATGGGCAGCCTGTCGCTCGGCGAACTGGCTGGCGAGCGCATGAAGGTCGCCCTGGAAGCCAACTCCACGGAAGACGAGCACGACTGCTTCAGCGACAACACCCACAACTCGCACTTCTACAACGCCAAGGGCATCCGCAACGTCTACCTCGGCGAGTACAAGAAGGCCGACGGCACGACCCTGAGCGGCCCGAGCCTGGCGTCCCTGGTGGCTAAAATCGACCCGGCCAGCGACGCCACCCTGAAGGCCGATCTAGAAGCGACCGAGGCCAAACTCCGAACACTAGTGGACAGTGCCACCAATAATGGCCAGCACTTCGATCAACTGATCGCCGCCGACAACAGCGCCGGCCAGCTGGTCGTGCGGGATGCCATCGCCGCCCTGGTCAAACAGACCGCTGCGATCGAACAGGCCGCGGGCAAACTGGGCATCGGCGACCTGAACCCGGATACCGCCGACCACCAGTTCTGATACCTCGGCACTGGCAACGGATGCGCCCACAAGGCGCATCCGTTTTTTTTCGCCTGCATGCCAAGCAGCCAGCAAACCAGGCGCGACATTTCGCCCTCCTCGTAAACGCTAATCCCTCTTATTCGAATTACCTTAGCCTGATAAGCTGGCGCGCCTGATTCCGCGGCCTGGATCGTTGCCAATGCCCCGTTTGTTCTCTCTCCTGCCCTTACTGCTGCTGGCGCTTGGCCTGGCCGCGTGCGATGACGCGCCGCGTTTTAGCCAAGCCGAGCCCGGCGAAGCCCTGTCCGCCGGCAGCGCCACAGTGCGCAAGAGCGATCACAACGCCTTCTCCCAGCCCGCCGCGAACCTCTCGCCGCTGCGCCGCCTGGACTTCAGCGTCGGCAACAGCTTCTTCCGCAACCCCTGGGTCATAGCCCCGTCGACCACCATTGCCCGCGATGGTCTCGGCCCGCTGTTCAACACCAACGCCTGCCAGGGTTGCCATATCAAGGACGGCCGCGGCCACCCGCCGAGCGCCGCGGCCGTCAATGCGGTGTCGATGCTGGTGCGCCTGTCGATTCCCGCCGGCGCCGAGCAGGCGCAGATCCTGCAGCGCCAAGGCGTGCTGCCCGAGCCGGTCTACGGCGGCCAACTGCAGGACATGGCCATCCCCGGCGTGGCCCCGGAAGGCAAGGTGCGGGTGGACTACCGGAGCGTCCCCGTACGCTTCAGCGACGGCAGCAGCGTGGAGCTGCGCCAACCCCGACTGCAGATCAGCCAGCTCGGCTACGGCGAGCTGCATCCGGACACCCAACTCTCCGCCCGCATCGCCCCGCCGATGATTGGCCTCGGCCTGCTCGAGGCGATTCCCGAAGCCGCGATCCTCGCCAACGCCGCGGCACAAAACGCCAAGGCGCAAGGCGTTTCCGGGCGACCCAACTACGTCTGGGACGACGCCCAGGCGCAGACCGTACTCGGCCGTTTCGGCTGGAAAGCCGGGCAGCCGACGCTGAACCAGCAGAACGTCCACGCCTTCGCCGGTGATATGGGCCTGACCACCAGCCTGCTGCCGAAGGATGATTGCAGCGCCACCCAGACCGCCTGCCGGGCCGCAGGCAATGGCGGCGTGCCGGAGGTCAGCGAGCCTATCCTCGCTCAGGTGCTGTTCTACAGCCGCAACCTCGGTGTGCCGGCCCGCCGTCGGGTCGATGACCCGCAGGTGCTGAACGGCAAGGGGCTGTTCCACCAGGCCGGCTGCCAGCAGTGCCATACCCCGCAATTCACCACCGCGGCGGACGCCGCCGAACCCGAGCTGGCCACTCAGTTGATTCGCCCCTACAGCGACCTGTTGTTGCATGACATGGGCGCCGGTCTGGCCGACAATCGCCCGGAGTTTCAAGCCAGCGGCAGCGAATGGCGTACCCCGCCGCTGTGGGGCATCGGCCTGACCGAGACGGTCAACGGCCACACCCAGTTTCTGCATGACGGCCGCGCCCGCAACCTGCTGGAGGCTATCCTCTGGCACGGTGGCGAGGCCGAAGCGGCCAAGCAACACGTCCTGACCTTCGATGCCGAGCAGCGCGCCGCGCTCTTGGCTTTCCTGAACTCCCTGTAAGGAGCCGAGCATGCTGCGCCCCCACCGACTTACCGCCGTCTTCGCCGCCGTCCTCAGCGGCCTGGCCCTGAGTGCCTGTGCCCCATCCGACCCGCAGAGCAAGACCAGCGCCGCCCTCACCGAGGGCGTGCTGCTGCCGACCTACAGTGCCTGGGTCGAAGCCGACCGCCAGCTCGCGACCAGCGCCAAGGCCTTCTGCGCCGGCAGTCAGGACCTGACTGCCGCACGCCAGGCCTTCTTCACCGCGCAGAGTGCCTGGGCCGGGCTGCAACCGCTGCTGCTCGGCCCGTTGACGGAAGGCAATCGGGCCTGGCAAATCCAGTTCTGGCCGGACAAGAAGAACCTGGTCGCGCGCCAAGTGGAGACTCTGGTGAAGAGCAAGCCGCAGCTGACGCCGGCCGACCTGGATAAATCCAGCGTGGTGGTTCAGGGCCTGACCGCCTATGAATATGTCTTGTTCGATCCGGCGCTCGACCTCAACGACGCCACCCAGAAGAATCGCTACTGCCCGCTGCTGACGGCCATCGGCGACCATCAGCAAAGGCTCTCGACCAGCGTATTGAGCCAATGGCAAAGCCAGGACGGTATCGGCGCGCAGTTGCAAAGCATCCCCAACGCCCGCTATGCCGAAGGGACCGAGGCCATCGCCGACCTGCTGCGCACCCAGGTCACCGGCATCGACAGCCTGAAGAAGAAACTCGGCACCCCGCTGGGGCGGCAGAGCAAGGGTCTGCCGCAGCCGTATCAGGCGGAAGGCTGGCGCAGCAACTCCAGCCTGAACAACATCGCCGCCACGCTGGCCAGCGCCGAACGCGTCTGGCAGGGCGCCAAGCAGGATGGCATCCGCGCCCTGCTCAGCCCGGAACAGGCCGACCTGGGCAAACGCCTCGACGCGGCTTACGCCGATACCCGTCAGCGCCTCGCCGCACTGCAACAACCGCTGAGCGAACTGCTCGCCGACGAGGCCGGGCGCAACCAACTGAATGCGCTGTATGACAGCCTGGATAAGCTGCACCGCCTGCACAGTGGCGAACTGGCGAAAACCCTCAGCATCCAGCTGGGCTTCAACGCCAACGACGGCGACTGAGCCAGAGGAGCCAGACATGCAACGCCGTGCTTTTCTCGGCCTCGGCGGCGCCCTGCTCGCCGCCTCCGCCTTCGGCGGCTGGACCCTGGTCCGGCATGCTCGACAGCCGCTGTTGCTCTCCGCGCGGGATGACGCCGACGGCCGGCACTACGCCGTCGGCTACCGCCTGGACGGTAGCAAAGTGTTTGCCACCGAGGTCAACCAGCGCTGTCACGATGTGGTACCGCACCCCAGCCTGCCACTGGCAGTGTTCGTCGGGCGCCGGCCGAGCACCGAGAGCTATCTGCTCGACCTGCGTGACGGGCGCCTGCTGCAAACCCTGAACTCGCCGACAGATCGGCACTTCTACGGGCACGGCATCTTCCACCAGAGCGGTGAATGGTTCTACAGTAGCGAAAACGACACCGCCGAACCCGGTCGTGGCGTACTCGGCGTCTATCGCCTGGACGGCCGGCGGTTGCTGCGTAGCCATGAACTGTCCAGCCATGGCGTCGGCCCGCACCAGTTGCTGTGGATGCCCGACGGCGAAACCATAGTCGTCGCCAATGGCGGCATCCGCACCGAGGCGGACAGCCGCGTGGCGATGAACCTCGACGCCATGGAATCCAGCCTGGTCCTGCTCAAGCGTGACGGCACGCTGCTGAGCAAGGAACAACTGCCCGAGCGGATGAACAGCGTGCGCCATCTGGCGGTGGCCGGCGACGGCACTATCGTCTCCGGCCAGCAATACCAAGGTGACCCCGGCGATCACGCCCCCATGCTCGCGATCAAGCGCCCGGGCCAGACGTTCCAGCCCTTCCCGATCGCGGACGCGCAGCGCCAGATGCTGAACCAGTACACCGCCAGCCTGGCCATTCACAGCGAGCTGCGCCTGCTGGCGCTGACTGCGCCGCGGGGCAATCGCTTCCTGGTCTGGGACCTGGACAGCGCGCAGTTGCGTCTCGACGCGCCGCTGCCGGACTGCGCCGGTGTCGGCGCGGTAGCCGCTGGCTTTGTCGTCAGTTCCGGCCAGGGCCGTTGCCGGCTGTATGACTGCCGCGGCGAACGCATCGTCGCCCAGCCGCTCGAACTGCCCGCCGGACTCTGGGACAACCACCTGCGACTCGCCTAAGAACCTGCCGAGCTGTTCCAGCTCGTAGCCTGGGTTTCGCCAAAAAACGGCTCTACCCAGCCTACAACCTTCTCTCCCCCGCTATCAGCGCGCCGCACAGCCCGGTGGCGGCACAACGCCACCCAGCGAGATGCCGGCATCTGCGGGTTAGGTTGGTAACTTGCGCGACAGTGAGTGGCGTACCCGCCGCGCTGCAATTTTTTGCAAACGCCTGGTTTTGACTTGCCCGAAGCAGCGGGACTAAGGTACTGAGCTTGCCTATTCCCAGGCCCCCCTTTGTCCTGCCAAGGAACCGGAATATGTTGCTCCGCCGCATGCTGATCATGCTGGGCGTTGTCGCCCTCGTGGTGCTCGCCCTCGCCGCCTTCAAGATCAATTCGTTCATTCAAATGGGCAAGTCCTTCTCCGCCCCGCCGCCGCCGATCAGCGTATCCGCCGCCCGGGCCGTGGAAATACCCTGGCAGAGCCGACTGCCGGCCATAGGTACGCTCAAGGCGTTCCAGGGCGTGGATCTGACCGTCGAAGCCAGCGGCACGGTGCAGGATGTGCTGTTTCTCTCCGGCGAAAAGGTCACCCTGCATCAGCCCATAGTGCAGCTGGACAGCGATGTCGAACAGGCCACCCTGGCCACCTCGGAGGCCGAGCTGGGCTTGGCGCGGGTCGAATTCGAGCGGGCGCGCAGCCTGCTCAGCCGTCAGGCGCTGTCCAAAAGCGAGTTCGATCGCCTCTCCGCCGAGCTGCAAAAGGCCATCACCCGAGTCGCGCAATTGAAGGCCATTCTGGCCAAGAAGCGCATCCTCGCGCCGTTTGCCGGCACCATCGGCATCCGTCAGGTCGATGTCGGCGACTTCGTCGCCAGCGGCACCATCATCGCCACCCTGCAAGACGTCAGCACCTTGTTCGTCGACTTCTTCTTGCCCGAGCAGTCCGTGCCCCAGCTGAGCCTTGGCCAGCGCGTACGCTTCAGTGTCGCCGCCTATCCGGGTGAAGTGTTCGAGGGTGACATCGGCGCGATCAACCCGAAGGTGGAAGACACCACGCGCAATGTGCAGGTGCGCGCCAGGCTGAATAACCCGGACGGCAAGCTGCTGCCGGGGATGTTCGCCAACCTGGAGGTGCTGCTGCCGGGCGAGCAAGCACGGGTGGTGGTGCCGGAAACTGCCCTCACCTACACCCTCTACGGCAACTCGGTGTACGTGATCGCCGAGCAGAAAGCGGAGGACGGCCAGCCGCAGAAAGATGCCAAGGGTCAAACCCAGCTAGTGGTCGAGCGGCGTTTCGTGGCAACCGGCGAGCGCCGTGATGGCCGGGTGGTGATCCTCAAGGGGCTCGCGAGCGGTGAACAGGTGGTGACCGCCGGCCAACTCAAACTGGATAGCGGCTCCCACGTGAGCATCGCCGCCGACCAGGCGCAACCCGCCACCTCGAACAGTCAGCCCAGCAGCAACTGAGCCGCCGCTGGCGCCAAGGAATCACCTCATGGCTTTTACCGATCCCTTTATCCGTCGCCCGGTGCTGGCTAGCGTGGTCAGCCTGCTGATCATCCTGCTGGGTTTCCAGGCCTTCGGCAAACTGACCATCCGCCAGTACCCGCAGATGGAGAACGCCCTGATCAGGGTAACCACCGCCTATCCCGGCGCCAACGCCGAGACCATCCAGGGCTATATCACCCAGCCGCTGCAACAGAGCCTGGCGAGCGCCGAGGGCATCGACTACATGACCTCGGTGAGCCGGCAGAATGTCTCGATCGTCTCGATCTATGCGCGGATCGGCGCCGACAGCGACCGCCTATTCACCGAGCTGCTGGCCAAGGCCAACGAGGTGAAGAACCAGCTGCCGCAGGCCGCCGAAGACCCGGTGCTGAGCAAGGAAGCGGCCGACGCCTCGGCGCTGATGTACATCAGCTTCTACAGCGATGAGCTGAGTAACCCGCAGATCACCGACTACCTGTCACGGGTGATCCAGCCCAAGCTGGCCACCCTGCCGGGGATGGCCGAGGCGGAAATTCTCGGCAACCAAGTCTTCGCCATGCGCCTCTGGCTCGATCCGCTGAAGCTCGCGGCCTACGGCATCACCGCCAGTGACGTCAACGACGCGGTACGCCAGAACAACTTCCTCTCCGCCGCCGGCGAGGTGAAGGGTCAGTACGTGGTCACCAGCATCAATGCCAGCACCGACCTGAAGTCCGCCGAGGCCTTCGCCGCCATTCCGCTGAAGACAGTCGGCGACAGCCGCGTGCTGATCGGCGATGTCGCGCGGGTGGAGATGGGCGCCGAGAACTACGACTCGATCAGCTCCTTCGACGGCATCCCCTCCGTGTATATCGCCATCAAGGGCACCCCCAGCGCCAACCCGCTGGAGGTGATCAAGGAAGTGCGCAAGCTCTTGCCGGAGCTGGAGGCGCAGCTGCCGCCGAACCTGAAAGTCTCCATCGCCTACGACGCCACGCTGTTTATCCAGGCGTCCATCGACGAGGTGGTGAAGACCCTGTTCGAAGCGGTGCTGATCGTCATAGTCGTGGTCTTCCTGTTCCTCGGCGCGTTGCGCTCGGTGCTGATCCCGGTCATCACCATTCCCTTGTCGATGATCGGCGTGCTGTTTTTCATGCAGTTGATGGGCTACTCGATCAACCTGCTGACGCTGCTGGCCATGGTGCTGGCGATCGGCCTGGTGGTGGACGATGCGATCGTCGTGGTGGAGAACATCCACCGGCATATCGAGGAAGGCAAGAGCCCCTTCGCTGCGGCCATCGAGGGCGCCCGCGAGATCGCCGTGCCGGTGGTGTCGATGACCATCACCCTGGCGGCGGTGTATGCCCCTATCGGCTTCCTCGAAGGGCTCACCGGGGCGCTGTTCAAGGAGTTCGCCCTGACCCTGGCCGGCGCGGTGATCATCTCCGGCATAGTCGCGCTGACCCTGTCGCCGATGATGTGCGCCAAGCTGCTGCGCCACGATGAGAACCCCACAGGCCTGGCGCACAGGCTGGATCTGGTGTTCGAGCGCCTGAAAAAACGCTATCAGCGCACGCTGCACGGCACCCTCAACACCCGCCCGGTGGTGCTGGTGTTCGCGCTGATCGTCATGTGCCTGATCCCCGCCCTCCTGCACTTCACCAAGAGCGAGCTGGCGCCGGACGAGGACCAGGGCATAGTGTTCTTGATGGCCACGGCGCCGCAGCCGACCAACCTCAATTACCTGAATGCCTATACCGCCGAGTTCGTGAAGATCTTCAAGGAGTTCCCGGAGTACTACTCGTCCTTCCAGATCAACGGTTTCAACGGCGTGCAATCGGGGATCGGTGGCTTCCTGCTCAAGCCCTGGAGCGAACGGGAACGCACGCAGATGGAGCTGCTTCAGGAGGTGCAAGGCAAGCTCAGCGCGATCCCCGGCCTGCAGATCTTCGGCTTCAACCTGCCGTCGCTCCCCGGTACCGGCGAGGGCCCGCCGTTCCAGTTCGTGGTCAACACCCCCAACGACTACGAGTCGCTGCTGCAGGTGACCGAGAAGATCAAGCAACGCGCCGAGGCGTCCGGCAAGTTCGCCTTCCTCGATGTCGACCTGGCCTTCGACAAGCCCGAGGTGGTGGTCGACATCGACCGCGCCAAAGCCGCCCAGATGGGCGTATCCATGGAGGATCTGGGGATGACCCTGGCCACCCTGCTCGGCGAAGGCGAGATCAACCGTTTCACCATCGACGGCCGCAGCTACAAGGTGATCGCCCAGGTCGAACGCGCCTACCGCGACAACCCGGGCTGGCTGAGCAATTACTACGTGAAGAACGCCAGCGGCGAGATGCTGCCACTGTCGACCCTGATCCAGGTGCATGACCAGGCGCGGCCCACCCAGCTGAACCAGTTCCAGCAGCTCAACTCGGCGATCATCCAGGGCGTGCCCATGGTCAGCATGGGCGAGGCCATCGAGACCGTCCGGCAGATCGCCGAAGAGGAAGCGCCGCGCGGCTTCGCCTTCGATTATGCCGGCGCTTCGCGGCAATACGTGCAAGAAGGCAGCGCGCTGTACGTCACCTTCGGCCTGGCGCTGGCGCTGATCTTCCTGGTGCTGGCCGCGCAGTTCGAGAGTTTCCGTGATCCGCTGGTGATTCTGGTGACGGTGCCGCTGTCGATCTGCGGGGCGCTGATCCCGTTGTTCCTCGGCTTCTCCAGCATGAACATCTACACCCAGGTGGGCCTGGTGACCCTGATCGGCTTGATCACCAAGCACGGCATCCTGATCGTCGAGTTCGCCAATCAGCTGCGCCGCGAGAAGGGCTTATCCCGCCGCGCAGCGGTGGAGGAAGCCGCGGCGATCCGCCTGCGGCCGGTGCTGATGACCACCGCGGCGATGGTCTTCGGCATGGTGCCGCTGATCCTCGCCAGCGGCGCGGGGGCGGTCAGCCGTTTCGATATTGGCCTGGTGATCGCCACCGGCATGTCGGTCGGCACCCTGTTCACCCTGTTCGTGCTGCCCTGCGTCTACAGCCTGCTGGCCAAGCCGGATGCGCCGGCAACAGAAGAACAGCAACCCAAACCGGTATCGGCCCACTAACCGAGCCCAGCAAAAAGCCCTGCAATGCGGGGCTTTTGGTTTAAACGCGACTTGTTTCAGCGCGCAAGGACAACTCAGCTCTACCGCGTCCCGCCTTGGGACAGGCCGAACATCAGCAACAGCAGGTCCTGATCCGGGCGCAGCTGCACCTTGGCTTTGGCGTTAGCCGGCACGGGACAAAGACCTAGGCCGTTCGCTGCACTCAGCACCTCCGGGCCAGGCTCATGCCAGGCCGCGACAGCAAGGGAAGCCACTCCTAGGGCTCCTACGAGGAACAAACCTCGTGCGATTTCTAGCTTCATGATTGCAACCCCTTGATAGCGCTGCCAAACGCTGTTTGGTAACCGTAGATCAGTTGTTGCCAATCCGCTTCATTCCACGACGAATGGCGCCTTAGCTGGCGCAAGTCGTGACGGGCCGCACGTTGTTTGCTCAAGCGCCGTCGAGCCTTCTCCAGATCCAGCAGCGCCACGTCCGCCCGGGCCGCCGCGCCCTCACCCGTGACCCGCACAAAGATATGTTTGGCGTACAGGCAACCGTGCTGCCAACGCCCCAGATGCAAGCGCGCCAGCATGGCGCCCAGCGCGTGCAGTAACTGTTGATGCAACTGCTCGCCATAGTGCTCACGGCCACCGCTGGCGTACCAGTTGTCGACTTCCTGAAAGCCGTCCAACGCCGCCGTCACCAGCAGTCCGCGCCAGCTTTTATCTGCGCTGCACAACGCAGCGCAATACACCACCTCGGGGACCCACACCCCGAGCCGGCGAAAACCTTCCAAGGCATCACGCTCGCGCAGCACCGTCGGCCGCCCAAAAGGATGCCGCAGGCTGCGATAGAGATGCCCTACTTGGCGCTTGGCATACAACAACTGCCCGTCCGCACGGACTCGCTGTACGCCACTCTCGCCGCCACGCCGTTGATTCGGCTCTTCAACCCATTCGCCGTGCTGTTGCCAGCAGTGTTCAAACTGCTCAGGTGGCGCAAATGTCGGAGTCGAATACAGCGCTTCACTCATGCTTGATTACCCTTTACGCAATACATAAACCCGCCACATGGCATACAGCGGCAAGAAGTCCAAATGCTCCTGCACCCGGAAGCCCGCCTGGCGGAACTCGTCTTCAACAGTAGCCACCGGTAACACAAACCGATTCTGGTAACTTTCCTGCCCCGCCTGGCCCTGGCGCTTTCTCTCCAGACGCTTACGTTTCCAGGCCTTGAAATTGCCATCGACCCACAGCGAAACAATCAAGCTATCGCGAGTCACCCGCTTGCATTCACGCAATAGCGTCATGCGGTGTTCGGCATCACCGACGTGATGCAGCAGACGCATGCAGAAGATGCTGTCCACGGCATTGTCCGGCAGATCGATGGCGAAGGCAGAGGTCTGCAAAGGCCGTACCCGTTTCACCACTTCTGCCGGCTGAGCGGCACAAGCCACTTGCAGCATATTCGCCGAGTTGTCCGCACCGATGATCACGCGGTTAGACTTTTCTGCCAGCAACGGCCAGAAACGCCCGGCCCCACAGGGCAAGTCGAGCACCAGACCCGGCTCACCCGCCAGCGCCAGGGCACGCCGCGCCAACTGCTGATCACGCCAATGGGACAACTTGCGCCAGCCACCCTCCTGATGCTTCTCCAGGTATTGCCGGGCATGTTGCTGATCGTATTTGTTGGAAAACTCGAGCTTGACGGGGTCAATCATGGGCCATCTCCTGCGGATCATCGCCCAACCTTATGCAGGCGCCCGTCAACAGCAGGTCAAGCCCAGGTGAAAATTCCGTGAAAACGCGCCCGCCGATCCACTACGCGAGCCTATGACCCGCAAGGCTCAAGGAAGTTTGCGGGTCATAGGCCCAGGCCCCGATAGGGACACCGAAGTGGCCGTGGCACTCAGTTCAGTTCAGTTCGACCCGAAAGCGACAGCCGCTGGGTTGCGCCGCCGTGAGCTGAACCTTCCAGCCCTGGTCCTCGCAGATCCGCTGCACCAGGGAAAGCCCCAACCCCAGACCATCGCCATGCTGCTCGCCGCCACGCACAAAGGGCTGGAACATGGCCTCGCGCTCGTTCTCGGGAATGCCGACACCGGTGTCTTCGATGACAAAACCATTGTTCAGCAAGCCCAGGCTGATCCGCCCCTGCTCGGTGTAATGCCAGGCGTTGCGCAGCAAATTGCCCATCACCGCGCGCAACAATGTCGGGTTGAAGAGTTCGTGGCAGGGCTCGCCGCTCCGGTAATCCAGCTGCAAGCCCTTGCTCTCAATCGGTTCGCGCCACTGCGCCACCAATTCATCCGCCACAGTGGACAGGCTGACCGCCACCAACAGGTTGCTGTCCCCCTGCTGGGCGCGGGCGAGCAACAGAAAGGTTTGCACCAGCTCACGCATCTCGTCACAGGCCCGCGCAATGCGCTGCACCTGGGTGCGGGCGCGCAGGTCGAGGGTCGGGTTTTCCAGCAGCAACTCGCAGGAGCTGGCCAGCACCATCAAGGGCGTGCGCAGCTCGTGGCTGACATCGCTGGTGAACAGGCGTTCACGGGTCAGGGCATGGCGCAGCAGGCCGAGGGTGTCATCGAAGGCCCTGGCCAGTTGCCCCACCTCGTCGGCGGCATAGTCCGGCGCCAAAAGCGGCGCCAGATCCAGCAGCTGATCACGATGGCGAACCTGGCGGGAGAGGCGTACCACCGGTTCGATCACCTTGCGTGCCAGCAGCCAGCCGAGCACGGCGGAAAGACCGACGCTCAGCAGAAAGCCCACCAGCACCACGGCGAAGAGCACCCGCTCACGCGCCTCGAAGTCGCTCTGATCCTGCAGCAGCATATAGTGGCGACCGTCGACGACACGCACGAAAGCGTGATAGGACAGCTCGCCACGAAACACCTCATGAAAGCCCGGCGCCAGCTCTTTGAGATCGTCCGGCAAGGCGAACTCTTCACGACCACCAGAGAAGTAGAACAGCTGCCCCGGCTCCGGGATATGCCGCCATTCGTCCATGCTGTCCATCTGCAGCAAGCGATCGAGATCGCCGCCCAGCTCGCTGGACAGTAGTCTCTCCTCCACCAGATGCACGGTCTCGACTATCCCCAAGGCAAAGGCGCCCGCCACCAGAGAGGTCATCAGCACAAAGGCAATCACGATCCGGCGTGACAGGCTGTGCTTAAACTCCATCGTTCGCCTCCGCCAGGCGATAACCCACACCATGCACGGTCTGCAGCAGCGCCGTGGCGAAGGGTTTGTCGATCACCTGACGCAGCTGATGGACGTGGCTGCGCAGGCTATCGCTGTCCGGGCAGTCATCTCCCCACAACGCCTCTTCCAATACCTCGCGGCGCAACACATGAGGACTCTTCTGCATCAGCGCGGCGAGCAGCTTGAGGCCGATCGGGTTGAGCTTGAGCGTCCGTCCGCCGCGGCTGACCTGCAGCGTATCGAGATCGTAAGTCAGATCCGCCACCTGCAGGCTGCGCCGCCCGCCGCCTTGGGTGCGGCGCAAGACCGCCTCGATGCGCGCCGCCAATTCGGAGAGGGCGAAGGGCTTCAGCAGGTAATCGTCGGCGCCGGAGCGAAAGCCCTGCAGGCGGTCATCCAACTGGTCACGGGCGGTAAGCATAATTACCGGGGTCTCGCGGCGCGCATCCTCGCGCAGGCGCTTGCAGAGGGTGTAGCCGTCCATCCCGGGCAACATGATATCGAGCACGATCAGGTCGTAATGCTCGGTCGCCGCCAGGTGCAGGCCGGACAAACCGTCCTGCGCGCAGTCCACGCTATAACCTTTCATGCCCAGGTAGTCGGCCAGGTTGGCCAGAATGTCGCGGTTATCTTCGACTAACAAAATTCGCATCAGCACTTTCCTCGTGGCGCGCTAACTTCCCGCGCAGCATGGGCCAACCTTAACTCGAAGCCCCCTCGAACCAAGCCCGTTTGACACTTTTTTCACACTTGAATCACGCCGTGACGACAGGCCGACCGGCAGACTGCCGCCCATTGTGTTCTGGAGTCGCGCGCCGTCACTGCTGCGCACTACCTCGCTACGCGAGCTGTGGCTACTGTTAGCGGCGTGACTGCGCGGTTTCCTGGGCACCCGCGGCTTGCAGCGACTCGTTGAAAAGCATAAACCGCTCAACACGGCCGAATACCCGCACAGCGTCGGGGGCCTCTTCATTCACAGTCTGGACTCCGCATGCCGTCGATTCCTGCTCGCAGTCACTCAGCGCCCCTGAATCTTTGGCTCTGCCTGGGTCTGCCACTGACCAGCATGGCCCTGCTGCTGATCGTCGAACCCACCCGCCTGGACTTCGCCCTCGCCAATCTGGCCTATGAGCCTGGCGTGGGTTTTATCGGCCGGCATAGCGCCTTCCTCGAAGATGTCCTGCATGACCGCGCCAAACAGGCGGTGATCGCGTTCGCCGCACTGTCACTCCTCGGTTTGCTGACGAGCCTGTTCCTCGAGTGCGTCAAGCCTATGCGGCGGCAGCTCAGCTATGTGGTGCTGGCCATGGCGCTGTCCACCAGCTTCGTCACCCCGATGAAAGCCGTGACGGCCGTGCAATGCCCGTGGAGCCTTAGCCAGTTTGGCGGTACGGAAAGCTACAGCGCACTGCTCAGCCCGCGCCCGCCCACCGACAAGCCAGGCCGCTGCTGGCCGGGCGGCCACGCCGCGGCAGGTTTCACGCTGTTCGTGCTGTTCTTTGTCTGGCGTGACCGCCGGCCGCGCCTGGCACGCGCAGGGCTGATCTTCGCACTCACCCTGGGCAGCGTGTTTTCCCTCGGCCGGATGCTGCAAGGCGCGCACTTTTTCTCGCATAACCTGTGGACGGCGCTGTTCTGCTGGCTGATCTGCCTGGGCTCTTACTACGCCGTGCTGTACTGCCCCGCTCGGCAGGGGCAAGCCGTTCAAGCCTTGAGTGAACCCAGCCAACTAGCCTGAATCGGACTCTCAAAGCGTTGAGTAACCCGTAGATTGTCCTTTAATAGCGTCCCCGCCCTTTCGCCGAGTTACTGAATCCCCGACAAATTCACGACCATAAAAAAGCCCCGCACTAGGCGGGGCTTTTTCTACCACTTGGATCAGACCATAAGGGCTGGTCGGCTTACATCATGCCGCCCATGCCACCCATGCCGCCCATGTCCGGCATACCGCCAGCCGCAGGCTTGTCTTCCACGATTTCGGCGATCATCGCTTCGGTGGTGATCATCAAGCTGGCGATGGAGGCCGCGGCCTGCAGAGCAGAACGGGTCACTTTAGCCGGGTCGAGGATACCCATTTCGATCATGTCGCCGTACTCGCTGGTCGCAGCGTTGTAGCCGTAGTTGCCAGTGCCTTGCTTGACCTTGTCGATGACCACGCTCGGCTCGTCACCGGAGTTGGCCACGATCTGGCGCAGCGGCGCTTCAGCGGCGCGACGCAGCAGGGCAATACCGACGTTCTGATCGGCGTTCTCGCCTTTCAGACCTTCGATGGCTTGCAGGGCACGCACCAGGGCGACGCCGCCGCCAGGCACCACGCCTTCTTCGACGGCAGCGCGGGTCGCGTGCAGGGCGTCTTCTACGCGGGCTTTCTTCTCTTTCATTTCAACTTCGGAACCAGCGCCGACCTTGATCACGGCAACACCGCCAGCCAGTTTGGCCAGACGCTCTTGCAGTTTTTCACGGTCGTAGTCGGAAGAAGTGTCTTCAACCTGCTTGCGGATCTGCAGCACGCGACCTTCGATATCGGCTTGAACGCCAGCACCGTCGATGAGGGTGGTGTTTTCTTTGCTGAGGATCACGCGCTTGGCATTACCCAGGTGTTCCAGGGTAGCGCCTTCCAGGCTCAGGCCGATTTCTTCGGAGATCACGGTACCGCCAGTCAGGACGGCGATGTCCTGCAGCATGGCCTTGCGACGGTCGCCAAAGCCTGGGGCTTTGACCGCGGCGACTTTAACGATGCCACGCATGTTGTTCACCACCAGAGTCGCCAGGGCTTCGCCTTCGACGTCTTCGGCAACGATCAGCAGCGGACGGCCGGCTTTGGCCACGGCTTCCAGCACTGGCAGCATTTCGCGGATATTCGAGATCTTCTTGTCGACCAGCAGGATCAGCGGGCTTTCCAGCTCGGCGACCATGGTGTCCGGCTTGTTGATGAAGTACGGGGACAGATAGCCACGGTCGAACTGCATGCCTTCGACGACCGACAGTTCGTTTTCCAGGCCCGTGCCTTCTTCAACGGTGATCACGCCTTCCTTACCGACTTTTTCCATGGCCTGGGCAATGATGTCGCCGATGGAGGTGTCGGAGTTGGCGGAAATGGTGCCGACCTGAGCGATGGCTTTGGTGTCGGTGCACGGCTTGGCCTGGGCTTTCAGCTGAGCAACGATGGCGATGGTCGCCTTGTCGATGCCGCGCTTCAGGTCCATCGGATTCATGCCGGCAGCGACGGCTTTCAGGCCTTCGCTGACGATCGACTGCGCCAGAACGGTAGCGGTGGTGGTGCCGTCGCCAGCGTCGTCGTTGGCACGGGAAGCCACGTCTTTAACCAGCTGGGCGCCCATGTTCTCGAAGCGATCTTTCAGCTCGATTTCTTTGGCAACAGAAACGCCGTCTTTGGTGATGGTCGGAGCGCCGTAGCTCTTCTCGATGATCACGTTACGGCCTTTCGGGCCGAGGGTCGCTTTTACCGCGTCGGCCAGGACGTTAACACCAGCCAGCATCTTCTTACGGGCGGAGTCGCCGAATTTAACTTCTTTAGCAGCCATGATCGTTATTCCTCAATTCGTTTCGGTGGAACGGAATTCGTAGCGACGATGCGCTGAAATCAGTCTTCAACAACGGCCAGGATTTCGTTCTCGCTCATTACCAGCAGGTCTTCACCGTCAACCTTGATGGTGTTGCTGCCGGAGTAAGGACCGAATACCACCTTGTCACCCACTTTCACGGCCAGCGCACGCACTTCACCGTTGTCCAGCACGCGGCCGCTACCCACGGCGAGGATCTCGCCACGGTTCGGCTTTTCAGCAGCGGAACCCGGCAGAACGATGCCACCAGCGGTTTTCGATTCTTCTTCACTGCGACGGATGACGACGCGGTCATGCAGAGGACGAAGCTTCATTGTCGATCTCTCCCAAGTAAGGTGATTTAAAGCCGCCGGTTTATGCACCGGCTGGTTGACACATCCGGCGTTGCCGGTTGCGGCCCGCAGGGCGGACCGCAGAAGACTGCCTGTCGTCACCGACAGAGACCTTGCGGTGACCACTACATAAGGGCTGACAAGGGTATTTCAAGGGTGGCCGCGAAAAATCTTTAGAGCCGGCCTAATATCTGCTGCGCTTGGCCATGCTGCGTTGAAAACAGCCTCGGAATGCTCATTGACTGCAGTCAACTCCGCTTCCTCGCCTTTTTTCGCCTTGCCTGACCTGCGCTCGCGACGATCTTAAACAGACTCTTAGGAATCGCGGTGTTCAAACTCGCCTTCGATGACGTTCGGCCGCGCCGGCCCGGAGCGCGCTTGCAGGTCATCGGCAAAGGCCCGCTGGCGCATGGCCTGAGCGGCCACACGCTGGCGCACTTTATTCACCAGCAGGCGACGGGTAAACGGCAGCAAGCAGAGCAAGCCGAAGATGTCGCTGATAAACCCCGGCAACAGCAGCAGACCGCCACCGACCGCGATCAGCAGACCTTCGAGCATTTCCTGCTCGGGCAACTCGCCCCGTGCCAGGCGCTGACGGGCGCGCCAAGCGGTGGCGACCCCGGCCACCCGCAGCAGCACGCTGCCGAGCACGGCACTGCCGATAATCAGCAACAAGGTCGGCAACACGCCGATAGCACTGCCGACCTGGATCAGCACGGCCAGCTCGATCAGCGGAAACAGTAGAAGAAGCAACAAAAAAGCGCGCATCAACACAATCCCTGGACGGAAGTAAGGACTTCCAATGCTGGTTAAGTAATGGCGCAACAGGGCAAATTCAAGCCTGCAGCGCTCCGCCGGTCGGCCAAACCTCGGCCCGCGCCAGTGCCACCAAGGCCTGGCGCACGGCACCGGGATTACGGCAAAGCTCGGGAAATGCCAGCCAATACAGCGCCTGACCGATGCGCAGGTGAAAGCCCTCGCTGTCGATCCCGGCCAGTTGCGCCGCCGGTTCACGCGGCAAGCCGGCCAGCTCGACGTAATGGGCGATGGCGCTGGCATGATCACTGTTCATATGTTCGACCATCCCCGCCTCGACCTGAGCGGCGAAGGGATTGGCCAAGGTGACGCTATCGATCCAGTGGATGGCACCGAAACCGCCGATATAGCGAGCGCGCACCGGCTCCAAGACCCAGAAATCGAAGTCATGCGCCTGGTGATAGCCCTGTGAGCTGGGGAAATAGCGGTAATAGCGCTCAGCCGCCGCGGCGATGGCCACCTCATCGCTCAACTGGCGGGCTTGCGCCAGCAAGGTCAGGCGGCCAACGGCCTGCACATCCTCCGCGCCACGCTCGCCGACCAGCAGCGAACACTTGGGCTCGAGCTGCAGATTGTGGGTGTGCTGGGCGATGCGGCTGATCAGGATCAGCGGCCGGCCCTGTTCGTCCAGGCAGTACGGCACCACCGATCCGAAAGGGTAGCCCGGCATGGCTTTGGACTGGGTGGAGAGCACCCCACGGTATTCCTTGAGTAGCAATTCTCGGGCATGCTTGCCGGCTTTCACGCTCACCTTATGACTCCTCGCACAGAATTCGTCGAAAACGGACAGGCACTCAGCATAACGATTCGCAGCGCCAGCGGGGCTAACAACCGATACACCTTCGAGGGGATTTGGCATGCAACTGCAAGACAAAGTCATCATCATCACTGGCGGCTGCCAGGGTCTAGGTCGCGCGATGGGCGAGTATCTGGCGGCTAAAGGCGCCAAGCTGGCCCTGGTCGACCTCAATCAGGAAAAACTCGACGAAGCCGTGGCCGCCTGCAAGGCCGCCGGTGGTGACGCCCGGGCTTACCTGTGCAACGTCGCCGATGAAGAGCAGGTGACCCACTGCGTGGCGCAGATCGCCGAAGACTTCGGCGCCATCAATGGCCTGGTCAACAACGCCGGCATTCTGCGCGACGGCCTGACCATCAAGATCAAAGACGGCGAAATGACCAAGATGAGCCTGGCGCAGTGGCAGTCGGTGATCGACGTCAACCTGACCGGCGTATTCCTCTGCACCCGCGAAGTGGCGGCGAAGATGATCGAGTTGGGCAACCACGGCGCAATCGTCAACATCTCCTCGATCTCCCGTGCCGGCAACATGGGCCAGGCCAACTACTCCGCCGCCAAGGCCGGCGTAGCCGCCGACACCGTGGTCTGGGCCAAGGAGCTGGCGCGTTACGGCATCCGGGTCGCCGGCGTCGCACCAGGCTTTATCGAGACCGAAATGACCCTCGGCATGAAGCCGGAAGCGCTGGAGAAGATGACGTCGGGCATCCCGCTCAGGCGTATGGGCAAACCGGCGGAGATCGCCCATTCGGTCGCCTACATCCTGGAAAACGACTACTACACCGGTCGCATCCTCGAACTGGACGGCGGTCTGCGTCTCTGATCGCAGCTGTTGCACCAAGAAGAAGCCCCGCAACCGCGGGGCTTTTTTCATCGAAGCCTGAACCGAGAGCGCTTACCAGCCGACCCCGACGCCCAGCGAGTAGCGCCGATCCGAGCCGCTCACCGCCGCCACGCCGCCGGTCTGATTCAACTCATAGAGCAGCGACAGGCGCGCCCAACTGTTGAGGCGATAACGCAAGCCGAACTCGCTGTCGAGCGCATAGTCGACCGCGCTGATCTGCGGAATCTGTAGCTCCGCGTTGCTATAGAACTCCAGCCGCGTGCCCCAGAGTAGGCGCTTGTAATCCCACTCCAACGAGTAAGTATTGAACTCCAGATCACCCGCCGCAGACTCGAAGGTGGCCCGGTTGAACTGGCTGATCAGATCGAAACGCCCCAGTTCGTTGTCCCAGAAACGATAACCGGGACCGCTGCCGAGAATGCGCTGGCGCTGGATGCTGTCGAACTCATCGCGCTGCTGCTCGATGCCGGCACGCCAGAACCAGTGTTCGCTGAAAAAGCGGTCGAGGTCGTATTCATACTGCCAATTGTTGTCGGTTTGCTCGCCGTTCTTGGTCTCACGCTCCAACTCACCGGTCAGCACATGACGCCAGCGGCCATGCTCGACCCGGGTGTTGCCCTTGAGCTGCCACTCATCGGTATTGTCTTCATTGCGCTGCATGTCCAGCTTGGCATCCAGGTTGCCTTCCCAGACTCGGTCCTGCAGCAACAGACGCGGCGGCACCAGGCGGGTGATACTGGCCAAGGGCACGGTCTCGGTGCTTGAGTTGAGCACCCGCACCATGCCCTTGCCGGCCGCCTCCAAGCGCTTGCTATGCTCGCTGTCGAGGCCTGCGCGGCGCAGCAACAAGGGTTTGTCCGAGCGCAGGGTGTCGATATCCTTCCAATCGATCAGCACCTGGCCGGCGTACCGGGTGTTCAGCGCCAGCTTGCCGCCATCCAGCAGTAAGATCTCACCACTCAGGCGATCGCCATTATTCAGCCAGACGGTGTCCGCCCAGGCCGAGGTGACGAGGCCCAATAGAGCAGTTAAAAACACAACACTCGAAAGCAGGATGCGTAGCAACATGATCCATCGACAGGCAGAGGGTGAGGAGAAGGCGGCAGAGCATGCCTGGGCCCTCGGGCCAGCGGCAAGCGCCGAGGCGCGGCGGGCGGCGCTGTATCTGACCCTGGCGCAAGTGCCGGCAGGCAAGGTGGTCAGCTATGGCCAGTTGGCCGAACTGGCAGGTCTTGGCCGAGCGGCGCGCTGGGTCGGGCGCAGCCTCAGCCAACTGCCGCAAGGCAGTACGCTGCCCTGGCATCGGGTAGTCGCCGCCGGCGGTCGGCTCAGCTTGATGTCAGGCAGCCCCGCCGGCGATGAGCAACGGGCGCGTTTACGCGCCGAGGGCGTGCGCATCCATAACGAACGGGTGGATATGCAGCGGCATGGCTGGCGCCCAGTGGAGCACAGCGGTTAGAGTGCGCGCTGTTTTTATAATCCTGTTTTGCTAATCCGACTTTGTTCTCCAAGCTCCGTACTCCCCAGGCAGATCACAGCCCCATGCCCCGTAAAACCTGGCGCGCCGCCCTCGCCGCCTATGCCACCCCCGCCAGCTTGGCTCTGCTCCTGCTGGGGTTCGCCGCCGGCCTACCTTATATGCTGGTGTTCTCCACCCTCTCGGTCTGGCTGCGCGAGGCCGGTGTGGCGCGTGAGACCATAGGTTTCGCCAGCTTGATCGGCCTCGCATACGCCTTCAAATGGGTCTGGTCGCCACTCCTCGACCAATGGCGCCTGCCGCTGCTGGGCAAACTGGGCCGGCGCCGCTCCTGGCTGGTGCTCTCGCAAGTGTTGGTGGCCGTTGGGCTGGCCGGCATGGCGCTGTGCGATCCCCAGCAACACCTGGCCTGGTTGATCGCCCTGGCCGTGTTGGTGGCCTTTGCCTCGGCCACCCAAGACATCGCCATCGATGCCTACCGCCTGGAAATCGCCGAAGACAGCCGCCAGGCCGCGCTGGCCGCCAGTTACATGGCCGGCTACCGGGTCGCCGCGCTGTTGGCGACTGCCGGTGCACTGTATTTCGCCGAGTGGTTCGGCTCCACCGGGGGGCTGTACAAGCACGCGGCCTGGGCCGGCACTTACCTGCTGTTTGCGCTGTTGATGGTGCCGGGGCTACTCACCAGCCTGTGGATGCGCGAACCGCCGGTGCCGCTGCGCACCCAACTGTCGGCCGCCCGCTATGGTTTCAGTCATCAGATGATCTCGGTGCTGGTGTTGATCGTGTTGCTGGTCTCGGTGCCGGCGCTGTTCACCCAGCTGTACCGGACGAACTTCGAGAGCGTGCTGTTCCACGGCCGCAGTCTCCTCGATCTGCTGCTGCACGATCGGGCCTTTCTGCGCGCCCTGCTCTACCTCATCCTGACCGCGCTGTGCCTGTCGTCCATGGGCCGCCGCGGCTTGGCGCCGGTGCTCACGCCGATCAACGACTTTATCCTGCGCTACCGCTGGCAAGCCCTGCTGCTGCTCGGCCTGATCGCCACTTATCGCCTGTCGGACACTGTGATGGGCGTGATGGCCAACGTGTTCTACATCGACCAAGGTTTCAGCAAGGATCAGATCGCCAGCGTCAGCAAGCTGTTCGGCCTGGTCATGACCCTGCTCGGTGCCGGCCTCGGAGGTTTGCTGATCGTGCGCTTCGGGATCTTCCCGATTCTGCTGATCGGCGGTGCGGCGTCGGCGGCGACCAACCTGCTGTTCCTGCTGCTCGCCGGGATGGGCCCGCACCTGCAGATGCTGGTGCTCACCATCTCCTGCGACAACTTCAGCGCCGGGTTGGCCACCGCGGCCTTCGTCGCCTACCTGTCGAGCCTGACCAACCTGAAGTTCTCCGCCACCCAATACGCGCTGCTCAGCTCGATCATGCTGCTGCTGCCGCGGCTGATCGGTGGCTACTCCGGGGTGATGGTGGAGAAGTTCGGCTATAGCGATTTTTTCCTGATTACCGCGTTACTCGGCATGCCGACGTTAATCCTCATCATCTGGCAGTGGCGCCGCGAGGGTCCGCAGACAAATGGCTCGACGCCAACTCCCACCAGCGAACAGCCCTCCACGGATCGGCCATAAAAAACCGGCCTTTTGCCCTGCGCAGCATCAGTTGCTCTGCAACAGATGCACCACCCGATGCGGGAAGGGGATATTGATCCCCGCTGCCGTCAGGCGCTCCTTGGCCTGCTCGATAAAGTCGAACGTCACCGGCCAGTAGTCGCCCGTGGCCACCCAAACCCGCAACGACAGACTGATCGCACTGTCGCCCAGCGCGGTGACGAACACCACCGGCGGCGTGTCCTCGAGCACCCGCGCATCGGCGGCGATCTCCAACAGCACTGCGCGAGCCAACTGGATATCGCTGCTGTAATCGATCCCCAAAACGAAACCGCCATGGCGGTCACACACATCGGGCACCCTCTGCGCCGCCACTGCGGCGCAGAGGGTGCGTTGACGGCGAATTAATCGCGGAAGTTGTTGTACTGCAGCGGCATGCCGAAGTCTTTGGCGCGCAGGGCGGCGATGGCCTCCTGCAGGTCGTCACGCTTCTTGCCGGTGATCCGTACCTGCTCGCCCTGAATAGCGGCCTGCACCTTGAGTTTGCTGTCTTTGATATGCGCGACGATCTTCTTCGCCAGCTCTTTATCGATACCTTCACGCAGCACGGCTTCCTGCTTCACGCTTTTGCCCGAAGGGTAGGCCTCCTTCAATTCCAGGCATTGCACATCGATCTTGCGCTTAACCAGGCTGAGCTTGAGAATCTCCACCATCTGTTCCAGCTGGAAATCCGCATCGGCGGTCAGGTTGATGGTCAGTTCCTTGAACTCGAAAGTGCCTTTGCCGCGTAGATCGTAACGACGCTCCAGCTCTTTCATCGCGTTATCGACGGCGTTGGTGACTTCGTGTTTGTCCAGCTCGGACACCACGTCGAACGAGGGCATGGGGTTTCTCCAGATAGACGGCGCGATCCGCATCACGGACAGGATGCGCCAGGCTTGACGGTTAAAATGCCAGGTCATTATATAACTGCAGATACATTCACTGCCCGGCCATGTACCGGCACCTTCACCACTTCCTGCGAGTCTGCCAATGCCCAACCCCCATCTCAGCATCCTGGTGGTGGACGACGCCAAGTTCTCCAGCACCATGATCGGCCGCGCCTTGAGCCAGGCTGGCTACCTCGACGTGCGCTTCGCCAGCAGCGCCGTCGAGGCGCTCAAGTTGCTCGAACAGCGCCCGGCCAGTGTGCTGCTGGCCGATTGGCTGATGCCGGAAATCGACGGCCTGGAGCTGACCGGCCGCGTGCGCCAGTTCGACGAGATGACCGACCACTACACCTACATCATCCTGCTCACCGGCAAGGACGGCGACAACGTGCTCAACGAGGCCTTCGACCGCGGCGTCGATGACTTCATCAACAAGGCGGCGATGAGCGAGCAACTGGTGCCACGGATCTACGCCGCCGACCGCCTGTGCAACACCCTGCAACGCCTGCTGCAGGAAAACCGCCTGCTGACGCAGAACATCGCCTGCCTGGAACAACGCAACCTGGTCGACTCCCTGACCGGCCTGGGCAACCCGCGCTACCTGCAGCAGATGCTGGTCGACAGCCTGCGCAAGATCGAGTCCCGCGGCGGTGCCGTGTGTTACCTGTTGATCGGTTTGCAGGAGGCCTCGCAATTACGTCTGCAATATGGCCACAGCTTCTACAACGAACTGCTGCACGGCGTCGCCCGCCGCCTGCAACAGCTGGTGCGCCCACTCGATGTGCTGACGCGGCTGGACGATAACCACTTCGGCTTGCTCACCCTGCTCGAAGACCTGCAAGAGTGTGCCCCGAGTAGCTTCAAACGCCTGCATGAGGGCCTGAACCTGAAAGCCTTCAAGACCAGCGAAGGCTTCATCACCCTCAAGGCCGGCATCAGCCTGGTCGGCATGGACGCCAAGGCACTGCCCATCGATCCGGATAGCTTGATCCGGCACGCCGCCACGCTGCTGCCCGAGTCCTACGCGAGCGGCCGGGTGGCGGCGATGCGTCTGCCGCTGCACAAGTAACCATGACCTGGCACGTGCTGGGCGCCGGCAGCCTGGGCAGCCTCTGGGCCGCTCGACTGGCCCGCGCCGGCCTGCCCGTGCGTTTGCTCCTGCGCGACCGCGCGCGCCTGGCCGCCTACCGCGCCGCCGGCGGCTTGACCCTGGTGGAGCACGGCCAGAGCAACCTCTATCCCATCGCCGCGCAAACCCCGGCGGACTCAAGCCCGATCCGCCGGCTGTTGCTGGCCTGCAAGGCTTACGACGCCGAAGCCGCGGTCGCCAGCCTGGCCCACCGCCTGACTGCCGATGCCGAACTGATCCTCCTGCAGAACGGCCTGGGCAGCCAGGACGCGGTGGCCGCCCGCCTACCGCACACGCGCTGCATCCTCGCCTCCAGCACCGAGGGGGCGTTTCGTGAGGACGATTTCCGCGTGGTGTTTGCCGGCCATGGCTACACCTGGCTCGGCGACCCGCTCGACCCCAGCCCCCCGGCCTGGCTCGCCCAGCTCGGCAACACTGGCATTCCTCACCAATGGACCGCCGACATCCTCACCCGCCTGTGGCGCAAGCTGGCGCTGAACTGCGCGATCAACCCGCTGACGGTGCTCTACGACTGCCGCAACGGCGGCCTGCTCGAGCACCCGGCGGAAGTTGCGACCCTCTGCGCCGAACTGGGCGAGCTGCTGAGCCTCTGCGGTCAGCCCGCGGCCGCCGAGCAGCTAGCGGAAGAAGTCGAGCGGGTGATCAAGGCCACCGCCGCCAACTACTCGTCGATGCACCAGGACGTCGCCCAAGGCCGGCGCACCGAGATCAGTTTCCTACTCGGGCACGCCTGCGCCGTGGCCCGCCGGCATCAACGCGAGCTGCCGCACCTGAATGCCCTGCATCAGCGCCTGGTCAGTCATCTAAACGCACGCGGATTGCCCACCCAGTAAAGCCCGCGCTACCCTGCCAGCTCCTCCGTCAGCCGCGATCAACCTGCTCATGACCCTGCGCAAGCGCCTTGAAAACCTCCCGGTTGGCCGCAAACTCCTGGCCGCGCTGCTGGCGTTGTTGACCACCGTCCTGCTGGTGGCCAACCTGGCCTTTATCAGCGCCGCCTACTGGATCTCCCAGGAAAACATGGCGCCGCAAGCCCTGCAGACCCTCGGCCGCCTGATCGCCAGCCCAACCCTGAGCCATGAAGCGCTCAGCTCGCCAACCGCCGCCGAGGCCCTGCTACAACGCCTGAACGGCTACGCGCCGCTACGCGCGGCCGTGCTCTACGACAGCACCGGACAGCGCCTGGCACAGCTGGAACGCGGCGAGAAACTGCAGCTGCCGCAGAGCCTCGAACAGCTGGACAGCTGGCGCTACGGTGAGTTTCGCGCCAACCAACTGATCGCACTGCCCCAGCCCGGCAAAGCGCCTGGCCACCTGCTGCTGGTCGCCTCCAGCGAGTTGCCCGGCGCCTTCTACACCGGCACCTTGACCGCCAGCCTGGTGATTCTCGCCTTCAGCGTGTTGCTCTGGACCTTGGTGGCCCGGCAAATCCGCCGCATGGTGACTCGGCCGATTCGCAAACTGGAAGAGTTGTCGCGCCAGGTCACCCGCGAAGAGAACTACGCCCTGCGCGCCGCCCGCGGCAATCAGGACGAAATTGGCCGACTGGCAGAGGCCTTCAACACCATGCTGTCACGCATCGAGGCGCGCGAGCAGCAGCTCAAGCGCGCCCGCGACGATGCGCAAATGGCCTCCGACCAAGCCCAGAGCCTGGCCGAGGAAACCCGCCACTCCAACCGCAAGCTGGAGCTGGAGGTGCAGGTGCGCAGCAAGATCGAAAAGAAGCTCACGGGCTTTCAGAACTACCTGAACAGCATCATCGACTCGATGCCCTCGGCCCTGATCGCCCTCGACGAACAGCTCTACGTCACCCAATGGAACCAGGAAGCCAGCGCGCTTTCCGGCACCCGGCTGGAGGCGGCCCTGAACCAGCCGGTATTCCTGGCTTTTCCACCCCTCAAGCCGTTCCTGCAACAGCTCAAACAGACCGCCGAACGGCACAAGGTGGAGAAAATCGAGCGCGTGACCTGGCTCAAGGATGACGCGCCACGGCATTACGCCCTGACTTTTTATCCGCTGATGGGCGGCGCCGGCCGCGGCGTGGTGATCCGCATCGACGACATCACCCAGCGCCTTTCGCTGGAAGAGATGATGGTGCAGTCCGAGAAGATGCTCTCGGTCGGCGGCTTGGCCGCCGGCATGGCCCACGAGATCAACAACCCGCTGGGCGCCATCTTGCACAACGTGCAGAACATTCGCCGGCGCTTGTCTGCCGAGCTAGCGAAGAATCTCGAACAAGCCGAGGCCGTGGGCGTCTCACTGGAGACGGTCAATCGCTACCTGCAAGGCCGTGAAGTGCCACAACTACTGGATGGAATCCAGCAAGCCGGCTCGCGGGCGGCAAAAATCGTCAGCCACATGCTCAGCTTCAGCCGCATGAGCAATCGCCAACTCGCCCCCTGCCAGTTGCCGGCACTGCTCGACCAGGCGGTGGACATCGCCGGCAATGACTTCGACCTGACCGAAGGCTTCGACTTCAAGGGCCTGAGCATCCTGCGTGAGTTCGATCCGCAGATCGGCCCGGTGCCCGGCATCGCCAACGAACTGGAACAAGTGCTGCTCAACCTGTTGAAAAATGCCGCCCAGGCGATCCATCAACGCGAAGCCAAGCCAGGCGCAGAGCCCCTGGAACCCGGACGCATCACCTTGCGCACCCGCCTGACGCCCCCCTGGGTGGAAATTCAGGTCGAAGACAACGGCATCGGCATGCCCGAGCAGGTGCGCAAGCGCATCTTCGAGCCGTTCTTCACCACCAAGGAGATTGGCCAGGGCACGGGGTTGGGGCTGTCGGTCTCCTACTTCATCATCACCAACAACCACAAAGGGCAGATGGAAGTGCACTCCACGTTCGGCCAGGGCACCTGCTTCACCTTGCGCCTGCCGCTGCCACCTACCCAGGACAACTTTTAATCATGGGTCACCGACTCTCGAAGATTTACACCCGCACCGGCGATGCCGGTGAAACCGGCCTGGCCGACGGCCGCCGGGTACCCAAGGATCACCCACGGGTGGAGGCCATGGGCGAGGTGGATACGCTCAATAGCCACCTGGGCCTGCTACTCGCAGGCTTGGCCGAGCAGGAAGGCATATGGCCAGGACTCAGCGAGCTGATCGAGGTCTTGGCGCCCTGCCAGCACCGCCTGTTCGACCTTGGCGGCGAGCTGGCGATGCCGGTCTATCAGGCCCTGGACTCGGCCGAGGTGCAGCGCCTGGAAGCGGCCATCGACCGCTGGAACGAGGAGCTGGGGCCGCTGGAAAACTTCATCCTGCCGGGCGGCTCGCAGTTGGTCGCGCAGGCCCATGTCTGCCGCAGCCTGGCGCGCAGCGCCGAGCGCCGCTGCCAGCGGCTGAACGCGGTGGAACCCCTGACTGGAGTCGAGCTGGCTTACATCAACCGTCTGTCCGACCTGCTGTTCGTCGCCGCCCGCCTGATTGCCAAGCGCATGCAGATCAAGGAAGTGCTCTGGCAGGCCGCGCCGAAGCCGGAAAACACCTGACTGCGACTGGTTTGGCCGGCAGTAGCTGCCCGGCCAATCACCGGCTTATTCGACTTGCGGCCAGAACGCGCGGATGCCCGCCACCCCTTGCGCGCCGATCTGCCAGGCACGCTCAGTCTCGGTCGCACCGACACCGCCGAGCAGGTAGACCGGCTGATTGAAACCGGCGATCAGCTCGGCGGCCTTGTCCCACCCCAGCGGCTGCGCCTCGGGATGGGTCTGGGTAGCTTGCACGGGTGACAGGGTGACGAAATCCACGCCCATCTGCGCCGCCAGCGCCAACTCTTCGGCGTTGTGGCAGGACGCCGCGAGCCAGCGCTCCGACGGGAACGGCCGACCACCGCTGACCAGCTGGCGCAGCTGGGTCGCGGTCAGGTGCCAGCCGGCCGCGGGGAAATCCCCCAACCACTCCAACGGCCCTTTCAGCATCAGTTGCGCGCGCCCGGCACACAGTCCCACGACGTCCACCGCCAGATCGCGGTACTGCGGGTCGTACATAGTCGGCGCGCGCAGCTGCACCAGCCGAATCCCGCTGTCCAGAGCGGCTTTCAGCCCCCGCAGCAGTGCCTGTGGCTCCAGGTTCTCCGGGGTGATCAGGTAGTGCTCGGGCAGGCGCGCGGCGGCCACTATCGGCCGGTTAGCCGCCGGAAACTCATAGTCCGCCAACTGTTTAGCGCTGACCCAAGCCAGCGGCTGGCCCTCGGCGCCATGGGGCTCGCCGCTGAAGGCCGAGACCTCCCAGACGTCCAGCAACACATGCTTATCCGCATAGTCGTGCTGCACCTGAATCAGCGGCCGCGCGGCGCTTACCTGGATACCCAGCTCCTCGGCCAATTCGCGCTGCAGCGCCGCCGACACCGACTCGCCCTCTTCCACCTTGCCGCCGGGAAACTCCCACAGACCGCCCTGGTGCTTATCCTCCGGGCGGCGGGCCAGCAGTACCCGCCCATCCACGCCACGGATCACTGCCGCCGCTACCTGTACTCGTTTCACGCCGCGCTTTCCTTAAGTGCTGCCTGGTACCAGCCCTGGAAGGCCGACCACTGGTAAATGGTTTCCACATAAGCCGCCGCCGTAGCCGGTAGGGCGACCTGATAACTGCGCAAGCGCGTGGCCACCGGCGCGAAGAAGGCATCCGCCAAGCTGGCGTGACCAAACAGGAAAGGCCCGTCCTGACCGAAATCGGCACGGCACTGGGCCCACAACGTACAGACCCGCTCGATATCCGCCTGCACCTCGGCCGGCAGCGGCTCCAGCGGGCGAGCGCGCTTGAGGTTCATCGGCATGTGCGTGCGCAGGGCGCCGAAGCCACTGTGCATCTCCGCGCACACGGCCCGCGCCACCGCCCGCGCGTACTGCCCACGTGGCCACAGGTGGGCCTCGGGAAAGCGCTCAGAGAGGTACTCGCCAATCGCCAAGGAGTCCCAGATCGGGCCTTCTTCGGTCTTCAGTAGCGGCACCTTGCCGGTCGGCGAGTGTTCGAGAATGCGCGCACGGGTATCCGGGCGGTCGAGGTGCACCAGCACCTCGTCATAGGGCGCGCCGGTCAGCTCCAGTGCCAGGGCGGCGCGCAGCGACCAGGAGGAATAGGTTTTGTCGCCAATTACCAGAGTCAAAGACATACGCCTCTCCTTAGTTCGTCAGATTCCAAACAACCTGGAGGGGACCATAAGAGGCGCCGAAGGCAAAAGGCAAATTCCTATTTTTTATCCTGGGATGAAAAGCGGGAATAGGCGGGCTCAGGAACGGTACTCCGCGTTGATTCTCACATATTCGTGGGACAAGTCGGTGGTCCAGATCGTCTCGCTGCACGTGCCACGTCCCAGCTCGATGCGGATACCAATTTCCGCCTCGGCCATCACCGCCGCGCCCTGTTCTTCGGTGTAGCTGGCGGCGCGGCAACCGCGGCTGGCGATGCAGACCTCGCCGAGAAACACGTCGATCTTGCTCACATCCAGCTGCGCCACACCGGCGCGGCCAACCGCCGCGAGGATCCGCCCCCAGTTCGGGTCGGAGGCGAACAGCGCGGTCTTGATCAGCGGCGAGTGGGCCACGGCATAGGCGACGTCCAGGCACTCTTGATGGGTCGCGCCGCCATTCGCCTGCACGGTGACGAACTTGGTCGCGCCCTCGCCATCACGCACTATGGCCTGGGCCAGCTCCATGGACACCTCCAGCACCGCCTGCTTCAGTTCGGCGAACAACGCGCCGCTGGCTTGCGTCACTTCCGGCAGCTGCGCTTGGCCGGTAGCGACCAGGATGCAGCAATCGTTGGTCGAGGTATCGCCGTCGATGGTGATGCGGTTGAAGGATTTATTCGCCGCATCGCGCAGCAGATCCTGCAGCACGCCCTGGGCGACCTTGGCGTCGGTGGCGATGTAGCCGAGCATGGTCGCCATATTCGGCTTGATCATCCCGGCGCCTTTGCTGATGCCGGTGACGGTGACGGTGACGCCATCGTGCATGAACTGGCGGCTGGCGCCTTTGGGCAGGGTGTCGGTGGTCATTATGCCACTGGCGGCCGCCGCCCAGTTGTCTGCCGACAGGTCGGCCAAGGCCGCCGCCAGCGCGCCCTCGATCTTCTCCACCGGCAGCGGCTCGCCGATAACCCCGGTCGAGAACGGCAGTACCGCGCTCTCAGTCACGCCCGCCAACGCCGCCAGCTTGGCGCAGGTACGCGTCGCGGCGAGCAGGCCTGGCTCGCCGGTGCCGGCATTGGCGTTGCCGGTGTTGGTCAGCAGGTAACGGACCGGGCCGAGCACGCGCTTCTTGGCCAGAATCACCGGCGCCGCACAAAACGCGTTAAGGGTGAACACGCCAGCCACGCTAGAGCCTTCGGCACAGCGCATGACCACCACATCCTTGCGCCCTGCGCGCTTGATGCCGGCAGAGGCGATGCCGAGTTCAAAACCGGGAACCGGGTGCAGGGTAGGCAGAGGGCCAAGACCAACAGGCATGGAGTGAGCTCCTTGTCATAAGCAGTAGGGTTTAAAACTGCACCGCAGCGGTACAGTGCACATTTAGCCAAAAACGCCGCGAGCGGCTAGGCCGGTCGCGGCGTCGGTAGGCTGGGTAGAGCACCGCGAAACCCAGCGCATTACCACTGACGAGCTGGGTTTCACTACGTTCTACCCAGCCTACATCGATTAGCTGATTTGCCCATGGCAATGCTTGTACTTCTTGCCCGAGCCGCAGTAGCACAGCTCGTTGCGCCCGATTTTCTGTTCATTGCGCACCGGCGCCAGCGTTGCCACGGCCATTTCGCCTTCGGCTTCGGCCCGCTCCAGCGGCTGCGCCAAGCCTGAGACTTCGGCGTGCTGGAACTGCATACGCTGCGCCAGTTGCTCCGCTTCGTGACGCAGGCGCGCCTCTTCTTCGGCCGGATCTTCGCGCCGCACCTGCACGTGGGACAGCACGCGAATGGTGTCGCGCTTGATCGAATCGAGCAGTTGCTGGAACAGGGTGAAGGACTCGCGCTTGTACTCCTGCTTCGGATTCTTCTGCGCATAACCGCGCAGGTGAATACCGTAACGCAGGTGATCCATGGTCGACAGGTGGTCTTTCCACAGGTCGTCCACTACCCGCAACAGAATCTGCTTCTCGAAGGTGCGCAGCGCTTCGGCGCTAGCCAGGTCTTCCTTCTCATGGTAGGCCGCGAGCAGGGCGGCGAGGATCTTCTCGCGCAGCGGCTCTTCGTACAGGTGGGCATCGTCGTCGAGCCACTGCTGAATCGGCAGTTTGCTGCTGAAATCGCTGAACAGCGCGGCTTCCAAGCCGGCCACGTTCCACTGCTCCGGCAGCGATTGCGGCGCAATGTACTGACTGATGGTGTTATCCAGCACTTCCAGACGGAAGTCGGCGATGGTTTCGCCAATGTCGTCGGCGGCCAGCAAGCTGTTGCGCATGTGATAGATCACTTTACGCTGCTCGTTCGCCACGTCGTCGAACTCGAGCAGTTGCTTACGCATGTCGAAGTTGCGCCCTTCGACTTTGCGCTGCGCCTTCTCGATGGCGTTGCTCACCATGCGGTGCTCGATCGCCTCACCGGCCTGCATGCCCAGGGCCTTCATGAAGTTCTTCACCCGGTCCGAGGCGAAGATGCGCATCAAGTTGTCTTCCAGCGACAAGTAGAAGCGACTGGAGCCCGGGTCGCCTTGACGACCGGAACGACCACGCAACTGGTTGTCGATACGCCGCGACTCATGCCGCTCGGACGCGATCACATGCAGGCCACCGGATTCGACCACCAGCTGGTGACGCTTGTGCCAGTCGGCCTTGATTTGCGCGACCTGCTCAGGCGTCGGATTGTCCAGAGCCGCCACTTCGACTTCCCAGTTGCCGCCCAGGAGGATGTCGGTACCGCGACCGGCCATGTTGGTGGCGATGGTCAGCCCGCCTGGGCGACCGGCCTGGGCGATGATCTCGGCTTCTTTCTCGTGGAATTTGGCGTTGAGCACCTTGTGCTCGATGCCTTCCTTGGCCAGCAACTGGGAGACGTACTCCGAGGTTTCGATCGAGGCCGTGCCCACCAACACCGGACGCCCTATCGCCTGGCTCTCTTTGATATCGGCGATGATCGCCGCGTACTTCTCGTCCTGGGTCAGGTAGACCAGGTCGTTGAAGTCCTTACGCGCCAACGGCTTGTTCGGCGGAATCACCACCACGGGCAGGCCGTAGATCTGCTGGAACTCGAACGCCTCGGTATCGGCCGTACCGGTCATGCCGGACAGCTTGTTGTAGAGGCGGAAGTAGTTCTGGAAGGTGGTCGAGGCCAGCGTCTGGCTCTCCGCCTGAATATTCAGACCTTCTTTGGCTTCGATCGCCTGGTGCAGCCCCTCGGAGAGACGGCGACCCGGCATAGTCCGGCCAGTGTGCTCGTCGACCAGCAAGACCTGATCGTTCTGCACTATGTATTCGACATTGCGATGGAACAGCTTGTGCGCGCGCAGGCCGGCATAAACGTGGGTCAGCAGACCCAGGTTGTGCGCGGAATACAGGCTCTCACCTTCGGCCAGCAGCCCCGTCTGGGTCAGCATGTCCTCGATGAACTGGTGACCCTGCTCGTTCAGCTCGACCTGGCGGGTCTTCTCATCGACCGTGTAATGGCCTTCCTGAGTGACTACACCTTCTTCTTCCTCGATGTGCTGCTTGAGGCGAGGAATCAGTTGGTTCATCTGCATGTAGAGCTTGGAGCTGTCTTCCGCCTGCCCGGAAATGATCAGCGGCGTACGGGCTTCGTCGATCAAGATGGAGTCAACTTCGTCGATCACGGCGAAGTTCAGTCCGCGCTGGAATTTCTCGTCCAGGCTGAACGCCATGTTGTCGCGCAGGTAGTCGAAACCATATTCGTTGTTGGTGCCGTAGGTGATGTCGGCGGCGTAGGCCGCACGCTTCTCCTCCGGCGGCTGGAACGGGCTGACAATCCCCACGGAGAGCCCGAGGAATTCATACAGCGGACGCATCCAGTTGGCGTCGCGGCGGGCCAGGTAGTCGTTCACCGTGACCACGTGCACGCCCTTGCCGGACAGCGCATTCAGGTAGACCGCCAGGGTCGCCACCAGGGTCTTACCCTCACCGGTGCGCATCTCGGCGATTTGGCCTTCGTGCAAGGTCGCGCCACCGATCAGCTGCACATCGAAGTGACGCATGCCCATCACCCGCTTACCGGCCTCACGGGCCACAGCGAAGGCTTCCGGCAGCAGTTGATCGAGGGCTTCGCCTTTGCCCAGACGGGCCTTGAACTCTTCGGTCTTGGCGCGCAGCTGCTCATCCGAGAGAGCCAGCATCTGCTCCTCAAACGCACTAACGGCTTGCACCGTCTTGAGCATGCGCTTCACCTCGCGCTCGTTCTTGCTTCCAAAGAGCTTTTTCAACAAAGGCGCAAACATATCGACAGGATCTTCCACACGTATGGATGGAGGGCGGCCCCGTGAGTCGCCCGCGCAGCCCTCATGGCTGCTTGCGAAGCGGGCATTCTACCCGGAAACGTTGGCGAGGAAAGTAGCGTTATTTCAGTGTGCCAGCACCCGCGACATTGTGGCTTTAGACTGACTGCACAGTCGACTCGCCGACCGCAGAGCAGCGCTGACACACGCTGGAGCGTGTAGGTCAACTGACGCCCGCCTCGGCCTGTAGCGGCAACGGCTGAGCTTTCCCCCGCTTTTCTATATGGAGCCCGCACCGCCAAAATCAAGCCCTGGCGTGTGACCGAGCCGAATCCGCCACGCCAACAGGCGTCATTCACAGAACGCTGGGGGCAGCGACCTTTCTGCTACCATGGCGACTTTGCAACCTCAGGCGTCCCGCCATGGCTTTTCGTCCTTTACCGGCCCGAGCTCCCGCCGCGCTGCTGCGTGAGGCGAAGCCCCTGCAAGCACTTTTCAACCAGGCCCAACGCCTCGCTCAGCTACAGCGCTTACTCGACAGCCAACTGCAACCCGCCGCCCGCGAACACTGCCACGTGGCATCATGGCGCGAGGGCTGCCTACTATTGATAGTCACCGATGGCCACTGGGCCACCCGTTTGCGCTATCAACAACGCCGTCTGCAACGCCAACTACAAGCCTTCGCCGAGTTCACGAACTTAACGAAGATCCTCTTTAAGGTGCAACCGCCCACCGCCGCAAGGCACAGTAGCGGTCACATTATTGAGTTATCGCAAAGCGCCGCCGCCAGCCTCCAGGCTACCGCCGACGGCATCAGCGACCCGAACTTGCGCGCGGCCCTGGAGCGCCTGGCCAGCCACGCCAAAGACCGCAAGTAGCGCCGCGCTAAAGGGCGCTACCGCGCAGAAATCACAGACAGAAAAAGGCCACCCTGGGGTGGCCTCTAAAAACAGCAAAAGAGAGAGTCTTGCTTAGCCGGCCGCAACCGGCCGCATGTACGAGATCGGCGCACTCTTCACGTCGTCGAAGGTCACCACTTCCCAAGCATCCTGCTGCTCGATCAAGGTGCGCAGTAGACGATTGTTCAGCGCATGGCCCGACTTGAAGCCTCGGAACTCGCCAATCAGGCTGTTACCCAGCAGATAGAGATCACCGATGGCATCGAGGATTTTGTGTTTAACGAACTCGTCCTCGTAACGCAGGCCGTCTTCGTTAAGCACGCGAAACTCATCGACCACGATGGCGTTTTCTACGCTGCCGCCGAGCGCCAGGTTCTGCGAACGCAGGTGCTCGATGTCACTCATGAAGCCGAAGGTCCGCGCACGGCTCACTTCTTTGACGAAGGAGGTGCTGGAGAAGTCCACCGTGGCACTCTGGGTGCGATTGCGGAAAACCGGATGATCGAAATCGATCTCGAAGCTCACCTTGAAGCCGTCGAAGGGCAGGAAGGTGGCGCGCTTGTCGCCCTCTTCCACTGTCACTTCGCGCTTGATGCGGATGAACTTCTTGGCCGATTCCTGCTCCTGCAGGCCTGCGGATTGAATCAGAAATACGAAGGGCCCAGCACTGCCATCCATGATCGGCACTTCGGACGCGGAGAGCTCGACGTAGGCGTTATCGATGCCCAGGCCAGCCATGGCCGAAAGCAGGTGCTCCACGGTGTCCACCTTGACATCACCATTGATCAACGTGGTCGACATGGTGGTTTCACCGACATTTTCAGCCCGCGCGCGAATTTCTACGACAGGATCCAAGTCGGTACGACGAAACACGATACCGGCATCCACCGGTGCCGGCTTCAGGGTCAGGTAAACCTTTTCCCCGGAATGCAGGCCGACGCCAGTGGCGCGGATGATGTTCTTCAGGGTGCGTTGTCTGATCATGGCTTTGGCCGCTATAGCACTAGTTGCGAATTGTTTTCAACAATGGCCGGCGATGATAGCAGAACCGGCCTTTGCTGAACACCAATCACCCCAATACTCCTGATACATTTCATTAATCAGCCTGACGACGCAGGAAGGCCGGGATGTCCAAATAATCCAGGTCGTCTTGCGGGTTCAGCTTGGCCGCGGTGGCCGCACCAGCGTGAGCCTGATTGCGCATCACGGTCGGGCGATCCAGATCACGGTAGTTGACCGCAGGCTGCTCCTGACGCGATGCAGCCGCCGCGACAGCCGCCGGTTGCACGGTGTTATCGATGACCTTGACCGGCTTCTCGATTTTCGCGCCCAGACCTGTGGCGACTACGGTCACGTGCAGCTCATCGCGCATGTCCGGATCGATCACGGTCCCCACTTTCACGGTGGCGTGCTCGGAGGCGAACTGCTCGATGATGTTACCGACGTCGGAGTACTCACCCAGGGACAGGTCAGGACCGGCGGTGATATTGACCAAGATGCCACGCGCGCCCTGCAGATTCACATCTTCCAGCAGCGGGTTGCGGATGGCCGCTTCAGTCGCTTCACGAGCCCGGTTCGGGCCACTGGCGCAGCCTGTGCCCATCATCGCCATGCCCATTTCGCTCATCACGGTTTTCACGTCGGCGAAGTCGACGTTGATCATGCCGGGACGTTTGATGATGTCGGAGATGCCGCGCACGGCTCCAGCCAGTACATCGTCAGCCTTGGCGAAGGCAGACAGCAGGCTGGCGTCTTTACCGAGGATGGTCAGCAGCTTCTCGTTGGGAATGGTGATCAACGAGTCGACGCTCAAGGACAGCGCCCGGATGCCTTCTTCGGCGATCAGCATGCGCTTGCGGCCTTCGAACGGGAATGGACGGGTCACCACCGCGACGGTGAGGATGCCCATTTCCTTGGCTACTTCGGCGATGATCGGCGCCGCGCCGGTACCGGTACCGCCGCCCATGCCGGTGGTGATGAAGACCATGTCGCAGCCTTGCAGCACTTCGGCGATGCGCTCACGGTCTTCCAGCGCCGCCTGACGGCCGACTTCCGGGTTGGCGCCGGCGCCCAAGCCCTTGGTCACGCCCGTGCCCAGTTGCAGGACGGTACGCGCACCGACATTTTTCAATGCCTGTGCATCGGTGTTGGCGCAGATGAACTCAACGCCTTCAATGTTGTTTTTGGCCATGTGGTTGACGGCATTACCCCCACCGCCACCCACGCCTATTACTTTGATAACTGCACTCTGCGGGATGTTGTCTACGAGCTCAAACATGGTCCCCTCTCCTTTGCTTTCTAGTTGTAACGCCTACTGCACACGCGGTTTAACATCAAAAATTGCCCTGAACCCAGCGCTTCAACCGTTCCAGTACAGGTGTCTTGGGTTCATCGCTATAACTGCCGCTAATGCCAGACAGGGAGATGCCGTCGGACTGCTTTTGCAGCCCATACAGCAGCAGGCCCACGCCTGTGGAATAGATGGGGTTACGTACGACATCGGCCAGTCCCTTGACGCTGTTCGGTACGCCTAAGCGCACCGGCATATGAAAGATCTCTTCGGCCAGCTCGACGGCTCCCTCCATCTTCGCTGTGCCGCCGGTGAGGACGATCCCGGCCGGGATCAGGTCCTCGTAGCCACTGCGCCGCAGCTCAGCTTGCACCAGGGTGAAGAGCTCGTCATAACGCGGCTCCACCACCTCGGCCAGCGACTGGCGGGACAGGTCCCGCGGCGGACGATCGCCGACGCTGGGGACCTTGATGGTCTCGCCTGCGCCGGCCAGCTTGGCTAGGGCGCAAGCATACCGAATCTTGATCTCTTCGGCATATTGGGTCGGCGTGCGCAGGGCCATGGCGATATCGTTGGTGACCTGATCACCGGCGATCGGAATCACCGCCGTGTGACGGATGGCGCCTTCAGTGAAGATCGCGATGTCGGTGGTCCCGCCGCCGATATCCACCAGGCAGACACCCAGCTCCTTCTCGTCATCGGTCAACACCGCATAGGCGGATGCCAGCTGCTCGAGGATGATGTCGTCGATTTCCAGGCCACAGCGACGCACACACTTCTCGATGTTCTGCGCCGCATTCACCGCACAAGTGACCACGTGCACCTTGGCTTCCAGGCGCACGCCCGACATGCCTAGCGGCTCACGCACGCCTTCCTGGTTATCGATCACGTAATCCTGCGCCAGGGTGTGCAGCACCCGCTGATCCGCCGGAATCGCCACGGCTTGAGCGGCGTCCAGCACGCGCTCAAGGTCCGCCTGGCTGACTTCGCGGTCACGGATGGCGACTATGCCGTGGGAGTTCAGGCTGCGGATGTGATTACCGGCCACGCCGACGAAGGCCGAGTGAATCCGGCAACCGGCCATCATTTGCGCTTCTTCTACCGCGCGCTGAATGGATTGCACGGTGGACTCGATGTTCACCACCACGCCCTTCTTCAGGCCGCGCGAGGGGTGGGTACCGATGCCAACGATTTCCAGCTGGCCGTCAGCCGTAACCTCGCCCACCAGCGCCACCACCTTGGAGGTGCCGATATCGAGGCCGACGATCATCTTGCCGCTCTGCACGTTTGCCATGTTGCTTGCCTTCTCCTGATTCACTGCACGGCGACGGTTTTGCCCGTCGCGGGCGCTACCGGCTCACGCCACGCCACGGCCAAGCCGTTGGCGTAACGCAGGTCGACGCGCGAAATATTGGCGATCTGTTCTTTCAAGTTCTTTTCGTAGATGGCGACGAAACGGCGCATCTTCTCGAGCAAATGATCACGCCCCAGCAGCAGCTCAAGGCTTTGTCCGGTGCTGTTCACGCCGGTGGAAAGGAACCAACTGCCACGCTCACGCAACTCCAGGCGGGCCACGGAGAAACCCAGCGGCCGCAGCATCTGGCTCAGCACTTGGTATTGCTGCATCACCTGTTCCTGGGCACGCTGTGGACCCACCAGCTGCGGCAGATTTTCGTAATTCGCCAGCTCGCGCGGGGTAAACGCCTGGCCCTGGTTGTTCAGCAAGGCCGCGTCGCCCCAACGGGCCACCGGCAGTTGTTCTTCCAGGCGGATGGACACGCGATCCGGCCAGACCCGACGCACTTCGGCATGGGCGATCCAGGGCATTTGCTCCAGCTCCGCACGCATGCCGGCGAGGTCGACGGTAAAGAAACTCGCCGCCACATAGGGGGCGATACGTTGCTGCACGGCTTGCTGGCTGATGTAGCTGAGCTCGCCGTCGACATTGATCTTGGTGATCGGCCGGTCGGCATAGGGCAACAAACGCTGCGCCAACTGGTAAGTAGCGAAGCCCAGCACCAACAGCAGCAGCGGCCAGAACACACGCTTGAGCAGGGCAAAGTTCGGCTTCGGCAGGCGCACCGACAGCGGCTCCTTGGCCACCATCCGGCTGGCACCCCGCGGCGCCGGCTTGCGCGGTGAGACGCGGCCGGTAACGGGTTGCTGATGACGGAGCGTGGCGCCGTGCATGGTCTTAACCTCGCGCCTCAACGCTGTCGGCCAGAATCGCCAGCACCAACTGCTGGAAATCCAGGCCGGCGGCGCGAGCGGCCATAGGCACCAGGCTGTGATCGGTCATGCCCGGTACGGTGTTCACTTCCAGCAGCCAGAACTTGCCGGCGGCGTCCTGCATCACGTCCGCACGCGCCCAGCCCTGGACACCCACGGCTTCACAGGCGCGCGCGGTCAGCTTTTTCAGCTCCTGTTCTTTCGCCGCATCCAGGCCGCAGGGAATGCGGTACTGGGTATCCGAGGCCAGGTACTTGGCCTCGTAGTCGTAAAAGCTGTGCGGCGTGCCCAGGCCAATCGGCGGCAGCACTTCGCCGCGCAGCACGGCGATGGTGTACTCGGGGCCCTGAATCCACTGTTCGACCAAGACCTGGGAGTCGTAAGTGCTGGCGGCCTGCCAGGCGACAATCAATTCGTCGACGCTGTTCACCTTGGCCATGCCGATGCTGGAACCTTCATGGGCCGGTTTGACGATCAAGGGGAAGCCCAGCTCCATAGCCGCCGACCGGCAGTCATCCGCGCTCGCCAACACCGCATGCCGCGGCGTCGACAGCCCGAGGCTTTGCCAGACCTGCTTGGTCCGCAGCTTGTCCATCGCCAGCGCCGAAGCCAGCACGCCGCTACCGGTGTAGGGAATTTCCAGGCATTCGAGCAGGCCCTGCATGCTGCCGTCTTCGCCGCCCCGGCCATGCAGCACGATAAAGGCACGGTCGATCTTCTCGCCGACCAGGCGGTGCAGGAAATCATCCCCAACGTCGATCCCGAAGGCATCCACACCGGCACTCAACAGCGCGTCCAGCACGGCATTGCCGGACTTCAGCGACACCGCACGCTCGGCGCTCTTGCCGCCGAACAGCACGGCGACGCGGCCAAAGGCCTGTGGGGCTAGGTTGGATTTCAATTCGCGGCTCATTTGGACGTCCTCGCGGCGGCCGACGCACCGGCACCACCGAATTCACCACCCGCAAACAACGGGCTTTGCAACAGTTGCGGGGCCAAACCGCCGATATCACCCGCGCCCTGGCACAGCAGGATGTCGCCAGCGCGCAGCAGCGGTTTAACCAGCGGCGCCAGCTCGGTGCCGCGCTCGATATAGATCGGGTCGAGCTGGCCCCGCTGGCGAATGCTGTGGCACAGGTGCCGGCTGTCCGCCCCGGGGATCGGCTCTTCGCCGGCCGGGTAGACCTCCATCAGCAGCAGGACGTTGGCATCGGCCAACACCTGGACGAAATCCTCATACAGGTCACGGGTGCGGCTGAAACGGTGGGGCTGGTACACCATCACCAGACGCCGCTCCGGCCAACCGCCACGCACCGCCTTGATCACCGCGGCGACTTCGCGCGGGTGATGGCCGTAATCGTCGACCAACATCACGCTGCCGCCGTCGACCGACAGTTCGCCGTAGACCTGGAAGCGCCGACCGACCCCTTGGAAACCCGACAGGCCCTGGACTATGGCGTCGTCGGCAATGCCTTCATCGGTGGCGATGGCGATGGTGGCCAGGGCGTTCAGGACGTTGTGGTTGCCCGGCATGTTCACCGAGACAGCCAACGGTTCGCGCCCGGCACGCAGCACGGTGAAGTAGGTGAGCATGCCGTCCTGGCGGATATTGATGGCACGCACGTCGGCGTCTTCGCTGGTGCCATAGGTCATAGTTGGGCGGCCGATCAGCGGCAGAATTTCACGCACCACCGGATCATCCACACAGACCACGGCTAAGCCGTAGAACGGCAGGTTATGGAGGAACTCGACGAAGGTTTTCTTCAGTTTGTTGAAGTCCCCTTCGTAGGTGCTCATGTGGTCCATGTCGATGTTGGTGACCACGGCGACCATCGGCTGCAGGTGCAGGAAGCTCGCGTCGCTCTCATCGGCCTCCGCCACCAGATAGCGGCTGGTGCCAAGCTGAGCGTTGGTGCCCGCGGCATTCAGACGCCCGCCGATCACGAAAGTCGGATCCAGACCAGCGGCGGCGAACACCGAGGCGATCAGACTGGTGGTGGTGGTCTTGCCGTGAGTACCGGCAACGGCGATGCCGTGGCGATAGCGCATCAGCTCGGCCAGCATTTCCGCCCGCGGCACCACCGGGATACGGCGCTCCAGGGCAGTCGCGACTTCCGGGTTGGAGGTATTCACCGCGCTGGACACCACCAGCACATCGGCCTGCTCGGCGTTCTCGGCACGGTGGCCGATGAAGATTTGCGCGCCGAAATTCTCCAGGCGCTCGGTCACCGCCGAGTTCTTGAGGTCGGAACCGGAGACTTGATAACCGAGGTTCAGCAACACCTCGGCAATGCCGCACATGCCGGCGCCACCGATGCCGACGAAGTGAATACGGCGGATACGGCGCATTTCCGGTTGCGGGAAGGCTTTTTGGCTCTCAACCACGGGCCACCTCCAGGCAAATCTCCACCACCGTACGGGTGGCGTCGGGTTTGGACAGGCGGCGGGCGGTGCTCGCCATATAGATCAGTCGTTCGGGATGCATCAAAACCTCGGTCAGGCGCTCGGCCAAATCGGCGGCACCGGTCGTCGCTTGCGGCAGCAGGAAGGCAGCGCCTTCCCGCGCCAGATAGTCGGCATTGCGGGTCTGGTGATCGTCGATGGCGTGCGGCAATGGCACCAATATCGACGGCAGCCCGGCAGCAGCCAGTTCACTGATGGTCAGCGCGCCGGCGCGGCATACCACCAGGTCGGCCCAGGCATAAGCGCCGGCCATGTCTTGGATAAAGGGGGCGACGTGAGCCTGCACGCCTTCGGCGCGGTAACGATCGGCCGTCACCTCGGCGTGTTGCTTGCCGGCCTGATGGACCACCTCCGGACGCAACTCGGCCGGCACTTCACCCAAGGCCTCCGGCAGCAGCTTGTTCAGCGGCTCGGCGCCGAGGCTGCCGCCGAGGATCAGCAGGCGCAGCTTGCGGTTGTGCAAAGCGGGCCGTGGAGTTTCCAGGAACAGCTCTTCGCGCACCGGGTTGCCGGTGGTACGGCGTTTGGCCGAGGCGCCAAACGTATTCGGGAAGGCCTCGCAGACGCGGGTCGCGAAACGCACCAGGCTGCGGTTGGCCGTCCCGGCCACCGCGTTCTGCTCGTGGATGATCAACGGCACGCCGGCCAGTTTCGCCGCCAGCCCGCCCGGGCCGGTGACGTAACCGCCCATCCCAAGCACGCACACCGGGCGCAACTTACGCACGATCCTGCGCGCCTGGAACAAGGCCAGGACCAGACTGAACGGCGCTTTCAGCAGCGCCAGCAGGCCTTTGCCACGCAGCCCAGCGACGTTGATCAGATGCAGCGGCAGGCCGGCCTGCGGCACCAGCTCGTTTTCGATACCCCGTGGAGTGCCCAGCCAATGCACGTTGTAGCCGCGCGCCTGAAACTCACGGGCGCAGGCCAGCGCCGGGAACACGTGCCCACCGGTGCCACCGGCCATGATCAGAATATTAGCGGCCATGGACGACCTCCTCGAGCTGGCTCTTTTTCTTGGGGAGGTCTTCGGCGAAGTCACTCTCGACGAAGTCGATATCCTCACTGCCCAGCACCGTGCGCCGCTCCCACTCGATGCGCAGCAGCAAGCCAAGACAGGCACAACAGATCACCAACGAGCTACCGCCATAACTGAGGAACGGCAAGGTCAGGCCCTTGGTCGGCAACAGGCCGACGTTCACCCCGATATTGATCAAGAACTGACCAATCCAGAGGAACGCCAGACCGTAGGCGACATAGGCGGCGAAGAACTGCTTGGCCTTCTCCGCCCACAGCCCGATATACAAGGCCCGCACGCTGACGAAGACGAACAGGCCAACGGTGGCCAGTGCGCCGACCAGGCCCAGTTCTTCCGCCAGCACCGCGAACACGAAGTCGGTGTGGGCTTCCGGCAGGTAGAACTGCTTCTGGATGCTATTGCCCAGCCCCACCCCCAGCCATTCGCCGCGGCCGAAGGCGATCAGCGCCTGAGTCAACTGATAACCGGAACCAAACTGGTCGGCCCAGGGGTCGGTGAAGGTGATCAGGCGTTGCAGGCGGTACTCCTGAGTCTGCACCAACACCACCACGGCGCCGACCGCCAGCCCGACCATCAAGGCAAAACGGAACAGGCCGACACCACCGAGGAACAGCATGGCGGCGGCGGCCCCCATCATCACCACGGTGGCACCGAAGTCCGGCTCCAGCAGCAGCAGGCCGGCCATCGGCAGCAGCACGACGAAGGGCTTGAAGAAGCCGGCCCAGCTCTCGCGGACTTCCTCCTGTCGGCGCACCAGATAGCCGGCCAGGTAGAGCACCACGAAGACCTTGGCGATTTCCGAAGGCTGCACGTTAAAGGCGCCGAAACCGATCCAGCGCATCGAGCCGTTCACTTCGCGGCCGATGCCCGGCACCAGCACCAGCACCAGCAAGCCGAAGGCAGCGACCAACAACAACCAACCCATGCGCTGCCAGGTGGACAGCGGAATTATCAGCATCACGCCCGCCGCGCCAATGCCGATCAGGATATAAATCAGGTGGCGGATCATGTGGTACAGCGGATTGCCGGATTGCACGGCCGCTACTTCCGAGGACGCCGAGGTGATCATCACCAACCCCAGGCCGAGCAGTGCCAGGCAGCCCGCCAGCAGCGGAAAGTCCAGGTCGATGCCGCGCCGGCTAAACAGCGGCGATGGGTAAGGACGCAGGATGCCTAGCAGTGTCGTAAGCATCAGGAGAGCGCCTCCACCGCTTGGGCAAACAGGCGCCCGCGCTCTTCGAAATTCTTGAACATATCCAGGCTGGCGCAGGCTGGTGACAACAGCACGGCATCGCCGTCCTGAGCCAGCTCGGCGGCTTTGCGCACCGCCTCCTCGAGGGTTTTCACGTGAATCAGCGGCACGCCATCGTGCCCGTCTTCACCACCCAGGGCCTGTGCGAGCAACTGCGCATCCCGCCCGAGCAGCAAGACCGCGCGGCAATGCTTGCCGACCGGCGCACGCAGGGCCGAGAAGTCGGCACCCTTGCCGTCGCCACCGGCCACCAGCACCAGTTTGCCGGCGATATCCGCCCCCAGACCTTCGATGGCCGCCAGCGCGGCGCCGACGTTGGTGGCCTTGGAGTCGTCGTAATAGCTCACCCCGGCCCGCTCACGCAGCCATTGGCAGCGGTGCGCCAGGCCGCTGAAGGCGCGCAGTGCCTGCAGCATCGGCGCGAACGGCAGGCCGACCGCATGACCCAGCGCCAAGGCGGCCAAAGCGTTGGCCTGGTTATGTGCGCCACGGACTTTCAGTTCGCGTACCGGCATTAGCGTCTCGAATTGGAAGGCCAGATGCTTCTCACCGCCCTCCTCGAGCAGGCCGAAACCCTTGAAGTCCGGCTTGTTCAGGCCAAAAGTCCAGCACGGCACTTGCTCACCGATCAACGGCCGCGACAGGCCGTCCTGACGGTTCACCACCACTTGCCGGGCGCCGCGGAAGATCCGGTGCTTGGCCTGGTGATAGGCCGGCAGACCGCTGTAACGATCCATATGGTCTTCGCTGATATTCAGCACGGTGGCCACTTCGGCATTCAGTTGCTCGGTGGTTTCCAGCTGGAAGCTCGACAGCTCGAGCACGTACAGCTCGACGTCATCCTGTAACAGCTCCAGCGCCGGGGTGCCGAGGTTGCCGCCGACGGCGACCTTCTTACCGGCGGCTGCCGCCATCTCACCGACCAGGGTGGTCACCGTGCTCTTGGCGTTGGAGCCGGTGATGGCAATGATCGGCGCCTTGGCGTGGCGGGCGAACAGTTCGATATCGCCCAACAACTTCACGCCGCGCACAGCCGCCTGTTGCAGCGCCGGGGTGGCCAGCGCCAGGCCAGGGCTGACGTAGAGTTCGTCGGCACGGCAGAGGAAGTCCACATCCAGCTCGCCACAACGCACTTCAACCTGCGGAAACTGCGCACGAATCGTGGCCAGCTCCGGCGGGTTCTCGCGCGTGTCGGCGACAGCAAAGCGGACGCCCTGACGCGCGAGGAAGCGCACCAGCGACATGCCGCTCTTGCCGAGGCCGACAACGATGCGGAAGTGGTCAGAAGCGATCAGGGTCATGGGCTCCTCGTCCTTAACGCAGTTTCAGCGTGGCTAGACCGATCAACACCAGAATCACGGTGATGATCCAGAAGCGCACGATGACGCGCGGCTCCGGCCAGCCTTTCAGTTCAAAGTGGTGATGAATCGGCGCCATGCGAAACACCCGCTTGCCGGTCAACTTGAAGGAGGCGACCTGGATCACCACCGAGAGGGTTTCCATCACGAACACCCCGCCCATGATGAACAGCACGATTTCCTGACGGACGATCACCGCGATGGTGCCCAGCGCGGCGCCAAGGGCCAAGGCGCCGACGTCGCCCATAAAGACTTGGGCCGGGTAGGTGTTGAACCAGAGGAAACCAAGGCCGGCACCGACCAGCGCGGCGCAGAACACGATCAGCTCGCCAGAGCCCGGCACGTAGGGAATCAACAGGTATTCGGCGAACTTCACGTTACCCGACAGGTAGCAGAAGATCCCCAGCGCGCCGCCGACCATCACCGTGGGCATGATGGCCAGGCCGTCGAGACCGTCGGTCAGGTTGACCGCGTTGCTCGAGCCGACGATGACGAAGTAGGTCAGGACCACGAAGCCAATGCCCAGCGGAATGCTGACATCCTTCAGGACCGGCAGGATCAAGGTGGTTTCCACCGTGCTCGGCGCAGTCATATAAAGGAAGAGCGCAGCGCCCAGACCGAACACCGACTGCCAAAAGTATTTCCAGCGGCTTGGCAGACCTTTCGAGTTCTTCTCGATCACCTTGCGGTAATCGTCGACCCAGCCGATGCCACCGAACAGCAGCGTAACGATCAGCACAACCCAGACATACCGATTGGACAGATCCGCCCAGAGCAAAGTGCTGATGGCGATGGCCGAGAGAATCAGCGCGCCGCCCATGGTCGGCGTACCGGATTTCGACAGGTGCGATTGCGGGCCGTCGTTACGAACCGACTGACCGATCTGGCGAATCTGCAGGGTGCGAATCATCCACGGCCCCAGCCACAGCGACAGCGACAGCGCGGTGAGCACGCCCAAGATCCCGCGCAGGGTCAGGTATTGAAAGACCGCGAAGCCCTTGTAGAACTGTTGCAGATACTCCGCCAGCAGCAGCAGCATTTAGTGACTCCCCTCGCTGGTACCGCACAAGGCTGCGACGACTTTTTCCATCGCCGCGCTGCGCGAACCCTTAATTAGAATGGTGGTGGTGCCCTGTTCGGCCCCCAGCGCCGCGATCAGGCTGGCCTGATCGGCGAAATGGCGACCGCCGGCGCCGAACGCCGCGACGGCATGCGCCATCAGCGGGCCCACGGCATACAGGGCGCTAACCTTGTCGGCGGCATAGGCGCCAACGTCGCGGTGCCCCTGCTCGGCCCAGTCGCCCAGCTCACCGATATCCCCGAGGACCAGAACGGTGCGCCCGGAAAAGCCGGCGAGTATATCAACGGCCGCACACATGGAGGTCGGGTTGGCGTTGTAGCTGTCATCGATGACGCGCACGCCGTTCGTCGCCAGCTGCGCTACGGCGCGGCCTTTGACCGGTTGCACGCTTTCCAGCCCGGCGACTATACCGACCAGCGGCACGCCCAGGGCGAAAGCCGCGCCGGCGGCGGCCAGTGCATTGGCGACGTTATGCACGCCGAGCAGATTGAGTTGAATCCGCGCGCTACCGGCTGGGCTATGCAGGCTAAACGCCTGGCAACCGCGGGCGTCACGGCTCAGCTCGCCGGCACGGAAATCCGCCTTGGGGTTATCCAGCGCGAAACTCAGCACCTTGCGGGCCTTGGCGCGCGACTGCCAGGTCGCGAAGGCTTTATCGTCCAGATTGAGTACCGCGACCCCTGTTGCAGGGAGCCCTTCGAGGATCTCACCCTTGGCCTGAACGATCTTCTCCGGTCCGCCAAACTCGCCGACATGGGCGGTGCCGGCGTTGGTGATGACTGCCACTTGCGGCCGAGCCAGGTTGACGGTGTAGGCGATCTCACCGATGCGCGAAGCCCCCAGTTCAATCACTGCGCCGACATGCTCCGGCGCCAATTCCAGCAAGGTCAGCGGCACGCCAAGGTCGTTGTTCAGGTTGCCACGGGTCGCCAGTACCGGGCCACCGTGCCCGGCGATGCCCGCACGCAGGATACTGGCGAGCATTTCCTTGACCGTAGTTTTGCCGCTGGAACCGGTGATTGCGGCCAGCGGGCCGAGGTAGGCCTGGCGATTCAAGGCGGCGAGTTGCCCCAGCGCCTGACGGCTGTCGTGCACGACCAGTTGCGGCAACGGCGCACCGGCGACTTCACGCTCGACCAGAGCCGCCACGGCGCCTTTCTCCGCCACTTCATGCAAATACGAGTGGCCGTCGAAACGCGGGCCGGTCAAGGCAATAAACAGCTGACCCGGTTGAATCGCGCGGCTATCGGTGTTCACCGCATTGAACAGCCCGTCCGCACCGACCAGGCGCCCCCTCAAGGGGGCAGCGATTTCACTCAAACGCAGAGCTTTAAGCATGCGCCACCTCCCACGCCGCCAAGGCTTTGCCGGCCTCGTCCAGATCGGAGAACGGCTGCCGCTCACCCTGGATTTCTTGATAGTCCTCATGCCCTTTGCCGGCCAGGACGACCACGTCCGCAGCCTCGGCACTGGCGATCAACTGGGCGATGGCCTGGCCGCGACCGTAGACGAAACGGACCTTCTCCGGTGCCGTCAGGCCCGCACGGATATCGGCGAAGATCTGCTCAGGAGCCTCACCGCGCGGGTTGTCATCGGTGACCAACACAGCGTCGGCCAAACGTTCGACCACCTCAGCCATCAGTGGACGCTTGCCGCGGTCACGGTCGCCGCCGCAGCCGAACAGGCAGAGCAGACGGCCCTGAGTATGTGGGCGCAGGGCTTCGAGGACTTTCTCCAGCGCATCAGGGGTGTGCGCGTAATCGACCACGACCAACGGCTGCTTGCCGCCACCTAGACGCTGCATACGCCCAGCAGGGCCTTGCAGCGCTGGCAGGACTTTGAGAATTTCGTCCAGCGGGTAATCCATCCCAAGCAAGGCGCCGACTACCGCCAACAGATTGCTCAAGTTGAAACGCCCGAGCAGTGAGCTGCGCAGGCTGCCCTCACCTTTAGGCGTGACCAGCTTGGCGCGTACGCCGTGATCATCGAAGTGCGCTTCACTGCAATACAGGTAAGCGCTGGCGTCTTCCAGGCTGTAGGTGATCAACCGGGATTCCTGCAGCTCGGCAGCCAGTTGGCGGCCAAAGGCATCATCCAGGTTCAGCACCCGGCAACGCAGACCTGGCCAACCGAACAGCTCGGCCTTGGCCGCACCATAGGCCGCCATCGAACCGTGGTAATCCAGGTGGTCGCGCGACAAATTGGTGAACACCGCCACATCGAACGCCAGGGCCGCGACGCGGCCTTGATCCATCCCGTGGGAGGACACTTCCATCGCCACCGCTCGTGCGCCGGCCTGCTTCAGGTTGGCCAGCACCGCCTGCACGCCTATCGGGTCCGGCGTGGTATGGCGACCCTGTTCCAGGGCATTGTGAAAGCCCGTCCCGAGGGTGCCGACAATCCCGCAGCGCTCGCCGAAGTGATCCAGCGCCTGGGCGAGCAACTGGCTGACACTGGTCTTGCCGTTGGTACCGGTGACGCCGACCAGATGCAGGGCGCGGCTCGGTTCACCGTAGAAACGCCCGGCAATGGCCGACAACTGCCCCGCCAGGTTCTTCAATGGAATCAACTGCGCACTGCTGGCCGTCATCACCGCTGCGCCTTCGGCTTCATAGGCCACGGCGGCGGCGCCACGCGCGATGGCGTCGCCGATATGCACACGGCCATCCTGCTGGCCACCCGGCACGGCGAGGAACAGATCGCCCGGACGCACCTTGCGGCTATCCAGGGTCAGTTCGCGGATCAGCACCGAGCTTTCCGCCTCGGGCAACAACTGATTGAGCGGCATGGGCATCAGATCCGCCCTCCTTTACCAGCGCTTGCCACAGCCGTCTGAGGTACGACCGGCGGCGGCAAATTATCGGGAACGACGTTCATCAGACGCAGGGCGCCGGCCATGACTTTGGCAAACACCGGCGCGGCGACCAGACCGCCGTAGTAACCGACTTTACTCGGCTCGTCGATCACCACCACCATGGCAATCCGTGGGTTGGAGATCGGCGCCAAGCCGGCGAAAACCGAGCGGTACTGGTTAGGCGCATAGCCGCCGCCGGGCAACGTTTTGTGCACGGTGCCGGTCTTGCCGCCGACCTGATACCCAGGAACCCGTGCACGCGAAGCCGTACCGCCGTCTTCGTCGACCACGGTACGCAGCATTTGCAGCACTTCGCGGCTGATGGTCTGGTCAATCACCTGCACCGGCTGCGGCGCACGGTCTTGACGGACCAGCGACAGTGGAATGCTGCCACCATAGTTACCGAGCACGGTGTAGGCATGCGCCAACTGCCCGGCAGTCACGGACAGGCCATAGCCGAAGGCCATGATCGAGGTTTCCAGTGGCTTCCAGACGCGGAAGTTCGGCAGGTTACCGACCCGCTCACCGGGAAAACCGAGGCCCGTGTCCTGCCCCAGGCCGACCTGCTGCAAGGTCGCGTAAAGACTTTCGCCACCGACATCCAGGGCGATTCGCGCGACCCCGACGTTGCTGGACTTCTTGATCACCCCGGTCACATCCAGCACGCCGTAGTTATGCGTGTCGCGAATGGTTTTGCGGCCAACCTGCATATAGCCGGGCCGGGTATCCATCACGGTATCCGGCCGGTATTTACCCGAGGCCAGACCCATCGCCACGGTAAACGGTTTGACCGTCGAACCGGGCTCGAACACATCGATCAGCGCCCGATTTCGCATCGCCGCCGGTTGCAGGTTGCGGCGGTTATTCGGGTTGTAAGCCGGCTGATTCACCATGGCCAACACTTCGCCGGTCTTCACATCGACCATCACCAAGCTGGCCGCCTTGGAACCGAACTCGATCATGGCGTTGCGCAGTTCACGGTGTGCCAGATACTGCAAGCGCAGGTCAATCGACAGCGCCAGCGCCTTGCCCGCCTTGGCGTTCTGCGTGACCTGCACATCCTTGATCAGCCGGCCGCGACGGTCTTTCAACACCTGCCGCTTACCCGGCACACCTGCCAGCCAGTCTTCGAAAGCCAGCTCGACGCCTTCGCGGCCCTTGTCATCCACGTCGGTAAAGCCCACCACATGCGCGGCCACTTCACCGGCCGGGTAGAAACGGCGGAACTCTTCGATGGCGTAGACACCCGGCACCTTGAGGTCGAGCACGACCTGACCTTGCTCGGGCGTCAAGCCGCGCACCAGATACATGAACTCGCGCCCGGTGCTCTGCTCCAGACGCTGAGCGAAGGCTTTCGGCTCCTGGCCAAGCGCCGCCGCCAAGGCCGGCCAACGATCACGCGCGGCTTGCAGTTCTTTGCCATTTGCCCACAAGGTGGTGACCGGAGTGCTGACCGCCAGAGGCTCACCGTTGCGATCGGTAATCAAGCCGCGGTGCGCCGGAATCGGCACATGCCGCACGCTACGCGCATCACCCTGGCCCTTAAGAAAGTCATGATCGACCACATGCAGATCAATGATCCGCCAGGCGATCGCCCCCACCATCGCCGCGAGCAAGGCCAGCACCACGCGAAACCGCCAGGGATAAAGCGCGCCTTCGAGCTTCATCATGGCGCCACCATGCGCACTTCGGCCGGCTCAGGAATGCGCATTTCCAGCTGCTCGCTGGCCAGGGTCTCGATGCGGCTATGCGCAGTCCAGGTACTTTGCTCGAGAATCAGGCGGCCCCACTCAGCCTGCGCCTTATCGCGCACGCTGAGCTCGGCATAGAGCGCATTGAGCAGTTGGCGATTCCAGTGCGCGCTGTAGGACACGGCAATCGCCGAAACCAGCACGCCGACAAACAGCGCCAGCATCAGCAGGCTGCCGCCCGGCAAGGGCTTGGCGAAGGCGCGACTCACCGCAGCTTCTCCGCCACACGCATGACCGCACTGCGCGCACGCGGGTTGGCCTTCAACTCGGCCTCAGAAGCGAATTGCGGCTTGCCAAGCACCTTGATCCGCGGCTCGAAGGCAGCGAAACGAACCGGCAGATCACGCGGTAGATTGTCCGCCTCGCCTTTAACATGACGCCGCATAAACAGCTTAACGATGCGGTCTTCCAGTGAATGGAAGCTGATCACTACCAGCCGCCCACCGACCTCCAGGGCCTCCAACGCGGCATCCAGACCACGCTCGAGGTCGCCCAGCTCATTATTCACATGGATGCGCAGGCCCTGGAAAGCACGGGTCGCCGGATTCTTGCCCTTTTCCCAAGCCGGATTAGCGACCTTGAGCACCTCGGCCAGGTCGGCCGTGCGCTCGAAACGCTGAACTTCCCGACGCTCCACGACGGCGCGAGCCATGCGCTTGGCAAAACGCTCTTCGCCATATTCCTTGAAGACCCGGGCGATCTCTTCCGCGGAAGCGCTGGCGATAAAGTCAGCCGCACTAATGCCGCGAGTCGGATCCATGCGCATATCCAGCGGGCCGTCATTGAGGAAACTAAAGCCGCGCTCAGCATCATCCAACTGCGGCGAGGAGACGCCTAAATCCAGCAGCACCCCCGCCACTCGGCCGAGCATATTACGCGCCGCAACCTCCTCGCCCAGCTCGGCAAAACTGCGCTGCACAACGACAAAGCGGCCGTCTTCGGCCGCCAGTGCTTCCCCAGTCGCGATCGCCTGTGGATCTTTATCGAAACCGAGTAGATGCCCATCCGGGCCAAGTTTTTCGAGGATCAACCGACTGTGCCCGCCGCGCCCGAAGGTGCCGTCCAGGTAGCAGCCATCCGCGCGCACGGCCAGAGCCTCAACGGCTTCGTCAAGCAATACGGTGATGTGGCGGAAGCCGCTAGTCATAGGATCAAATCACGCAGTTCGTCCGGCAGACCGCCGGGTTGTTTAATGGCCGCCAGATCCGCATCAGCAACAGCGTTCCAGGCGTCCTCGTCCCACAATTGGAATTTATTCAGTTGGCCGACCAGCATCGCACGCTTGTCCAGCTTGGCGTATTCACGCAGGCGCGGCGGCACCAGGAAGCGACCACTAGCGTCCAACTCCAGATCCACGGCATTGCCGATCAGCAGGCGTTGCAGGCGACGGGTTTCTTCACGCAGAGAGGGCAGTTCACGGAGCTTCGCTTCAATCAGCTCCCACTCGGACAGCGGGTAAACGCACAAGCAAGGATCGATAGCATCGATGGTGACGATGAGCTGGCCATTCGAACGCGAAACGAGCTCGTCCCGATACCGACTTGGCATCGCGAGTCGCCCTTTGGCGTCGAGAGATATGGCGTTAGCTCCGCGAAACAAGGTTGCGCTCCCCCACTTTGATCGGCTGTCCATGCCTAAAAAACCCACTTCATGCCACTTCATGCCACTTATTGCACACTATAGGAATGCGGCCACCCCACCGTCAAGGCGCGCCAAGCGGGAAAAATCCTTATAGGACGGCAATTTAGCGAACTCAGGAGGGGGTTTAGCGAGGCTTTGCGAGACCTTTTTGAGGACGAAACTTAACCAACTCAAGAAGCTGAACTTCAAACTTAAAGTAGTTTGTTAAGAGTAAGATTTTTTCGGTATTAGAAATGCGCTGCGGGAGGTAAAGCGGAGAGAAGAAAAGGTGGAGAGTCGATCTGTAAGCCGGGTTCTGTCGAGGACAGTCATTCCTCTACGACGGCCATCACTGGACGCCTTTAGCAACCTACCCGGATCCAGCGCGGGCCACGCCAATGGATCCCTATTTGGTCTTGCTCCGAGTGGGGTTTACCTAGCCACGCACTGTTACCAGACGTGCGGTGCGCTCTTACCGCACCTTTTCACCCTTACCGGCGCCGAAGCGCTTAGGCGGTTATTTTCTGTGGCACTTTCCGTAGGCTCACGCCTCCCAGGCGTTACCTGGCACTCCGCCCTATGGAGCCCGGACTTTCCTCCCTCCCACTTCGAGCAGCGCACATAAAGAACGCGGAACGAAATGGGACAGCGACTGTCCGATCGACTCTCCGCCGCCTAGGGTAGCGGCAGGCAGGCATGAGAACAAGCTCAAACGTCTTTTGAGAAGCAAATCACATTCCCATATTGCGAAAATCCGAACCTACTCAGAGGTTTTTTGCCGTTCCAGTGCCACCTGATAGAGCAGATTTTTGCGCACCCCGGTGATCTCCGCCGCCAGTGCCGCCGCACGTTTCAGCGGCATCTCCTGGAGCAATAGCTCGAGCACTCGCAAGGACTCCGCACTCAAGGCCTCGTCACCTTCCGGTGCCTGCCAGCCCGCCACCAGCACCACGCACTCGCCACGCTGCTGATTGCTGTCGGCCGCCACCCAGGCGTGCAACTGTGCCAACGGCAGGCCCTTCAAGGTCTCGAAGGTCTTGGTCAGCTCGCGCGCCAACACGGCCATGCGCTCACCACCAAAGACCGCCTGCAGATCTTCCAGGCACTCCAGTATTCGATGCGGCGCCTCGTAGAAAATCAGCGTGCGCGACTCCTCTTTCAGCAACTCGAGCCGGGCGCGCCGCCCCACCGCCTTCGCCGGCAAAAAACCTTCGAAGATAAAACGATCCGATGGCAAACCTGCCGCCGACAGCGCCGCGATGAGCGCACAAGGCCCCGGCACTGGCACAATGGCAATGCCCGCCGCCCGCACTTGGCGAACCAGATGGTAGCCAGGATCGGAAATCAGCGGCGTACCGGCATCGGAAATCAGCGCAACATCCTCACCCGCCTGCAAGCGAGCCAGGAAGCGCCCACCTTCGTCGCGCTCGTTATGCTCATGACAGGCCGCCAGCGGCGTGGCAATGCCGAAATGCTGGAGCAAACGGATCGAGTGACGCGTGTCCTCGGCGGCAATCAGCGCCACGCCCCGCAGCACCTTGAGCGCCCGTGCACTGATGTCATCCAGATTGCCTATGGGCGTGGCCACCACATAAAGAATGCCAGTAGCGGAATTCAGAGCACCAGGAGCGGTCACAACGCACACCTCAAGAATCACATAAAGCGCGCATTGTAGCCCGATTCACACCATCAACATCGCGCCCCCGGCGGGGCTTGGGTACAATTCGCCCTTCATTTGATCAAGTATCAGGAACGCTTACATGATCGCCTGCCTGCGACCGCTCTCCGCCCTCTGCCTCGCCGGCCTGCTGGCTGCCTGTGCCAGCTCGCCCTCGTCCAGCCTTGGCGAACTGCCACGCACCCCTGAAGCCAGTATTGAGCAGTTGCTGCAACAGGCCACTGAAAGCCAGCCAGAGCAAGCCGCTCTGCTGCGTTTAGCCGCAGCCGACCTGGCCTATAACCAGAAGGATCTGGGGCACGCCGCGCGCATCCTTGAACAGGTGCCGTTGGATAGCTTGAAACCTGCCCAACAGATTTTCGCCAACACCTTGGCCGCCGAACTGGCACTCGCACGCAACAAGCCCAAGTCCGCACTGCAAGCGCTCAACCACCCGAGCCTGGGGCGTCTGAGCGAGCTACCAGTGGAACAGCAGGCGCGCACCCAGCTGGTTCGCGCCCGCGCCCTTGAGGCCGATGGCCAGACGCTGGCGGCAGCTCGCGAACGGATCTATATCGCACCACTGCTCAGCGGCGAAGCCGCCAATGCCAACCATGAAGCCATCTGGGCACTGGTCGCGGCACTGCCACTCGAGCAATTGCAAGACAGCGGCGATGCCGACCTGACTGGCTGGCTGCAACTGGCGCGGATCTCGAAGAGCGCAGGCACCCTGGAACAGCAGCAGGCCGCCATCGACACCTGGCGCCAACAGAATCCGCAACACCCAGCAGCCCAGCAACTGCCGCTACCCCTGAGCAAACTTAAAGAGCTGGCCAGCCAGCCGCTAACCAAGATCGCCCTGCTGCTGCCACAGGAAGGCCAACTGGCCTCGGTCGCTCGCGCCCTCCGCGACGGCTTCCTCGCCGCCCACTACCAAGCCCAGCAAGCCGGCCAAAACCCTCCCGCCATCGAACTGTACGACAGCTCGCAGCTGACTTCGCTGGACGACTTCTACCGCCAAGCCCAAGCCTCCGGCGTGCAACTGGTGGTCGGCCCGCTGGAGAAGCCGCTGGTCAAACAGCTCAGCGAGCGCGAGCAACTGCCAATGACCACCCTCGCCCTGAACTACAGCGAAGCCGGCCAGGAAGGCCCAGCGCAATTGTTCCAGTTCGGTCTCGCGGCCGAAGACGAGGCTCGCGAAGCAGCCCGCCGCGCCTGGGCCGATGGCATGCGCCGCGCAGTGGCGCTAGTACCGCGCGGTGAATGGGGCGACCGCGTACTCGGCGCCTTCCGCCAAAGCTGGCAATCCGCCGGTGGCAGCCTGATCGCCGCGGAGCACGTCGATCAGCCCGTCGAGCTGGCCCAGCAGATTGCCGATCTGTTCCAGCTACGCCAAAGCGAAGCCCGCGCCAAACGCCTGCAAAGCACTCTCGGCGTAGCGATTGCCGCGCAACCGGCACGCCGTCAAGACGTCGATTTCATCTTCCTCGCCGCCACGCCGCAGCAAGCGCAGCAGATCAAACCAACCCTAGCCTTCCAATACGCCGGTGATGTGCCGGTCTATGCCACCTCTCACCTGTTTACCGGCGGCAGCAATCCGACGCAGTACCTCGACCTCAACGGCATTCGCTTTTGCGAAACGCCCTGGCTACTCGACGCCAATGATCCGCTGCGCCAACAAGTCAGCGCTCAATGGCCACAGGCTGCCGGCAGCCTGGGTCGGCTCTATGCCATGGGCGTCGACGCCTATCGCCTGGCACCTCGCCTGAGCCAGCTCAAAGCCCTGCCAGACAGCCGTGTCGACGGTCTCTCCGGTAGCCTCAGCCTGAACCCGACACAACGCATCGAACGCCAGCTCCCTTGGGCCGAGTTCCGCGACGGCCAGGTCCAGCGCCTCCCCGACAGCGTCAATTGATCGATAACAGCAGTCGTCAAACCAGCGGCCGGGCGGCCGAAGTCCTGGCCCGCCAGCACCTGGAGCAACACGGACTGCGCCTGCTGGCGCAGAATTGGCTGTGCCGGCGCGGCGAGCTCGATCTGGTCATGCTCGACGGCGATACAGTAGTATTCGTCGAAGTCCGCTACCGGCGGCATGCCGCCTGGGGCGGCGCACTGGAGAGCGTCGATGCGCGCAAGCGCGGGAAACTCGCCGCCGCCGCAGAACACTTTCTGCAACAAGAGTCGCGCTGGGCTAAACATCCCTGCCGTTTTGATGTCGTAGCCATCGGTGTCGACGGCAACCCAGCGGCACGACTGAACTGGATCCAGAACGCCTTTGACACCTGAGCAAGCCCAGCGCAATTCAGCCTGACACGATAAGAGAACTGCAGGCCCGGTCAGCACAGACGCCCGATCCGCGCAGAGCAAAACCCGAACTCAGCTTCGGCGAAACCCCAGACCCCGGTCTGCGCTTGCCGAGCGATACACCCTTGCAGCCGGTGGCCTCGGATACAAGCCTGAAGCCACCTGATCAGCAGCCACACTGAAGGTCATACCTGATGGACATGCAATCCCGTATCCGCCAGCTTTTCCAGGCCAGTATCGAGACCAAACAGCACGCCATGGAAGTGCTAGTACCATTCATTGAGCAAGGCAGCCTGGCGATGGTCCACGCCCTGCTCAACGAGGGCAAGATCCTTTCCTGCGGCAACGGCGGCTCGGCCGGCGACGCCCAACACTTCTCCTCCGAACTGCTCAATCGCTTTGAGCGCGAGCGCCCGAGCCTGCCGGCGATAGCCCTGACCACCGACAGCTCGACCATCACCTCGATCGCCAACGACTACAGCTACAACGAGGTGTTCTCCAAGCAAATCCGCGCCCTCGGTCAACCGGGCGATGTGCTGCTGGCGATCTCCACCAGCGGCAACTCGGCCAACGTGATCCAGGCCATCCAGGCGGCCCACGACCGCGAGATGGTCGTGGTCGCCCTTACCGGCCGCGACGGCGGCGGCATGGCCTCGCTGCTGCTGCCAGAAGACGTGGAAATCCGCGTACCGTCGAAAGTCACCGCACGCATTCAGGAAGTCCACCTGCTGGCCATTCACTGCCTCTGCGACCTGATTGATAGCCAACTGTTTGGGAGTGAAGAATGACCCGTTCCCCGCTGATCCTAATCGCCCTGGCATTGAGCCTCGCCCTCGGCGGCTGCGGTAGCCGCAGCGTAGGCAACAAGATCGACGACCAATTCGTCGGCCCTGATGTCAGCAACAGCATTTCCCGCGCCCACGCCGATCTCAGCAGCCCGAGCTCGCACATCGTGGTCAGCAGCTATAACGGCATCATCCTGCTCGCCGGTCAGACGCCGCGCAGTGAGCTGAAGGATCGCGCCGAACAGGCCGCACGTGCGGTACAAGGCGTGCGCAAGGTGCACAATGAGCTGCAGGTTCTGCCACCGACGTCGGTTCTAGCGCGCAGCAACGACAGCCTGCTGACCACCAAGATCAAGGCGCAGATGCTCGCCGACAACGCCGTGCCCAGCTCACGCATCAAGGTGATCACCGAAAATGGCATCGTCTACCTGCTCGGCCTGGTGACCCGCATGGAAGCCGCCAGTGCCACCAGCGTGGTGCAGAGCGTGTCTGGCGTGCAGAAGGTCGTGAAACTGTTCGAGTACACCAACTGAGCAACCCGCAAGCCGCAAAAAGGCGATCCACTGGATCGCCTTTTTTATTTCACTTGACCACTTTCAGACTGGGTCGCCCACTCGGTCTGGGCGGCTCGCCACCGGACGGCCCCTCATCGTCCGGCCCGGAGTCAGGTTCTTCATCCACCACCGGCGGCTCCAGGTCGAAGACCATGCCTTGGCCGTTTTCGCGAGCATAGATCGCCAGCACAGCCGCTGCGGGGATATACAAGGTATGCGCCACCCCACCGAAACGCCCCTCGAAGCTCACCGCTTCGTTATCCATATGCAGATGGCGCACGGCACCCGGCGAGACGTTCAGCACTATCTGGCCGTCGCTGGCAAAGCCCTGCGGCACCTGCACGTTGGGATACTCGGCATTGACCAACAGATGCGGCGTGCAATCGTTATCAACAATCCATTCGTAAAGCGCACGAATCAGATAAGGACGACTGGAGTTCATCGAAAGCTCCTTCAGCTTTAGCGCATATCGCGCTCGGCACCAGACAGACTGACCTGGAAGGCCTCGCGGGCAAACTGACGCTCCATGTAATCCAGTAGCGGCTTGGCCGGCTTCGGCAACTCGATCCCCAATTTCGGTAAACGCCAGAGGATCGGCAACAGGCAGCAATCTACCAAACTCAGCTCATCACTGAGGAAGAATGCCTTGTCGGCGAACAGCGGCGATACCCCTGTCAGGCTTTCGCGCAACTCCTTGCGCGCCTGAACCCGGGCCGGCTCCTTGCTGCGCGGATCAAGAATCAGGTCCACCAGCGCACACCAGTCACGCTGGATACGATGAATCAGCAGCCGGCTATTCGCCCGCGCCACCGGATAGACCGGCAACAAGGGTGGGTGCGGATAGCGTTCGTCCAGATATTCCATCACCACAGTCGATTCATACAACGCCAGATCACGATCGACCAGGGTTGGTACGCTGCCGTAGGGGTTCACCTCTATCAGCTTGGCCGGTGTGCGGCCCTGCTCGACATTGATGATCTCGGCGCTTACACCCTTCTCGGCGAGCACGATACGTACGCGATGGGAATAGTGGTCGGCGGGGTCGGAGTAACAGGCCAACCGATTGGTCACGCCCATGGCGGTCCTCCTCGCTTGTTAAAGTTATCAGAAGCAGAAAGACGTGCGCGCCCAAAGCGGGCGCGCACGTCAACAGCGGGAATACAGCTTATTAATGCACGTCCTTCCAGAATTCGCGCTTGAGCAGATAGGCAAACACGAAGAAGAAGGCCAGATAGAGCAGCACATAGGTACCGATGCGCTGGCTTTGCAGCTTCACCGGATTGGCCGAGTATTCCAGAAAGGTCACCAGGTTCTTAACCTTCTCGTCGAACTCGGCCTCATTCAGCTTGCCGGTCTTCGGCAGTACAGTCAGTTGATCGCAGGCTTCATGAGTAATCGGCGTACCGGTCAACGGGTCGTACTGTTTCTTACCCTCATCGATCACTTGCACTTGCTTGCAACCAACCACCTGGCGACCCTGCAGGCCAACCAACACGTTAGGCATGCCAACGTTGGGGAACACCTTGTTGTTCACACCCCAGGGCCGCGCCGGGTCTTCATAGAAGTTGCGCAGATAAGTGTACAGCCAGTCGGTACCACGCACACGAGCCACCAGGGTCAGGTCGGGCGGCGCAGCGCCGAACCAGCTCTTGGCATCGGCCGGCTGCATGCCGATCTTCATCAGGTCGCCGATCTTGGCGCCGGTGAACACCAGGTTGCTCAGCATCAGCTCGTGCGGAATCCCCAGATCATCGGCGACCCGCTCGTAACGCTGAAACTTGGCGCTATGGCAACCCATGCAGTAGTTGGCGAAAGTCCGCGCACCATCCTGCAGGGCAGCCTTATCGGTCAGGTCGATATCGACCTCATCCAGCGCGTGACCACCACCAGTGTTGGCAAAGGCAATGGCCGGCAATACAGCGAAAATCAGTGCAGCAAATAGCTTTTTCATCAGCCAGTCACCCTTTCCGGAACCGGTTTGGTCTTCTCAAGCTTGGTGTAGAACGGCATCAGGATGAAATACGCGAAGTACAGGAACGTACACACCTGCGACAGCAGCGTCCGCCCCGGAGTCGGCGCCAGAACACCCAGCACACCGAGAATCACGAAGGAGACACAGAACACCAGCAACCAGATCTTGCTCAGCCAGCCCTTGTAACGCATGGACTTGACCGGACTACGGTCGAGCCACGGCAACACGAACAGCACTGCGATAGCGGCGCCCATGGCAATTACACCCATCAGCTTGTCCGGGATCGCCCGCAGAATTGCGTAGAACGGCGTGAAGTACCAAACCGGCGCGATATGTTCAGGAGTCTTGAAGGCGTTAGCCACTTCAAAGTTGGGCTTCTCGAGGAAATAACCGCCCATTTCCGGGAAGAAGAACACGATCGCGCAGAAGATGAACAGGAATACCACCACGCCGACGATATCTTTCACGGTGTAGTACGGATGGAACGCAATACCGTCCAGCGGCACACCATTGGCATCCTTGTGCTTCTTGATATCCACACCATCGGGGTTGTTCGAACCCACTTCGTGCAGCGCCAGGATGTGCAATACCACCAGACCAAGCACCACGATCGGCAGCGCTATCACATGCAGCGCAAAGAAGCGGTTCAGCGTGATCCCCGAAATCAGGTAGTCACCACGGATCCACTGAGTCAGATCAGCACCGATCACCGGGATCGCACCGAACAGAGAGATGATTACCTGGGCACCCCAGTAGGACATCTGCCCCCAAGGCAGCAGATAACCCATGAAGGCTTCAGCCATCAACGCCAGGTAGATCAGCATGCCGAAGATCCAGACCAGCTCACGCGGCTTCTGATAGGAACCGTAGAGCAGACCACGGAACATGTGCAGATAAACCACGATGAAGAACGCCGAAGCGCCGGTCGAGTGCAGCAGACGCAGGATCCAACCGTACTCCACATCACGCATGATGTATTCGACGGAGGCAAACGCCTCTTCCGCCGAGGGGGTGTAGCTCATGGTCAGCCAGATGCCTGTGACGATCTGATTGACCAGCACCAACAGAGCCAAGGAACCAAAGAAGTAAAAGAAGTTAAAGTTCTTCGGTGCGTAGTACTTGCTTAGATGGTCTTCCCACATCTTGGTGGCGGGAAAGCGCGCATCAACCCACTCCATGAATTTGCTCATCAGGCTTTCTCCTGGTCCACACCGATGACAATGACCTCGTCCGACTCATATGAGTGCGGCGGCACTGGCAGATTCAAGGGGGCAGGCTGCGACTTGTAGACGCGACCGGCGAGATCGTAACGCGAACCGTGGCAAGGGCAGAAATAACCACCCACCCACTCAGCGCCGAGATCGACTGGCGCCACTTCCGGGCGGAAGGATGGGGAGCAGCCCAAGTGCGTGCAGATACCAACCAGCACCAAGATTTCCGGCTTGATCGAGCGCACCTCAGGGTCCACGTAGGTGGGCTGAGTCGATGCCTTGGATTCCGGATCGGCCAGGGTCCCCTCGATCTTGACCAGGTTACCGAGGATTTCCTCGGTACGGCGCACGATAAACACCGGCTGACCACGCCACTCAGCAATCATCTGCTGGCCAGGCTCAATCTTGCCGACATTCACCTTCACCGCCGCCCCTGCGGCCTTGGCCTTGGCACTCGGGAACCATGACCCCACGAACGGGACCGCAGCACCCACCGCTCCTGCAGCACCCACCACGGAAGTGGCCGCTACCAGGAAGCGACGTCGGCCTGCATTCACGCCGTCATTGCTCATTCAGTCGTCTCCCATCAGCTTTGTGGCCTGTTATTCAGGCATCTACTAAGTAAAAATCAAGCCGCGCAAAAAATTTGCCAAATGGTAAAGAAAAGCCCCATTTCTGACAAGGCAATTACTGGATACAAAATGGCTGAAAGCCTTGTCGGGCGCGGCATTTACCGGTGCGGCAAGTTGTCGCAACGCTAACCAGCGCCCATAAAAAACGCCCAGCTCCGAAAGGAAACTGGGCGCTTTTGAACGCAGGAGCGAATTAACGCTTCGAGTACTGCGGACGCTTACGCGCTTTACGCAGACCGACTTTCTTACGCTCAACTTCACGGGCATCGCGAGTCACGAAGCCAGCCTTACGCAGAGCAGGACGCAGAGCTTCGTCGTAGTCCATCAGGGCACGAGTGATGCCGTGGCGGATTGCACCAGCTTGACCGCTAACACCACCACCGAGAACGGTGACGTAGATGTCGAACTTCTCGACAGTCTCAGTCAGCTCCAGCGGCTGGCGAACTACCATGCGGGCAGTTTCGCGACCGAAGAAGTTTTCCAGGGTGCGGTTGTTGATCGAGATCTTGCCAGTACCTGCACGCAGGAAAACGCGAGCGGTTGCAGTCTTGCGACGGCCAGTGCCGTAATTTTGAGTCGCCGACATAATGAACTATTCCGTTAAAACTTCAGTTCTTGGGGCTGCTGAGCAGTGTGTGGGTGCACGGCACCCTTGTACACTTTCAACTTACGGTACATGTCGCGACCCAGCGGGTTCTTCGGCAGCATGCCCTTGACCGCGGTCTCGAGCACACGCTCAGGCGCCTTGGCGATCAGCTTTTCGAAGTTGATCGACTTGATGCCACCCGGGAAACCGGAGTGAGAGTAGTACATTTTGTCAGTGGTCTTAGCACCGGTCACACGCACCTGCTCGGCATTGATAACGACGATGTAGTCGCCGGTATCAACGTGCGGGGTGTATTCGGCTTTATGCTTGCCACGCAGACGGCTAGCGATTTCTGTGGCCAGACGACCCAGAGTCTGACCTGCAGCGTCGACGACAAACCAGTCGCGCTTAACAGTTTCCGGTTTAGCAGTAAAAGTTTTCATTCTTTAATAGCCTCAGGGGCCGCCCTGAAATGAGACGGCGGATCTTACTTAATAGTGCGTGCTTTGACAAGTCAAAGACAGCCAGAGACGGACGCTATCGGGGGCTCGGGTCATCACGTCCGTACGGCCAGTTCGGCAGGCTAGGCATCCCCCGCCGAAAACAGCTGCGGAATTATGCCGATTGCGCGGAAAATTTCAACCTGATTCGATGCCATTTTTGCGCGAGGCGATATTTATGGAGTTTCGTAAGCTCGGTCGTACCGACCTGAAAGTTAGCGCTTTGTGCCTGAGCAGCAAGACCTGGGGTGAGTAAAACAGCCAGGCCGAAGCCTGGCTTTTTCCTATGCGCGCCTTACAACGAGCGCGCGATGATTTCCTTCATGATCTCGTTAGTGCCGGCATAGATCCGCTGCACCCGCGCATCCGCCCAGGCTCGCGCCACCGGATATTCCCACATATAGCCGTAGCCACCGTGCAACTGCACACACTCATCCAAGACCTTGCACTGCAGATCGGTTGTCCAGTATTTGCACATCGCAGCGGTCGGTACGTCGAGCTTAGCTTGCAGGTGCTGCTCGAGGCAGCGATCGACGAAAACCCGCCCGATCTGCACCTCGGTGGCGATCTCCGCCAGCTTGAAACGGGTATTCTGGAAGTCACCGATGGCCTTGCCGAAGGCTTTACGCTCACGGGTGTAGTCCAGCGTCCACTGCAACGCGGCCTCGGCCGAGGCCAGGGCGCCGAGCGCCACGGTCAAACGTTCCTGCGGCAGCTCCTGCATCAGATAAGCGAAGCCCATGCCCGCCTGACCCAACAGATTCGCCTTCGGCACCCGCACATCCTGGAAGAACAACTCGGAGGTGTCCTGCGCCTTCATGCCGACCTTTTCCAAGCGCTTGCCCTTGGCGAAGCCCGGAGTCCCCGCCTCCACCAGGAACAGACTGGTGCCCTTGGCGCCGGCCTTGGGATCGGTCTTGGCGACCACAATCACCAGATCGGCCAGATAGCCATTGGTGATAAAGGTCTTCGAGCCATTGATCACATACTCATCACCATCCAGTACGGCAGTGGTCTTCACGCCTTGCAGGTCAGAGCCCGCCCCCGGCTCGGTCATGGCGATGGCCGTGACCATCTCGCCGGAAACCAGCTTCGGCAGGTACTTATGCTTCAGCTCTTCGGAGCCGTAATGCAGGATGTACGGCGCGACGATGTCCGAGTGCAGGGAGAAACCGATGCCGCTCAGCCCCAGACGACTGATTTCTTCGATCACCACCGCGCTATAGAGAAAATCCGCGCCTATGCCGCCGTACTCCTCGGGAATATGCGAGCAGAGCATTCCGGCCTCACCGGCCTTATTCCACAGCTGACGGTCGATATGCCCATCCTTTTCCCACTGATGATGGAAAGGCACCGCCTCCTGCTCAAGGAACTTACGCACGCTGTCGCGAAAGAGCTCATGGTCAGAGCTGAACAGGGTTCTTGGGATCATGATTGCACCTGCGAGGAGACGTCTAACGCCAGGATTGGCAGGTCCAGACTGTAGGACAGTCAAACGCCCGGACGCACTGGACACATGCGACAAAAAATAAGACGATCCAGCCAGCCATTGACCACTTTCCCCTGATAAGAACAACAACCCATGCTTACCGCGCAGTCCGCCCCCCTGAAACGAGTCAGCATTCTCGCCACTGAAGGCGTGTTCGCCTCCACCTTGATGCAGGCTAAAGACTTCTTCCACATGGCCAGCCTGCGCTACGGCAGGCAACAGGGGCAGGGCCTGACACCTGCGTTCGAGATTCAACTGGTCAGCCCCGACGGCCAGCCGGTACGCAGCTTCAGCGATGTCATCCTGCCCGTGGATGGCGCGCTGGAGCCGGCCGATGTGATCATCCTCCCCGCCTACTGGGGCGACTTTGATGCGCTCTGCAGCCGCCATCCGCAAGTCCTGAGCTGGCTACGCAGTCAACACGCCGCCGGCAGCGTGCTCTGCGGCGAAGCCATGGGCGTATTCTGGATCGCCCAGGCCGGCTTGCTCGACGGCAAGGAAGCGACCACCTACTGGCGCTTCTTCCGCGAATTCGCCGAGCGCTTCCCCAAGGTGCTGCTGAATCAGGAAAAGCACCTGTCCGATGCCGACAACCTGTACTGCGCCGGCGGCACCACCTCCGCCTGCGACCTGTACATCTATTTGATCGAGCGCTTCTGCGGCGCCAGCGTCGCCCAGGCCGTAGCCCGCGACATCCTGTATGAAGTGCAACGCAACTACACGCCTGGGCGGATCGGCTTCGGCGGCCAGAAGCTGCACCAGGACGTGACCATCCTGCACATCCAGCAGTGGCTGGAAGAACACTTCGCCGCCAAGTTTCGCTTCGAGGATGTCGCGCGCGAGCACGGCATGAGCATTCGCAACTTTATGCGGCGCTTCCAGGCCGCCACGGGCGACAAACCCCTGCATTACCTGCAACGGTTACGGATCGAAACAGCCAAGGGCCTGCTGAGCGCCACCCGCAAGAGCATCAAGACCATCAGTTACGAGGTCGGCTACGACGACGCCAGCTTCTTTGCCCGGCTGTTCCGCCAGCACACGGAACTGTCGCCCAACCAATACCGCCGGCAGTTCCAGCACAAGGACAGCCATTCCTAGGATGGGGTGGGTCGCCAGCCGCTGCGACCTATGATCGGCGCACCCCTTGCGGGAACCTCTAACAAAAACAGGTCATCGCCATGCGCCGCTATCTACTTGCCCTCCTCGCCGTCTGCAGCCTCAGCGCTGTGGCGGACGACAACTGGCAACCCTTCCCCTACGAGCAAAGCGCCTTCGACTACTCGGGCGACAAACTGCGCCAAGCCTGGCCACAGCTGACCCGTGGTTTTGGGGCCGACTATCCGTTCCCGGACGCCGCCTGGGTGGCGAGCATGGCCGCCACCTATCCGCAAGCACTGGAGCTGAGCGCAACTGGCAACACCGGCTTCACCGGCAAACCGGAAGAGGCCGAGCTTTATGCCAGCAAGCTGCAAGAGGTTTGGCGCCTGATGTTTCGCGGCGATTTTGCCGAAGCCAAAAAACAGGGCCTGGCGCTCGGCGGCGGCGGACAAATCCCGGCGATGTTCGCCCAGGTGGTGTACGCCATGTTCCTGGTAGCGAACCAGGAGGAAAAACACCGCCTGCTGGAAGAAGTGATCGACTACACCGACCAGGCCGGCAGCCTGGTCCAGGCCGACACTGTTGCCCTGTTCGGCCGCGTCTATGCCAAGGCGCGCCTGGGCGAAGAGTTGTCGGTTGCGGTGGTGCTGAAACGCGGCTACACCAGTCAGATCCCCAAGGAGCTGGATGCCCTGCTGGCCAAGCAGCCGCAACAACCCTTCGCCCTCGCCCTGTATGGCGGCTATGAAGCCGGGGTGATCCGCAAGGTCGGCAAACTGGTGGGGAACATGACCTACGGAGTCAGCGCGGACAAAATGGAAACCTACTTCGCCCGCTCCTTCAAAGAGTCCGACAACCTGCCGATCGGTCACTACGAATACGCCAATGCGTTGAGTTACCTGTATGGCGAGAATGAGGAGCAGAAGGCCGTCGAGCATCTCAAGCGCGCCGTGACGATCAAACCGATCAATGCCATGGAAGCGCTGGAAGTGGCGCACGCCAAGCAACTGTTGCAGCAATACGAACAGAAGCTCGCGCAGAACTAAACCCGAGCGAAAATCGGGATAGGGGGCAGCCGAAGCTGCGCCCCTCCCACACCACCCGGCATGCGGGTCCGCACCGGGCGGTTGGAGCAGTTGAGGTCATCGGACTTGTGACTCTCCCGGCCCGATGCCTGGGGTTGTGTTTTCCGACTCGGCGGAGATGATTCCTCGCTGCCGTTGCCTTTCAGGCTTCACCTGGCAGGACATAATTGGCGAGCTTCGCTTACGCGATCATCTGAGGCATTTCAACTCCGATAGCCAGGGCACTTACCCTCTGAACCGCCCCGGCTTTCCCGGAGGCTCCAACTCTTGAGAGGATGGAGCCATGAAGACAGCAACGAAGTATTCCCCGGAAGTCCGCGAGCGAGCGGTTCGTTTGGTGCTGGAGCATCAAGACGGGCATGACTCGGAGTGGGCGGCGATCTGCTCAATTGCCGCCAAGATTGGTTGTACAGCCGAAACGCTGCGCCGCTGGGTGCGCCAGGCCGAACGCGACAGTGGCAAGCGCGAAGGTCAGACCAGCAGCGAACGCGAGCGGATCAAGGCACTGGAACGTGAGGTGCGTGAGCTGCGCCAGGCCAACGAAATCTTGCGCAAGGCGTCCGCGTATTTTGCCCAGGCGGAGCTCGACCGCCGCTTCAAGCCATGAAGGCGTTCATCGACGAGCATCGTGCGGTTTATGGAGTCGAGCCGATCTGCCGGGTACTGCCGATCGCTCCATCGACCTACTACACCCATGCTCTGTGCCGGGCTGCCCCGGAGCGGCGTTCCCCGCGAGCACAGCGTGACGAGGTGCTGAGCGGGCATATCCAGCGGGTCTGGGAGGAGAACTTCCAGGTCTATGGCGTGCGCAAGGTCTGGCGGCAGCTCAAGCGCGAAGGCGTAGTGGCGGCCCGCTGCACGGTGGAGCGGCTGATGCGGCGACTGGGTCTGCAAGGTGTCGTACGCGGCAAGCCGGTCAAGACTACGATCAGCGACAAGGCCAAAGCGTGCCCGCTGGATAAGGTCAACCGCCAGTTCCGCGCCGAGCGGCCAAACGCGCTCTGGGTTTCGGATTTCACCTACGTCAGCACTTGGCAGGGCTTCGTCTATGTGGCCTTTGTCATCGACGTATTCGTCCGGCGTATCGTTGGCTGGCGCGTGTCCAGCTCAGCCCGTACCGACTTTGTGCTCGATGCGCTGGAGCA